>NZ_CP061292.1:0-638424 GCF_018687475.1 Polynucleobacter sp. MWH-UH24A
ACACCCGAATCCACTTGGGTTTTGGGATTTAGCTATGGAGATTTTAGCTAAAGAGCTATCACCACAACAATTCAAAACCTGGATTCAACCTTTGAAATTAAAGGGGTACGACGAAAGTGAGCGTTTACTACTTATTGGTGCTCCCAACCCCTTCAAGCTTGACTGGATTAAGCGCACCTTTTCTGCGAGGCTTCACGAAATCGCCTCCTCTTATTTTGACAGCACTATTAACATTCAATTTACACTCGGCGCCGATTCGACGAAAGATCCCTCCAAAGTCGTTAATGCGGTTTTCCGTCAAGAAAAATTAGTGGATGCTTCGGTTGACACCACCGTGCCGTCGGGCGCCGCCCTTTCTGGTGGCGACTTAGGAGCCGACGGGGGCGAGGTTCTAGAGATCGGCATTGGATCGACCCCCCAGGATCGCGACCATTCAAAGCTTAATCCTGGGCTAACTTTTGAGAGTTTTGTTACAGGCAAAGCAAATCAGTTGGCTCGTGCGGCATCCATTCAGGTTGCCCACAACCCGGGGGCATCGTATAACCCGATGTTTTTGTATGGCGGCGTGGGCCTTGGCAAAACCCACTTAATACATGCTATTGGGAATCACCTCCTTAAAGAAAAGCCCGATGCCAAAATTCGATATATCCACGCGGAACAGTATGTATCCGACGTTGTGAGGGCCTATCAGCAAAAGGCGTTTGATCGATTTAAGCGGTACTACCACTCTTTGGACCTATTGTTAATTGATGATATTCAATTTTTTGGTGGAAAATCCCGCACTCAAGAAGAGTTCTTTTATGCGTTTGAAGCTCTGATTAGTAATGGGGCACAAGTAATTATTACCAGCGATACCTATCCAAAGGAAATGGAGGGCATTGATGAGCGCCTCATTTCACGCTTCGACTCTGGGCTAACGGTTGCCATTGAGCCGCCCGAGCTAGAAATGCGGGTTGCTATTTTGATGAAAAAGGCAGCTATTGAAGGCATCCCGATGAGCGAAGATGTCGCATTTTTTGTGGCTAAGCATCTGCGTTCAAACATTCGTGAGCTTGAGGGTGCACTCAGAAAAATCTTGGCGTACGTTCACTTTCACGGCAAAGAAGTCAATATTGAGGTGGCGCGCAGCGCACTTAAAGATCTTTTGTCTATCCAAAATCGACAAATTTCAGTTGAAAGTATCCAAAAAACAGTTGCCAACTTCTATAACATCAAGGTTGCCGACATGTATTCAAAAAAGCGGCCCGCCAACATTGCTCGCCCTCGTCAAATTGCGATGTTTATTGCCAAAGAATTAACCCAAAAGAGTTTGCCTGAAATTGGCGAATTATTTGGTGGTAGAGATCACACCACCGTTTTGCATGCCGTTCGTAAAATTGCTGAGGAGCGCCAGCACGATTCTCATCTTAACCACGAATTGCATGTACTCGAACAAAGTCTTAAAAATTAACCTGTGGATAAACTTGTGGAAAGATGGTGGGATAACCGCGTTAAGAAACGCTTAATAGTTTTTTGAATAAGATGTTTGTATTATCCTAGTGCGATGTTATTCACAATTTGTTCATGAGTTATTTGGCACTTATGCACAGCAAATTTTCTCGAAAAAGCCTTGATTTCACTATAAAATTTAACTTATAAACAGAAAATGCAGCCCTTATTATTACTACGATATAAATATACAAAGGAAATAAAAAAACAATGCAGCTGATCAATGCCACCCGAGATGAAATACTAAAGCCTCTACAGGTCGTTAGTGGCATTGTTGAGCGTCGCCACACTTTGGCAATCCTGGCGAATTTACTATTTAAAAAAATAGGGCCTTCGATTTCGTTTGTTTCTACGGATATTGAAATTCAGATTACAACAAAAGCGAACTTTGGGGTTGGTTCTGATGATGTGACAACAACAGTGGGGGCTCGAAAGATATTGGATATTTTGCGCGCCTTGCCCGAGGGGCCCGTAAGTCTTAATCTTAAAGACAATAAGATGGTCGTGCAAAGCGGTAAGAGTCGGTTTTCCCTCCAAACCTTAGCGGCAACCGAATTTCCGGTCATGCAAACCAACTCAGAGGCTCAATCGAGTTGGGCAATGAGTCAAAAGAAGCTTCGCCAACTCATTAGTCAAGTCTATTTTGCAATGGCTCAGCAAGATATTCGTTATTACTTAAATGGCATGCTTTTGGTTGTTGATGGAAAAGATCTGGTTGCTGTTGCAACCGATGGCCACCGCTTAGCCTATAGTCATGTTGAGCTTGAGACCGCACCTTCAGGAAATGGGCAAAAACAAGAAATTATTATTCCACGCAAAACAATTCTTGAGTGTCAACATTTACTACAAGAAACAGATGAATCAGTCGAAATTAGCATCAGCAACAACCAGATTAAGTTTAACTTCGGTGATATCGAGCTAATTTCGAAACTGGTTGAGGGTAAGTTCCCGGACTACCAACGCGTAATTCCGAAGGGCCAAAAAAATTCACTTTCTGTTAATCGTGAGACATTGCAAGCAGCTCTTCAACGAGCGGCTATTCTGACAACTGAAAAATTCAAAGGTGTTCGTTTTTCATTAACAAGCAACAAAATTACTATACAGTCTACCAATGCTGAACAAGAAGAGGCCCAAGAGGAAATAGAGACTACCTATGATGGCGACACTGTTGAGATCGGTTTCAATGTTAGTTACCTTCTTGATGTCCTCGCAAACATTAAAAACGAAGCGATTCAGATTAGTCTTGGGGATGCCAACAGCAGCGCCGTCATTACATTACCAGGATCGGAAGCATTTAAGTACGTTGTAATGCCAATGCGTATTTAGGTTTGTTGTTCTCATAAGTTCAAATTAGAAAATTTCATGTCTTTAGAAAACCAAAGTAATGAGCAATATGGCGCCTCATCCATTCAAATATTAGAGGGACTGGAAGCGGTTCGTAAGCGCCCCGGAATGTATATTGGGGACACATCTGACGGGACCGGCTTACATCACTTAGTATTCGAAGTTCTTGATAATTCGATTGATGAGGCTCTAGCAGGGTATTGCACAGAAATATCGGTCGTAATTCACACGGACAACTCCATTTCCATTATTGATAATGGAAGGGGCGTACCTACCGGCATCAAATTTGACGATAAACATGAACCCAAGCGAAGTGCGGCGGAAATTGTGATGACCGAACTTCATGCTGGGGGTAAATTTGATCAAAACTCATATAAGGTTTCTGGCGGCCTACATGGTGTGGGAGTTAGCTGTGTCAATGCCCTTTCTAAGTGGTTGCGTTTGACGATACGACGTGATGGCAAAGTTCATCATATGGAGTTTGGGCGCGGGGTTGTTCAAAACCGAAACATTCAAATTGAAAACGGTGTTGAGGTGTCTCCAATTTCGGTTACTGGAGAAACCGATTTGCGAGGCACCGAAGTTCATTTTTTAGCCGATGAAGAAATTTTTGGCAACATTGAGTATCACTACGAGATCCTTGTAAAACGAATTCGTGAGCTTTCATTTCTTAATAATGGCGTTCACATACGTCTGGTTGATCAGCGAAGTGGGCAAGAGGAAGATTTTGCTTTCTCCGGCGGGGTGAGAGGGTTTGTTGAGTACATCAATCAAACTAAAACCGTATTGCACCCAAATATTTTTCATGCCCTGGCTGAGCGCCCGTCTGATCTTGGCGGTCAGATTACCGTTGAGGTTGCCATGCAATGGAACGATGGTTACAACGAACAAGTTTTGTGTTTTACAAATAACATCCCTCAGCGCGATGGGGGTACGCATCTAACGGGCCTGCGCGCCGCTATGACCCGCGTTATCAATAAATATATTGATGAAAATGAGATTGCAAAAAAAGCAAAAGTTGAGATCTCGGGCGACGACATGCGCGAGGGGCTTACCTGCGTCCTTTCGGTAAAGGTCCCGGAACCAAAGTTTTCAAGTCAAACCAAAGATAAATTAGTGTCTAGCGAGGTTCGGGGCCCGGTTGAAGATGTTGTTGCCCAGGCGCTTGCAGAATATTTGGCTGAGAAGCCACAAGATGCAAAAATTCTGTGTGGCAAGATTGTTGATGCTGCCAAGGCTCGCGAGGCAGCGCGCAAAGCTCGTGAAATGACACGTCGCAAAGGGGCTCTTGATGGCATTGGCCTACCCGGCAAGCTTGCGGATTGTCAGGAAAAAGACCCGGCAAA
Source organism: Polynucleobacter sp. MWH-UH24A (assembly GCF_018687475.1). Classification (NCBI taxonomy): domain Bacteria; kingdom Pseudomonadati; phylum Pseudomonadota; class Betaproteobacteria; order Burkholderiales; family Burkholderiaceae; genus Polynucleobacter; species Polynucleobacter sp. MWH-UH24A. The sequence goes on from NZ_CP061292.1 coordinate 4,179, forward strand.
ATCCGAACTGTTCATTGTTGAGGGAGACTCGGCGGGCGGCTCCGCCAAACAGGGGCGCGACCGAAAATTCCAGGCCATCTTGCCGCTTAAAGGCAAGATCTTAAATGTTGAAAAAGCCCGCTTTGACAAGATGTTGAGTAGTCAAGAGGTTGTTACCTTGATTACGGTTTTGGGAACCGGCATTGGTGCCGAGGAATACAAAGCAGATAAGTTGCGCTATCACCGGATTATTATCATGACCGATGCCGATGTGGATGGCAGCCATATCCGCACATTGCTCTTAACTTTTTTCTATCGCCAAATGCCGGAGCTAATTGAGCGCGGGCATGTTTACATTGCTCAGCCCCCGCTCTACAAGGTTAAGTTTGGTAAAAGCGAACAATACATCAAGGATGATGCCGAATTAAATCAACTGCTGTTTAGGGTTGCTCTTGAACAGGCCTCAATTGAAACCCCTGCGGGGGAGCGACTTTCAGGACAGGAGCTTGAGGGTCTTGCAAAACACTATCAAAATATTCAGGCTGTGGTTGATCGGCTATCACGAACAATGGATGAAGATGCTCTTCGGGCGGTGGCGGCGGGCGTAACCTTAAATTTTGATACAGAGGCAGCAGCTAGCGATTCGGCAGACCGTTTGCGTAGTGCATTTTTGCAAAATGCAAACCCCTTATCTATACCCACCGACATTGTGGTCCAAAAGGAAGAGAGAACGGAGCGTTATCGACTATTGTTGTCAAAGCGTGTGCACGGTAATTTAAAAATTTCGGTAATTAGTTCAGATTTTGTTGCTAGCGACGATTATCAAAGCCTTATGAATGCCGCTGCGTCGCTTGCTGGCAAAGTTCCAGCGGGTAGTCGTGTGCGACGCGGAGACCCAGAGAAATCAAATAAAGAGAGCGTGGTTGCTGATTTTCGTGGCGCGTTTGAATGGTTGCTTTCCGAAGCCGAGCGCTCCATTAGTCGCCAGCGTTACAAGGGTTTGGGCGAAATGAATCCCCAGCAGCTTTGGGAAACAACAATGGATGCAAGCACCAGAAGGTTGTTGCGCGTTCAAATTGAAGACGCCATCATGGCTGATCAGGTTTTTACAACCCTAATGGGCGACGAAGTTGATCCCCGGCGTGCCTTTATTGAAAAGAACGCTTTGATTGCGCGTAATTTAGACATTTAATCCCATGAAAAAAAACAAAGCCCCGAAAATCGTGGCGAAGTCATTTATTGCTGTTAAAAATTCCAAAATTCATGGCCGCGGCGTTTTTGTAAAAAAAGAAATCCCTAAAGGGTCAGCAATCATCGAATATATTGGTGAACGGATTAGTTGGAAGGAGGCTTTGCGTCGTCACCCACATGACCCAGAGCAGCCAAATCATACTTTTTATTTTTCGCTAGAAGACGGACGTGTTATCGATGCAAATGTTGGTGGGAACGCCGCTCGCTGGATTAACCACTCCTGTAAGCCAAATTGCAAAGCGGACGAAATTGCTGTTGATGGTGAGGGTCGCGTTTTTATATTTGCGAAGCGCAAACTTCTTCCAGGTGAAGAGCTTTTTTACGATTACTCACTCAATTTGGACGAAAAGCCGACAAAAAAGTTACTAAAGGAATACGCTTGCTATTGTGGCAACAAAAAGTGCCGAGGCACAATGCTTGATATTGATTGATTTGTTGTCATCATGGTGTTTGTTTCCATCCAAGATTTAGAGGCCGCCATAAATTATTGGCGCACGCAATCACCCTCTAAAGGCGACGAGTTAGTTTTATCCAAAGAAGCAGGCGCCTTAGCAAAGCCGTACGCACTGATGATTATTCAGGGGGCGCAGCGCATACCGCTTGATATGCTTGATGAAGTTTGTAAAGAGGCGCTTGCCAAGTTTCTGGCTTGGAAGTCACAAGCCCGTTAGCCAACTATTCATTGCGCTAAATTTTGGAAACCGTAGTCGACTTTAGTTCGTATCTTTGGCTTTTGCTTTTGGTAGCCGCATTTGCCTCTGGCCTGGTTGACGCAATTGCTGGCGGCGGCGGATTGATTCAGGTACCCGCTTTATTCGCTGCTTACCCAGATACCCACCCCGCAACCCTATTAAGTGCCAATAAAGTTTCTTCGATTGGTGGAACAATTAATGCAGCTAGGCGGTATTTACGTCATGCAAAGTTGCCGTGGAATATTCTGGGCCCGGCGATTGTTGCCGGATTCATCGGCGCGCTCTTGGGTGCTCTAGCCGTTAGTGTTTTTCCGCCAGAACCTCTGCGTAAAGCCTTGCCGTTCATGTTGGCAGCCTTGCTTGCTTACACTTGGTTTGCTCCAAATATGGGTGCTGAGAATCGCCCCACCCACAAAATAGGCCGTCATGAAGCCGTTAAGGCGGCGGCCATGGGCCTGATTATTGGGTTTTATGATGGTTTTTTTGGGCCCGCAACCGGAAGCTTTTTTCTATTTGCATTTGTTCGAATCTTTCACTTTGATTTTTTGCATGCTTCGGCAGCTACCAAGCTCGTAAATGTCACAACCAATCTAGCCACAATCCTGATGCTTACAAGCCTTGGTTTTATTGACTGGCCTCTTGGCTTGACTCTTATGGTTGCTAATATTATTGGTAGCCAAGTGGGCAGCGTCTTGGCAATTACACACGGAAGCCAATTTGTCCGAAAAATTTTCTTGATTGTGGTTTTGGCGCTGATTGTACGATCAGCATACTCCGCATTTTTTTCTAATTAAATCAAAGGTTTACATTTTAGATAATGCATTAATTATTTTGATGTTTCACGTGAAACAGTAAAAATGCTATGATCTACGCCCTAATTGGGCAAATCCATGTTTTATTTCAAGAAATTTGATGTGATTGTGGTCGGTGGCGGTCATGCCGGGACTGAGGCCGCTCTCGCATCGGCTCGCAGGGGATCAAAAACCCTCCTGATAACGCATAGTATTGAAACCCTGGGGGCAATGAGCTGCAATCCCTCGATCGGAGGTATTGGTAAGGGCCATCTAGTAAAAGAAATTGATGCTTTGGGCGGGGCCATGGCCTCAGCGACGGATGAGGCTGGCATTCAATTTCGAATTTTAAACTCTAGCAAAGGTCCGGCAGTTCGGGCGACGCGAGCCCAAGGCGACCGTATTTTATATAAGGCGGCAATTCGTCGGCGCCTAGAGAACCAAGTTAATTTAACCTTATTTCAAGCCGCGGTTGATGATTTGATTGTTTATGGCGATCAGGTTCGGGGGGTTAAAACCCAAAGCGGGCTTCAATTTGAGGGAAAAAAGGTTGTATTAACGGCCGGTACTTTTTTGGATGGAAAAATCCATATTGGATTGGCAAACCATAGCGGTGGTCGTGCGGGAGATCCTGCAGCAACCACCCTTTCAGCTCGTCTAAAAGAGCTTAAGCTACCCCAGGGCCGCCTAAAAACCGGTACCCCGCCCCGCATTAATGGCAAGACGATTAACTTCTCTGTTATGCAAGAGCAGGCTGGTGATCTGGACCCCATTCCATGTTTTTCATTTATGGGCAGGCCCGAGCAGCACCCTCCCCAAGTGCCGTGCTGGATAACCCATACCAATAGTCAGACACATGACATTATTCGTTCTGGGCTGGATCGTTCGCCCATGTATACAGGGGTCATTGAGGGGGTCGGCCCACGATACTGCCCTTCAATCGAAGACAAGATCCATCGTTTTGCCACGAAAGAGAGTCACCAAATCTTCCTGGAGCCAGAAGGCTTAACGACTAATGAGTTTTATCCAAATGGGATTTCGACCAGTTTGCCCTTCGATATTCAAATGGCCCTTGTCCACAGCATCCGTGGGCTTGAAAGCGCTGATATTGTGCGCCCTGGATATGCCATTGAGTACGATTATTTTGATCCGCGACAACTCAAGCACAGCCTGGAAACCAAAGCGATTAAGGGCTTATATTTTGCTGGGCAGATTAATGGAACAACCGGATATGAAGAGGCTGCCGCTCAGGGGCTGCTGGCAGGCATTAATGCAAGCCTTGCCGCAGACGAGAAAGAGCCTTGGCTACCCAAAAGAAGCGAATCCTACATTGGGGTTTTGGTTGATGACTTAATTACACGGGGAGTACAAGAACCCTACCGAATGTTTACTAGCCGTGCCGAGTACCGCCTAAGCTTACGTGAAGATAATGCAGATGCGCGACTTACAGAGGCAGGAAGAAGGCTTGGTCTGGTTGGCGATGAGCAATGGGAGTTTTTTTTAAGAAAGCAGGAGCATGTTTCACGTGAAACATTGCGCCTTCGTTCAGTGCGGGTTGGCCCGAAACATCACACGGCCGAACGGTTAGAAACCTTTCTTGGTCAAGCCTTGGCGCACGAGTGTAGCCTTGCAGAGGTTTTAAGGCGTCCCGAAGTTGATTATCGTTCGCTGATTCAGGTTGATCCCCGCTTTGCGGAAGAATCCCCAAGGCTTGAAGACCCCTATCTCGAGCGACAGATTTTTGACCAGGTGGAGGTTTCAATCAAATACGAGGGTTATATTGAGCGCCAACGAATTGAAATCGAGCGCCATGAGCATTATGAAACCCTTCGCCTACCGCAAGACTTGGACTATTCCCTTGTTAAAGGCCTATCGGTTGAGGTCTGGCAAAAATTAAACTTGCATCAGCCAGAGACTCTGGGCCAGGCATCGCGAATTTCTGGGGTAACGCCGGCAGCAATATCCTTGCTTTTGGTCCACCTAAAAAAGGGTATTGCTAAGACCCAAAAAATGACATGAGCTTGGTGGTTGATGAGGGCCTAAGAGAGTTTGGCCTTAGCCAAAGCGAGATCGCTGCAATGCAATATTTTTTAGGCGAGTTGCAGCGCTGGAATCGGGTTCACAATCTCACCGCCATTAATGAAACAGAAGCAGCGCTTCATTTGCATCTTATTGATTCAATTATTATTTTGCCAATTCTGCGACGTTACTTGCAATCCAATCAATCAATGACTCACATTGCCGATTTAGGGTCGGGGGGAGGCCTACCCGGCATCCCGTTGGCAATCCTCCAGTCCTCTTGGTCATTTAGTCTGATTGAAACAAGCAAGAAAAAAGCCGCCTTTCTGCAGCATGTGCGAGGCGGTTTGGGGCTTGGCAATCTTCAAGTAATGGCAAATCGAGTTGAGAGCCTAGCGCTGTCTCACGCAACGTCTTTTGATGCCATAACAGCACGAGCATTTACACGTCTAAATAAACTGCTGGAGCTATCGGAACCTTTATTAAAATCATCTGGCCTTGTGTTTGCAATGAAGAGTCAACAAAGCAAAGAAGAAATCTCTGAGGTATCGAGTCAAGACTGGAGGCTGCTGGAGGAGTGCCAGCTGTCTTTGCCTGGGCAACAGCTTGATCGCCGATTATTAGTTTTCCAATACCAATAGTAAAAATTATGGCTAAAACATTCTGTATCGCAAATCAAAAAGGTGGCGTTGGAAAAACAACCACGGCAGTCAACTTGGCTGCGGGGCTCGTTGCCCAGAGACAGCGAGTTCTTTTGGTGGACTTAGATCCTCAGGGAAACGCAACCATGGGGTCGGGGATTGATAAATCATCGATTAAAAGTGGTGTGTATCACGTACTGATTGGGATTGCATCTGCGACTGAGGCAATCCAGTTTTCAAAGGAATCTGGTTATAGCGTTTTGCCTGCAAATCGCGATTTGGCTGGGGCCGAAGTTGAATTGGTTGAGCTGGAGGGGCGAGAAGTAAGGCTAAAAAATGCACTAAACGAGCTTGCAGACCAATACGATTTCATTTTGATTGATTGCCCCCCTGCGCTGTCTTTATTGACCCTCAATGGCTTATGTGCAGCAAATGGCGTGGTAGTTCCGATGCAGTGCGAATACTTTGCACTCGAGGGGCTCTCGGACCTTGTAAACACTATTAAGCAAGTTCATGCAAATTTAAATCCGGATTTAAAAATCATTGGACTTCTGCGGGTTATGTTTGATGCCAGGGTCACCTTGCAACAGCAGGTATCAGAACAGCTCAATATTCACTTTGGAGACAAAGTGTTTAAAACAATTATTCCTCGCAACGTACGTTTAGCTGAGGCCCCCTCATTTGGTTTGCCAGGAATCATCTTTGACAGATCATCCCGAGGAGCCCAGGCTTATATTGATTTTGCGGGCGAAATGGTTCAACGAATTAAAACCATGTAGGCAAACGATGAGTGCAAGCAAGAAAAAAGGATTGGGGCGCGGTCTCGACGCATTATTAAGCGCCAGCAATAAGGGGGACGACGTAAGCCCTCTCTCTGGAAAAGGATCGCAATCATTGCCGCTGAAACTTTTGCAGGCAGGTAAGTACCAGCCACGGACCATCATGGCCGACGAGCCCCTAAAAGAGCTGGCCGACAGCATTCGGGAGCGCGGTGTGATGCAGCCTCTTTTGGTTCGTGAAATTGAGAATGGGCGTTACGAAATCATCGCTGGCGAACGCCGTTTTCGAGCAGCAACGCTTGCTGGCCTTGATGAGGTACCCGTTCGGGTCTTGGAGGCCGACGATCAAGCTGCGGCAGCGATTGCGCTCATTGAGAACATGCAGCGAGAAGATCTAAACCCACTGGAAGAGTCGCGCGGTCTATCACGATTAATTAATGAGTTTAGTTTTACCCATGAGCAGGCTGCGAAGGCTGTGGGCAAATCCAGGAGCGCTATAACTAATTTGCTTCGCTTATCGCAGCTTTCAGGAGCGGTTCAAGCAATGCTTTTATCTGGTGATTTAGATATGGGTCATGCCAGGGCGCTTTTAACCCTACCAGGCTCAAGCCAGGTTGCCTTGGCCCAAAAAATTATTGCCCAAGGGCTTTCGGTGCGAGAGACAGAGCGATTGGCGAGCTCAGTAGCCCTGGCCGCTGGCGATTTGGCTCGAAAAGCACCTCTCAAAAGAAAAGTAGGCGCCTCAACAAGCCAAGATTACAGTCGCCTGGCACAAACCCTGTCGGATCTAGTGGGCCTAGAAGCAGTCTTTAAGACCAATAAAAGGGGTGGGGAGCTACGCTTTCATTACAGCCATTTTGATGAGCTGGACGCCCTACTTAAGAAGTTAGGCATTGATAATGACTGATTCACCTCGAGGGATATTAATTGACCTTCCCGAGAGCGAATACTAAAATTTTGAGGCTTAGTTGATTCATAAAAAAGAGCATTTGGCGCCAAAACCATCATGGCAAGAGCCTGATGAAGAGGCCGATTCTTTTAGAACCTACTCCAGAGAAGAGATGGAGGTTCTTAAAAGAACCAACCGTAGTGCTTTTTCAAGCATGTCACCATGGGCCATCATCCTTTTACAGGTAATCATGACGCTTGTGATGGCAGTTGCTTGGTCAACTTTTGCAAACCCTCGTGGGCTGACCGTTTATACTTATTCAGCTTTTGTGGGTGGCTTTATTGGATTTTTTCCTGCGGCCTTGTTTGCCCTGAGAATGGGCTTAGCAAATAAGCAAAAAAACAAAAGCCCCGGGAGTCTTTTGGCAGCAGTTGTTTCAGGTGAATTTTTAAAAATCGCTGTAACAATTGCGCTATTTGTAGGGGTGGCATTGAGTTACCCAGATTTGCAGTGGATACCATTGCTAATCACTTATGTTGTGACGCTTAAGTGTTACTGGCTGGCGTGGTTTTGGCGGTAAATGGTTTTAATTAAGTACAAAGGAATTACTTAAACATGGCAAGTGCAGCACACGGAGCTCCAAGCGAGCCGTTAACTCCCACAGCATACATTGCTGAGCATTTACAAAATCTCAACAATATTGGTGGGGCACAAGCCTCTATTATTGATTTCAGTGTTATTAATTTAGACACACTATTTTGGACCATTTTGATGGGTCTATTGGCGGTGGGTTTTTTGTTGCTTGCTGCAAGACGCGCCACCCCTGGAGTACCCGGACGCTTTCAGGCCCTAGTTGAGATGCTAGTTGAAATGGTTGAGACCCAATCAAAAAGTATCGTTCATGGCGATCGAAGTTACATTGCTCCACTTGCCCTATTTGTTTTTTGCTGGATTGTTTTACTTAATACCCTTGATTTGGTTCCTGTTGATTGGGTCGTCGGAGTCAATCATTTCTTGGAAAATTTTGGAATCCATGTTCCCCATCACAAGTTGGTTCCAACCACCGATTTAAATGCAACCCTTGGAATGTCTTTTGCGGTTCTTATTTTGGTTTTCTTCTACAGTTTCAAAATAAAAGGCGTCGGCGGATTCGTTCATGAACTTCTATCGGCCCCCTTTGGAGCCAAATGGTATTTGGCCCCTTTCAATTTGATATTAAACATTATTGAATATATTGCGAAAGGCGTATCTTTGGGTATGCGGTTGTTTGGCAATATGTACGCAGGAGAATTAATTTTCTTATTAATTGCTCTCTTGGGAAGCATCTGGACCTTTAGCCTCGATTTCAGCGCTTTGGGTTTGGTTGGACATGTAATTGCAGGATCTGCTTGGGCAATCTTTCATATTCTTGTCATTTTGTTACAAGCATTTATTTTTATGATGTTGACATTGGTTTACATCGGGCAGGCGCATAGCCATCATTAATCGTTTTATTTTTAACAGCACTTTTATTACTTAGGAGTTGACATGCAAGCATTTCTAGCAAACATACAGGGCCTTACAGCAATTGGTATTGGTCTAATCATTGGCCTTGGTGCTTTGGGCGCCTGTTTGGGCATTGGTCTAATGGGTGGAAAATTTATTGAAGGCGCGGCTCGTCAGCCAGAGCTGATGAATGAACTCCAAACCAAAATGTTTTTATTGGCAGGCTTGATCGATGCTGCATTCTTGATCGGTGTTGGTGTTGCAATGTTATTTGCTTTTGCTAACCCATTGCTAGCTGTTATTAAGTAATTAAGGCTGGGTCGTTGACCCATACTTTGAGAGCACTGAAAGGAATATCGTGAATCTAAACGCGACATTATTCGCGCAAATGATTGTCTTCTTCATCTTGTGGTGGGTGGTCGCTCGCTTTGTTTGGCCGCCGCTTGTTAAAGCTCTTGATGAGCGTGCTACAAAGGTTGCTGAAGGTCTTGCAGCAGCAGAGCGCGGCAAAATTGATTTAGCTAATGCCACCAAGAAAGCAGAAGAGGCTATGGCCACTGCGCGCCAAGAGGGTGTTCAGCGTGTTGCAGAGGCTGAGAAGCGAGCACAACTAACGGCGGAAGAAATCAAGGCGAACGCTCAAGCTGAGGCAGCTCGGATCATTGCGCAAGCAAAATTGGATGCTGAACAGCAAATCGGCAAAGCTCGCGATGAGTTACGCAATCAAGTTGCGGCTTTAGCAGTCAAGGGCGCCGAGCAAATTTTGCGACGGGAGGTTGATCCAAAATCCCACGCCGCTTTGCTTGAGCAACTAAAGGCAGAACTGTAAATGGCCGATATTGCCACTATTGCGCGCCCTTACGCAGAAGCACTATTTGCAAGTGCAAAACCGAGCGATCTTGACGTTTGGTCAAAGCAGCTTGAGGAACTGGCTGCTTTTTTTGAGAATAAAGAGTTATTGGCATTAGCCAATAATCCTAAGTTGAGCACGAATGATTTGGTCACTTTGGTCGAGGGTTTGCTTAAAACGAAACCCTCTGAAGCGCTCGCGAATTTCTTAAAACTATTGGCTAATAACCATCGGTTAGTCGCACTGCCTGAGATTTCTACGCAGTTCTCTGCCATGAAAAATAAAAGTGAGGGCGCAGCAGAAGCACTCATTACCTCCGCATTTCCTTTGGAGGGAAGCGCGCTTACAGACTTACTGAAGAGCCTTAAAAAGCATTTTGGTGGAAAAGATTTGCGTCCTACCGTGATTGTGGATCCCAACTTGATTGGTGGTGTTCATATTCAAGTTGGTGACGAGGTATTGGACGGCTCCATTAAGGCAAGGTTGGCACAAATGCAAACCAACTTGAGCGCGTAACGTATCGTTATTGAGATTATTCGATTTATATTTAGGAGCAATTGATGCAACTGAACCCTTCCGAGATCAGCGAACTGATCAAAAGCCGAATTAATGAATTAGGGGTTGATTCAAAGATTCGTAATCAAGGCACGGTTATTTCTGTGACCGATGGTATTTGTCGAATCTATGGACTCTCTGGCGTTATGCAAGGCGAGATGTTGGAGTTTCCGAACAACACAATTGGCCTAGCACTTAATTTAGAACGAGACTCTGTGGGCGCCGTTGTTTTGGGCGAATACACGCATATTAAGGAAGGTGATTCGGTTAAATGCACAGGGCGTATTTTAGAAGTCCCAATCGGACCCGAGTTATTGGGACGCGTAGTAAACGCACTTGGACAGCCAATTGATGGTAAGGGCCCAATTAATACAAAACTTACCGATTACATTGAAAAAGTTGCGCCCGGAGTTATCGCGCGTCAGTCAGTTAGTACGCCTGTTCAAACAGGACTCAAGGCGATTGACTCCATGGTGCCAATTGGCCGGGGTCAGCGCGAGTTAATTATTGGAGATAGACAAACCGGTAAAACGGCTGTAGCAATCGACGCCATCATTAATCAAAAGGGCAAAGGCCTTTATTGTATTTATGTTGCAATCGGACAAAAAGCCTCGACTATTGTGAACGTCGTTCGCAAACTCACCGAACTTGGTGCCATGGAATACACCATTGTGGTTGCTGCAAGCGCATCAGAGTCTGCAGCAATGCAGTATTTATCTGCATATACGGGTTGCACGATGGGTGAGTATTTCCGTGATCGCGGCGAAGATGCGCTGATTATTTACGACGACCTTTCAAAGCAAGCGGTGGCTTATCGACAAATATCATTGCTCCTTCGTCGCCCTCCTGGTCGTGAAGCCTATCCTGGCGATGTGTTCTATTTACACTCTCGCTTATTAGAGCGGGCTGCTCGAGTGAATCCAGATTATGTTGAAAAATTTACCAACGGTGCAGTAAAAGGAAAGACTGGATCCCTCACCGCGCTCCCCGTGATTGAGACCCAAGCTGGTGACGTCTCCGCATTTGTGCCAACCAACGTTATTTCGATTACGGATGGCCAGATTTTCTTGGAAACCGATTTGTTTAATGCGGGTGTTCGTCCTGCGATTAATGCCGGTATTTCCGTATCGCGTGTGGGTGGTGCAGCACAAACAAAAATTATTAAAAAATTATCTGGCGGAATTCGTACCGACCTTGCACAGTATCGCGAGCTTGCAGCTTTTGCACAATTTGCTTCCGACCTTGACGAGGCAACCCTAAAGCAATTGGAGCGCGGTCGACGTGTTACTGAATTATTAAAGCAGCCTCAGTACATGCCCATGCAGGTTTGGCAAATGGCAGCATCACTGTATGCGGTAAACAACGGCTTTTTTGATGACCTGGATATCAAGCAAGTGTTGCCTTTCGAAAAGGGCCTACACGAGCACCTCAAGTCTAAATATGCAAGTCTAGTTAATCGGATTGAAGATACGAAAGATTTAACGAAAGAGGATGAGGCTGCTCTCAGGGCCGCTATCGAAGACTTTAAGCGGTCAGGAACCTTTTAATCTAATTTACTATGGCTAGCACAAAAGAAATTCGAAGCAAAATCAAGAGCGTACAAAATACGCGAAAGATTACCAAGGCAATGGAGATGGTTGCTGCTTCAAAGATGCGTCGTGCGCAAGAGCGAATGCGTGCAGCGCGCCCTTATTCTGAAAAGATTCGAATTATCGCATCCCACCTTGCAAATGCAAATCCCGAGTATCGACCAGTGTATATGGCTGAGCGCGAAGTGAAGGCTGCAGGAGTAATCGTAGTTAGTACCGATAAGGGACTTTGTGGCGGCTTAAACACTAACGTTTTTCGGGTTTTAACAAATCAAATTCGAGAATTCAAAGAAAAAAATATTTCGACCCAATTCACTGCGATTGGCTCAAAGGGTTTTCAGTTTTTGAATCGAGCGAAGGCAAAAATTTTGTCCCAATCGGTGCACTTGGGAGATACCCCGCACATGGATATTTTGATTGGGGCTATTACAGCCCAATTAGAAGCATTTGAGCGCGGCGAGGTTGATGCTGTCTATTTAGCCTATACGCGATTTGTCAACACGATGAAGCAGGAGCCAGTGTTAGAGAAGCTTTTGCCTCTCTCGGGCGATGAATTAGCTCAAGATGCAAATGGCAAAGCTGGCTGGGATTATATCTATGAGCCTGATGCCGAGTCGATATTAAATGGCTTACTTAAGCGCTACATTGAAGCGCTGATTTACCAGGCAGTGGCAGAAAACATGGCGTCCGAACAATCGGCGAGGATGGTTGCAATGAAAGCCGCGTCCGATAACGCCAAAAATGTGATTGGTGAGTTGCAACTGACTTATAACAAAACGCGTCAAGCAGCAATTACAAAAGAGTTGTCAGAAATTGTTGGTGGCGCAGCGGCAGTCTAAATGATTAAGAGATTAAATAGCGGAGAAATGTGATGAGTACCGGAAATATTGTTCAATGTATCGGCGCAGTTGTAGACATTCAGTTTCCTAGGGATCAGATGCCCAACATCTATGATGCTCTGACGCTGATAGATAGTTCAGAAGCCAGCTTTGCTGAAAAAGGATTGACCTTTGAGGTTCAGCAACAAATTGGCGATGGTGTCGTTCGCGCAATTGCAATGGGTGCGAGCGACGGCTTGCGTCGCGGTATGGAAGTAAAGGCTACTGGGGCCGGTATTTCTGTCCCTGTTGGCCCTGCCACTCTCGGGCGCATTATGGATGTGTTAGGTCGGCCCATCGATGATGCTGGCCCAATAGCAACCCAGGAGCGCCGCTCAATTCATCAACTTGCTCCAGAATTTAATGACCTATCTCCGTCGGTTGATTTGCTTGAAACCGGAATTAAGGTGATTGATCTTGTTTGTCCCTTTGCAAAGGGCGGAAAGGTTGGATTGTTTGGTGGCGCCGGCGTCGGCAAGACCGTAAACATGATGGAACTCATTAACAATATCGCCAAGCAACACTCTGGATTATCTGTATTTGCTGGTGTGGGCGAGCGGACCCGTGAGGGCAATGACTTCTATCATGAGATGAAAGAGTCCAACGTGGTTGATAAGGTTGCAATGGTTTTTGGGCAAATGAATGAACCCCCTGGAAATCGCCTGCGAGTTGCACTTACTGGATTGACAATGGCAGAGGCTTTCCGTGATGAAGGTCGCGACATCCTATTTTTCGTAGATAACATTTATCGTTATACCCTTGCAGGAACAGAAGTTTCTGCTTTATTGGGCCGTATGCCATCTTCCGTTGGTTATCAGCCTACCCTGGCAGAGGAAATGGGTAAACTCCAAGAGCGAATCACTTCCACAAAAAAGGGCTCGATTACTTCGATTCAGGCCGTTTATGTTCCTGCCGACGACTTAACTGACCCATCACCAGCAACAACATTCGCACACTTAGATTCAACGGTAGTGTTGTCGCGTGATGTTGCTGCGCTTGGAATTTATCCCGCGGTTGATCCGCTTGACTCAACGAGTCGACAGCTTGATCCGCAAATTGTGGGCACTGAGCATTATGAGGTGGCTCGTGGTGTGCAGATTACATTACAGCGCTATAAAGAGCTGCGTGACATTATTGCTATTTTGGGCATGGATGAACTTTCTCCAGAGGATAAGTTGGCTGTAGCCCGAGCTCGTAAAATTCAGCGTTTCTTATCCCAGCCATTTCACGTTGCTGAAGTTTTCACTGGCTCGCCTGGCAAATACGTTCCATTGAAAGAGACAATTCGTGGCTTTAAGATGATTGTTAGCGGTGAGCTCGATCATTTGCCTGAGCAGGCTTTTTATATGGTTGGTTCGATTGATGAGGCAATTGAGAAAGCGAAGAAACTGTAATGGCAACCATTCGTGTTGATGTGGTCAGTGCAGAGCAGTCGATTTTTAGTGGCGACGCTAAATTCGTAGCACTCCCTGGAGAATCGGGCGAGCTGGGAATTTTGCATGGCCATACGCCCTTAATTACTCGCATTCGGCCCGGTTCGGTACGTATTGAAAAAGCCGATGGCGATGAAGAGTTTGTATTTGTGGCGGGCGGCTATTTGGAGGTTCAGCCAGACAGCATTATTGTGTTGGCTGACACTGCAATCCGCGGTCATGATCTTGATGAGGCAAAAGCATTAGAGGCAAAAAAACGTGCTGAAGAAGCAATGCAGAATCGTGCAGGCGACTTTGATATTGCTCATGTTCAATCCGAGTTTGCTGTTGCCGCTGCCCAGTTAGCCGCCATTGCGCGATTGCGTCGTAAGAAGTAATTTAATTGTTAGCAAACGATCGCTTCCTAAAAGCGTGTTTGGGCCAAAAAACTGATCGCACGCCTTTGTGGCTGATGCGTCAGGCTGGTCGATATCTTCCCGAATACAACGCAACTCGGGCTAAGGCCGGTAGTTTTTTGGGCCTTGCCAAAACACCCACGTATGCAACAGAGGTCACCTTACAACCATTGGATCGCTATCCTTTGGATGCGGCTATTTTATTTTCCGATATTTTGACCATTCCAGACGCGATGGGCCTTGGCCTTCAATTTGCGGCGGGCGAGGGGCCGAGTTTTGCCAACCCTCTTCGAACAGAGGAGGCTGTTAAAAACTTAAGGCCCGCAGATCTGCATCAACTTCAATACGTCTTTGATGCAGTGGCGCAAATTCGGAAGTCCTTGATCCAGGACGGTAAACAACGCGTTCCTCTGATCGGATTCTCGGGCAGCCCCTGGACGCTGGCTTGTTATATGGTTGATGGTTCGGGATCGGATGATTTTCGACATGCGAAGACCATGATGTTTAATCGGCCAGATTTGCTTAAACATATTTTAGAAATCAATATTCAATCGGTAGCCGCCTATTTGACCGAGCAATTACGATCGGGCGCTCAAGCGCTGATGATTTTTGATACTTGGGGCGGACTGTTGCCCGATGGGTGGTATCAAGATATTTCTTTGGCAAGTATGCGTAAGGTGATTAATCAGCTTCCTCGCGAGTTAAATGGCCAAAAGGTACCAATCATCATTTTTACCAAAGGCGGCGGTTTGTGGCTTGACGACATGGCAGAATCTGGAGCCGATGTTATTGGACTCGATTGGACAATGTCAGTGGCAAAGGCACGATCCCGCTTGGTGGAAAAAAACAAAATAATTGCACTTCAGGGTAATCTTGACCCCTTGGCTTTATTTGCCAGTCCAGAACAAATTGAGGCACAAGCCAAGAAAATTCTTGATGGCCTCAGCACAGCCCCAGCCTTAAAGACAGGTCTCCACCCCCTTGATGGACATATTTTTAATTTAGGCCATGGAATTTCTCAATTTACTAATCCAGATAGCGTCACTGCTTTAGCCAAGACCGTCATCGAGTATTCAGAACATTTACGCAGGCCCTAATTTAGCCTCTCTAGCCCTTTAAACAGGCTCGCTTAAGGGTAGACTTATGCACATACGATGGTTGCTCATTTGATTTCATGGAGATTGTGAACAGACCACATATCGTGGTTTGAGTATATCACCTAAGCTATTGATTTAATTGCATATTCATTAATTTTGATTCTATTCAATTAAGTTAGGAGCCGCTATCCTTTCTTTTGAATATTGGCTAAATTGATGGTTGTCCACAAAGTTATCCACAGATTATTCAATACACCGCTAAATGACCCAATCGGCACCAATTATCGTTAAAGTTGTTGTTGATCGGCCACTTAATGAAGCATTTGATTACTCATGGAATTCAGCCTCTCTTGGCGCTAAACCCGAGATTGGGATGTTGGTTGAGGTTCCTTTTGGACGTACAAATTTGGTCGGTCTAATCATAGAAGTAAGTAGTTACACTCAAATAAATCAAACCAAATTAAAAAACGTTCTTCAAGTCGCCCCTTTGATCCCACTTGACAGCCGTTTGATGCAGTTAGGGTACTTTGCATCCCAATATTACATTCATGGACTTGGCGAAACGCTCATTTCAGCAATACCCAAATGGTGGCGTACAAGTACTCACTGGAATAGGCCGCTACAACAATTAATTGCAAAGGAAAAGGCGACAGCGCAATCAAACAGCAAGAAGAAGATTGCCCAGAACCAGCTCAATGAAGAACAAACGCATGCAATTCAGATACTGAGTAACCATCAAGCAGGAACATTTAATACATACCTCCTCAATGGGGTTACCGGAAGTGGGAAAACCGCCGTTTACCTTACGTTCATTGAATCCTTGTTAAAACTCGATCACAGCGCCCAAGCATTAATCATGCTGCCTGAAATTAATCTAACTCCACAATTACAAAGGCGGATTCAAGACCACTTCCCCGAAGAGAACTTAGCGATAATTCACAGTGGATTAACAGAAAAACAACGTGGCATTGCGTGGCATCAAGCAATGACAGGGGCGGCGCGTATTGTATTAGGCACGCGTTTATCGATCATGACCCCGTTGCCAAAATTGGTAGCAATCATTGTCGATGAGGAAAATGACAGCTCATTTAAACAGCAAGAGGGTCTCGGGTATTCAGCGCGCGACCTCGCCATTTGGCGTGCAAAAAATGAACGACTTCCAATCATTTTGGTTTCGGCAACACCATCCTCCCAGACTTGGCACGCCGTAAAAGAGGGCCGCTATCAAGAAATTCGATTGACTAGTCGGGTTGGGGGGTTTCGGTTACCGAGTGTTGAGTTAGTGAGTTCTGAAAAATCATCCGGTTCAATCTCCATTAACTCAAAAATGATTTCGGCACTTGAGGATAACCTTCATAAAAACCGACAAAGTCTAATATTGATTAATCGTCGCGGCATGGCCCCGGTGATTACATGTTTATCTTGTGGCTGGCTAAGCGAATGCGACAATTGTTCAAGCTATATGGTGATGCATCGCCAGCTGGGCCACTTTAAATCGCCCATGATGTGTTGCCATCATTGCGGTCAAGTAAAGACCATTCCTCAAAGATGTCCACTGTGTGGCGATGCAGATTTACAACCGCTGGGAAGAGGAACCCAAAAAATTGAAGATCAGCTGCAAACACTGTTTCCAGAAGCCAAAGTATTGCGAGTCGATGCGGACACTGCACGAACAAGTAAAAAAAGTGAGGCACTATTTGGAGAAATACATGATGGGTCAGCACAAATTATCGTTGGCACACAAATGTTGGCTAAAGGGCATGATTATCAAAATATCGGCCTAGTTTGTGTATTGGATGCAGACGCTAGGCTTTATTCGAATGACTATATGGCACCAGAGCATTTATTTGCGCAACTCGTTCAGGTTGCTGGGCGAGCTGGTCGCTTTAGCGGTGAACCAACACAAATATTGATTGAAACTCGTTATCCAAACGACCCGGTTTATCAATATATAAAAACATTTGATTTAGTAGGATTTATGGAGCATTTAATGCTAACGCGTCAAGAGGCAGAACTGCCCCCATTTGGTTACCAAGCCTTGGTGCATGCCGAGGCAAAGCAAAGGCAAGAAGTGTTGGCATGGCTAAACCACACAAAGGAATATTTACAAAGCATCGCAGATACTCAAGCCGGAATTACCATTTTTGATCCAGTACCAAAATCAATTGCTCGCCTTGGGGGGTGGGAGCGGTCGCAATTATTAATAGAGTCGCGACAGAGAGGACCTCTTCAAGCATTACTCAGTGCTCTTGACCAATACCTGCGCGAACGATCAGTTGGACGAATTTCAAAAATCGGTAAAGTACGCTGGTCAATTGAACGCGACCCATTGATTATTTAATTATTAAGGCCAGACTCATATTGTTGGTTGGGCATTAATGATGCAAGCTCCAAATTAGATGTTGCTTCGTCATCTACTTTGATCTTAAAGAGCCAAACATCGTAAGGTTGAGTGTTAATCCTTTCAGGATTTTCAGTAGCTGCAGCATTAATTTCAGCAACGACCCCACTAATGGGAGTATGAATATCACTTGCTGCTTTAAGCGATTCAATCGTAGCGCATGCTTGACCTTGTTTTAAGCAAGATCCGATATCTGGAAGCTTTAGAAAAAGGATATCGCCGAGTGCTTCTTGGGCATGATTGCTAATACCAACCCAATAAAGGCTATCGTCACCACGTTTAATCCACTCATGAGTTTGAGCAAATAAAAGATTACTGGAAATATTCATTAGAATATTTTAACGACTCTAATTAAAAGTTTGATAATACCGACATGACTTTAAAGCTCGCAATTGTTCCCGTGACCCCGTTCGAGCAAAATTGCTCGATCGTGTTTTGTGAGAAAACAAAAGAGGCGGCTGTTGTTGACCCGGGCGGGGATTTGGAGAAAATTGAGGATGCCTTATCGAAACTTGATGTCAAACTTTGTAAGGTGTTATTAACGCATGGTCATTTAGATCACTGTGCCGGGGCGAAAGAGCTCGCAAAAAAATGGCAGGTTCCCATAGAGGGCCCCCATCACCTTGAAAAATTTTGGCTTGATCAACTTCCTGAGCAAACAGTACGGTTTGGTTTTGGGGAGGCCGAACCCTTTGAGCCGGATCGCTGGTTACTTGATGGCGATACGGTTCAGCTTGGAGAGCATGAACTCAAGGCGTTCCATTGTCCTGGGCACACACCCGGCCACATCGTGTTTTATGATGAGCCAACCCGCCTGGCTTTTGTTGGCGATGTTCTATTTGCCGGCTCAATTGGGCGTACTGACTTTCCGAGAGGCAATCATGCAGATCTGATATCTGCAATCAAAACAAAGTTATGGCCGTTAGGAAACGACGTGCATTTTGTACCAGGTCACGGCCCAATGTCGACTTTTGGCCGCGAAAGGCAAAGCAATCCCTACGTGGGGGATGGCGTTTAAGTTTTAGCGGAGCCGGTACGGTGAGTACGGTTGTAGAGGCAACTGGCGCAAATCCAACGCTGTTTTCGGTTGCTTGTAGGAATCCAGGTGCCGCCTTCCAACCTTTTTTCCCGGCTGCATGAAGAGCAAAACTTAAGGCTGGGAGAAGTATCTTGGGTGGGAGTTGGGGTGGTTGACGTGGTCATAACGGAATCTGATAAATCTTCTCGAAACCATTATTTTACCTCGTTTCCCCATTGTTAGAGGGGGTAAGCAGAACCCGAACAGAATCAGCCGTTTTTTTGCCATCAAAATCAAGCCAAGCCTTTTCCGAAAAGTCATAAAGTTTGCAGGTCTTGGCGGTATCAAAATACCACTTCCAAGAGAATGGTTGAACAATAATTCGTTCTGGCAATAGGGTTTCAAGCCGATTTTGGGCTGCCTGAAGGTTGTAAAGGGGGACGCTCATATCCACATGATGAGCGGTATGTTCCATGATGTGATGCATCAAGGCGCCCCAATAGAAGCCAAAAGTTAAGTGAACTGTGGTTGATACAAAAGGCTGCGCCCTTAACCACTCTGATTTATTGTCGTACCAACAAACTGCTGGATGGGTATGGTGTACATAGACCACAAATCCAATCATCCCGTTCCAAAATAAGTAGGGCAGCACAAAGCCACACAGTAATGCGATCAGAACAGATTGCCCAGTATTGACGGCAAAAAAGCTCAAAAGACCAATCCAGATTAGGGCAAAGGCACTAACCAAAAGATTATCTTTTATGAAAATAGAACGATCCGCTGGGCGATATTTTTTATTTGGGAAGAACATTTTGTTCCACCATATTTCAATCAAATAATAAGTAACGGGCCCCCAGCCACTTCGATAATGCCTCTCTAAAAATTGACGCCATTTAGGCAGTGCATCGTATTCTGTCTTTGAAAGTGGCGCCCATACGAAATCAAAACCCTTGAGGTTGGTTTGTCCGTGATGGACAACGTTATGCCCGATATCCCATAGGCTGTATGGGGTAAGTGATGGCAAAAAAGCAATCCGTCCAAGCACTTTATTTAAGGCGCGATGGGGGGTAAAGCTTTGATGGCACGCGTCGTGCCCCAAAATAAAGATTCTTCCCGTTATAAAGCCAGCAATTACTCCGAAGAGAACCTTAATCAGAATATTCTCAAAATACACCGTAGCAGCAATGCTTAGAATCCATAAGACGGCATCGAGAACTAGTAGCAAAATTGCCTTAAACGTTCTAGCCTCGGTCATTGGGCTTAGCCATGACCGAATAACCTTGCGGTGAGGAAGGGGAAGATCTGGGCTGAGGGGTGCCGGATTAACCAATGCTTGGTTGGAATGGAGGGCGCTATTTAGCTCTGACACAGTGACTTTCTTAAGATCCTCAAATCATAGTGGTTTTTTTGGATTTCGGTGTTACACAATGATGAAACTGGCGCGCCCGGCAGGAATCGAACCTGCGACCCTTGGCTTCGGAGGCCAATACTCTATCCACTGAGCTACGGGCGCATTTAGGACTAATCAGTATGTATTGTAAGTGCCTGAAACCAGGATGCTCTAGGTATAATTTATGCCATTCCTAATTAACCACACTTTTTCAAACCACTATGAGCGAAGAGCACGGTAATTTAATTAAAAATACAAAGCAACTGAGTGTCGCAGTAATTGCAAGTTTTTTTGTACCCCTCATTATTATTTTCTTATTGATCGTTTACGTTAGCAGTGGGAAAAATAAGCAGAATGTGGCTTCGGAAAAAAGTACGGAGATATTAATTAAGCCGGTTGGTAAATTAAATTTCAAGGATGCGAGTGCTCCACGTGAAGTGCAAACCGGTGAGGCGGTTTATAAAACGGTGTGCGCTTCTTGCCATAACTCCGGCGCTGCTGGTGCTCCAAAGTATGGGGATTCGTCTTCCTGGGGCGGTAGACTTGCCAAGGGTTACGATGCTCTTTATGCATCGGTTATGAAAGGTAAGGGTGCTATGCCTGCCCGTGGCGGTGCAAGTCCAACCGATGTTAGTGATTATGAAATTGCACGATCGGTTGTTTATCTTGCAAATTCAGCCGGCGGTAAATTTACTGAGCCCAAGGCTCCAGCCTCGGCACAAGCTCCGGCAGAACCAGCAAAGTAATTAACCACCACCTTTTTTTGCTGCAAGAGCAAGATCGTAGGCCTCATTTTTTTGAAGGCCATACATTGATTGCAAAACTATTGAAAGATCTTTGCTGCTCAATTGCTTAGAAAGTAATTGAGCTAAGTGCCAAGGCTCATGGTTTTCCGAAATAGTTTTGCGATTATTTCCTTCCAGGATAAAAACAAATTCACCTTTCAAGTGGTTGGGATTTTCAAGCCATCCTGGGATTTCATCGGGCCTTAATAAAAAAAGGCTTTCAAATTTCTTACTAAGCTCCCGCCCAATACTTAGGCGACGACCATTGCCGAGAAGTTCGCTAAATCGAATTAAGGTTTTGGCCAAGCGATGTGGGCTTTCATAAAAAATGGTTGGAATCGGGCTTTCAATCATTAAGCGAAGCGCCTCCTCAAAATCATTTTTTGTGGTTGGTAAAAAACCAAGAAATTGAAACTGTCCGCGGGAGGCAATCATGACCTCACCAGCGATCGAGAGCATGGCGGTTAATGCGCTTGGGCCTGGGATTGGAATAGTTTGATAGCCATTAATTTGAACCTCAGCAACCAATCGAGCCCCAGGATCGGAAACTCCCGGGGTACCTGCGTCGGATAGATAGGCCCATCGTTCTCCCGCCTGAAGGTGATCCATAAGCTTTTTTGCTGCCTCAATCTCATTGTGCTCATGAATTGCCACCATTGGCTTTCTGATTCCATAATGTTTGAGAAGCAATAGGCTATGACGCTTATCTTCACAGGCAATTCCGTCAACAAGGTTCAGAATATGCAATGCCCTTAATGTAATGTCGCCAAGATTTCCGATGGGGGTAGCAATGACATACAAACTGGCACTTGGAAAGTCCTGATTTTGAAATGCACTGAGTGACGGTATTTCCAACGTTAGGGGCCCCCTTAGAATCAATTATCTCCGCAAATGAATTGAAATGAAAATCGCCTGGAGATAGATTTGGGGATGGCAAAACAGAGCATAATATTGTGATGAAAACAAAACCATTAGACGAGCTAAAAACTAGAGCCCATCAGCACTTTGTCGATAGTATTGCGACAAAGCAATTGGGCGCCCAATCATTACCTTTGGATCTTGCGCGAGCCATTTTATTAATCACCCGGTCCATTGAAGCGGATGGAAAAATAATGGCTTGTGGCAATGGCGGATCTGCAGCGGATGCGCAACATTTTGCAGCCGAACTGATGGGTCGGTTTGAGCGCGAGCGCCGTGAGTTGGCGGCCCTTGCACTGACAACCGATTCGTCGATATTGACAGCGATCGGGAATGACTACAGCTATGAGGAAGTGTTTAGTAAACAGGTCCGGGGCATCGGACGTTCGGGCGATGTTTTGATTGCAATATCAACATCTGGGAATTCAAAGAATGTGATTAAGGCGATTGAGGCTGCCAAGAAGATTGGTATTCATATTGTTGCAATGACGGGTAATGGTGGCGGCAAGATCGCTGCTTTGTTAAGCGGCGAAGATGTTCACCTATGTGTCCCAGCAACCCGCACAGCACGTATTCAAGAGACCCATTTACTTTTATTGCACTGCCTTTGCGATGGTGTTGACCATGTTCTATTTGGTGAGGATTGAAATGATGCGACTTGTTAAAATAGTCTGTGCGGTTCTGTTTGCGCTTCAGCTTTCCGCCTGTGGCGTTTTGGTGGTTGGTGGCATGGTTGGTGGAGCAACCATATTGGCTGATCGCAGAACACCTGCGGTTCAGGCAATTGATTTGGGAGTTGAGATCGAGGCCAACAGCCAGCTTTCAAAAAAATTTGGCGATTCAGCCCACATTGTGGTTGTGTCTTTTAATCAGAAAGTTCTCCTAATTGGCGAGGCAAAAGACGACACCATTAAAACTCAGGCGGGCAATGACGTGAAAGCGATGAAAAATGTTCGCTCTTTATTTAACGAAATCGTGATTGGACCCAATAGTTCTTTGGGCCAGCGAGCAAGCGATGCGTATATGGCCTCCAGCATCAAAACCCAACTGATTTTTAGCCCTGACGTTCCTTCAAATTCCATGAATATCTCGGTAGAGAGTGGCAAGGTCTATCTCATGGGTATTTTGACCCAGCAAGAGGCCGATAAAGCCAAGCAAATTGTTAGTAAGGTAAGCGGTGTGAAGCAGGTATTTGCCTTTTTTGACATTATTTCGGAGGCCGAAAAACGGCGCCTGGAACAAGAAGGTAAGGCAAGAACTTCACAGCCGGACACCAACCCAGCCCCAAATTAAAGTTGGATTAATTTTGGCTCTAATTTATAAGTGTTTACCCTAGTATAGTAAGACTCAACTTTTATTAGAAATTAAGCTCTTACCACTATATGTCCCCAAGTCATTGATTTTATTGTGTCCAAAGTTAATCGAGTTAATTATGGTCTTCTACAGCATAAAAATATTTGTAAGAAGGTGTTGACATCACACTAAGGGTATGTCATAGTTATGGACTTCGCTGAATTTCCATGAATTATTTCTAGGGACAGCCTTCTTTAAAAATTAGTCAACCGATAATTGTGGGTACTGAGTAGAGGCATCCAGTCCTTCGGGACAGATGTAAATAAACAGTACTCATAGACAGTAAAAATGATTTGGTTTTTTACCAAGTCAATTTCTTAAATGAGTGCGACGAACCGCAAGGTTCACAGGAATTAAACTGAAGAGTTTGATCCTGGCTCAGATTGAACGCTGGCGGCATGCCTTACACATGCAAGTCGAACGGCAGCACGGGTGCTTGCACCTGGTGGCGAGTGGCGAACGGGTGAGTAATACATCGGAACGTACCTTATCGTGGGGGATAACGCAGCGAAAGTTGCGCTAATACCGCATACGCCCTGAGGGGGAAAGCGGGGGACCGTAAGGCCTCGCGCGATTAGAGCGGCCGATGTCTGATTAGCTTGTTGGTGAGGTAAAAGCTCACCAAGGCGATGATCAGTAGCTGGTCTGAGAGGACGATCAGCCACACTGGGACTGAGACACGGCCCAGACTCCTACGGGAGGCAGCAGTGGGGAATTTTGGACAATGGGGGCAACCCTGATCCAGCAATGCCGCGTGAGTGAAGAAGGCCTTCGGGTTGTAAAGCTCTTTTGTCAGGGAAGAAACAGCAGCTCTAACACAGTCTGCGAATGACGGTACCTGAAGAATAAGCACCGGCTAACTACGTGCCAGCAGCCGCGGTAATACGTAGGGTGCGAGCGTTAATCGGAATTACTGGGCGTAAAGCGTGCGCAGGCGGTTATACAAGACAGGCGTGAAATCCCCGGGCTTAACCTGGGAATGGCGTCTGTGACTGTATAGCTAGAGTGTGTCAGAGGGGGGTGGAATTCCACGTGTAGCAGTGAAATGCGTAGATATGTGGAGGAACACCAATGGCGAAGGCAGCCCCCTGGGATAACACTGACGCTCATGCACGAAAGCGTGGGGAGCAAACAGGATTAGATACCCTGGTAGTCCACGCCCTAAACGATGCTGACTAGTTGTTGGGAATTTACATTCTCAGTAACGTAGCTAACGCGTGAAGTCAGCCGCCTGGGGAGTACGGTCGCAAGATTAAAACTCAAAGGAATTGACGGGGACCCGCACAAGCGGTGGATGATGTGGATTAATTCGATGCAACGCGAAAAACCTTACCTACCCTTGACATGTCACTAACGAAGTAGAGATACATTAGGTGCCCGTAAGGGAAAGTGAACACAGGTGCTGCATGGCTGTCGTCAGCTCGTGTCGTGAGATGTTGGGTTAAGTCCCGCAACGAGCGCAACCCTTGTCTTTAGTTGCTACGCAAGAGCACTCTAAAGAGACTGCCGGTGACAAACCGGAGGAAGGTGGGGATGACGTCAAGTCCTCATGGCCCTTATGGGTAGGGCTTCACACGTCATACAATGGTGCGTACAGAGGGTTGCCAACCCGCGAGGGGGAGCTAATCTCTTAAAACGCATCGTAGTCCGGATCGTAGTCTGCAACTCGACTACGTGAAGCTGGAATCGCTAGTAATCGCGGATCAGCATGTCGCGGTGAATACGTTCCCGGGTCTTGTACACACCGCCCGTCACACCATGGGAGTGGGTTTTGCCAGAAGCAGTTAGCCTAACCGTAAGGAGGGCGATTGCCACGGCAGGGTTCATGACTGGGGTGAAGTCGTAACAAGGTAGCCGTATCGGAAGGTGCGGCTGGATCACCTCCTTTCTAGAGAATGATGCTAAAACTTTAGTGCCCACACTTATCGGTTGACAAAAAACGCCACGGGTCTGTAGCTCAGCTGGTTAGAGCACCGTCTTGATAAGGCGGGGGTCGTAGGTTCAAGTCCTACCAGACCCACCATCAAGCGGCGGTACAGATTGCGGTCGATGGGGGATTAGCTCAGCTGGGAGAGCACCTGCTTTGCAAGCAGGGGGTCGTCGGTTCGATCCCGTCATCCTCCACCATCATTAAATGTCAAAACAAAGCATTGCTGCAGTGTTTTGTTTTGCCATTTATGGCTGTTCTTTAACAATTTGAGTAAGCAATGCGTTTGATGCATCTTTGAGAGTGCATCAAACAACAAGTAGTATGGGTAGTGATTGAATCATCAGTAATACAAATGAGTTTTATCAAGTTTGGATTACGGCAAACATGTCAGAAGTAAAACCTGTAACCGGTATCAGTAATGGTGCTCGTTATAGGATCAAGTGAATAAGTGCATGTGATGGATGCCTTGGCGATTACAGGCGATGAAGGACGTTGTAGCCTGCGATAAGCTTCGGGGAGCTGGCAAACAAGCTTTGATCCGAAGATTTCCGAATGGGGAAACCCGCCGCTTTTGCGGCACCCACATCTGAATACATAGGGTGTGTGGAGCGAACCTCGTGAACTGAAACATCTAAGTAGCGAGAGGAAAAGACATCAACCGAGATTCCCAAAGTAGTGGCGAGCGAAATGGGAACAGCCTTCTAGTGATAGCACAACATTTAGCAGAACGGAATGGAAAGTCCGGCAATAAAGGGTGATAGCCCCGTATGCGAAAAATGATGTGTGGTACTAGGCTAGAGACAAGTAGGGCGGGACACGTGAAATCCTGTCTGAATATGGGGGGACCATCCTCCAAGGCTAAATACTCGTAATCGACCGATAGTGAACAAGTACCGTGAGGGAAAGGCGAAAAGAACCCCGGGAGGGGAGTGAAATAGATCCTGAAATCGCATGCATACAAACAGTAGGAGCCCCGCAAGGGGTGACTGCGTACCTTTTGTATAATGGGTCAGCGACTTACATTCAGTAGCAAGCTTAACCGCATAGGGAAGGCGTAGCGAAAGCGAGTCCGAATAGGGCGTTAGTTGCTGGGTGTAGACCCGAAACCAGTTGATCTATCCATGGCCAGGTTGAAGGTGCGGTAACACGTACTGGAGGACCGAACCCACTAACGTTGAAAAGTTAGGGGATGAGCTGTGGATAGGGGTGAAAGGCTAAACAAAACTGGAAATAGCTGGTTCTCTCCGAAAACTATTTAGGTAGTGCCTCGTGTATCACCAAAGGGGGTAGAGCACTGTAATGGTTGTGGGGTCCATTGCGGATTACCGCGCCATAGCAAACTCCGAATACCTTTGAGTGTCAGCACGGGAGACAGACATCGGGTGCTAACGTCCGGTGTCAAGAGGGAAACAACCCAGATCGCCAGCTAAGGTCCCTAAAATTGGCTAAGTGGGAAACGAAGTGGGAAGGCTAAAACAGTCAGGAGGTTGGCTTAGAAGCAGCCACCCTTTAAAGAAAGCGTAATAGCTCACTGATCGAGTCGTCCCGCGCGGAAGATGTAACGGGGCTAAGCCAGTTACCGAAGCTGCGAATCACGTAAGTGATGGTAGGAGAGCGTTCTGTAAGCCTGCGAAGGTGTGTTGTAAAGCATGCTGGAGGTATCAGAAGTGCGAATGCTGACATGAGTAGCGATAAAGGGGGTGAAAAGCCCCCTCGCCGTAAGCCCAAGGTTTCCTACGCAACGTTCATCGGCGTAGGGTGAGTCGGCCCCTAAGGCGAGGCAGAGATGCGTAGCTGATGGGAACAAGGTTAATATTCCTTGACCGTCGTTAGATGCGATGGGGGGACGGATCGCGGAGAGTTGTCCGGGTGTTGGATGTCCCGGTTCCTGCATTGGAGATGGCTATTAGGTAAATCCGGTAGCATAAATCAAGGGTGTGGGACGAGTGAGCTTGCTCACGAAGCAATTGGAAGTGGTTCCAAGAAAAGCCTCTAAGCTTCAGTCTAACGAGACCGTACCGCAAACCGACACAGGTGGGCGAGATGAGTATTCTAAGGCGCTTGAGAGAACTCAGGAGAAGGAACTCGGCAAATTGGTACCGTAACTTCGGGATAAGGTACGCCCAAGTAGCTTAACTATGAACAACAGAAGGGCAAAAGGGTTGCAATAAAATGGTGGCTGCGACTGTTTAATAAAAACACAGCACTCTGCAAACACGAAAGTGGACGTATAGGGTGTGACGCCTGCCCGGTGCTGGAAGATTAAATGATGGGGTGCAAGCTCTTGATTGAAGTCCCAGTAAACGGCGGCCGTAACTATAACGGTCCTAAGGTAGCGAAATTCCTTGTCGGGTAAGTTCCGACCTGCACGAATGGCGTAACGATGGCCACACTGTCTCCTCCTGAGACTCAGCGAAGTTGAAATGTTTGTGATGATGCAATCTACCCGCGGCTAGACGGAAAGACCCCATGAACCTTTACTGTAGCTTTGCATTGGACTTTGAATCGGTCTGTGTAGGATAGGTGGGAGGCTTTGAAACCAGGATGCTAGTTCTGGTGGAGCCAACCTTGAAATACCACCCTGATTTATTTGAGGTTCTAACCTTGGCCCGTTATCCGGGTCGGGAACAGTGCATGGTAGGCAGTTTGACTGGGGCGGTCTCCTCCCAAAGTGTAACGGAGGAGTACGAAGGTACGCTTGGCACGGTCGGACATCGTGCCTAAAGTGCAATGGCAAAAGCGTGCTTAACTGCGAGACCGACAAGTCGAGCAGGTGCGAAAGCAGGTCATAGTGATCCGGTGGTTCTGTATGGAAGGGCCATCGCTCAACGGATAAAAGGTACTCTGGGGATAACAGGCTGATACCGCCCAAGAGTTCATATCGACGGCGGTGTTTGGCACCTCGATGTCGGCTCATCTCATCCTGGGGCTGTAGCCGGTCCCAAGGGTATGGCTGTTCGCCATTTAAAGAGGTACGTGAGCTGGGTTTAAAACGTCGTGAGACAGTTTGGTCCCTATCTGCCGTGGGCGTTGGAGATTTGACGGGGGCTGCTCCTAGTACGAGAGGACCGGAGTGGACGTACCGCTGGTGTACCTGTTGTTTCGCCAGAAGCATCGCAGGGTAGCTATGTACGGAAGAGATAACCGCTGAAAGCATCTAAGCGGGAAACTTGCCTGAAGATAAGATCTCCCGGAGGTTTAACCTCCATAAAGGGTCGTTGAAGACCACAACGTTGATAGGTCAGGTGTGGAAGCGCAGTAATGCGTTAAGCTAACTGATACTAATTGCCCGTTAGGCTTGATCCTATAACCAGCACCATTGTGCTGAAGTTTGCGTGATTCAAGTCACTATCGATATTAAGCAATACATTGCTTGCTCAAATTGGGTTGTTTCTTTAGAAACAACCTACCATCTACGCCCGGTGACCATAGCGAGTTGGAACCACCCCTTCCCATCCCGAACAGGACCGTGAAACGACTCAACGCCGATGATAGTGCGGATTACCCGTGTGAAAGTAGGTAATTGCCGGGCACCAATGTGTGACGCCCAGACCCCTACGGTCTGGGCGTTTTCACTTGTGGAAGAAGGACTTGCGGATTGACAGTATTGACCGAACAAGAGAAAATGTACGGTTCTCGGAGAGATGCCCGAGCGGCTAAAGGGGGCAGACTGTAAATCTGTTGGCTTACGCCTACGTTGGTTCGAATCCAACTCTCTCCACCAGATGAATAGGTAGCAAAAGAAGTAGGAGCGGAATAAGTGAAGTATGAGTGGATGTAATTAAGCAGTTTTGATTGCGGGTGTAGCTCAATGGTAGAGCTGAAGCCTTCCAAGCTTATGACGAGGGTTCGATTCCCTTCACCCGCTCCAGCTTTTGGTAGTTCATGTGCAGTATCGACGCAGTGTGATGTTAGAGCGCTGCCCATGTGGCTCAGTGGTAGAGCACTCCCTTGGTAAGGGAGAGGTCGGCAGTTCGATCCTGCCCATGGGCACCAGTTTTTGTGGTTAATTTTTTTAGTGTGAATCAATTTGATTTAAGTAGATGACAAGGCACCCAAAATGGCAAAAGAAAAATTTGAACGGACTAAACCCCATGTGAACGTTGGCACCATTGGTCACGTCGACCACGGTAAGACCACGCTCACCGCAGCAATTACCACCGTGCTCTCTAAGCTCTTTGGTGGCGAAGCCAAAGCGTACGATCAGATCGATGCGGCTCCCGAAGAGAAGGCCCGTGGTATTACGATTAATACTGCCCACGTTGAGTACGAGACCAAGAACCGTCACTACGCGCACGTCGATTGCCCAGGCCATGCCGACTACGTGAAGAACATGATTACCGGTGCAGCGCAGATGGACGGCGCCATTTTGGTGGTCTCGGCCGCTGACGGCCCCATGCCCCAAACCCGTGAGCACATCCTCTTGGCTCGCCAAGTGGGCGTGCCTTACATCATCGTGTTTATGAACAAATGCGATATGGTGGACGACGCTGAACTCTTAGAACTCGTGGAGATGGAAGTGCGTGAGCTGCTCTCCAAGTACGAGTTCCCAGGCGACGATACCCCGATCGTCAAGGGCTCTGCCAAGCTTGCCTTAGAAGGCGACAAGGGTGAGCTCGGTGAAGGCGCGATCATGAAGCTTGCCGAAGCCTTAGACAGCTATATCCCCAATCCCGAGCGCGCGATTGATGGCGCGTTCTTGATGCCAGTCGAAGACGTGTTCTCGATCTCTGGTCGTGGCACCGTGGTGACCGGTCGTGTCGAGCGCGGGATTGTGAAAGTCGGTGAAGAGATTGAGATCGTGGGCATTAAGCCAACACTGAAGACCACCTGTACTGGCGTGGAGATGTTCCGTAAACTGCTCGATCAAGGTCAAGCCGGCGACAACGTTGGTATTCTTTTGCGCGGTACCAAGCGCGAAGAAGTCGAGCGTGGCCAAGTATTAGCCAAGCCGGGCTCGATTACTCCCCACACCCACTTTACCGCCGAGGTTTATGTGTTGTCCAAAGATGAGGGCGGTCGTCATACCCCCTTCTTTAACAACTACCGTCCTCAGTTTTACTTCCGTACCACCGATGTCACCGGCTCGATTGAGTTGCCAAAAGACAAAGAAATGGTGATGCCTGGCGATAACGTCACCATCACCGTGAAGCTCATTGCCCCCATCGCCATGGAAGAGGGCTTGCGCTTTGCGATCCGTGAAGGCGGTCGTACCGTCGGTGCGGGCGTGGTTGCGAAGATTTTGGCTTAAGAACGAATTAGGGGCGTAGCTCAATTGGCAGAGCGTTGGTCTCCAAAACCAAAGGTTGGGGGTTCGATGCCCTCCGCCCCTGCCAGCATTATTTTGTAAGCGGATTTGTAAATGTCACAACAAACGATAGAAAGCTCGGAGCAGAAATCAGGCTGGGTTAGCCTTGTAGCGGTTGCTATTGTGATCGCTGCATTGGTTCTTTATTACACCCTGATTGATCAAGGATATTGGATTCGACTAGGTGCGTTATTAGGTGGCATTGCATTAGCAATTGTGTTGATGATTTTTTCGGCTGACGGTAAGCGTTTTATTGCCTACAGCAAGGACTCTTGGCTAGAGGTAAAAAAAGTAGTTTGGCCAAGTCGCCAAGAATCAACCCGAATGACCCTTGTAGTTTTTGGCTTCGTTTTGATTATGGCGCTCTTTTTATGGCTAATTGATAAATTAGTCGAATGGCTTGTGTTTTCAATCTTTTTAGGCTGGAAGTGAGGCAATATGGTTGATGCTGATATGGTTTCAAACCCTCAGGCAACTGGCAATATGCGCTGGTATGTAATCCATGCCTATTCTGGTATGGAAAAGAGCGTCAAAAAAGGACTTGAAGAGCGAATTGCTCGCTCTGGGATGGCCGATAAGTTTGGCCGCATATTAGTCCCTTCAGAGGAAGTGGTAGAGGTTAAGTCGGGTCAAAAGGCCGTATCAGAGCGTCGATTTTTCCCCGGTTATGTATTAATTGAGATGGAAATGACCGATGAAACCTGGCATTTGGTCAAAAACACCCCAAAAGTCACTGGTTTCGTAGGCGGTGTTCGTAATCGCCCATCCCCAATTTCAACTGCAGAAGTCAGCAAAATCATGGACCAAATGCAGGCCGGGGTAGATAAGCCCAAGCCCAAGACCCTATTTGAGGTGGGTGAGATGGTTCGTGTCAAAGAAGGCCCATTTACCGATTTCAATGGAAATGTAGAAGAAGTGAATTACGAGAAGTCAAAACTCCGTGTTTCTGTTACAATTTTTGGTCGCGGTACTCCCGTTGAACTGGAATTTGGTCAAGTGGAGAAGATGTAATTTATAGAAGTATCAAGTAGTAATCGAGGAGCGGATCTAGAACACGCCAATTCTGGTGAAGCGTTTACTCAACGGCGGTTAACACAACCTGTTAGCGCGCTTTTTTGGAGCAAGTATGGCAAAGAAAATTATTGGCTTTATTAAGCTGCAGATTCCTGCTGGTAAAGCAAATCCATCCCCACCCGTTGGTCCTGCATTAGGTCAGCGCGGCCTCAATATTATGGAATTCTGTAAAGCGTTTAATGCTCAAACTCAGAGCATGGAACCTGGCTTGCCGATTCCTGTTGTAATCACTGCTTTTGCGGACAAGAGCTTCTCGTTTGTGATGAAGACTCCACCCGCAACTATTTTGATTAAGAAAGCAGCAAAAATTGAGAAGGGCTCACCCCGCCCTCATACCGATAAGGTTGGTAAGATCACTCGAGCTCAGGCTGAGGAAATTGCCAAGTTAAAAATGCCTGATTTAACCGCTGCAGATTTAGATGCTGCTGTGCGGACTGTGGCAGGCAGCGCCCGTTCGATGGGCATTACCGTGGAAGGAGTCTAAGCATGCCTAAATTATCAAAGCGTGTGAAAGCGATTCAGTCCAAGGTAGATCGAAATAAATTTTATCCGTTGGATGATGCATTGGTGTTAGTTAAGGAATGCGCAACGGCAAAGTTTGATGAGTCAATCGATGTTGCTGTTCAATTAGGCATTGATGCGAAAAAATCAGATCAAGTTGTGCGTGGCGCGGTTGTGTTGCCTGCTGGTACTGGTAAACATGTGCGCGTTGCTGTTTTCGCTCAGGGCGAAAAGGCTGAACAAGCCAAAGCAGCTGGAGCCGAGATTGTTGGTATGGAAGATTTAGCCGAACAAATTAAAGGCGGCAACATTAATTTTGATGTGTTGATTGCATCCCCAGATACCATGAAGATTGTTGGAACTTTGGGACAAGTATTGGGCCCACGCGGTTTGATGCCTAATCCAAAGGTCGGTACCGTGACCCCTGACGTAGTTACTGCAATTAAGAATGCGAAGGCAGGCCAGGTCCAGTTCCGCGTAGACAAGGCTGGTATTGTGCACGCTTCGATTGGCCGTCGCTCTTTTGAGCCAACCGCTCTTAAGACCAATTTACTAGCCCTACTTGATGCCTTAAATAAGGCTAAGCCAAGCGCATCAAAAGGGATTTATTTAAGAAAGATCGCGGTCAGTAGCACTATGGGTGCTGGTGTGCGGATCGATCAAGCTTCGCTACAGGCTGCATAAGCCCGTAGTAAAAAACTTTGGGTCGAGTGCCTTGGCACTCGAACATCAAAGACCGTTGGTGAACAAAGTGCTGTTTGACGAGTTCTTAATAATTACGCGAGTAATGACCAACCTAGATGGCGACCCTGTAAGGATATTTCGGGCACACCCCGTGATAGACAAATCAGACGCTGGTGTGTAACCCCGATTGGAAACAATCGGAATGAGAAGGAGTTAAACCGTGCCTTTGAATGTAGAAGACAAAAAAGCGATTGTGGCTGATGTCGGCGCTCAATTGGCTGCGGCTCAAACAGTGGTGCTTGCCGAGTATCGCGGGATTCCCGTGGGTGAGTTAACCACCTTGCGTGCCAATGCGCGTTCCCAAGGTGTTTATCTTCGAGTATTGAAGAACACCCTGGCCCGTCGTGCTGCGCAAGGAACACCGTTTGAGCAACTTGGTGACTCAATGGTTGGACCTTTGATTTATGGAATCTCTGCAGATCCTGTTGCTCCGGCAAAGGTATTGCATCAGTTTTCTAAAGGTCAAGATCAATTAGTGATCAAAGCAGGCTTTTATAACGGCAAAGTACTTGATGTAAACGGTGTTAAAGAACTGGCGACGATTCCGTCACGCGAAGAATTGCTCTCGAAGTTATTGGGAGTGATGAAGGCGCCTGTGTCAGCAATGGCTCGTGTTCTTGGTGCTGTGGCAGAGCAAAAAGCAAGTGGAGCGCCAACTGTAGCGGCCGCACCAGTTGCTGAAGTTGCCGCAGAGCCAGCACCCGAAGTGAGTGCTGCACCCGAGCAAGACAACCCAACTCCTGCGGCTTAATGCGCAGGATCAACTTATATAGTTTAGGAGCTAAAAATGGCAATTACTAAAGAAGAAATTATTGAAGCAGTTGGCAATATGTCCGTAATGGATTTGAATGATTTGGTTAAGGCATTTGAAGAGAAGTTTGGCGTCTCTGCAGCCGCAATGGCTGTCGCCGGACCTGCTGGCGGTGGCGGAGCTGCTGCAGCAGCTGAAGAAAAGACCGAATTCACCGTAAACCTCCTTGAGGCTGGTGCTAATAAGGTTGGCGTGATTAAGGCGGTTCGTGAGATTACCGGTCTTGGCTTGAAAGAGGCAAAAGATTTGGTTGATGGCGCACCAAAACCAATCAAAGAAGGCGTTGATAAGAAAACAGCGGAAGAGGCTAAGAAAAAGCTCGAGGACGCTGGCGCAAAAGCCGACCTCAAGTAATTTTGAGATTGCTGGAGGGCCCCTGGGCTCTCCTTGGTTTGATCCTCAGTGGTCAAACCAGATCTCACATTTACTGATGTAAGTCTGAAATCTGGTTTGCCTTCTGATACGACTGCAGAAGACAAGTTTGGTCGGGCATAACAATTTAGATTGTTTTGCTGTCCGCCAGAGGCTGGTAGAGGCCAGCCGCCAAATCTTTGCTCAGTCGCTGCCATCGGAGATGAAATGAACTATAGCTTCACCGAACGCAAGCGCATCCGTAAGAGTTTTGCTAAGCGACCCAATAATCACCAGGTTCCATACCTGCTTACAACCCAGCTCGAGTCTTATGCTAAATTTTTGCAGGCTGATAAACCTGCAACCGCAAGAGCGAATGAGGGGCTTCAATCTGCATTTACATCGATATTCCCGATCGTATCCAACAATGGATACGCTCGCATGGAATATGTGTCCTATCAGTTATCACCACCACCATTTGACGTCAAAGAGTGTCAGCAGCGTGGCTTGACCTATCACTCTGCCTTGCGCGCCAAAGTACGCTTGATCATTAATGACCGTGAGGCGCCGCAGAAGGTAAAAGAGGTGAAGGAGCAAGAAGTCTATATGGGTGAAATCCCCTTGATGACTGATACAGGCTCATTTGTGATCAATGGCACCGAGCGTGTGATTGTTTCTCAGCTCCATCGTTCACCCGGTGTGTTTTTTGAGCATGACAAAGGTAAAACCCATAGCTCAGGAAAGCTTTTGTTCTCTGCGCGCATCATTCCTTATCGCGGCTCTTGGCTTGATTTTGAATTTGATCCCAAAGATATTTTGTATTTCCGAGTAGACCGTCGTCGTAAGATGCCCGTCACCATTTTGCTTAAAGCGATTGGCTTAAATAACGAGCAGATTTTGGCAAACTTCTTTAATTTTGACCATTTCACTCTCTCACAGTCAGGCGCGTCCATGGAATTTGTTCCAGAGCGTTTGCGTGGTGAAGTTGCTCGATTTGATATCGTTGATAAGAATGGCGTTGTTGTTGTTCAAAAAGACAAGCGCATCAATGCAAAGCATATTCGTGAGCTTGAGGCTGCTAAAACTAAAATTATTACCGTACCGGATGATTCTTTAATTGGTCGCGTGGTCGCTAAAAATATTGTTGATCCGGATTCCGGCGAAGTATTAGCAAGTGCGAACGACGAGATTACAGAAGATCTCTTAGCAAAACTTCGTGAGAGTGGTATTAAGCAATTTGAGACTATTTATACCAATGACTTAGATTGTGGCGCTTATATTTCGCAGACCTTGCGCATGGATGAGACTGCGGATCAAACCGCTGCTCGTATTGCCATTTACCGCATGATGCGTCCTGGCGAGCCACCTACTGAAGATGCGGTTGAGGCTTTGTTCCAGCGCCTGTTCTATAGCGAAGACTCTTATGATTTATCACGCGTTGGCCGCATGAAGGTCAATAGTCGTTTGGGTCGTAGCGAGATGGAAGGCCCGATGGTGCTCTCGAATGAAGACATCATGGATACCATCAAGATTTTGGTTGATCTTCGTAATGGTAAAGGCGAGGTCGACGACATTGACCATCTTGGTAATCGTCGTGTGCGGTGTGTTGGTGAGTTGGCAGAAAACCAGTTTCGTGCCGGGTTGTCACGTGTTGAACGCGCAGTAAAAGAGCGCCTTGGCCAAGCCGAGACCGAAAACTTAATGCCCCATGATTTAATTAATAGCAAACCGATTTCTTCGGCGATTCGTGAGTTCTTTGGCTCATCGCAGCTATCGCAATTTATGGATCAAACCAATCCATTGTCTGAGATTACGCATAAACGTCGTATCTCGGCATTGGGGCCTGGTGGATTAACCCGAGAGCGCGCCGGCTTTGAAGTACGCGACGTGCATCCAACCCATTATGGTCGGGTTTGCCCAATTGAAACTCCAGAGGGACCAAACATTGGTTTGATTAATTCACTCGCTTTGTTTGCCCGATTAAATGAGCATGGTTTTCTTGAGACGCCATATCGTAAGGTAAGCAATGGCAAGGTAACCGATCAGGTTGAGTATTTGTCGGCGATTGAAGAAGCGAAGTACACCATCGCTCAGGCGAATGCCACGATTGATAAAAACGGTAAACTTGCAGACGAATTAGTATCTGCTCGCCAAGCAGGCGAGACCATGATGGTTGGTCCAGAGCGGATTGATTACATTGATGTGGCGCCAAGCCAAATCGTTTCTGCTGCAGCTTCACTTGTGCCATTCCTAGAGCATGATGATGCAAACCGCGCATTGATGGGTGCAAACATGCAGCGTCAAGCCGTTCCATGCTTGCGCCCCGACAAACCATTAGTTGGCACTGGTCTTGAGCGTATTGTGGCCCTCGACTCTGGAACTGTGGTGATGGCAACTCGCGGCGGTGTGGTCGATTATGTGGATGCGAACCGAATCGTGATTCGTGTAAACGACGATGAGACCGCAGCCGGTGAAGTTGGTGTGGATATTTATAACCTGACTAAGTACACGCGCTCGAACCAAAATACCAACATTAACCAGCGCCCAATCGTTCAAGTTGGCGATCATGTCAAGCGTGGCGATGTGGTTGCAGATGGCGCCTCAACTGATCTTGGTGAATTGGCCTTAGGTCAAAACATGACCGTCGCCTTTATGCCTTGGAATGGGTATAACTTTGAAGACTCCATCTTGATTTCTGAGAAGGTTGTAGCGGATGATCGATATACCTCTATTCATATTGAGGAACTATCGGTTGTAGCGCGAGACACAAAGTTAGGCTCGGAAGAGATCTCAAGGGATATTTCTAATTTGGCCGAATCCCAATTAGCACGCCTTGATGAAAGCGGTATCGTGTATATCGGTGCAGAGGTTGAGGCTGGTGATGTATTGGTCGGTAAGGTAACGCCAAAAGGCGAGACCACCCTGACTCCAGAAGAGAAGTTATTGCGCGCAATTTTTGGTGAAAAAGCCTCTGATGTAAAAGATACTTCATTGCGCGTGCCCTCGGGAATGAGTGGTACCGTCATTGACGTTCAAGTATTTACTCGCGAGGGTATTGAGCGTGATGCGCGTGCTCAATCCATCATTGCCGAAGAGCTCCAACGCTATCGGTTAGACCTGAACGATCAGTTGCGTATTGTTGAGGGCGATGCATTTGATCGTTTACAAAAACTACTCTTAAATAAATCAGCCAATGGCGGCCCCAAGAAATTAGCTAAAGGTAGCAAGATTACGAAAGAGTATTTGTCAGAGTTGGATCGCTACCATTGGTTTGACATTCGGCCGGCGGATGAAGATGTCGCTGCACAGGTCGAAGCGATCAAAGCTTCGATTGAAGCAAAGCGCAAGCAATTTGATGCAGCGTTTGAGGAAAAGCGTAAGAAGTTGACCCAAGGCGATGAATTGCCACCAGGTGTCACCAAGATGGTGAAGGTGTACTTGGCTGTGAAGCGCCGTTTGCAACCTGGCGATAAGATGGCAGGTCGTCATGGCAATAAGGGTGTTGTATCTAAGATTGTTCCAGTCGAAGACATGCCCTACATGGCCGATGGTCGTTCTGTTGATATCGTGCTTAATCCTTTAGGCGTTCCTTCACGGATGAACGTTGGCCAAATTCTGGAGACCCATTTGGGTTGGGCTGCGCAGGGTATTGGTAAACGGATTGATGCCATGCTTAAGGAGCAGGCTAAGGTAGCTGATCTTAGAAAGTTCTTTAAGACGCTTTATAACGAAACGGGTCGTCAAGAAAATATCGATGACTTCAGCGATGAGCAGATTCTGGAGCTTTCCAGCAACCTAAAGAATGGCTTGCCATTTGCAACCCCTGTTTTTGACGGTGCTACCGAAAACGAGATTGGCAAGATGTTGGAGTTTGCTTATCCCGATGATCAGGCTAAGAGCTTACATATGACTCCATCGCGTCAGCAAATTACCTTGTATGACGGACGTACTGGCGATGCATTTGAGCGCCCAGTCACCGTTGGTGTAATGCATGTCTTGAAATTACACCATTTGGTTGATGACAAGATGCATGCTCGCTCAACCGGACCATACTCCTTGGTGACGCAGCAACCTCTGGGCGGAAAAGCCCAGTTTGGTGGTCAGCGCTTTGGTGAGATGGAAGTTTGGGCACTAGAAGCGTATGGCGCCTCTTATGTCTTGCAAGAGATGCTCACCGTGAAGTCTGATGACGTCACCGGGCGTACCAAAGTTTATGAAAACATCGTCAAGGGCGAGCACACGATTGATGCTGGCATGCCCGAATCGTTCAACGTTCTAGTGAAAGAAATCCGTTCGTTGGGTATTGACATTGACATGGAGCGCAACTGATATGAAAGCATTGCTCGATCTATTTAAGCAAACCTCTGGCGAGGAGCAGTTTGACGCCATCAAAATTGGCTTAGCCTCTCCCGAGAAAATTCGTTCGTGGTCTTTTGGTGAAGTTCGTAAGCCCGAGACGATTAATTACCGTACCTTTAAACCAGAAAGAGACGGTCTCTTTTGTGCCAAGATTTTTGGTCCGATTAAAGACTATGAGTGCTTGTGCGGTAAATATAAGCGTCTCAAGTTCCGCGGTGTTATTTGTGAAAAATGCGGCGTTGAGGTCACTTTGGCTAAGGTGCGTCGTGAGCGCATGGGCCATATTGAGCTTGCCGCTCCAGTTGCACACATTTGGTTTTTGAAGTCGTTGCCATCCCGTTTGGGCATGGTCTTAGACATGACCTTGCGTGATATCGAGCGTGTTCTGTATTTCGAGGCATACGTTGTTGTTGATCCCGGCTTAACGCCTGAGGGCGCAATGAAGCGCGGTCAAATTATGTCTGAGGATGAGTACA
The DNA here is from genome assembly GCF_018687475.1 of Polynucleobacter sp. MWH-UH24A. Classification (NCBI taxonomy): domain Bacteria; kingdom Pseudomonadati; phylum Pseudomonadota; class Betaproteobacteria; order Burkholderiales; family Burkholderiaceae; genus Polynucleobacter; species Polynucleobacter sp. MWH-UH24A. The sequence continues at coordinate 42,921 of NZ_CP061292.1, forward strand.
ACGCTAAGGTGGAAGAGTTTGGCGAGGGTGCCTTTACTGCCATCATGGGCGCTGAAGGTATTCGGGAGCTATTGCGCACGATTAATATTGATCGTGAAGTAGAGTCGATTCGTTCAGAGTTAAAGGCAACCGGCAGCGATGCCAAGATTAAAAAGTACGCGAAGCGTCTCAAGGTTTTAGAGGCCTTCCAAAGCTCGGGCATCAAGCCTGACTGGATGATCATGGAGGTTTTGCCAGTATTGCCTCCTGAGCTGCGTCCTTTGGTGCCATTGGATGGTGGTCGTTTTGCAACCTCAGACTTGAACGACCTTTATCGTCGCGTCATTAATCGTAATAATCGTTTGCGTCGCCTGCTAGAGCTTCGCGCACCAGAGATTATTGTTCGTAATGAAAAGCGCATGTTGCAAGAGGCGGTTGACTCTTTATTAGATAACGGTCGTCGTGGTAAGGCAATGACGGGAGCGAATAAGCGCCCCTTGAAGTCGCTTGCTGAGATGATTAAAGGTAAGAGTGGCCGTTTCCGTCAGAACTTGTTAGGTAAGCGCGTTGACTACTCAGGTCGTTCGGTCATCGTAGTAGGACCAACGCTTAAGTTGCATCAGTGCGGCTTGCCAAAGTTGATGGCTTTGGAATTATTTAAGCCCTTCATTTTTAATAAGCTCGAGACATTGGGTATTGCAACCACCATTAAGGCCGCTAAGAAGGAAGTTGAGAGCCAAACCCCTATCGTTTGGGATATTTTGGAAGAAGTCATTCGAGAGCATCCAATTCTTCTCAATCGAGCCCCGACTTTGCACCGTCTTGGTATTCAAGCGTTTGAGCCAATGTTAATTGAGGGTAAGGCAATTCAGTTGCACCCCTTGGTCTGCGCTGCGTTCAATGCGGACTTTGACGGCGACCAAATGGCGGTTCACGTTCCACTCTCACTCGAGGCGCAAATGGAAGCCCGCACTTTGATGTTGGCATCGAACAATGTATTGTTCCCTGCCAACGGCGAGCCATCGATTGTGCCCTCACAGGACGTGGTGTTGGGTTTGTATTACGCTACGCGTGACAAGATTAACGGCAAGGGCGAAGGCATGGTATTTGCCGATATTCCTGAGGTGATTCGGGCATATGAGGCTGGAACCGTAGAACTCGCATCCCGGATCGCGGTGCGCGTCACTGAGTATGAAGTGGTGAACAAAAATGCTGAAGGCGACGAGCGGTTTGTTGCCAAGACATCGGTTCAACATACGTCGGTAGGCCGTGCAATTTTGTCTGAGATTTTGCCCAAAGGCATGGCTTTTGCAGAAATTAATAAGCCGCTGAAGAAAAAAGAAATCTCACGACTGATTAATACTTCCTTCCGTAAGTGCGGCTTGCGTGAGACCGTTATTTTTGCCGATCGTTTGTTACAGGCCGGTTTCCGTTTGGCAACTAAGGCAGGTATCTCGATTGCGATTGACGACATGTTGATTCCAAGCTCGAAAGACGGAATTATTAATGAAGCTGCCGGCAAAGTGAAAGAGTATGACAAGCAATTTATGTCAGGCTTGGTAACCAATCAAGAGCGTTATAACAACGTCGTCGATATTTGGGGTGCTGCTGGTGATCAGGTTGGCAAGGCGATGATGGATGAGTTGTCGCATGTCGATGTAACGGATCGCAACGGCAAGTCGGTACGCCAGGAGTCCTTTAATTCGATTTATATGATGGCTGACTCTGGAGCGCGTGGCTCAGCAGCACAGATTCGTCAGCTTGCTGGAATGCGAGGCTTGATGGCCAAGCCCGATGGCTCAATCATTGAAACGCCAATTACAGCGAACTTCCGTGAAGGCTTGAACGTTTTGCAGTACTTCATTTCCACTCACGGCGCTCGTAAGGGTCTTGCAGATACTGCGTTGAAGACTGCAAATTCCGGCTACTTGACGCGTCGTTTATGCGATGTGACGCAAGATTTGGTTGTGGTTGAAGAAGATTGCGGCGCAAGTAATGGTGTAACGATGCGCGCTTTAGTCGAGGGTGGTGAAATCATTGAGGCCTTGCGTGATCGTATTTTGGGTCGCGTTTGCATTGGCGATATCTTGCATCCAGATACTCAAGAGGTCATTGTTCCTCACGATACTTTGCTCGAAGAAGATCATGTCGATCAAATCGTTGATTTGGGTATTGACGAGGTTAAGGTACGTACGGTGCTTACCTGCGAGACTCGTTATGGTCTATGCGCCAAGTGCTATGGACGTGATTTAGGTCGTGGCGGTCTGGTTAATGTGGGTGAAGCAGTTGGTGTAATTGCGGCCCAGTCGATTGGTGAGCCTGGCACCCAGTTAACGATGCGTACCTTCCATATTGGCGGAGCTGCATCACGTGCTTTGGTTGCCAGCAATGTGGAGGTGAAGTCGAACGGTTCATTGAAGTTCTCTTCCACCATGCGATTTGTAACCAATGCCAAGGGCGAGCAAGTCGTGATTTCTCGTTCAGGCGAGGCTTTGGTCTTGGATGACAACGGTCGCGAACGTGAGCGTCATAAGATTCCATATGGAGCGACCTTGCTAGTGAAAGAGGGCGCAAGCGTAAAAGCTGGAACTAGCATTGCAACGTGGGACCCATTAACTCGCCCGATTATTTCTGAGTATGCAGGTATTGCACGCTTTGAGAATGTTGAAGAAGGCGTAACGGTTGCCAAGCAAGTCGATGAAGTTACAGGTTTATCAACCTTAGTGGTGATTGATGGTAAGCGTCGTTCAGCAGCCAGCAAAGGCTTGCGTCCAGTCATTCAGTTGCTCGATGAAAAAGGAAATCAAACCAAGATTGCTGGTACCGATCATCCAGTAACGATCGGCCTTCAAGTGGGCGCATTGATTACTGTTAAAGATGGCCAGAAGATCGAGGTTGGTGAGGTGTTGGCACGTATTCCAATTGAGTCACAAAAGACGCGTGATATTACTGGTGGCTTGCCACGAGTTGCTGAACTTTTCGAGGCTCGCTCACCGAAAGATGCTGCTATTTTGGCCAAGGTGACTGGAACCGTTTCGTTTGGTAAAGAAACAAAGGGTAAGCAGCGCTTGGTCATTACCGATATGGATGGTGAGAGCAGCGAATTCCTCATTCCAAAAGAGAAGCAGGTCTTAGTTCATGATGGTCAAGTGGTGAATAAGGGCGAAATGATTGTGGAAGGCCCAGCTGACCCACACGATATTTTGCATCTCAAGGGAATTGAAGAATTAGCGATCTATATCGTCGATGAGGTTCAAGACGTTTATCGACTACAAGGTGTAAAGATCAACGACAAGCACATCGAAGTAATTGTGCGCCAAATGTTGCGTCGTGTTCAGATTACCAATGCTGGCGATACGAACTTCATTACCGGTGAGCAAGTAGAGCGCTCCAAGCTGTATGACGAAAATGATCGAGTCATCGCAGAAGGTAAACAACCCGCTCAGTTCGAAAATATTCTGCTTGGAATCACGAAGGCATCCTTGTCGACCGATAGCTTTATTTCGGCGGCATCCTTCCAAGAGACCACCCGTGTTTTAACGGAAGCAGCCATCATGGGCAAAGTGGACACCTTAAGAGGCTTAAAGGAAAACGTCATTATTGGTCGACTAATTCCAGCGGGTACTGGTTTGGCCTATCGTCGGGCGAGAAAAGTGCGAGAGCAATTTGAGCGTGATCGTGCCCAGATGATTGCCGCTGAAGAGGCTCTAGCCTTGGATGTTGGTGCTGTAGCTGAACAGGTTGAGGCTGCTGCGACCCCTGAAGGTGAAGCTGAGCAAAGTTAGGGTAGCCATCGGCACATTGACCAGTCTTTCCCAACAAGTTGACGGGAAGGGCTGGTCAAGCTAGAATGCTGAGTTCTACTGATTTATAACAAAATCAATTGCTTAGTAAATAGCCAGTTAAATTTAATAAGTTATTGATTTTAAAGATAAAAGTAATAAGCGAGTATATATTTATGCCAACAATTAATCAGCTGCTGCGTAAGCCGCGCTCACGACTAGTCATCAAGAGCAAAAGCCCTGCGTTGCAGAATAGCCCCCAGCGTCGCGGTGTTTGTACCCGTGTTTACACGACGACACCAAAAAAGCCAAATTCGGCATTGCGTAAAGTGGCAAAGGTTCGCTTAACCAACGGTTTTGAGGTGATCTCTTACATCGGTGGTGAGGGCCATAATCTTCAAGAGCACTCGGTAGTGCTAATCCGCGGCGGTCGTGTAAAAGACCTGCCTGGCGTGCGCTATCACATTGTTCGTGGATCTCTTGACTTACAGGGCGTTAAAGATCGTAAGCAGGCTCGATCCAAGTATGGTGCAAAGCGCGCTAAGAAAGCGTAATTTGATTTAGTTGGTTTTGTAGTAAAGGCCATTTTGGCAAGTAAGTGGCTACTTCGCTTTGATACAAAGTTGTTGAGTAGCTAAGGGAATGATCCCTAACTGAATAGATAGGAGTTGTTATGCCGCGTCGTCGCGAAGTCCCGAAACGGGAAATTCTTCCTGACCCAAAATTTGGGAATGTGGAAGTTGCTAAGTTCATGAACGTCTTAATGCTTGACGGTAAGAAGTCCGTTGCAGAGCGTATCGTTTATGGTGCCTTTGAGCACATTGAGAAAAAAGCCAACAAAGAGCCTCTCGAGATTTTCTCGACTGCGATGGGAAATGTTAAGCCCATGGTTGAGGTCAAAAGCCGCCGCGTTGGCGGTGCCAACTATCAAGTGCCTGTTGAAGTTCGTCCATCGCGTCGGTCTGCGTTGGCGATGCGCTGGCTAAGAGAGGCTGCTAAGAAACGTGGTGAGAAATCCATGGCACAGCGTTTGGCAAATGAATTATTGGAAGCTGCCGAAGGTCGTGGCGGCGCAATGAAGAAGCGTGAAGAGGTTCACCGCATGGCTGAAGCCAACAAAGCCTTCTCGCATTTCCGTTTCTAACGCTCTAACCGAAAGAGGAAAAAGTGGCACGTAAAACCCCCATTGAGCGCTATCGAAATATTGGTATCTCTGCACACATTGATGCTGGCAAAACAACGACGACAGAACGCGTGTTGTTTTATACCGGCGTAAATCACAAAATCGGCGAAGTTCATGATGGCGCTGCCACGATGGACTGGATGGAACAAGAGCAAGAGCGTGGAATTACCATCACCTCAGCAGCGACAACTGCCTTCTGGAAAGGCATGGCTGGTAATTATCCAGAGCATCGCATCAATATCATTGACACACCAGGTCACGTTGACTTCACGATCGAAGTAGAGCGCTCAATGCGTGTATTGGATGGCGCTTGCATGGTTTACTGCGCGGTGGGCGGAGTTCAGCCCCAATCCGAAACCGTTTGGCGTCAAGCAAACAAATACAGAGTGCCTCGATTGGCCTTTGTGAACAAAATGGATCGTACTGGCGCGAATTTCTTCAAGGTCTATGACCAAATGAAAGCTCGCCTTAAGGCGAACCCAATTCCAATCCAAGTTCCAATTGGTGCTGAGGAAAATTTCCAAGGCGTTATTGACTTGATCAAGATGAAGGCCATTATTTGGGATGACGCCTCTCAGGGAACTAAATTTACATACGGTGACATCCCTGCAGAACTAAAAGAAATTGCAGAAGAGTGGCGCGAGAAAATGCTCGAGGCTGCGGCTGAGAGCTCTGAGGAAATGATGGACAAATACCTTGGCGGTGAAACGCTCACCGAAGAGGATATTAAAAAAGCGTTGCGCCATCGCACCATTGCTGGAGAAATCGTGCCAATGCTTTGTGGCAGCGCCTTTAAGAATAAAGGTGTTCAAGCCATGCTGGACGCAGTAGTTGATTTCTTGCCATCACCCGTTGATATTCCCCCGGTCAAAGGCGAAAAAGAAGACGGAAGCGAAACAAGCCGTAAAGCAAGTGATGATGAAAAGTTCTCGGCACTCGCATTTAAGATCATGACTGACCCATTTGTTGGCCAGTTAATTTTCTTCCGCGTGTACTCTGGAGTTGTAAATTCTGGCGATACCATTTACAACCCGATTAAGGGCAAGAAGGAGCGTATTGGTCGTCTGCTTCAGATGCATGCTAATCAGCGCGAAGAAATTAAAGAAGTTCGCGCTGGCGACATCGCTGCCGCGGTTGGTTTGAAGGAAGCTACCACTGGCGAAACCCTTTGCGATCCAGACAACATTTTGATCTTAGAGCGCATGGTGTTCCCAGAGCCAGTGATTTCTCAGGCTGTTGAGCCCAAAACTAAAGCTGACCAAGAAAAGATGGGCTTAGCTCTGAATCGCCTTGCACAAGAGGACCCATCGTTCCGCGTGAAGACCGATGAAGAATCTGGCCAGACCATTATTTCTGGGATGGGCGAGTTGCACCTTGAGATTATTGTTGATCGTATGAAGCGCGAGTTCGGCGTTGAGGCAACGGTTGGTAAACCACAAGTTGCTTATCGCGAGACCATTCGTAAGGTGTGCGATGAAATCGAAGGCAAGTTTGTTAAGCAATCTGGTGGCCGCGGTCAATATGGACACGTGGTATTAAAACTGGAGCCACAAGATCCAGGTAAGGGTTTTGAGTTTGTCGATGCAATCAAAGGCGGTGTCGTTCCTCGTGAATACATTCCTGCCGTTGAAAAGGGAATCGTTGAAACACTCAATGCCGGAGTACTAGCTGGCTACCCAGTGGTTGACGTAAAGGCAACCCTGTTCTTTGGTTCCTATCACGATGTTGACTCGAATGAGAATGCATTCAAGATGGCGGCGTCGATGGCGTTCAAAGATGGAATGCGTAAAGCAACTCCAGTACTGCTTGAGCCAATGATGGCAGTAGAAGTTGAGACCCCCGAAGACTTCATGGGTAACGTGATGGGTGATTTATCCTCACGCCGTGGAATTATGCAAGGCATGGATGACATTCCTGGTGGCGGCAAGATTGTGCGCGCCGAGGTTCCCCTCGCAGAAATGTTTGGGTACTCAACCGGCTTGCGCTCATTAACGCAAGGTCGCGCGACCTACACCATGGAATTTAAGCATTATTCAGAAGCACCAAAGAACGTCGCTGACGCTGTCATTGCAGCAAAAGCAAAGTAATTTTTTGAACATTGATTAGCTAAATAAAAGGCACCCAAAATGGCAAAAGAAAAATTTGAACGGACTAAACCCCATGTGAACGTTGGCACCATTGGTCACGTCGACCACGGTAAGACCACGCTCACCGCAGCAATTACCACCGTGCTCTCTAAGCTCTTTGGTGGCGAAGCCAAAGCGTACGATCAGATCGATGCGGCTCCCGAAGAGAAGGCCCGTGGTATTACGATTAATACTGCCCACGTTGAGTACGAGACCAAGAACCGTCACTACGCGCACGTCGATTGCCCAGGCCATGCCGACTACGTGAAGAACATGATTACCGGTGCAGCGCAGATGGACGGCGCCATTTTGGTGGTCTCGGCCGCTGACGGCCCCATGCCCCAAACCCGTGAGCACATCCTCTTGGCTCGCCAAGTGGGCGTGCCTTACATCATCGTGTTTATGAACAAATGCGATATGGTGGACGACGCTGAACTCTTAGAACTCGTGGAGATGGAAGTGCGTGAGCTGCTCTCCAAGTACGAGTTCCCAGGCGACGATACCCCGATCGTCAAGGGCTCTGCCAAGCTTGCCTTAGAAGGCGACAAGGGTGAGCTCGGTGAAGGCGCGATCATGAAGCTTGCCGAAGCCTTAGACAGCTATATCCCCAATCCCGAGCGCGCGATTGATGGCGCGTTCTTGATGCCAGTCGAAGACGTGTTCTCGATCTCTGGTCGTGGCACCGTGGTGACCGGTCGTGTCGAGCGCGGGATTGTGAAAGTCGGTGAAGAGATTGAGATCGTGGGCATTAAGCCAACACTGAAGACCACCTGTACTGGCGTGGAGATGTTCCGTAAACTGCTCGATCAAGGTCAAGCCGGCGACAACGTTGGTATTCTTTTGCGCGGTACCAAGCGCGAAGAAGTCGAGCGTGGCCAAGTATTAGCCAAGCCGGGCTCGATTACTCCCCACACCCACTTTACCGCCGAGGTTTATGTGTTGTCCAAAGATGAGGGCGGTCGTCATACCCCCTTCTTTAACAACTACCGTCCTCAGTTTTACTTCCGTACCACCGATGTCACCGGCTCGATTGAGTTGCCAAAAGACAAAGAAATGGTGATGCCTGGCGATAACGTCACCATCACCGTGAAGCTCATTGCCCCCATCGCCATGGAAGAGGGCTTGCGCTTTGCGATCCGTGAAGGCGGTCGTACCGTCGGTGCGGGCGTGGTTGCGAAGATTTTGGCTTAATTGTTTTGCACGATTGGGAATATTTGTGCTGCAGATATTCCCTTGCTCTTTAGTTGGATGATTAACGCGGCAGCACCGCACTGCTCTTTGGAATAACTATGCAAAACCAGAAAATTAGAATTCGTTTAAAGGCGTTTGATTATCGATTGATCGATCAATCTGCTGCTGAGATTGTGGATACTGCAAAGCGGACTGGTGCCGTTGTCAAGGGTCCAATCCCTTTGCCAACCCGCATTGAGCGCTTTGATTTGTTACGTTCTCCTCATGTGAACAAGACTTCACGTGACCAGATGGAGATTCGTACGCACCTTCGTTTGATGGACATTGTCGATCCAACCGAGAAAACGGTAGACGCCCTCATGAAGTTGGATTTGCCAGCCGGTGTAGATGTTGAAATCAAGCTTCAGTAAGCTAGGTTGCCCGAAAGTTTGTTAGTTTTGCTTTTTTAGGCTAGAATTGAAGGCTTTTCGTTGTTTTGAAAAGCATATTTTGTAGTATTTAAATTGTAAGTGCTTGTTTTATATAAATATTTTTATATAAAACGGGTTAAATTAAATTTCCGCTGACCAATCGAAGTCAGCATTGGAGTAAGAATATGAGCTTAGGCTTGATCGGCCGTAAGGTCGGCATGACCCGTCTGTTTACGGATGAAGGGGAAGCAATACCTGTCACCGTGATTGATGTGAGCGATAACCGGGTTGCTCAAGTAAAAACCCAAGCAACGGATGGCTACGATGCCGTTCAGTTGGCTCACGGAACACGCCGCGCTAGCCGCGTTACCAAGGCGATGGCCGGACACTTTGCAAAAGCAGGTGTGATGGCTGGCAATGCCTTAAATGAATTCCATGTTGATGCTGAAAAATTGGCCGAGATGAAGCCTGGTCAAGTTGTTGGCGTTGATGTTTTTGCTGCTGGTCAAAAAGTGGATGTGCAAGGCGTAACGATCGGTAAGGGCTACGCTGGAACGATTAAGCGCTACCACTTCGCCTCTGGTCGTGCGAGTCATGGTAACTCCCGTTCACACAATGTTCCAGGCTCTATTGGTATGGCGCAAGATCCAGGCCGCGTTTTTCCTGGTAAGCGCATGACCGGTCATTTGGGTGATGTAACCCGTACGGTTCAAAATCTCGTGATTGCTCGCATTGATGCGGAGCGCAATCTAATTATGGTCAAGGGCGCCGTTCCCGGTGCTCCTGGTGGAAAAGTACTTGTGACCCCAGCTGTTAAAGCTGCGGCAAAGAAATAAGGAGAAGATATGGAACTCAAGCTTCTCCAAGATAACGGTCAACTAGGCGCTGGTGTACAAGCCTCACCCGAAGTATTTGAGCGTGAGTACAACGAGGCACTGGTTCATCAAATCGTAGTTGCTTATCAAGCGAATGCACGTAGCGGTAATCGTGCCCAAAAAGATCGTGAACAGGTTAAGCACAGCACGAAAAAACCATGGCGCCAAAAAGGCACTGGTCGCGCTCGTGCTGGTATGAGCTCCTCGCCATTGTGGCGCGGAGGCGGTCGGATATTCCCGAACTCTCCAGAAGAAAATTTTTCGCACAAGGTCAACAAGAAAATGTATCGCGCTGGTATGCGCTCTATCCTTTCTCAGTTGGCACGGGAAGGTCGTTTAAATGTGGTTGATCAATTCAATCTAGACGCGCCTAAGACAAAACTATTGGCTGAAAAAGTAAAGGGTATGGGTCTTGAGTCCGTACTAATTATTTTGGATGAAGTTAGTGAGAATCTTTATCTTGCTTCTCGTAATTTGCATAAAGTTGCTGTGGTTGAACCTCAACATGCGGATCCTTTGTCATTAGTTCAGTTTCAAAAAGTATTGGTGAGCAAAGCAGCGATCGCCAAGATGGAGGAGTTGCTGAAATGAGCCAAATACGTAAAAACGATCATCGTCTCATGCAAATTTTGCTTGGACCTATTGTTTCTGAGAAAGCGACGATGGTTGCCGAAAAGAACGAGCAGGTGATTTTTCAGGTTGCGCGCGATGCAAATAAGCTTGATATAAAACAGGCCGTTGAATTGCTTTTCAAGGTCGAAGTGGAGTCTGTGCAAATCGTTAATCAAAAAGGTAAGCCAAAGCGCTTTGGCCGATTTGAGGGACGACGCGATCATGCAAAGAAAGCCTATGTCAATCTGAAGCCTGGTCAAGAAATTAACTTTGAAGCGGAGGCAAATTAATTATGCCGCTTATGAAAACTAAACCGACCTCACCAGGTCGTCGTTCAATGGTCAAGGTGGTCAATCCTGATCTGCACAAAGGCAAGCCTTTCGCAGCCTTGGTTGAGCCACAATTCCAAAAAGCTGGTCGTAACAATAATGGCCACATTACGACACGTCACAAAGGCGGTGGTCACAAGCATCACTACCGCATGGTCGACTTTAAGCGCAACGATAAGGATGGTATCGCTGCTAAGGTTGAGCGCCTAGAATACGATCCTAACCGTAGCGCTAATATTGCGCTTCTGGTCTTTGCCGACGGTGAGCGTCGCTACATCATTGCCTCAAAGGGAATGACTGTTGGTCAGCAAGTGATGAACGGTGCCGAGGCTCCGATCAAAGCAGGAAATAATTTACCAATTCGGAATATTCCAATTGGTAGCACGATCCATTGTGTTGAGATGTTGCCTGGAAAGGGTGCGCAAATCGCTCGTTCTGCCGGTAGCTCAGCAGTGTTGTTGGCCCGCGAAGGTGTGTATGGCCAGGTTCGTTTGCGCTCCGGAGAAGTACGCCGTATTTTGATCGATTGCCGAGCCACGATTGGTGAAGTAGGCAATGAAGAGCATAGTTTGCGTCAGATTGGTAAAGCAGGTGCAACCCGTTGGCGCGGTATTCGTCCAACAGTGCGTGGTGTAGCCATGAACCCAATCGATCACCCTCATGGTGGTGGCGAAGGACGAACTGGCGAAGGCCGTGTACCCGTCTCTCCATGGGGAACCCCAACGAAGGGCTATCGTACCCGTCGCAATAAACGTACAACGACCATGATTGTTCAGCGTCGTCAAAAGCGTTAATGGATAAGGAATAGATAAATGACTCGTTCTGCGAAAAAAGGCCCTTTCTGCGATGCCAGCCTTGTGAAAAAGGTTGAGACCGCTCAGGCCAATAAAGATAAGAAGCCAATTAAGACATGGTCGCGTCGTTCGACCATTCTTCCTGACTTCATTGGATTAACAATCGCTGTTCACAACGGTAAACAGCATGTTCCAGTTTATGTTTCTGAAAACATGGTTGGACACAAGCTTGGTGAGTTTGCTTTGACGCGCACGTTCAAAGGACACTCTGCCGACAAGAAAGTAGTGAAGAAGTAAGGGGATGATGATGGAAGTTAAAGCTATTCACCGCGGCGCACGAATTTCTGCCCAAAAAACACGTTTAGTGGCAGATCAAATTCGAGGCTTGCCGATTTCACGCGCTATGAACATTTTGAATTTCAGCCCCAAAAAAGCTGCTTTCATTATGAAGAAGGTGGTTGAGTCCGCTATAGCCAATGCTGAGCACAATAAAGGTGCTGACATTGATGAGCTCAAAGTGTCCGCCGTGATTGTTGACAAAGCAACATCATTAAAGCGTTTTACTGCTCGAGCCAAAGGCCGCGGTAACCGCATTGAGAAACAAAGTTGTCACATTAGCGTGACCCTGAGTAATTAAGGAAAGACATGGGCCAAAAAATTAATCCAAATGGATTTCGTCTATCGGTAAGCCGTAACTGGACATCCCGTTGGTATGCCAATAGCAATGATTTTGCCAACATGCTTAAAGAGGATGTTGAGGTACGCAATTACTTGAAGAAGAAGCTAAAGAATGCTTCTGTTAGTAAAGTATTGATTGAGCGTCCTGCTAAGAATGCACGAATCACTATTTTTAGTTCGCGTCCTGGCGTCGTAATTGGCAAGAAAGGCGAAGATATTGAAGTTCTCCGCAAAGAACTGCAAAAGCGCATGGGTGTGCCTGTTCATGTCAATATTGAAGAGATTCGTAAGCCTGAAGTCGATGCCCAGTTGATTGCAGACTCAATCACTCAACAGCTTGAAAAACGCATCATGTTCCGTCGTGCCATGAAGCGTGCGATGCAAAGTGCAATGCGTCTTGGTGCTCAGGGCATCAAGATTATGTCCTCTGGTCGCTTGAATGGTGCTGAAATTGCCCGTCGCGAATGGTATCGCGAAGGTCGCGTTCCACTCCATACCCTAAAGGCTGATATTGATTACGCCACATCAGAGGCAGAAACAACATACGGCATTATTGGCGTCAAGGTTTGGGTTTACAAAGGCGACACCTTGGGTCGTGGCGCAGATGCGCAATTGACTCAAAATACAGCACCAGAGGCCCCTGTAGCCGAGGAGAAAAAACCACGTCGTGCACCTGCTAAGACTGTGCGTCGTGCAGCCGGCGCTGATTCGTCAGCCAAGCCCAGTGAAGAGAAGCCAGCGGTGAAGCCCACTGTAAAGCGGGTTCGTAAAGCGGCTGCTAGCACCGAAACGAAAAAGGCAGGAGAGTAAGCATGCTGCAACCAAAGCGTCGCAAATATCGTAAAGAACAAAAAGGTCGTAATACCGGTGTTGCCACACGCGGTAGTTCAGTTGCCTTCGGAGATTTTGGTCTGAAGGCAGTTGGCCGTGGTCGTTTAACGGCACGTCAAATTGAGTCTGCACGACGCGCAATGACCCGCCATATTAAGCGCGGCGGAAGAATCTGGATTCGGATTTTCCCAGACAAGCCAATTTCCCAAAAGCCTGCTGAAGTGCGTATGGGTAACGGAAAAGGTAACCCAGAATACTACGTAGCCGAGATTCAGCCGGGTAAGGTTCTTTATGAGATGGACGGTGTTGATGAAACTCTAGCGAGAGAGGCATTCCGTCTGGCCGCATCCAAGTTGCCCATTCAAACAACCTTTGTGATTCGTCAAATCGGCGCTTAATCAGGAATCCATCATGAAAAGCAAAGAACTCCAAAGCAAAGATTTAGGTGCTCTTAATCAAGAGTTGTCTGAATTGCTAAAAACCCATTTCAAGCTGCGTATGCAAAAAGCAACTCAGCAACTTCAAAATACTAGTCAATTGGGACAGGTAAAGCGTGACATTGCTCGCGTTAAAACCTTTATCACCCAAAAGACTATTCAGAAATAATTAGGATCGAGATATGACAGAAATCTCCAAACCCTTGCGCCGCACCTTGGTTGGTCGTGTCGTTAGCGACAAGATGCAAAAAACCGTGACTGTTCAAGTTGAGCGTCAGGTGAAGCATCCTGTAATTGGCAAATACGTTGGTAAGTCAAAAAAGTATCACGCACACGATGAGACCAATCAGTACAAGATGGGCGACACCGTGGAAATTACTGAAGGCAAGCCAATGGCTAAAACGAAGGCCTGGGTAGTAACCCGCCTGGTTGAGGCTTCCAAAGGGATTTAAGTTGAAATTTTGACAAGATATTGTCAAAACACAGTTTTTTGTAGTAGAATCAAAGGCTTTCCGTTATTAAATAGATCAAATCACGGAAATATATAGTTTTATTAAGTTGTTGATTTATAAGTAATTTTTATTAAATCCGAGCTACTTTGCAGCAATGCGATGGGCTCATAGACGGAACCAAGACTGACGCCATTGGCGTACAAGTTGGGGATTAGACAAAATGATTCAGACTGAAAGCAGGTTGCAAGTCGCCGATAACACTGGCGCGAGCGAAGTTTTGTGCATCAAAGTATTGGGCGGCTCAAAGCGCCGTTATGCCAACATTGGTGATGTCATTAAGGTTAGCGTAAAAGCTGCCGCTCCTCGTGGTCGAGTTAAAAAAGGCGATATTTATAACGCAGTAGTTGTTCGGACTGCGAAAGGCGTTCGTCGTCCAGACGGCTCTTTAATTAAATTTGATGAGAACGCTGCTGTTTTGCTAAATGCAAAGCTTGAGCCGATTGGTACTCGTATTTTTGGACCAGTCACGCGTGAGCTGCGTACAGAGCGTTTCATGAAGATCGTTTCTCTTGCCCCAGAAGTTATTTAAAGAGGTCACTATGAAAAAGATTCGTAAAGGCGACTCCGTGATTGTTATTACTGGGCGTGATAAGGGAAAAAAAGGAACGGTTACCGGAATTCTCGAAAACAAATTTGTGGTTGAGGGCGTGAACATTTACAAAAAGAACGTGAAGCCCAATCCCAACGATGGAACCACTGGCGGAACGGTAGATAAGACCATGCCAATCGCCGCTTCGAATATTGCATTAGTAGATGCAAACGGAAAGCCATCCCGTGTTGGCATTAAGTTAGTTGATGGCAAAAAAGTGCGTTATTTAAAAACCACTGGCGCGACGTTAAGCGCTTAAGGTTCGGAGAAATTATGAGCACCCGTTTACAAGAGCATTACAAAAATACAGTTGTTACAAACTTGATGCAGCAGTTTGGCTACAAGTCTGTGATGGAGGTCCCTCGCATTACCAAAATTACCCTCAACATGGGTTTAGGTGAGGCCGTGAATGACAAAAAAGTAATCGAACACGCGGTTGGTGATCTAACCAAAGTTGCTGGTCAAAAACCAGTTATCACGAAGGCGCGTAAAGCGATTGCGGGATTTAAGATTCGCCAAGGCTACCCTATCGGTGCGATGGTTACTCTGCGAGGTACTCGCATGTATGAATTTTTAGATCGTTTTATTACGGTTTCTTTGCCACGTGTTCGCGATTTCCGCGGAATCTCTGGCAAAGCGTTTGATGGCCGTGGTAATTACAACATTGGCGTTAAAGAGCAGATTATTTTCCCTGAGATTGAGTACGACAAAATCGATGCATTGCGTGGTCTCAATATCAGTATTACAACCACCGCTAAAACCGATGAAGAAGCTAAAGCATTGTTAGCGGCGTTTAAATTTCCATTTCGCAATTAAGAGGCAAACGTGGCAAAACTATCTTTAATTGAGCGTGAGAAAAAACGCGCTAAGTTGGTTGCAAAATATACGCATAAGCGCGCTGAGCTTAAGTCGATCATTAATGACACAAGCCGTAGCGATGAAGAGCGCTATGAGGCCCGTTTGAAGCTGCAATCACTGCCGCGCAATGCGAGCCCTATTCGTCAACGTAATCGTTGTTCATTAACCGGTCGTCCACGTGGCACCTTCCGCAAATTTGGTTTAGCGCGCGGCAAGATCCGTGAGATTGCTTTCCGTGGTGAGATCCCCGGTTTAACCAAGGCCAGCTGGTAAGCGGCGAAAGAATTTAGGAGAACCCATGAGTATTAGTGATCCAATCGCCGATATGTTGACTAGAATTCGCAACGCGCAAGCGGTGCAGAAAACCTTGGTCACCATGCCGTCGTCCAAATTAAAAGTTGCTATCGCAAAAGTCTTGAAAGACGAAGGCTATATCGATAGTTATGAAATCACTGGTGAAGCAGCCAAGCCCGTATTAAAGATTGATCTCAAATACTACGCTGGCCGTCCTGTGATTGAACGAATTGAGCGAGTTTCAACTCCCAGCTTGCGTATTTACAAAGGTCGTCATGATATTCCTGAAGTGATGAATGGCTTGGGCGTTGCCATAATTTCAACACCGCAAGGTTTGATGACTGATCGCAAAGCACGCGCATCTGGCGTGGGTGGCGAAGTCATTTGCTACGTGGCTTAAGGAGAGAACGATGTCACGAGTTGGTAAATCTCCCATTACAGTGCCAAAAGGTGCTGAAATTAGTATTGCAAACGCCTTGTTAACAGTGAAAGGGCCTTTGGGTACTCTCACCCATACATTGCATCCCAGTGTTGGTGTTGAACATAAAGATGGCGTTATAACGGTTGCTATTAAAGACAACTCGCCAGAAGCGAATGCACTCTCAGGAACAACCCGAGCATTGGTCAACAACATGGTCGTTGGCGTAACCCAGGGGTTTGAGCGTAAGCTGAGCTTAGTTGGCGTGGGTTATCGTGCGCAAGCGCAAGGCAATTCCTTGAAATTGCAATTGGGTTTCTCGCACGAAATTAACTATCCACTGCCTACCGGCGTCAAAGCGGAAACCCCTTCGCAAACTGAAATCATTATTAAAGGTGCCAATAAGCAACAAGTTGGTCAGGTTGCTGCCGAAGTTCGTGCGTATCGCTCTCCAGAGCCCTATAAGGGCAAGGGCGTTCGTTATGTTGACGAAGTGGTTCACCTTAAAGAAACCAAGAAGAAGTAATTAAGTAAAGCCGAGATTCGATATGAATAAAAACGAAACAAGACAAAGACGTGCGCGTCAAACCCGTATCAAGATTGCTGAGCTATTGGCTCATCGCTTGACGGTGATTCGGAGTAATTGCCATATCTCAGCCCAGGTCTATAGCCCATGTGGTAGCAAAGTGGTTGCTGCGGCTTCGACGATGGAAAAGGATTTGCGTACATCGGTGAAAAATGGTGGAAATAGCCAAGCGGCACAAACCATTGGCAAATTAATTGCTGAACGTGCGAAAAAGGCAGGTGTTGAAAGCGTTGCTTTTGATCGTGCGGGACATCGTTACCACGGCCGCATTAAGGCCCTTGCTGAAGCTGCGCGTGAAGCCGGCTTGAAGTTCTAAGAAACGGTTTAGGAAAAAATTATGGCAAAAATGCAAACCAAAATTCAGTCTGAAGAGCGCGATGACGGTCTACGCGAGAAGATGATTGCTGTTAATCGCGTAACCAAAGTGGTTAAGGGCGGCCGTATTCTTGGCTTTGCTGCTTTGACCGTCGTTGGTGATGGTGATGGACGCATTGGAATGGGCAAAGGGAAATCGAAGGAAGTTCCAGTCGCTGTTCAAAAGGCTATGGACGAAGCTCGCCGCAAAATGATTAAGGTCCCTCTTCGTAAGGGAACGCTGCAACATTCTGTGATTGGTCAGCATGGCGCATCGCGCGTTCTGATTTCTCCCGCTAAAGAAGGTACTGGCGTGATTGCTGGTGGTCCAATGCGCGCTATTTTTGATGTGATGGGCGTAACCAACGTTGTTGCTAAGTCGATTGGCTCAACCAATCCCTACAACATGGTACGTGCAACTTTAGATGGTTTAAGCAAGATGAGTACGCCTGCAGAAATTGCTGCGAAGCGCGGAAAGTCAGTTGAAGAAATTTTGGGTTAATAGCCTGTAATCGAAAGTAAAAAATGGCAAACACACAAACAAATTCCAAGGTCAAGCTTCAGCTAGTGCGTAGCTTAATCGGTACTCGCGAGAGCCATCGTGCCACGGTTCGTGGTTTAGGCCTTGGCCGCCTCAACTCGGTTTCAGAGTTACAAGATACTCCGGCGGTCCGGGGAATGATTAATAAGGTTTCATACCTTGTGAAAGTGATCGGGTAAAGCAATGCAATTAAACACAATCAAACCTGCAGAAGGTGCTAAACGCCCACGTCGTCGTGTAGGCCGTGGTATTGGCTCTGGTCTTGGTAAAACTGCAGGTCGTGGTCATAAGGGCCAAAAGTCGCGTTCTGGTGGTTTTCATAAGGTTGGCTTTGAAGGTGGTCAGATGCCAATGTATCGCCGCTTACCGAAGCGCGGTTTTATTTCTTTAACACGTCGTTTTGTTGGTCAAGTAACCCTCGCAGATCTAGAGCGCATCGGTTTGGCTGAAGTGGATCTAGTTGCCCTTAAACAGCATGGCCTTGTTGGTGAGCAAACGAATGCTGTCAAAGTGATTAAGACCGGTGAAATTAAGCGCGCAGTCACCTTGAAGGGGTTGACTGCAAGTGTTGGTGCAAAAGCTGCTATTGAGGCTGCTGGTGGCAAGGTGCTCGCTGAGGTTTAAAGCAATTTATGGCACTCGGTTCCTCTAACGTCTCTAGTTTGACACCATCTGGAAACAAGTATGGCGACTTACGTCGCCGCTTGATTTTCTTGGTATTGGCGTTAGTTGTTTTCCGTATTGGTGCGCACATTCCAGTACCTGGAATTGATCCTGATCAGCTTTCAAAGCTCTTTAGCGAGCAAAAAGACGGTATTTTGGGAATGTTCAATTTGTTTTCAGGCGGTGCATTATCGCGCTTCACTGTATTTGCTCTGGGAATCATGCCTTACATTTCTGCATCGATCATTATGCAGTTGATGACGATTGTGATCCCTTCGCTTGAGGCAATGAAGAAGGAAGGCCAAGCTGGGCAACGCAAGATTACTCAGTACACGCGCTATGCAACGGTCTTTTTAGCCACATTCCAGGCGATTGGAATTTCTGTTGCGCTTGAGTCTCAGCCTGGCCTTGTTGTTGATCCAGGTCTCATGTTTCAACTTAGTACCGTTGTAACGCTTGTTACTGGGACAATGTTTTTAATGTGGCTTGGCGAGCAAATTACAGAGCGTGGTTTGGGTAATGGTATTTCTATGATCATTTTTGGGGGAATAATTTCCGGCTTTCCAAGTGCACTAGCAAGCCTTCTTGAGCTCGTTCGTACCGGTTCCATGAGCATCCTTTCAGCAATTTTTATCGTATTGATTGTTATTGCTGTTACCTATTTTGTGGTTTTCGTAGAGCGCGGACAGCGTCGTATTTTGGTGAACTATGCCAAGCGTCAAGTTGGCAATAAGATCTATGGTGGTCAGTCTTCCCACTTGCCTCTAAAGCTGAATATGGCCGGTGTTATTCCCCCCATCTTTGCTTCATCGATTATTTTGTTCCCAGCAACCATTGCCGGTTGGTTTACTGCAGGCGAACCAACCAATATGCTGAGTCGTATTGTGAAAGACTTGGCCGCAACTTTAGCTCCAGGTCAGCCGGTGTACATTATTTTGTATGCTACGGCGATTATTTTCTTCTGCTTTTTTTATACAGCACTGGTCTTTAATAGCCGTGATACGGCTGATAACTTAAAAAAGAGTGGAGCATTTGTCCCTGGCATTCGTCCAGGTGATCAAACGGCCCGTTACATCGACAAAATTCTGGTTCGTTTAACTTTGGCTGGTGCTATTTATATGGTTTTGGTGTGCCTATTGCCTGAGTTTTTGGTTTTGAAATACAACGTTCCTTTCTACTTTGGCGGAACATCGTTGTTAATTATTGTGGTGGTTGCGATGGACTTTATGGCCCAAGTGCAATCATTTGTGATGCAACAGCAGTACGGCTCTCTCATGAAGAAAGCCAACTTTAAGATGGGACCCACTCTCTAAGATGCCTAAAGACGATGTGATTCAGATGGCAGGGGAAATTGTTGAAAACCTTCCCAATGCCATGTTTAGGGTGAAGTTAGAGAATGGGCATGTAGTACTAGGTCATATTTCTGGGAAGATGCGGATGCATTACATCCGAATTCTGCCCGGAGATAAGGTAACTGTGGAAATGACCCCATACGATTTAACGCGCGCAAGAATTATCTTCCGTGCGAAGTAAGGATTATTAAAGAGGTGAATGATGAAAGTATTGGCATCCGTTAAATGTATTTGCCGCAATTGCAAAATCATCAAGCGTAAGCGCGTGGTGCGTGTGATCTGCTCGTCCGATCCACGCCATAAGCAGCGTCAAGGTTAATTCGGTTAAGTAGAGGAATTTATATGGCACGTATCGCTGGGGTAAATATCCCAAATCATCAACATACTGTGATTGGTTTAACCGCCATTTATGGTATTGGCAAAGCTCAGGCTCTCAAGATCTGTGAGAACACAGGTGTTGCAATCGATAAGAAAGTGAAAGATCTTACCGATGCTGAATTAGAGAAGCTTCGCGATGAAGTGGGTAAGCGCACCACAGAGGGTGATTTGCGTCGTGAAGTCACCATGAACATTAAGCGTTTAATGGATTTGGCTTGCTATCGCGGCATTCGTCATCGCAAAGGTTTGCCAGTTCGTGGCCAGAGAACGAAAACCAATGCGCGTACCCGCAAAGGCCCCCGTAAGGCCGGCGTTGCACTTAAGAAATAATTAGGAACTGATATGGCAAAAGCACAACAAACCGCCGCAAATGCAAGTGCGCAACGCGCTCGTAAAAAGGTAAAAAAGAACGTCGCTGATGGCATTGCCCACGTGCATGCATCGTTTAACAATACCATTGTGACCATTACGGATCGTCAAGGAAACGCCCTGTCGTGGGCAACTTCAGGCGGTCAGGGATTTAAGGGTTCGCGCAAGTCAACTCCATTTGCAGCTCAGGTTGCTGCGGAAGTGGCTGGTAAGGCAGCAATTGAGTGCGGGATTAAGAATTTAGAGGTCCAAATTAAGGGCCCCGGTCCTGGTCGTGAGTCGGCAGTTCGTGCATTGAACTCGTTAGGGATCAAGATTGTTGAAATCCAGGATGTAACGCCGGTTCCACATAATGGTTGCCGCCCTCCAAAGCGTCGCCGTATCTAATTTTTGCAGTACCAAGCCGCTGGCTATGCCAGCAATTGTTTAATAAGCCCACCGTTCGCTGGTAGTTACAGCGAACTCACCTCGGTAAACATCGAGGCATAGAAAGGAAGAAATCGTGGCACGTTACTTAGGCCCTAAAGCCAAACTATCTCGTCGGGAAGGTACCGACTTATTTTTAAAGAGCGCTCGCCGTGCTTTATCGGACAAGTGCAAATTAGACAGTAAGCCTGGTCAGCACGGTCGCACTTCAGGTGCACGTACTTCTGACTTCGGTAATCAGTTGCGTGAAAAGCAAAAGGTAAAGCGTATTTATGGCGTGCTCGAGCGTCAATTCCGACGCTACTTTGCTGAAGCGGAGCGTCGCAAAGGTAATACTGGTGAGACCTTACTGCAGCTTCTCGAGTCCCGTTTAGATAATGTGGTTTATCGCATGGGCTTTGGCTCAACTCGCGCTGAAGCACGTCAGTTGGTATCGCATGCAGCAATTACTGTAAATGGGCAAGTAGTTAATATTCCATCGATGCAGGTTCGTCCTGGTGATGTGATTGCGATTCGTGAGAAGGCAAAAAAACAAAACCGAATTCAAGAAGCTTTAAATCTTGCTTCCCAAGTCGGCGCAATTAATTGGGTTAGCGTTGATGCTAGCAAGCTCGAGGGAACGTTTAAACAAGTACCAGATCGCGATGAAATCAGTGGTGATATCAACGAAAGTTTGATCGTCGAATTGTATTCACGCTAATACTGCACCTCTTAAGGAAAAGATATCTATGCAAACAAATTTGCTTAAACCAAAAATCATTTCTGTTGAAGCACTCGGTGCGAATCAGGCTAAAGTTGTCATGGAGCCGTTTGAGCGTGGCTATGGCCATACGCTTGGTAATGCATTACGTCGTGTTTTGTTGTCTTCCATGGTTGGCTTTGCTCCAACCGAAGTAGCGATTGCAGGCGTTGTTCATGAGTATTCCACCTTGGATGGCGTTCAGGAAGATGTTGTTAACCTGCTCCTCAACCTAAAAGGCGTTGTCTTTAAATTGCAATCTCGTGATGAGGTGACGATCAATTTGCGTAAAGAAGGTCCTGGTGTGGTCTGTGCCAAGGATATTGATCTTCCGCATGATGTTGAAATCATCAACCCTGAACATGTTATTGCTCATTTGGCTGCAGGCGGTAAGCTCGATATGCAGATCAAGGTTGAAAAGGGTCGTGGATACGTACCAGGTAATATGCGCCAATATCAAGATGAAGCGACTAAGCTAATTGGACGCATTGTTTTGGATGCCTCGTTTAGCCCGATTAATCGCGTTAGCTATGCCGTTGAGTCTGCTCGTGTTGAGCAACGTACCGATTTAGATCGTTTGGTAATGACGATTGAAACCAATGGCGTGATCTCGCCTGAAGAATCAATCCGTCAAGCCGCAAGTATTTTAGTAGACCAATTGGTCGTATTTGCTGCCTTAGAGAGCAGTCAGGTGAGTGGCGAGTTGGCTCCAAGTCGCTCGACGATGGTCGATCCATTATTGATGCGACCGGTCGATGATTTAGAGTTGACCGTTCGATCAGCGAACTGCTTAAAGGCTGAAAACATCTATTACATTGGTGATTTAATTCAGCGTACTGAAAATGAACTACTCAAGACACCTAATTTGGGTCGCAAGTCCTTGAACGAAATCAAGGACGTGTTGGCAGCCCGTGGTTTAAGTCTTGGGATGAAGCTCGACAGCTGGCCTCCAGCAACCCTCGGGCAATAATTAGAAAGGAAGCATCATGCGTCATGGTAATGGCTTACGCAAACTAAATCGCACCTCCTCGCATCGTTTGGCGATGTTGCGCAATATGTCGAACTCCTTGATTGAGCACGAGGTCATCAAAACAACCCTGCCAAAGGCAAAAGAATTGCGGATGGTAGTTGAGCCTTTGATTACTTTGGGCAAGAAGGATAATTTGGCTAATCGTCGTTTAGCATTCAATCGATTGCGTGATCGTGAAATGGTTAGCAAATTATTTACTGAGCTCGGCCCTCGTTATGCGACCCGTCCAGGCGGCTATCTCCGTATTCTGAAATTTGGTTTTCGGCACGGCGACAATGCACCAATGGCGTTGGTTGAGTTAGTCGATCGCCCCGAAGTCGAAGAGGCCCCTCAGCAAGAGCCTGCAGCAGCATAAATTAGCATCAGGTATAGTTAAAGCCAGGCTTCGGCCTGGCTTTTTCATTTAACCCACTGCTTGAACCATCTCTTTGTATGGATCCGATACTGATCGTGACAACGACTTTGCCAACGATGGATGCGGCTAGATTACTAGGTCAGCAATTAATCGATGAGCGTCTCGCAGCCTGTGTACAAATTCAGGGGGGCGTGCAATCGATTTATCGATGGGATGGAACACTATGCAACGATACCGAGGTCTTATTGAGTGCTAAAACAACAGCTACTCAGTGGCAACTTATTGAAGCATTCATTAAGACCCATCACCCTTATCAATTGCCAGAGATCATTGCTTTTAGGCCGGCCGAGTATTCCCAAGCATACGGCCAATGGGTGAATGAGGAGACAAGGCCATGAGGCGAATTCAGTATGGCTTAGTTCAACTCTTATTGTTTCTACTATCAAGTGTCGCATTATCTGGTTTAGTAAGCGCTAAAGAATTTCTGCCTCCAGAAAAGGCATTTATTGTGGAGGCGACATGGCTTGCCAATACCAATGAGATTGCAATTGAGTACCGACCGGTTTCGGGTTATTACATTTACCAGGAGTCCTTGCAGTATCGGCTATTCATCAATGACAAGCCAAGCGCTCCCAAGAGTATTCAAATCCCCCGAGGGGTTGAAAAATTTGATGAGACCTTTGGAAAAAAAATGGAGATTTTCCTAAAACCATTTGAAGTGGTTCTTGGGTTTACACAAACTCCACAAAGCGGTATTCGTCTAGAGATTGATTTACAAGGTTGTGCGGACGGAGGTATTTGCTATCCACCAATGACCTATCAATACTTTATTGCAGCTCCAGGGGTTCGGGTTGCGCCAATTCCTGAGGGTGATGCAGCACCAATAAGGAGCTCGAATCCAACCCCAGCCCCATTTAACTTACGTGATTTGTGGAGTGGGCGAGATGACGTTGCCTCGATTAAAAGTTACTTAGAGAATGCCAAACCGTTTTATCTATTTGCGGGATTTTTTATTCTTGGGATTGCGCTTGCGTTTACGCCCTGCGTGTTACCAATGTTACCCATTTTGAGTAGTATTGTTTTAGGCCGCCAAGATGGGGGTCCAATCAGCAAAACCCGATCGGCTTATCTTGCCTTGGCTTACATTTTGGGCATGGCCTTGTTGTATGCGTTAGCTGGAGTACTTACGGCTGCATTGGGGAGCGGTGTACAGCGGGCTCTACAAAGCCCCATCGCGCTGATACTCTTTGCCCTCCTTCTATTATTTTTAGCGGGCAGCTTATTTGGCTTGTACGAGTTAAAGATGCCTCAAGCGTGGCAAAACAAAGTCGATCAACTGGCAGGGCGACAAAAGGGTGGCAGCATCGCTGGAGCGTTTGGCCTTGGGGCGATTTCGACTTTGGTGGCAAGTCCCTGTATTACGGCGCCACTAGCAAGTGTGTTGGGGTTTGTGGCACAGACCGGATCAATGGTGCTTGGTGGAGGTCTACTATTTGTGATGGCCTTGGGCATGGGGCTTCCGTTATTACTTATTGCGATGGGTGCCAGAAGTTTCTTGCCACAAACAGGCGCGTGGATGATGTGGTTGCAGCGCGGTCTTGGTTTGGTGTTAATTGCTTTAGCCATTTGGATTGTGTGGCCAGTAATGTCCGTCGTAGCTGGTAACCAAAATCAAATAAGTCCTCGTACTGAAAAACGAATTTCATCCGATTTGGTATTTCAGGTTGTACGTTCGAGTGAAGAGCTCGAGCGCATTTTGCAAAGGGCGAAGGCTGAAAATAAACCCGTCATACTTGATTACTATGCGGACTGGTGCATCTCTTGCAAAGAGATGGAAGCGATCACTTTCACAAATCCCGAGGTTGCAAAGGCAATGAGCGGTTTTGTATTGGTTCAAGCTGATGTGACCATCAACAGCCAACAGAGCCAAGCACTACTCAAGCAATTTAGTTTGTACGGTCCGCCCGCAATATTGTTCTTTAATGGGGCTGGTGCCGAGCAAAAGTCTTTGCGAGTGGTTGGATTTATGGCGCCCAGCCGTTTTTTAGAGCGACTGCAGGAGTTAGAAGCTAAGTAATCCTAGCGTTTGAGTAAGCGTGCAGCCTCAAGCGCAAAATAGGTCAAGATGCCGTCTGCTCCGGCGCGTTTAAATCCGAGTAGGGACTCCATCATTACTGCATCATGATCAAGCCAGCCATTTTGGGTGGCAGCTTTCATCATGGCATACTCACCACTCACTTGATAGGCATAGGTTGGATAGCCGAAGGCTTCTTTGATGCGATATACGATATCGAGGTAAGGCATGCTAGGTTTTACCATCACCAAATCAGCACCTTCACTAATATCTAAGCCAACTTCACGGATGGCCTCATCGCCATTGGCGGGATCCATTTGGTAAGTCTTTTTATCTGCTTTACCAAGATTCGTTGCCGATCCAACTGCATCCCGAAAGGGACCATAAAATGACGACGCGTATTTGGCGGCATAAGCCATGATGCGCGTATGAATCAATCCTTGATTTTCAAGGGCGGTACGAATTGCACCAATACGGCCATCCATCATGTCAGAAGGTGCAACAATATCAACGCCTGCTTGAGCATGACAGAGCGCCTGTTTGATGAGGATTGCGACGGTCTCATCATTCAAAATCCGATGCTGATCATCGAGTACGCCATCTTGACCGTGACTGGTATAGGGATCGAGTGCGACATCAGTCATGATGCCAAGCACAGGAAAACGTTTTTTTAGTTCCATTACAGCGCTTGGAATAAGCCCTTTTGGATTAAAAGCTTCGGCACCGTCATTGCTCTTTAATGACGCATCGATTATGGGAAAGAGGGCCATCACTGGAATGCCAAGTGCTACGCATTCTTCAGCCACATGAAACAAGCGATCAAGTGACATTCGCTCAATACCCGGCATCGAGGAGACCGCTTGGGTTTGATTGTTGCCGGGCAGTAAAAAAACGGGATAGATGAGATCGTCAATCCGTAGATGATTTTCTTGAATAAGGCGACGTGACCAATCATCGCGGCGCATCCGGCGAGGGCGATAAGCAGGGTATTGAGACATTGCAAATACTTTCTAATCAGGGCAGGGTTGGGTGGTGCGGTGTTCTGGAAAAAGCCATTGTTGAATAAGTGTATCGCTTTCGAGAAGACCGACCCGTTTTGTACTTGAAAATAACTGGGCAGTAATTTGGGCAGGGGCAAATCCCTTTATTTGTTCAGAGATGGCATGTAACAGGGCGCGATTTTCTGAAAACGTTTGTTTATCAGACTTGCTCAATAAAATGTGGATGGGTTTTTGGGTCACACCAAACCACGCAATCATCTGTTCATCCAGTTCAGTTAGGCCCCGTCGCGCATCCACAATTAAGATTAGCCCAACCAAATTCTTGCGAGTTTGAAGGTAGCGGCTTAAGATTTCGTTCCAATGGGAACGGGTTGCCTCGCCAACTGCTGCATAGCCATAGCCTGGTAGGTCGACTAAATATGCAAGTAACTCATCCTTGGTGTAGACCCCAAAATAGTTAATGTGCTGGGTTCGACCTGGGGTTTTACTTGCAAATGCTAGGCGCTTCTGATTACATAAGATATTGATTGCACTGGATTTTCCGGCATTGGAGCGCCCTGCAAATGCGATCTCGGGGAGGTCTCCCTGAGGAAGAGTTTGAAGCTCATTGACCGTGGTAAAAAAGCGGGCTTGGTGCAGTTTAGACATGACTGGAAGCTATTGTAAAATCACATGAATTTAGTTTGAACATCAATTCATTTCAAAGTAGGCTAGGTACCCATAATGCGCTATAGCAGCAAATTCTCCAAATTAAATATTTCTGCCCTTTTGCTAGTTTTAGTTGGCGGTTTTTTATCGTTTGCTCATGCAGCTGAGCCTGCAAAAGCCGCCGCGCCTGCGATGACTACCAGCGCTCCAACTCCTGCTGTGATCAAAGCGGATGCTGCTGCTGGCGACGCCCTCTATAACAATGGTGATCCAAAGAGAGGAATCGTTTCTTGCGTTGGTTGCCATGGTCCAAACGGTAATAGCGGGGTTGCAACCTGGCCTAAGTTGGCTGCTCAGCATACTGCCTACACTCTGAAGCAACTCAAGAATTACAAAGATGGCTCACGGATGAACCCCGTGATGATGGGGATGGTAGCTGCCTTAACGGAGCAGGATATGCTGAACCTAGCTGCCTATGTCAGTAAACAAGAGCCTAAGTTGGGTACCGCTCAAAATAAAGATTCGATTGCATTGGGACAGCGCATTTATCGCGCGGGCATTGCTGAAAAAGGGATTCCGGCATGCTCGGGATGTCATAGTCCTAATGGCGCTGGAATCCCAGCGCAGTACCCACGTTTGAGTGGCCAATGGGCAGATTACTCGACCTCGCAATTAATTGCTTTCAGAGAGGGTACGCGTAAGAACAGTGTACAAATGAGTACGATTGCTGCCAAGATGTCAGATGCTGAAATGAAAGCCGTATCTGATTACATGGCGGGTTTGCGCTAGACCGAATTAGTTCGTTCCAATCGTTCGTTCATTAGCAAAGAGGCTATTGGTAGTCTCGCGTTCCCTTACTAGGTGGGCTTGATCACCATCAACTATCACTTCCGCTGGTCGTCCTCGCGTGTTGTAGTTTGATGCCATAACAAATCCATAAGCGCCCGCGGACAAAATAGCCAGTACATCCCCTTCCTGAACCGCTAGAGCGCGATCTTTGCCCAACCAATCGCCTGATTCGCAAACAGGGCCAACTACGTCGTAAGTCATTGCTTTATCGCTCCCACTTTTGATCGGAACGATCGCATGGTACGCATCGTAGAGTGCAGGACGCATTAAATCATTCATGGCGGCGTTCACAATACAGAAGTTTTTATCAGCGCCGGTCTTCAGATATTCAACTTGAGTCAGAAGTACTCCAGCATTTCCGACTAAGGAGCGACCGGGCTCCAAAATCACATCTAGCTGAGTAAAGCCACGCTCATCGATGCGATTGAGTAGGGTGTTGGTGAACATCGTGATATCTGGGGGCGCATCCGAGCCATAGTCGATTCCAAGGCCACCGCCTAAATCAAGATGATGAATGATGATGCCTTCACGCTTGAGCTGCTCAATAAGATCAAGCACCTTATCAAGAGCATCAAGGTAAGGGGAGGTATTTGTGATTTGGGAACCAATATGGCAATCGATGCCAACAATATCGATATGGGGCAGTAGCACCGCCTCTCGATAGGTTTTTAGAACCTCAAAATAGGCGATCCCAAATTTATTCTCCTTGAGACCTGTAGAAATATACGGATGAGTTTGAGCATCGACGTCAGGATTGACGCGTAAGGAAACCGGAGCACGTAAGCCCATGCCTTTAGCAATCAGATTAATTCGATGGAGTTCAGGGATGGACTCGACATTAATGCACTTGACTCCAACTGTGAGTGCAAATTTAATTTCATCAGCGGATTTGCCGACCCCAGCAAAAACCATACCTTTGGGATCGGCACCGATATGAAGGGCGCGCGCCAGTTCACCACCACTAACTAAATCAAACCCAGCACCTAGTTGCTTGAGCTCATCTAAAACAGCAAGATTGCTATTCGCCTTAACTGCGTAATGAATTCTGGCACGTCGACTACCGTTTGCACGGATGCAGGCGACATCATAAGCACGGTATGCCGAACATATCGCATGCTTGCTGTATACGTATAAGGGAGTACCGTATTGACTCGCTAAAGCCGATAGCGAAATCCCTTCAGCAAACCATTCCCCATGGTGTTGAGAAAAGCCGATTAGTGATGGAATGGAATGCATCATTACTTTGTGGGGCTTGAATTAATCGGAGTGCTTGAACCTGATTCTTTAGGTGGATATAGAGGACCTTTAGGCTCCGCTTGAGTGGGCGCTGGTGGGACGGGCGGAACATTTGGCAAAAATAAAGGCCCTCTAACCCCACATCCAACGAGGGACATTAAAGCAACGCAAACCGGAATCTTAACTACAATCGATATCATCTGATTAATCACCGAAATTTGAATATAGCATGCAAAATACCTCTTCTTCCCAGATTGATAAAATTGATGATAAGCAATTTCATCAGCTCGCTAGTCATCTATTGCAGTCGATTGAATTGTCGCTCGAGAATGCCGATGAGCGTTTAGATCTCGACCTCGACATTGCTCGTCAAGGGGGTAATGTCATTAATATTGTGTTTCGAGATCGAAGCGTTGTCGTTATCAATACGCAACCGCCCTTGCATGAGATTTGGGTCGCATGTAAAGCCGGAGGCTTTCACTACCGTTGGGCTGGAACCGTTCATCAGCCACGATGGCTTGATACAAAAACAGGTAACGAATTGCTTACCGACTTATCTCGCTTTGTGAGCGATCAGGCAGGGCAAGCGGTTCAGATTACTTTGCTTGATTAGTCGTTAAGACCTGGTCAACAATCGCATCATCAACCGCCTCAATTTTTGCTTTTCCAATTCTCTCTAGGGTAATGTAACGAATTTCTCCGCCCTCGGATTTCTTATCAATTCGCATAAGATCAAAGAAGCGGCTATTTCCAAGTTTGGGCGCAGAATCGGGCAGGTTCATTGCTGCAATGAGTTTTTTAATGCGACCCGCTTCCTCAGTTTGCAAATAGCCTAAGCGAGAAGATAAATCTGCCGCCATCACCATTCCGCATCCTACTGCCTCACCATGCAACCATTCCCCGTAGCCTAAGCCAGATTCGATGGCATGGCCAAAGGTGTGGCCAAAATTTAAGATGGCACGAATCCCAGACTCTTTTTCGTCGGCAGCTACTACCGCTGATTTAATTTCGCAAGAGCGCTCGACCGCATGACTCATCGCATTGCTATCGCAATCTAGTAGTTCTTGGCGATGTGCTTCAATCCAATCAAAGAATTTACCATCTGCAATCGCTCCGTGTTTGATTACCTCTGCCAAACCGGCCGACAACTCTCGAGGCGGGAGTGACTTGAGGGTATCAAGATCAGCAATGACTGCAACCGGTTGATGAAAGGCACCGATCATATTTTTACCAAGAGGGTGATTAATCCCAGTCTTGCCGCCTACCGAGGAGTCCACTTGAGCCAACAAGGTGGTGGGTACTTGAATGAAGCGAATGCCGCGCATAAAGCTAGCAGCTGCAAAACCCACCATATCACCAATCACCCCGCCACCGAGAGCAATTAATACCGATTTACGATCAGCCCCATAGGTTAATAGTGCGTCAAAGATCTTCTGCAGAGTAATCCAGTCTTTGTATGACTCGCCATCGGGTAGAACAATCTCATGAACAGATTTTGCATCGTTTGAAATGGTTTGGATCAAGGATTGGCTATAGAGAGGGCCAACGGTTGTGTTGGTGACTACAAATACAGATTTGCCAGTAATCCAAGGTTTAAAAAGTTCAGATTGCTTTAGTAACCCCAAACCAATGTAAATGGGGTAGCTGCGTTCACCAAGGGATACATTCAGAGTTTTCATGGGGCTAGTTCAAGTTGCATCAGTAAAGAGCTTACGAGTTGATTAACGCTTGGTTTACCAGTCTCAATAATAAAGTCTGCAATTTCTCGATAGAGTGGATCGCGAATGGTATATAAGTTTTCTAAGATCATCTTTGAGTCGCCATGTTGTAACAGGGGGCGACCTTCGCCGCCCTTAGTGCGATGCCAAAGCTCAATCGGGTTGGCATGCAGATAAATTACCGTACCACGTTCAGCAAGCACCCTTCGATTATCTGGAAGCAATATCGCACCGCCACCGGTGGCAAGCACAATCGATTGCTCTCGGGTTAGCTCATCGATGATTTGAGCTTCGCGTTTACGAAAACCCGCCTCACCTTCCATCTCAAAAATGGTCGGTATTTTGACCCCACACCGCTCCTCAAGCGCATGGTCGGAATCAATAAAGCGCCGTTCGAGTTTTCGGGCAATTAGTTTCCCAACCGTTGACTTGCCAGCCCCCATTAGTCCAATTAGAAAGATATTGGAATTTTCAATGTCCATAGCGTCATTCTATTCGGGTTTATCTAAGATGGTAGGTGTTAAAAATACGAGAAGTTCGGTTTTATCTCGCAAGCTGGACTGATGTTTAAAAAGGTGACCAATTAAGGGAATGTCTCCTAAGAATGGGATTTTGACAGTATCCTTTCGCTCCGTTGTTTGATAAATACCGCCCAAGATAACGGTTCCACCATTCTCAACACTGACTTCAGAGCTCAAATTTTTAGTATCAATGGCATAACCTTGTTCGGTCTTCATGCCAATGCTGTCTTTATTAATAGCAACCAATAAAGAGACTCTGCCATCATCATGAATCTTCGGAATGACTTCGAGGCGTAGGTTGGCTTTACGGAACTGAATTTTATTTCCTCCATTTGAAGAGGAGGTTTGATAGGGTAGTTCGGTACCTTGTTCAATTGTGGCTTTCACCATATCGGCGGTCATGATGCGTGGATTGGACAGTATCTTGCCCTGCCCATCGCTTTCAAGGGCGCTTAATTCAAAATCGAGTAAGCGAGTGGCGTTTTTACTCAGTAGGGTTGCTGCCGCGGTAACTGGCTCAAATCCACTGAGGCCGCTAGCACCAAGCGGTAATCCTATTGCAAACGAACTCTGAGTTCGGCTATTCCCATCGGGCAAAGTTTCTGGATGAGAGCGCAAGCCCAGCTTGGCACCTAGGTTACGCGCAAAGCGATGGTCTGCTTCCACAATCCTGGCTTCAATCAAAATTTGCCGAGGTGTGCCATGGTACTCACCACCAAAAGGTAATGCGGAGTCATCACGACGTTGTTTTTGGAAAGCTGTGATTTCCTGGTGTGGTGCAATCCAATAGACACCCTGCTTACGAATGAAGCGTAAGCCACGACTCGCTAAGATGGTTGATAAGGCAGTTTGCCATTGAACATCGACAAGCTGGACATTAATCGTTCCTTGAATGCTGGGACTTAATACAAAATGCGTATTACCCAGTTGGCCCAATGCATGGAGCAAATCCACCAGCGGCATCTCTTTGGCTGAAATACTAATCGGTGTATTTGGTAACGCACTGTTGATGGTTGGATGATATGCAAATGCACTTTGAACGCCCAATAAAAGCCAAATCCAAATGCTCTGAAATACCTTACGTATCATGGTGAAGTTATCACCACTTGCTTTCCTCCGGGGCCTTGTAGGATGGCTTGAGAGTGATTAAAGTGGGTGACCTTCCAGGCGGGTTTTACGAATTCATCATGGGTGAAGACCCGACTTTGTTGGCCATCATGAAGCATCACGAATGACCCTGCCTTATTTTTTCCCACACCAAGGTGACGCCATTTTTTCAAATCAACTTCATCGGGATCGGGGCTTGCTAGGCGCTTAATTTCTTTAGTCGGGATAGACCGACTTTTTTGAGCCGCTTCTAGAAGTTCCATCATCTGCGAAAAGTTTTCATCTGCCTGCTCATAAAGATCATCGATCTGACCCTGAATGACCGTTAATTCTCGCTTCATCGAAGCTTGATTTGATCCATCATGGCTCCGTTGAGCGATCTCCTGAACTTGAGTGATTAGATAGGCCAAAGTCAGAAGAATCACTATAAAACCAAGGGCAAGGACAAGCGCCCCAGAGTGAGGGGATGCGCGATAGGACTCTTTGAGGGCGCTAAGGCCCGACCACGTTTGCCCTAATTGGGTCGACCCTGGAGTCTGGCGTTTACTTTGTAAATGATCGGCTTGAGTCTCATGCTCCAAAATGGCAGGATCATTACCTAAGCTTTGGAGTGTTTCGTCAAAATCTTCCCGTTTGATATTGCGATAGACCATGGCCTATTGTGTTGCTAGCCACTGCGCATTAAAAGCGGCAAACCCGGATTAATTGATCAGTAATTCTTGCAAATGCTGTAGGACCATATAATTTAAGGATGGCTAATCCTCCCAGCAAAAAACCACCTTTTCAACGGGGCTCTGGTAGTCGTTTTACTGAAAAGTCAAATGCTAGCCCACTGATTAAAGCGTTATTGATCTTGATGGTGGTGGTTGGCTTGTTATTTGCCATGTTGGTAGCGTATGCATTCATTATTGCCAAGCCAAATTTACCGAACATTTCAGCGCTGGTTGAGTACAACCCGAAAGAGCCGCTACGGATTTATACCGCCGATAAGGTGTTGATTGGAGAATTTGGGGAAGAGCGACGGAATGTCGTACCTCTCAATGAAATCCCAGTTCATCTCAAGTACGCAGTGATTGCAATTGAGGACGATCGTTTTTACAGTCATGGTGGTGTTGATTATTGGGGTGTTTTGCGAGCCGCTCTAGCAAACTTGCGAGGAAGCCTTTCGCAAGGAGCATCAACGATTACGATGCAAGTGGCACGTAATTTTTTCTTGACCAATGAGAAGACTTTCAGTCGTAAGCTTTATGAGGTGTTGCTGGCATGGGAAATCGAGGCCCAATTAACCAAAGATAAGATTCTTGAGATATACATGAATCAAATTTATTTGGGCCAACGTGCATATGGATTTGCCAGTGCTTCCAAAATTTACTTTGGCAAAGAACTCAAAGACATTAGTATTGCGGAGGCTGCAATGTTAGCGGGCTTGCCGAAGGCGCCTTCGGCCTATAACCCGGTTAATAACTATAAACGCGCCAAGATTCGTCAAGAATATATTTTGCAGCGCATGCGTGACCTTTCTTATATTACGCCAGCCAATTATGAAAAAGCGATGGCCGAATCCATCAAGATACGCGGTCTTGGAAAAGAGTTTGATACTCGCGCTGATTTTGTTGCTGAGATGGCTAGACAACTGCTCTTCGCTCAGTACGGCGATATTGTTTATTCGCAGGGTATCAATGTTTACACCACAGTCTTAAAAGCGGACCAAGATGCAGCATACGCCGCAGTTCGTAAAGGTATCTTTGACTATGATTTACGACATGCGTATCGCGGCCCAGAGGGCTTCATTGAGTTACCTGAAGACCCGCTAAAGCGCCAGCGAGCGATTGATGACGCTTTACTTGATTATCCAGCGCTCGACGAGTTGCAATCCGGGGTTGTATTGGAAGCTAGTCCCAGGGAGTTAAAGGTCATGATTGCCACTGGGGAGCAAATTACGATTAAAGGCGATGCATTAAAGCTTGCAAGTTCATCTTTATCAGAATCAGCGCAGCCCAAACGGCGTATTCGTCCGGGGGCGGTTGTTCGACTCCTTAATGATGATGGGGTTTGGAAGCTGGCTCAGTTGCCACAGGTTGAAGCTGCGTTTGTAGCCCTTGATCCGAATGATGGGGCAATCTTAGCGCTGGTCGGCGGTTTTGATTTTCGTCGCAATAAATTTAATCACGTGACTCAAGCGCTTCGCCAACCTGGCTCAGCCTTTAAGCCTTTTGTTTATGCAGCGGCTCTTGAAAAGGGTATAAGTCCTTCAACCATGGTGAATGACGCACCATTATCGATTGGGGCATTGGAGACCGGTAGTCAAGTGTGGCAACCTAAGAACTACGATGGGAAGTTTGACGGCATGATGCGTTTACGAACCGCCTTGGCAAAGTCTAAAAATTTAGTGTCGGTTCGGGTGATTCGGAAAATAGGTCCGTCTTATACCCAAGAATTTATTCAACGATTTGGGTTTGAGCCTGAAAAGCATCCACCTTATCTCACCATGGCTCTTGGCGCAGGATCTGTCACGCCATTGCAAATGGCTAGCGCTTACAGCGTATTCGCTAACGGGGGTTATTTCGTAAATCCCTATTTAATTGACAAAGTCACTGATGCAAAAGGTCAAATCCTTTTTCAGGCTGATCCAGTCCGGGTTGGAAAAAATGCGCTACGGGTATTGGATGAGCGAACCACTTTTGTGATGGACAGTATGTTGCAAGAAATTACGAAAACCGGTACGGCGGCGCGTGCAAGACCTGCTTTAGGACGCAACGATATTGCTGGAAAAACGGGTACAACGAATGATTCACACGATGCTTGGTTTGCTGGATACAATCCCCGAGTTTCAGCAGTAGCATGGATCGGTTTTGATAACCCCAAAAGCCTAGGCGATCGCGAGACCGGTGGTGGCTTGGCATTACCCGTTTGGATTAACTTTATGTCGGTTGCTTTACGAGGCGTCCCCGAGATAAATCGCGCGCCTCCGCCAGGGGTTTCTGAATACGATGGCGATTGGATCATTCCAGAGTTCGCCCCCTTGGGCGGCGTTCGTCAACTTAATTAAGTAAAGATGGCCCGTAAAGCGCGCTTGGTCATTGTTGGACAAGCGATGCATCTTTTAGTTCGTGGTCATAACCGTCAAATTATTTTCAATGACGACGCGGACTGCCGAATTTATTTGGATTGGTTGCGCGATGCTGCCAAAGAGTTTGGATGCGGCGTTCATGCATTTGCCTTAATGCCCAATCATGCACATTTATTGGTGACCCCTCGTTTTGACTATTCCTTATCCAAAACGATGCAATCATTAGGGCGTCGCTACGCGCAATACATCAATCAACGACAGGGTACCTCAGGCACGATTTGGGAGGGGCGCTTTTGTTCTTCTCTCACTGATCCTAGCTATGCTTTACAAGTGCAGCGCTATATTGAACTCAACCCTGTACGAGCCGGACTTGAATCCCGCGCCGAAGACTGTAAGAGCACCAGCTATCAAAGCCATATTGGTGGCAAGGGGGAGCCCTGGCTAACTGATCATCCGAACTTTTGGGCCTTAGGAAACACGCCCTTTGAGAGGCAGCTAGCTTGGGAGGCATTTGTCAGAGAGGGCGCACCGCATCATGAGGATCGGGCCATTACCGAGCATTTAATCCGCTCAAGACCTTGGGTAAGTCTGGAATTTATCCAGCAAAATCCTAAATGGAGTCTAGACCGGTGGCAGCTGAAACCACGAGGGCGACCTAAAAAATCTTAAGTCTGTCCCTATTTAATAAGATAGATTTTTAGTCCCCAGCATTTAAATGGGACAGAGTCATTAAATATCTATTGCATCCCTAAG
The DNA here is from genome assembly GCF_018687475.1 of Polynucleobacter sp. MWH-UH24A. NCBI lineage: Bacteria > Pseudomonadati > Pseudomonadota > Betaproteobacteria > Burkholderiales > Burkholderiaceae > Polynucleobacter > Polynucleobacter sp. MWH-UH24A. The sequence continues at coordinate 78,589 of NZ_CP061292.1, forward strand.
TGGAATCCCCTATATTTACCCTCCCGGCCAATAGATAACGCAATTCATGGGGATTGCATGCCGAATGACCAATTTGGATTAAATATGAATCATCTCGAGTTACGTCCATCCGCCCAAGGTCTTTATGACCCCCAAAACGAACACGATGCCTGCGGCGTCGGCTTTGTTGCTCACATTAAGGGTAAAAAATCCCACGACATCATTACTCAGGGATTAAAGATCCTTGAAAATCTCGATCATCGTGGCGCCGTAGGCGCAGATCCGCTCATGGGCGACGGTGCTGGAATATTGATACAGATCCCAGACGAGCTCTACCGTAGCGAAATGAAAAAGCAAGGGGTGGACTTACCACCCGTTGGTGAATACGGCGTTGGCATGATCTTTTTGCCAAAAGAAAATGCTTCACGACTTGCGTGTGAACAAGAGTTAGAGCGCACTGTTCGGCAGGAGGGACAAATTGTTTTAGGTTGGAGGGATGTGCCAATCGATCGCGCGATGCCGATGTCGCCGACTGTGAAAAAAACCGAACCAATTATTCGTCAAATTTTTATCGGACGTGGCCGTGACATCATGACCACCGACGCATTAGAGCGCAAGCTTTATGTAATTCGTAAAACGGCAAGTCATGCGATTCAAGACTTGCATCTGAAACACGGCAAAGAATACTTTGTAGCATCGATGTCTGCCCGCACTGTAGTCTATAAAGGCCTCTTGCTTGCTAGTCAGGTGGGCGCATATTACTGCGATCTTAAAGATTCGAAAGCAGTATCCGCGCTCGCATTAGTTCACCAACGCTTCTCCACGAACACATTCCCTGCGTGGGAGCTGGCCCACCCTTATCGCTTACTTGCCCATAATGGCGAGATTAATACAGTCAAAGGCAATGTGAACTGGATTAATGCGCGCACAGGTGCAATTAGTTCACCTGTATTGGGTGATGATTTGCAAAAGTTGTGGCCCCTGATTTATCCAGGCCAATCGGATACTGCCTCGTTTGACAACTGCCTTGAACTCTTGGTGATGGCCGGTTACCCGCTTGCACAAGCCATGATGATGATGATTCCTGAAGCGTGGGAACAGCATACCCTCATGGATGAAAATCGCCGTGCCTTTTATGAATACCACGCGGCCATGATGGAGCCATGGGATGGCCCCGCTGCGATGGCCTTTACCGATGGGCGTCAAATTGGCGCCACCCTGGATCGCAATGGCTTAAGACCAGCGCGCTATTACGTTACCGATGATGATTTGGTCATCATGGCGTCTGAGGCCGGCGTGTTGCCGATTCCAGAAAATAAGATTGTGCAAAAGTGGCGTTTACAGCCTGGCAAGATGTTCATGATCGACATGGATCAAGGCCGCATCATTGATGATGTTGAGTTAAAGAACTCGGTCTCGAAAGCCAAACCCTATAAGAGCTGGATTGATGCGGTGCGCGTGAAGCTTGATGAGTTGGATGTCAGCAAAAAAGATACCCAAGACGATGCAAAACATATTCGTCCTGCTGCAAAGTTACTCGATCGTCAGCAAGCATTTGGATATAGCCAGGAAGATCTCAAATACCTGATGGCGCCCATGGCACAAAATGCGGAAGAAGCCATTGGTTCGATGGGTAACGACAGTCCGCTTGCCGTGTTATCCGATCGCAGCAAGTCGCTCTATAACTACTTTAAGCAATTATTTGCTCAGGTTACCAATCCTCCAATTGATCCGATTCGTGAGAACCTGGTCATGTCTTTGGTGTCGTTTGTTGGGCCAAAACCCAATTTATTAGATACCAACAATATCAATCCACCGATGCGCTTGGAGATCAGTCAGCCAGTTTTAGATTTGGATGACATGACCAAGGTACGCCATATTGAGCACTACACCGGTGGCAAGTTCCGTTCCCACGAATTGGATATTTGCTATCCAGTGGCATGGGGCAAGGAAGGCATTGAGGCGCGTTTGGCTTCCTTATGTGCTGAAGCAACCGATGCGGTGCGCAGTGGATTCAATATTTTGATTGTGAGTGATCGCCAAGTGGATCGGGAGCATATGGCGATTCCTGCATTGTTAGCAACCTCAGCCATTCATCAGCATTTGGTGGAGCGTGGTTTACGGACCAGCACTGGTTTGGTAGTCGAAACTGGTAGTGCTCGCGAGGTTCATCACTTTGCGCTACTCGCAGGCTATGGTGCCGAAGCCATTCATCCCTATTTGGCGATGGAGACCTTGGCTGAAATGGCTAAGGGACTCTCTGGTGATTTATCGCCAGAGAAAGCGATTAAGAATTTTGTGAAGGCCATTGGTAAAGGCTTACAAAAAGTGATGTCGAAGATGGGCATTTCAACTTATATGTCCTACACCGGATCGCAAATCTTTGAAGCCATTGGGCTTAATCACGAACTGATTGATAAGTACTTTAAAGGCACCTCTTCGAATGTCGGTGGAATTGGTGTGTTTGAAGTTGCAGAAGAAGCACTGCGGATGCACCATGCTGCATTTGGAGATGATCCCGTATTGGCTGATATGTTGGAAGCGGGCGGAGAGTATGCCTATCGCGTTCGTGGTGAAAAACATATGTGGACTCCGGATTCGATTGCCAAGTTACAGCATGCCACTCGCACTGGACCAGAGAGGGGCTACCAAACTTATAAAGAGTATGCCAACCTGATTAATGATCAGAGTAAGCGTTTAATGACCTTGCGCGGATTATTTGAGTTCAAGATCGATCTCAATAAAGCCATTCCGCTCGATGAAGTCGAGTCTGCCAAAGAAATTGTGAAGCGCTTTGCAACCGGTGCGATGTCCTTGGGTTCCATTTCCACCGAGGCCCATGCAACCTTAGCAATTGCGATGAATCGCATTGGTGGTAAATCCAATACGGGCGAGGGTGGTGAGGACCCGAATCGCTATGTCAATGAGCTCAAAGGTATTCCGATTAAGAAGGGTGAGACGCTAGCGAGTATTTTGGGTAAGGATGTCGTTGAAGCCGATATTCCCTTACAAGATGGTGATTCGTTGCGATCGAAGATTAAGCAAGTTGCCTCAGGACGTTTTGGTGTAACCACCGAGTATTTACGTTCCGCCGATCAGATCCAAATCAAGATGGCCCAGGGTGCAAAGCCTGGCGAGGGCGGTCAGCTTCCCGGTGGTAAGGTCTCGGACTATATCGGACGCCTACGCTTCTCGGTGCCAGGTGTGGGTCTCATTTCGCCACCACCGCATCACGATATATATTCCATTGAGGATTTGGCGCAACTGATTCATGACCTAAAGAATGTCAATCCACAAGCCGATATTTCAGTGAAGCTTGTCTCAGAGGTCGGCGTGGGCACAGTTGCAGCAGGCGTTGCTAAAGCAAAGTCAGATCACGTTGTGATTGCTGGTCATGATGGGGGCACAGGCGCATCTCCCCTGTCATCGATTAAGCATGCTGGTACACCGTGGGAGCTAGGTCTTGCAGAGACTCAGCAAACATTGGTGCTCAACCAGCTGCGCAGTCGGATTCGGGTTCAAGCCGATGGCCAAATGAAGACTGGTCGTGACGTCGTGATTGGTGCTTTATTAGGCGCTGATGAGTTTGGTTTTGCTACAGCGCCATTAGTAGTTGAAGGCTGCATCATGATGCGCAAGTGCCATCTCAATACCTGCCCAGTGGGTGTTGCGACCCAAGATCCGGAACTGCGTAAAAAGTTTTCAGGCAAACCCGAGCACGTCGTTAATTTCTTTTTCTTCATTGCTGAAGAGGTACGTGAAATTATGGCGCAACTGGGGATTCGAACTTTTGATGAGCTGATTGGTCGTGTTGATCTCTTAGACACACGTAAAGGGGTTGATCATTGGAAAGCACAAGGCTTAGATTTCAGTAAGGTGTTTGCTCTACCCAATGTGTCTCATGACGAACCTCGTCACCAAACACTCACTCAAGATCATGGCCTAGATACTGCGCTTGACCATACCTTGATCGAAAAGAGTGAGCCAGCCTTAGAGCGTGGCGAAAAGGTTTCATTCATTGTCCCGATCCGCAACGTTAATCGTACGGTGGGCGCGATGCTGTCAGGTGAGTTAGCAAAACGCTATGGCCATTTGGGCTTACCCGATGACACGATCCACATTCAGTTAAATGGTACCGCTGGACAAAGTTTTGCAGCATTCTTGGCGCGTGGCATTACTTTGGATCTGGTGGGTGATGCGAATGATTATGTCGGCAAGGGATTGTCGGGTGGACGCGTTGTGGTGCGTGCACCGCACGAGTTCCGTGGCGATGCTTCCCAAAACATTATTGTGGGTAACACGGTGTTGTATGGCGCGATTGAAGGCGAGGCATTTTTCAACGGCGTCGCTGGTGAGCGGTTTGCAGTTCGTAACTCAGGCTCAATTGCGGTTGTAGAGGGTACGGGTGACCATGGATGCGAGTACATGACTGGCGGAACGGTTGTTGTACTTGGCAAGACCGGCCGTAACTTTGCCGCAGGCATGAGCGGTGGTGTTGCCTATGTCTTTGATGAAGACGGACTTTTTGAGAAGCGTTGCAACACCACCATGGCCACACTTGAGAAAGTGTTGCCATCTTCTGAGCAAATTGCGAGTATGCCCAAATCGACATGGCATGCACCAGTGAATGTGAAAGAGGGTGGCGAGCGGCAAACGGATGAGCAAATCTTAAAGACACTGATTGAGCGTCATTTCCGGTACACCGGCTCAGAGCGGGCCAAGGCATTGCTAGCCGATTGGGACAAGTCGCGCGCGCGTTTTGTAAAGGTATTGCCTACCGAATATAAGCGAGCTCTTGGTGAGTTATGGGAACGCGCTCAAGGACACGATCAAAACAAGCCTGTGATGGCTTGATGATGCTGATTAATTAATGAAGGATTTTTGGAGTTGGTATGGGTAAAGTCACTGGATTTATGGAATTTGAACGGGTCGAGGAGACCTATGAAGCACCAGTCAAACGAATTCATCATTACAAAGAATTTGTTGCGGCGCTATCAGATGCCGATGCAAAAGTACAAAGTGCACGTTGCATGGATTGCGGTATTCCGTTTTGCAACAACGGCTGCCCCGTGAATAACATCATTCCCGACTTTAACGATTTGGTGTACCAAGGCGATTGGAAAAATGCGATTGAGGTTTTGCATTCCACCAATAATTTTCCGGAGTTCACTGGCCGTATTTGTCCGGCACCATGCGAGGCAGCCTGTACCCTCGGAATCAATCAGTTACCGGTCGGTATCAAATCGATTGAACACGCCATTATTGATAAAGCATGGGCAAATGATTGGGTAAAGCCACAACCACCTAAAACAAAGACTGGCAAGAAAGTTGCCGTGGTTGGATCTGGCCCTGCAGGGATGGCAGCAGCTCAACAATTGGCGCGGGTTGGCCACGATGTCACCGTGTATGAAAAGAATGACCGGGTTGGTGGTTTACTTCGCTATGGCATCCCTGACTTCAAAATGGAGAAGTGGTTGATTGATCGGCGTGTCGAGCAAATGCAAGCCGAAGGGGTAACTTTTGCAACTGGTGTTTTTGTGGGCAAAGAAACGCTTGGGAAAGAAGTGAAGAACTACGCCCAAAAAACGGTGAGCCCTGAGGAGTTACTTAAAAATTTTGACGCGGTCATCATTAGCGGGGGTGCCGAGCAACCCCGCGACTTACCTGTGCCTGGTCGTGAGTTGAGTGGAATTCATTTTGCCTTGGAATTTTTAATTCCACAAAACAAGGAAGTAGCCGGGGATTTGAAAAATGAGATTCGGGCCACTGATAAGCACGTCGTTGTGATTGGTGGTGGTGATACGGGTTCTGATTGCGTCGGGACTTCTAATCGCCACGGTGCAAAGAATGTCACGCAGTTTGAGTTATTGCCTCAGCCACCTGAAGAGGAAAACAAACCCTTGGTCTGGCCCTATTGGCCAACCAAGCTTCGTACCTCCTCATCCCATGAAGAAGGTTGTGAGCGCGATTGGTCCGTTGCCACTAAGCGGTTTGAGGGTAAAAACGGTAAAGTTGAAAAACTGATTGGCGTGCGCTTGGAATGGAAAGACGGCAAGATGAGTGAGGTCCCAAATTCTGAGTTTGAGATTAAAGCCGATTTAGTTTTATTGGCGATGGGCTTTGTCTCTCCGGCTCAGCAAATCCTTAATGCCTTTGGTGTTGAGAAAGATGCTCGTGGGAATGCCAAGGCGACCGTTGATGGTCATCATGCTTATCACACGAATGTACCTAAGGTATTTGCAGCGGGCGATATGCGTCGCGGTCAATCATTAGTGGTTTGGGCGATTCGTGAAGGCCGTCAATGCGCACGCTCAGTCGATGCGTATTTAATGGGCACATCAGTTTTACCGCGATAATCTAGGCATGTCCTCTACTCCTACCGCACGCGCGATTGATTCGCCCGTTGTTTCGATTCGGGGAGTGGATTTTTCCTATGCCCCGGGTGAGCGCCAAATTCTTGGTGGGCTTCAGATGGAATTTCGCCGCGGCCAAGTGGTTGCGGTGATGGGTGGTTCGGGTTGCGGCAAGACCACGATATTGCGATTGATCGGTGGTCAGGTGACTGCTCAAACTGGCTCGGTAGAGTTTGAGGGCCATGAAATTTCTGCGATGAATACCGATCAGTTGATGCAAGCCAGACGGCGCATGGGGATGCTGTTTCAATTTGGCGCATTGTTCACTGATTTGAGTGTGTTTGAGAACGTTGCTTTTCCATTGCGGGAGCATACGAACTTATCTGAAGAGTTGATTCGTGATTTGGTACTGATGAAATTAAATGCGGTGGGCTTGCGTGGCGCTCGTGACTTAATGCCTTCGCAGATTTCAGGGGGGATGGCCAGGCGCGTTGCCTTGGCACGCGCGATTGTTTTAGACCCACCGCTTATTATGTATGACGAGCCATTTGCGGGCCTTGATCCGATTGGTTTAGGGATTACAGCGCGACTGATTCGTAATCTCAATGATGCTCTAAATGCAACCAGTATTTTGGTGACACACGATGTGGAAGAGACTTTCGAGATCGCCGATTATGTGTACTTTATTGCCAATGGCAAGATTGGAGCGCAAGGCACACCCGATGAGCTCAATCGCTCAGTCGATCCATTTGTGCGCCAATTTTTAGACGCTTCGCCTGAAGGACCGGTACCGTTTAATTACCCAGGCCCTGATTTAGCTAGTGATTTTGGATTACGCCAGCAATGAGTCTTAAATCAACTTCCAAAACGAATCCGATTACTAATCTATTAGGCGATTTTGGATTTTTTATTCGTAGAAACATTGCGGGCCTTGGCTATGCTGCGCGGATGTTTTTCTTGGTGCTGATGCGTTCTGGTGGTTTACTCAAAAGACCGCGCTTGGTATCGGATCAAATTTTGTTCGTTGGTAACTATTCGTTTGTGATCATTACCGTATCAGGTTTATTTGTTGGTTTTGTATTGGGCTTGCAAGGCTATTACACCTTAACGCGTTATGGTTCGGAACAGGCCCTGGGATTATTAGTGGCTTTGTCGTTAACCCGCGAATTAGGTCCTGTCATTACTGCTTTATTGTTTGCGGGCCGTGCTGGCACATCGCTCACTGCAGAGATTGGTCTTATGAAGGCCGGTGAGCAGTTATCCGCTATGGAGATGATGGCGGTTGACCCCTTACGTCGTGTAATTGCACCTCGTTTGTGGGCTGGCATTATTGCGATGCCAATTTTGGCCACCATCTTTACTGCCGTGGGCGTCTTGGGTGGTTATTTAGTGGGCGTGCCACTCATTGGAGTCGACAGCGGTGCATTTTGGTCCCAAATGCAAGGCGGCGTGGATTTATTTGATGACATTGCTAATGGTTTTATCAAAAGCGTTGTCTTCGGTGTAGCCGTGACATTTATTGCCCTCTATCAGGGGTATGAGTCAAAGCCCACTCCGGAGGGAGTGTCGCAAGCGACCACGAGGACTGTAGTCCTGTCTTCGTTAGCAGTGTTGGCTTTGGATTTTTTATTGACCGCCATGATGTTTTCTAACTAACCGTCGGCCAAGATCGGAATAAACTAGGATTCTTATGAAAAAAAGTGCGATTGATATTTGGGTTGGATTGTTCGTAACGATCGGCATGTTGGCCATGCTTTTTTTAGCACTCAAGGTCGGTAATATGAGTGCCGTCTCATTCGCTCCAACCTACACGGTTTCAGCCCGCTTTGACAATATTGGTGGTTTAAAACCGCGTGCGCCAGTAAAAAGTGCCGGCGTTGTGGTCGGCCGCATTTCAACCATTCAGTTTGATGACAAAACCTATCAAGCTACGGTAACGATGACGATTGATAAGACCTACCAGTTTCCGAAGGATTCGTCAGCTAAGATATTGACTTCAGGTTTGTTGGGCGAACAATACATTGGTCTTGAAGCGGGTGGCGATGATCAAATGCTCGCCGATGGCGGTAAGATTACCCAGACCCAGTCAGCCATTGTTTTAGAAAATCTGATTAGTCAATTTCTTTATAACAAGGCAGCAGACACTGGGCAAGATAAAGGCGATTCCAAGTCCGGCGCTAAATAACCATAACTATTTAAGAAACAACCTCGACTGTGATTTTTCTAAAGCGCCTGGGCATTACTTTTCTAAGTTTTTGCATTATTGGTTGTGCAAGCATCCCTGCAGGTAGTGAGCCATCGCCCCATGATCCATGGGAATCTTTTAATCGCTCGGTGTTTTCTTTTAATGAGGGATTAGACGAGTATTTATTAAAACCCATTACCAGGGGTTATCGATTTATATTGCCAAAACCTGCCCAGCAAGGGATTGACAACTTTTTTGGTAACTACCGCGACATCTACACTTCAGTAAATAATCTTTTGCAAGGCAATGTAAGCATGGCCTTTAGCGATTTAATGCGAGTGGTCGTCAATACCATTTTTGGTTTAGGTGGCTTTATTGATATGGCCACACCGGGAGGGTTAGAAAAACACAAAGCAGATTTTGGGCAAACTTTTGGTGTTTGGGGAGTGCCTGCAGGCCCTTATGTGGTTTTACCAATTTTTGGCCCCAGTAATGTCCGCGATACCTTTGGTACTGCGGTGGATTTAGAGACCGATTATCTGTTCCGACTATTACCTGACGTGGCCCTGCGCAACAGTTTGACGGGGTTGCGGATTGTCAATGCTCGTAATAATTACTATGAAGCAGGCGATCTTCTTGAGGGTGCGGCGATTGATAAGTACACCTTTACCCGGGATGCCTACATTCAACGGCGCCAGTATCAAATTGATCAGGCCAAGGAAGGCAAGGAATCAAGCGCACCCGTTTACGAGAACCCCTACGAGTAAATCATTCAAAAAGACTAAAATCAATCCATTATTTTTTTGACCGGCTTATCGTGAAAACAACCTTTTTAACTTTCTTTGCTTTTTTGCTGTCTGGCATGGTTGGCTTTGCCAATGCGCAAAATGTGCCTGACCCGAACTCGCCTGATGGCCTCATCAAAATAATTGTGGCCGATGTGATGGCCTCCGTGAAGGCCGATCCTGAAATCCAGAAAGGCAATATTCCTCGGGTGGTGGATTTGGTAGAAAAGAAAATTGTTCCCTATACCGATATGCGCAGAACCACGCAATTGGCCATGGGAAGAAATTGGAGCAAGGCAAGCCCGGAGCAGCAAACGCAACTGATTGCCGAGTTCAAATCTTTGTTAATACGAACCTACTCAGGGGCTTTGAGTCAATTGCGTGATCAGACGGTTCAATACAAACCCTTTCGTGCAAATCCGAGCGATACCGATGTGATTGTGCGAACCGTGGTCATTGGTAAATCAGATCCGATCCCCTTGGACTATCGGCTTGAGAAAACCAATGATGGGTGGAAAGTCTATGACATTAACATCATGGGCGCTTGGCTGATTGAGGCGTACCGTAATCAATTTACTAATCAAATTAGTCAAAATGGTGTCGATGGCCTGATTAAGTTTTTGCAAGAACGCAACGCGATGTTGGCAGGCAAGAAGTAAGTATGAGTTTTGCCTTGCCGAATTGCGTGACCCAGGCCAATGCGCTCGGTATTGAGAAACAGGGCGCTCTTGCCCTAGTACAGTCTTCCCAAGTGGATTGCTCTGCACTGCGTGATTTTGACTCAAGCGTGCTAGCGGTTCTGCTGGCATGGCGCCGCCAACTGCAAGAGCGCAACCAATCCCTCGTAGTTTTAAATTCCCCTGAGAAATTAAGAGTACTTGCTAGCGTGTATGGAGTGACTGATCTTTTGGGGCTGCAGTAAGTCATGCAATCAGCTGTTCTCGTTGAACATTTAACTAAATCTTATGGTTCACTACAAGCGCTTAAGAATGTTTCTTTGGATGTAAAGGAGGGCGAGTTTTTTGGTTTGCTCGGTCCTAACGGTGCTGGTAAGACCACGCTGATTTCGATTTTGGCTGGTTTATGCCGACCCGATTCCGGTCGCGCGTTCGTCATGGGCACGAATGTGCAAACTAATTTTATTGAGGCGCGTCGATTACTAGGCGTGGTTCCTCAAGAGCTGGTATTTGATCCTTTTTTTACGGTTCGGGAGACCCTGCGGTTTCAGTCGGGTTATTTTGGGATTCGGAATAATGATGATTGGATTGATGAGATCATGACCCATCTCGATTTAACCAGTAAGGCCAATAGCAATATGCGTTCGCTTTCTGGAGGTATGAAGCGTCGCGTTTTGGTTGCACAGGCCCTCGTGCATCGCCCACCCGTGATTGTCTTGGATGAGCCGACTGCTGGTGTGGATGTCGAGTTGCGTCAGTCCCTCTGGAAATTTATTAGTCGTCTTAATCAAGATGGTCACACCATCTTGTTAACCACTCATTATTTAGAAGAGGCTGAAAGTCTATGTGGCCGTATCGCGATGCTCAAATCTGGTCAAGTCGTGGCACTCGATACCACTCAAAATCTGCTCGCACGCTATGGAGCACACAAAGCACAAGCTGGGCAAGAGGCTGATCTAGAGGATGTATTTATTCAAATTATGGCGGGAGAGTAGTCTTAATGCCAATTCCATTTGAATACGGTAGTGGTTTTCCAACCCTGCTACGTAAAGAGATTAAGCGTTTTTATAAGGTTGCCTTTCAAACGGTTGCTGCTCCTGTCTTGACCGCCGTCCTGTACCTCATGATTTTTGGGCATGTGTTAGAAGGACGCTTGGTGGTGTACGACAAGCTAACCTATACGGCATTTTTAATCCCAGGTTTAGTGATGATGAGTGTGTTGCAAAACGCATTTGCAAATACCTCCTCGTCATTGATCCAATCCAAAATTACTGGTAATTTGGTATTTGTTTTACTTGCACCCCTGACTCATCTTGAGTTTTATTCAGCCTATGTACTTGCTGCCGTATTTCGTGGGGTTGTTGTGGGTCTAGGTGTTTTACTCATTACCCTCTTTTTTGATGTTCCTGCCATGCAAAACCCAGTGTGGATTCTGTTATTTGCATTTATGGGCGCGGCAATCTTAGGCGGCTTAGGGCTGATCGCTGGTATTTGGGCAGATAAGTTTGATCAGCTCGCTGCCTTTCAGAACTTTTTGATCATGCCCGCTACGATGCTCTCCGGGGTGTTCTATTCGATTCATTCTTTACCAGAAATTTGGCAGTTCATCTCTCACCTTAACCCATTCTTTTACATGATCGATGGCTTTCGCTATGGATTTTTTGGGGTCTCAGATGTTTCACCCTGGCTTAGTTTGACGATTGTTAGCGTGTTTTTCTTGGTCGTCTCAGGATTGGCTCTGCGTTTACTACAATCGGGTTATAAATTACGCCATTAATCATGAAGGATTGCGATGTTTCCTACCCCTGAGCAAGTAAAAAGTTATATTAGTGAGCAGCTCTCTTGTACGCACTTAGAGGTCGAGGGGGATGGGCAACATTTTTATGCCACCATCGTGAGTCCTGAGTTTGCAGGAAAGCGCTTGGTGCAACGGCATCAATTAGTTTATGCAGCCCTGGGCGATCGGATGAAGGCGGAAATCCATGCACTCTCCATTAAAGCCTTTACGCCCGATGAGTTTGCGGCTCAATAAATCATTTCAGATTAGCGCGAATGGATAAATTAGTAATGACGGGGGGAGTCGCCCTCAACGGTGAGGTCACAATTGCGGGGGCTAAGAATGCCGCTTTACCAATTTTGTGTGCAAGCTTATTAACAGCCGATCCCATAGAACTCTTTAACGTCCCGGATTTGCAAGATGTACGTACGATGTTAAAGCTATTGCAACAGATGGGCGTGACCTTGAAGTTTCCAAATCCGAACGATCGCAGCCATTTGATCTTGCAGGCGGCGACTATTTCAAGTCCTGAGGCTCCCTATGAATTGGTAAAAACCATGCGGGCCTCCATTTTGGTATTGGGCCCGCTCTTAGCGCGGATGGGACGTGCAACTGTATCACTACCCGGTGGCTGTGCGATTGGGGCGCGACCTGTGGACCAGCACATTAAAGGCCTCAAAGCCATGGGAGCCGGTATTCAGATTCGTAAGGGCTTTATTGTTGCAAAGATTTCTGAGCCCAATACTCAGTTACGGGGTAATGCGATCCTGACCGACATGATTACCGTGACCGGTACAGAAAACCTTTTAATGGCTGCTTGCCTTGCAGAGGGGACTACGACTTTAGAAAATGCGGCGCGCGAACCCGAGGTCGGTGATTTGGCAGAGCTCTTAGTCAAGATGGGAGCGAAGATTACTGGTATTGGTAGCGATCGTCTTGTGATCGAAGGAGTGTCCGCGTTGCGCGGAGCAAGCCATCAGGTGATTGCTGATCGCATTGAGACCGGCACCTTCTTGTGTGCGGTAGCAGCGACCGGTGGTGAGATTGTTCTCAAGAACTGCCGACCCGATACCTTAGATGCCGTTCTAGTAAAACTTAAAGAAGCTGGTCTTAATATAAAAATTGGTACCGATTGGATTTCTGCTTCGATGAGTGGTCGTCCAAAGCCAGTGAGCTTTCGTACCTCTGAGTACCCAGCCTTTCCGACTGATATGCAAGCCCAGTTTATGGCGCTTAATGCCATCGCCAGTGGTGGTTCACGTATCACCGAGACCATTTTTGAGAATCGCTTTATGCATGTGCAAGAACTCAACCGCTTAGGAGCCGATATCTCGATTGAGGGCAATACGGCAATTGTTGAGGGGGTGGATAAACTCTCGGGTGCAACAGTAATGGCTACGGATCTGCGTGCCTCTGCAAGCCTGGTGATTGCTGGCTTGGCGGCTCAAGGTGAGACCCAGGTGGATCGCATTTATCATCTTGATCGTGGTTACGATCGCATGGAGCAGAAATTAACCCAACTTGGCGCAAACATCCGCCGCATGAAATAATGGGTCATTATGTTAACTTTAGCCTTGTCCAAAGGACGTATCTTTGAAGAAACTGCCCCTGTTTTAGCAAAGGCGGGTATTCGTCCGCTCGAAGACCCTGAGCAATCCCGTAAGTTAATTATTCCGACCTCCAATCCGGAGGTGCAAATCATTATTGTGCGCGCATCGGATGTACCCACCTATGTGCAATTTGGCGCTGCTGATTTTGGCGTTGCTGGTTTAGACGTTCTTTTAGAAAAAGGCAGCGATGGTTTATATGTCCCGATTGACTTAGGAATCGCACGCTGTCGAATGGCGGTGGCTGTCAAAAATGGTTTTGATTATGCGGCGGCGGTGCGTCAGGGCTCGCGTCTGCGAGTGGCTACCAAGTATGTGAACTGCGCGCGTGAACACTTTGCCAATAAGGGGGTACACATCGACACGATTCATTTATATGGATCGATGGAGTTGGCTCCTTTGGTCGGTTTAGCCGATGCGATTGTGGATTTGGTGTCCACTGGTAACACCCTGCGTGCCAATAATTTAATCGAGGTCGAGTCGATTGCTGATATCAGTGCGCGCTTAATCGTGAACCAAGCATCGTTTAAGCGTAAGCGCGTTCAATTGCAAAAGATCCTGAGTATTTGGCAGCCATGAGTGTCAAGATTCGACGTCTTACAAGCCGTGATCCCGGCTTTGAAAAGACCTTGCTTTCCAGCTTGTCAATTCCATCGGCCGATGATCACGCCATTGATCAGGTTGTTCTTGGAATTTTGGAGCGTATTGAGCGCGAGGGTGATGCGGCGCTTTTGCAATACACCCAGCAGTTTGATCGTTTAGCAGTCAATCAGGTTCGCGATCTTGAGATTGCCTCTTCTGATCTTACTGCGGCTTATCAATCTCTAGCGCAAGAGCAAGCAAGTGCATTGCGAGTGGCTGCCGAGCGAGTGCGGGCCTATCACGAGCGCCAGAAAGTAGAAACTGGTTGCCACTCGTGGGAGTACACCGAGAGTAATGGCACACGTTTAGGTCAAAAAATCACGCCTTTGGATCGTGTTGGTATTTATGTACCTGGCGGTAAGGCGGCTTATCCGTCTTCTGTTCTCATGAATGCCATCCCTGCCAAGGTTGCCGGGGTTGGTGAGATTGTGATGGTTGTCCCTACACCTGATGGTGCGCGTAATCCCTTGGTGCTGGCAGCCGCTCATCTAGCAGGAGTGGATCGGGTCTTTACGATTGGCGGGGCACAGGCGGTTGGGGCATTGGCATATGGAACCCAAACGGTGCCGGCGGTCGATAAGATCGTAGGTCCTGGTAATGCGTACGTGGCAGCGGCTAAGCGTCGAGTTTTTGGTCGGGTGGGGATCGATATGATCGCAGGCCCCTCCGAGATCTTGGTGTTGTGCGATGGTTCTACCGATCCAGATTGGATTGCGATGGATTTGTTTTCGCAGGCTGAGCATGATGAGCTCGCTCAATCGATTTTGCTCTGTCCTGACAAAGGGTTCATTGATCGAGTAGATGCGAGTATTCAGAGGCTATTACCGCAGATGCCTAGAGAGAAAGTGATTCGCGCATCCCTACAAAATCGTGCACTATTGATTGAGGTGGATGATATGGCGCAGGCTTGCCAAATCGCCAACCTAATTGCAGCCGAGCACCTGGAGATTTGTGCAAATAATCCCGATCAATGGGCTGCGCAAATTCGGCATGCGGGGGCAATTTTTATGGGCTCTTACACTAGTGAGTCATTGGGTGATTATTGTGCTGGACCTAATCATGTTTTACCCACTGCACGGACTGCGCGGTTTTCTTCGCCCTTGGGGGTTTACGACTTCATTAAGCGCTCGAGCCTCATTGAGGTGAGTGAAGCGGGTGCGCAAAGTTTGGGCCCTATTGCTAGCACCCTAGCGCATGGCGAAGGTTTACAGGCGCATGCGCGTGCAGCCGAGATGCGGCTCACGAAAAAATAATTAACTTAGCCTCACTACAGAAGATTACGACACAATATCGCGTAGAGCATCGACGAGAATGCTCATTTGCTCATTCGTGCCAATCGTAATGCGAAGGTAGTTCTTAATCCGTGGTGTTTTAAAGTGGCGCACGATGATGCCGCGCTCACGTAAGGCTAAGTACAATTTTTCGCCATCATGTTTGGGATGCTGGGTAAAGACAAAGTTAGCGCTTGAGGGAAGGGTATTAAAACCCAGACTCTTTAAGTTTTCGATACAGGCGGCTCGAGTCCTCATTACCTCTTGAGTGATTGCATCAAGATGCGCCTGATCTTCAATCGCTGCAATCGCACCGGCTTGCGCTAATTGACCTAAGGGGTAGGAGTTAAAACTATTTTTCACGCGCTCAAGTCCTGCGATCAGATCAGGGTGGCCCAAGGCATAACCAACTCGTAGCCCAGCCAAAGCCCTCGATTTTGAAAGCGTGTGGGTGATCAAGAGATTGGGGTAGTGTTTGCGCAAAAGTGGTACACATGACTCGGTACCGTAATCCACATAGGCCTCATCAACCACCACCACGCTTTGGGTATTGGTTTTTAGGAACGCTTCAATTGCTGCGCGCGGTAGAGCTCGACCAGTGGGTGCATTGGGATTCGGAAAAATAACTCCACCATTTCCGCCTAACTCGTTGGTCTTTTGAAGGTAATCATCTAGATGAATGGCAAATTGACTATCGAGCGCAATTGTCTGGTAGTCAATCCCAAACAGTTGGCAATAGACGGGGTAGAAGCTGTAGGTGATATCGGGAAAGAGGAGGGGCTTTGGGTGTTTGAGAAGCCCCAAGAACACATGGGCCAGGACTTCATCTGAGCCATTGCCCACAAATACCTGATTAGGTTCTAAGCCATAGTGATTTGCAATGGCCTCTTTGAGGGATTTGGCATCGGGATCGGGATATAGCCGTAAGCCCTCGTGGTTGCCTGCGGCAATCGCTGCTAAGGCTTTGGGTGAGGGCCCATAGGGGCTTTCATTGGTGTTGAGTTTGATAAGTCTCTCGTGTTTGGGCTGCTCCCCAGGAACATACGGGCTTAAGTTCTGCAGGTCGGGGTTCCAAAAGAGGCTCATCGCAATAGGGTCCAAAGAGTAACAATGAAAAACAGGTGAAGCGATTGATTTTGAATGACAAATGATATTATGAACGCTTAAGACTCATTATTTTTATTCACACACCATGCGCCAAGCAGATGTCAGCCGTAATACCTCAGAGACCAAGATCCAAATTACCTTGAACTTGGATGGTACCGGCAAAGCGGATTTAAACTCCGGTGTACCGTTTTTGGATCACATGCTCGATCAAATCGCCCGTCACGGAATGATTGATCTCGAGGTGCATGCCCAGGGCGACACTCACATCGACGATCATCACACTGTGGAAGATGTTGGTATTACTTTAGGCCAAGCAATTGCGAAAGCGGTTGGTGATAAAGCGGGTATTACCCGTTACGGGCATTCCTATGTGCCACTCGATGAGACCTTGTCGCGCGTTGTGATTGATTTCTCCGGCCGTCCAGGTTTAGAGTTCAACGTGCCGTTTACCCGTGCGCGCGTGGGTGACTTTGACGTGGATTTGAGCATCGAGTTCTTTCGCGGCTTTGTAAACCACGCTGGTGTGACCTTGCACATCGATAACATTCGGGGTGTGAATGCGCATCACCAAATTGAGACCGTATTTAAGGCCTTTGGGCGAGCGCTACGCATGGCCTTGAGTATCGATCCACGTTCACCCCATGCGGTGCCATCCACCAAGGGAAGTTTGTAAGACACACTTCTTTTGCCAACGAGATTATTGAGATCGCGATGCACATCGCTATTGTTGATTACGGAATGGGTAATTTGCGCTCGGTTTCACAAGCCTTGCAGCGCGTCGCTCCTGAGTGCAAGATTACGATCGCCAGCGATCCTGCTGAGATCTTGCGCTCAGACCGTGTGGTGTTGCCCGGGCAGGGTGCGATGCCCGATTGCATGAAGCAGTTGCGTTCTTCAGGTCTCATGGATGCAGTGATGCAGTCGGTGCGTGAGAAACCACTTTTTGGGATTTGCGTGGGCGAGCAAATGCTTTTTGAAGAAACTGAAGAGCGCAAACCCGGAGTAACAACCAATACGGCGTGCCTTGCTTTAATGCCAGGGAAGGTGAAACGCTTTCATTTGTCGGGTACGCAAGAGGATGGCTCAGGGTTTAAGATCCCGCACATGGGATGGAACCAAGTTCGCCAAGATCGTGATCACCCGATGTGGCATGGCATCCCTGATATGACGAGTTTTTACTTCGTACACAGTTATTATGTTGAGGTGGGCAACCCAGAAGATACTGTAGGATCAACGAATTACGGTGGGTGGTTTACATCAGCCGTGGCTCGCGATACTATTTTTGCTACGCAATTCCATCCAGAAAAAAGTGCTCAATACGGACTAAAGCTCTATCAAAATTTTGTCGCTTGGCGACCCTGATTGATTTCAACAAGATGACCTTATGTTGTTAATACCTGCGATTGATATTAAAGACGGACACTGCGTGCGTCTTGAGCAAGGTGATATGAACCGAAGCACCGTGTTTTCCGAAGATCCCGCCGCGATGGCCAAGCACTGGTTGAGTAAAGGTGCGCGCCGCTTGCATCTGGTCGATCTCAATGGCGCCTTTGCTGGTAAGCCCAAGAATGAGGCTGCAATCAAATCGATCCTCAAAGCAGTGGGCGATGATATTCCGGTGCAGTTGGGTGGCGGTATCCGCGATCTAGAAACCATCGAGCGCTTACTCGATGATGGCATTAGCACCATCATCATTGGCACCGCTGCGGTGAAGAACCCCGGATTTTTACAAGATGCCTGCACCGCATTTGCGGGCCACATCATGGTGGGTTTGGATGCCAAAGATGGTAAGGTCGCAACCGATGGTTGGAGTAAGTTAACGGGCCATGAAGTGATCGATCTTGCCAAGAAGTTTGAGGACTACGGTGCTGAGGCGATTATCTATACCGACATTGGGCGCGATGGCATGCTCAAGGGTATTAATTTGGAGGCGACCGTCAAACTTGCGCAATCGGTTCGTATTCCAGTAATTGCGAGTGGTGGTCTATCTAGCAAGAAAGATATTCAAGCCTTGTGCGCGGTCGAGGATGAGGGTGTCATGGGTGTAATCGTAGGGCGCTCTATTTACAACGGTGATATTGATTTAACTGAGGCACAACAGTACGCCGATCAACTCAGTAAGGCCAAGTAGGCAAACGATGCTTACGAAACGCATTATTCCTTGCCTCGATGTCACTGCAGGCAGGGTCGTTAAAGGAATTAATTTTGTTGGCTTGCAAGACGCGGGTGATCCGGTGGGGGTTGCGCAGCGTTATAACGAGCAAGGCGCTGATGAACTTACCTTTCTAGATATCACCGCAACATCGGATGACCGTGATCTGATTTTGCCCATCATTGAAGCGGTGGCATCAAAGGTATTTATTCCCTTGACGGTCGGTGGTGGAGTTCGCGCCACCCAAGACGTCCGCCGCTTACTCAATGC
The DNA here is from genome assembly GCF_018687475.1 of Polynucleobacter sp. MWH-UH24A. Lineage (NCBI taxonomy): Bacteria > Pseudomonadati > Pseudomonadota > Betaproteobacteria > Burkholderiales > Burkholderiaceae > Polynucleobacter > Polynucleobacter sp. MWH-UH24A. Next base: position 97,394 of record NZ_CP061292.1, read on the forward strand.
TGGGGCCGATAAGGTGAGCATGAACTCCTCAGCGGTCGCCAATCCGGATTTGGTTTCGGATGCGTCCGCGCATTATGGCTCGCAATGCATCGTGGTGGCGATTGATGCTAAGCAAACCGCCCCTAAGCACTGGGAGGTATTTACACACGGCGGGCGCAAAGGGACTGGCATTGATGCGATTGAGTGGGCCAAGGAAGTTGCAAAGCGCGGCGCCGGTGAGATTTTACTCACCAGCATGGATCGCGATGGTACTAAGGATGGCTTTGATCTGGAACTCACGGCTGCGGTAAGCAGAGCGGTATCAGTGCCCGTGATTGCGTCTGGTGGTGTGGGTGGCTTACAAGATCTCGTTGATGGCATTCAGATTGGCAGAGCCGATGCGGTACTCGCAGCAAGCATCTTTCATTATGGGCAGCATAGTGTGCAAGAGGCAAAGCACTATATGGCTAAGCAGGGAATTGCGATTAGACTCTAATCATCATGACCAACGCTAAATTTACAAAGACATCGGGTTTAGAACCAGGCCCATGGCTTGATCGAATTGTTTGGAATGAGCAGGGCTTAGTGCCAGTGATTGCTCAAGAAGCCTCATCGGGTGATGTGCTGATGATGGCTTGGATGAATCAAGTATCTCTCATGCAAACCTTGCAAAAGGGTGAAGCGGTGTATTGGTCGCGCTCGCGCAACAAACTTTGGCATAAGGGTGAAGAGTCTGGCCACACGCAAACCGTGCGAGAGATTCGGTTGGATTGCGATGGCGATACGCTTTTACTAATCGTGGATCAAAAAGACGGAATTGCTTGCCATACCGGTAGACACAGTTGCTTTTTTAATGAGTGGGACTCGGTGGCGAGTAATTGGGTCGATACAATGAAGCCATGAGTAGCTCGAACCAAAACCCCAACCTCGATTCCATCTTGGCGCATCTGGCCGATGTGGTCGATAGCCGTCGTGCTGATTTAGCGAGTGGCAAGATCGATGCCGGAAGTTCATACATTGCCCAGCTATTTACCAAGGGCGACGATGCGATTTTGAAGAAGATTGGGGAGGAGGCCACCGAGACCGTGATGGCGGCCAAGGACTCCCGCCAGAATCAGCTCGATCCCAAATCTCAACAGCTATTGGTGGGTGAGATGGCTGATTTGTGGTTTCATTGCCTGGTGGCGCTCTCCTGTTTTAACTTACGACCCGAGGATGTGTTGGCTGAACTCAAGCGTCGCGAGGGTACTTCGGGGATTACCGAGAAGGCGAGTCGCAAAACGTAGTGCTTACCCCCAGTTCGCTGGTTTTTGGGGTTAATTCAGGTAAGATGCCAGCCTATGAAACACCCAAGCCATGACCCAAACTGCATTTTTTGCAAGATTGTTGCCGGGGAAATCCCTTGCCAGAAGGTCTATGAGGACGAGGAAATCCTGGCGTTTAAGGACATTAATCCTGCTGCCCCAGTGCATTTATTACTGATTCCCAAGAAACACCTACCGATGTTGGAATCAGCGACTGCCCACGACGCGCCATTGCTAGGTAGAATGTTGGAATTAGCCCCGCGTTTAGCTTCCCAAGAAGGATGTCGCCCCGGTAAAGAGGGGGGATTTCGGGTGATGGTGAACAATGGCGCGGATGGGGGTCAGGAGGTTTATCACTTGCATTTGCATGTGATGGGCGGACCGCGCCCCTGGAAAAAATAATCCGAGGAGAAATTGAGATGGGCTCATTTAGTATTTGGCACTGGTTAATCGTACTAGTCATTATTTTGTTGGTCTTTGGTACCAAGAAACTCCGCAATATTGGCTCCGACCTAGGCGGTGCCGTAAAGGGTTTCAAAGATGGCATGAAGACGAATGAAGAAGCCAAGACCGAGCAGATTCAGTCGCAAACCCCTGCCCCAGCCGATAAGACCGTCGATGTGCAAGCCAAGGATGTGAACAAGTCGTAAGACCTGATCAAACCAGACACAAAAACTAAAAACTAGCGATGCATCGATGATTGATCTTGGTGTATCAAAGCTCGCCCTAATTGCGGTGGTGGCTTTGATCGTAGTGGGCCCCGAACGTTTACCCAAAGTGGCTCGCATGGCGGGTAACTTATTTGGTCGTGCCCAACGCTACATGGCGGAAGTGCGCTCTGAGGTCAATCGTCAGATTGAGCTTGATGAGTTCAAGAAGCTTCGTGAGGCAAGTGCGGACGCCATGAAAGAAATGGAAAGCTCTCTCAATGCCACCGTGCAAGAAGCGAGCGTTAATCTGAGCGATCAGGCTGAACCCAAGGATGATTACGCGAGCGCCATTCTAGAGTCTTCCCCGGATGTGACGAAGGTGTATCGAGATGCGCTACGACAAGGGCGAGATAGTTGGGGTGTGAAGCGCACTGCTAAACCCCTTTGGTATAAAAACTCAGCTGGTGTGCGCACTCGAGTTCAATCAGGTGCGGCACGTGTGAAGCGCTTTAAGCGGCCCGCTTTGAGCAAGTAAAAGCATCATTAATCAATAGATCCTCACCAATAAAGAACCAAGAACAAATACGATGTCCGATACCAAACCAGGTCAGAGCGAGGAAACTTCAAAAGGGGGTGAGGGTTTTCAAGAAACCTTCATGTCCCACCTTTTTGAGTTGCGCGATCGGGTGGTTAAATCAGCGATCGCGGTCATTATTGTGTTTGTTTCCCTAGTTTATTGGGCCCCAGACATTTTTCATTTGTTTGCCAAGCCACTTTTAGACTCGCTCCCCGCCGGCGGCAAGATGATCGTGACCGATGTGACCGGATCCTTTTTTGTTCCCATGAAGGTCACCATGTTGGTGGCATTCTTAATTGCGCTACCGATTGTTCTTTATCAAATGTGGGCATTTATTGCCCCGGGGCTTTATACGCATGAGAGAAAATTGGTCCTCCCATTAGTAGTTAGTAGTTACTCACTATTTCTAGTAGGCATGTCCTTTGCCTATTTCCTAGTCTTTCCGACCGTTTTTCAGTTCATGGCGAGCTACAACGCCCCCTTGGGTGCGGATATGTCAACTGACATTGATAAGTACCTTAGTTTTGCCATGTCGACCTTTTTGGCCTTTGGCATCACCTTTGAGGTACCGGTCGTGGTGGTAGTGTTGGTTAAAATGGGGATTGTTAGCATCGAAAAATTAAGGGAAATCAGGCCTTATGTGATCGTCGGAGCGTTTGTGATCGCTGCTGTTGTGACGCCGCCAGATGTCTTATCTCAGCTCTTACTGGCCATTCCAATGTGCCTTCTCTACGAACTTGGGCTTTTGATTGCTCGTTTCTACCTACCCAAAACGCAATCTGAAGAAGAAAAATCAGAATAAATTCATAACATTTTGATTTATAAAGATTAAATCAATGAGAAATCGCTGTTGCACCAATACAACGAATAGCCACAAAAAAGCCTCAAAAGGCAGTATTTACATACAAAAACGGGATAATTCAAAGGTCCTGAAGAAATTCAGGCATTTCTTAATTTATGGAGATTTAAACAATGAAAAAATCATTATTTGCAATCGCTGCTGCGACTGCTTTTGCTGGTGCTGCACAAGCTCAGTCAAGCGTGACTGTTTACGGCATCATTGATGCGGGTTGGGCAGGTGGAAATACAAGAAATCTTACTTCTAGCACAATTACCTCAACAGGACCTAATCAAAGACAGACTTATAGCGCATTCACAACAAGTGCGGAACAGTCCAGCAGATTAGGTTTTCGTGGAACTGAAGATTTAGGTGGTGGAGACAGTGCCTTTTTCACTGTTGAAGTGGACCTTAATCCAACTTCAACCACTACCGTTTTGGGCAATACTCGCCAAGCATTTGCTGGTTTAGCGAAAAAAGGTTTAGGTAATTTCTCAATCGGAACGCAATACACCATCGTCCATAGCCAAGTTGGAGCAACCGATCCAGGTCAACAAAATAATATGGTGGGTAGCGTAATTTATCCTCATTCAGGCGGAACCAATGCATCTTCAACCTCTGGACAGGATAGCGGAATTGCATATACCGTACGTACTAATAACGTTCTTCAATTGCAGTCAGAAAGAATGGCTGGCATTCGCGTAACTGCACAATACGGAATGAATAACGCTGACAGAACAGTTTCATCAGCAACAACAACGTCGGGTAAAAGTAATACAACTACATGGGGCGCAGGTCTAGATTACACACTCGGCAAGCTCTATGCCACAGCTGTATTTCAAAATTTGAAAAATGAATCATCCACAATCACATCGACAACAGTTGCTACATTATTGACATCAATGGTTAACGCAACAAGCAATCAGTATTATGTTGGCGCTACATATGATTTTGGAATCTTGAAAGCATATGCAGGCTATATTAATCGCAAAGATTCGAGCACATTGAATTCAACTAATTTCTTAAGCCGTACAGCGCAGCAAATCGGTGTGAGAGGTTTTGCAACTAAAACTATTGAATACTGGGCAAGTATGGGTAATGGTCGTTGGCAGTCGTACGGCGCAAGTCAACCAACAGCAAATTTCACAGCCTATCAGGTTGGATCTAATTACTGGCTAAGTAAGCGCACCAATATGTATGCAATTTTTGGTAGCTCACAAACATCAAGTACCTCGGTTTCCTCGGGGGCTGGTGCAAGCCAAAACTCGTATGCTTTAGGTGTTCGCCATACTTTCTAATCATATAAGTTACAACTTTTAGATTAAAAAAGTACCTTAAACTCGCTATGGAAACATAGCGAGTTTTTTTATTGTTATCACAAAATGAATCAAGCCTTCCAGCAAGCATTTTTTGAGCACCAAAATGGTAACTATGACGTTGCCAAAAGAAAATATGAGTCTGTCTTAAGTAGCGATCCAAATCATTTTGAAGCGCTATATTTTTTAGGTCTGTTATATGCTGAACTCACTCAATTTGAGCAAGCCAAGACCTTCATTCAGCAAGCGGTTAGCATCAATCCAGCACAGTCCGATGCTTGGAATCATTTGGGCTTGGTCCTATATCATTTACGCGATTATTCTAATGCCGAAGCTGCTTACAACAAGTCATTGGCAATTAATCAAGAAAATATTGAAGCGCTTCTCAATTATGCGGTGTTGCAGAGCGACCAGAAAAAAACTGATGAAGCAAAAGAAAAATATAAAAAGATAATTACCCTAAACCCCAATCATTTTTTAGCATATCTCAATTTAGGTAATTTATACCAAGAGCAAAAAGATGAACAGCAAGCAATGTATTGCTACTATAAAGCACAAGAAATAAACCCCGAAGACTTAAGAATTCATAACAATATTGGACTTCTCCACTATGCGGCAGGAAGGTACGAAGAGGCAAAGCTAAGTTATGAGAGAGCCCTTAGGATTGATCCGGAGTGCGAAGAGGCATGGTACAACTTTGGAGAGCTTGCATATCAGATGACTGATTATGCTCTTGCTGAACACTGCTATTCTGAAGTTGAAAAAATTGATGCCGAAAATATTCAATATAAATTAGTAAAAACAATGAATTTTCTACGAAAGTTCTATACAAATAGTTTACAGATCGATGAACAAATTAAAAAATTTGAAAATAGTTTAGATGTAATATTAAAAAAACAAAATGTTCCCGATGAAAAAATAATTGCTGTCAATCAACCATTTTACTTAGCATATACAAAAGATAATAGAGTTAATTTATATAGGAAAATCGGAAAATTATGGGGAAAATTAGTTGGAACTCAAAATTTAAGAAAAATTGAACATACGAAAACAAAATCAAAAGAAAAAATAAACGTCATATTTATTGGAAGTCATTTTTATAACCATTCCGTTTGGAATGCAATAACAAGAGGTTTTATAGAAAAACTAGACAAAGATAAGTTTGAAATATATGTCATTGACCTTGGAGAAAAAGAAGATGATCAGACAGAAATAGCCAAAAAATTTTCAATTTATATAAAAGAAAAAAATTCAACGGATGTTTGGATCAATAAAATCATTAAACTAAATCCCGACGTAATAATTTATCCCGAACTTGGGATGCATAAAGAAACAACACAATTAGCAATACGACGATTGGCAAATTTACAATGTGTGATGTGGGGACACCCAGAAACAACAGGAATAGAAACGATAGATAGCTATATCTCATCCGAATTAATGGAGAGCGGAGAGGCACAGGAAAACTATACTGAAAATTTAATCAAGTTAAAAAATTTGGGTGTATACCTGTTTAATGACGAATTCCCTAAGCAGTGTTTTGATATAGCTGAGCTGAAAATAGAGACTAATAAAAAAATAATTATTTGTCCAGGATTAGAGCCAAAATACCATCCGGATTTTGATTTATATATTCGGGAAATAGCAAAAATTGGAAATAATATTCAAATAATATTCTTTGTAAGCGATAAATATGTATCAAATAAAATTCAAGATAGACTTATAAAAAACCTACAAATATCAGAAAATAAATTTAATGAAATAATAAAATTTATTCCAAACCAACCGATTAAAAAATTCAATTATATTTTATCAATCAGTCATTTATGCTTAGATACAATTTACTTTTCAGGATTCAATACTGCACTCGCGTCCTTGAAAGCTGGTACACCGATAGTAACTAGCGAAGGAACGCTATTACGTGAAAATTTGGCATCAGGGATTTTAAAGCGAGCGGGATTAGACGAACTTTGTGCAAACAGTAAAAAAGAATATATAGAAATTGTGCAAAAATTACTTATAGATGAAAGCTTCTACAAAAAAATTAAATGCAAAATATTTAAATCAAGTTGTCTATTTTTAGATGAAGAGCCAATTCGTGAATTTGAAAATTTTGTAATTGCACATGTCAATAAATGAATCAAGCCTTCCAGCAAGCATTTTTTGAGCACCAAAATGGTAACTATGACGTTGCCAAAAGAAAATATGAGTCTGTCTTAAGTAGCGATCCAAATCATTTTGAAGCGCTATATTTTTTAGGTCTGTTATATGCTGAACTCACTCAATTTGAGCAAGCCAAGACCTTCATTCAGCAAGCGGTTAGCATCAATCCAGCACAGTCCGATGCTTGGAATCATTTGGGCTTGGTCCTATATCATTTACGCGATTATTCTAATGCCGAAGCTGCTTACAACAAGTCATTGGCAATTAATCAAGAAAATATTGAAGCGCTTCTCAATTATGCGGTGTTGCAGAGCGACCAGAAAAAAACTGATGAAGCAAAAGAAAAATATAAAAAGATAATTACCCTAAACCCCAATCATTTTTTAGCATATCTCAATTTAGGTAATTTATACCAAGAGCAAAAAGATGAACAGCAAGCAATGTATTGCTACTATAAAGCACAAGAAATAAACCCCGAAGACTTAAGAATTCATAACAATATTGGACTTCTCCACTATGCGGCAGGAAGGTACGAAGAGGCAAAGCTAAGTTATGAGAGAGCCCTTAGGATTGATCCGGAGTGCGAAGAGGCAATTTGTGGAATGAGCGCAGTTTTAATCGAGATTAATAAATGCGAATTCGCAATTAAGATAATAAAAAAGGCAATTCAAAACAATAAAAAAAGCAATACCCTCTATTTTAATTTAGGGAATGCTTTAAAAAAACAAAGGAAATTTAGTGAAGCAATCAATGAATATAAGAGGTCTATTGAGCAAAATAAAAATTTCGAAGATGCTTATATCAATCTTGGCATGTGTCAACATGAGTTAAAAAATTACATAGATGCAATAATTAGTTATAAGAAAGCCTTAAAAATTAATTCTAAATCAACTGATGCGGCTTGGAACTTGGGATTAACAAATTTAACTCTCGGAAATTTTGAGGAGGGTTGGGCGGGATATGAATACAGATTAAAAAATAAAGTTTTTAATAAGTATTATTCAGAATATAAGAGTATAAAAAAATTAGGCGATATAAGGAAGTCAGATAAAGTTATTGTATGGTGTGAGCAGGGCCTAGGCGATTCAATTCAATTTAGTAGATTCATAAACCTCCTTATCGATTATAGTAAGAATATTACATTTCATGTTCAATCTGAATTATATGAATTAGTAAAACATTCTTTCGGGACTTTACAAGTCGTTTCTGAGAAATCCAAGGACAATTTCGACTATCAAATTCCACTTTTAAGTTTGCCGAAATTATTTAGAGTAAATTCAGATTCAATCCCTAATAATGTTCCATATCTAAAGGCAAATCAAGAGAAGGTAATAGAGTGGAAGAGCCGTCTGGGAATTAATAGAGTAAGAAAAAATGTAGCACTAGCATATTTTGGAAATCCGAATCACATTAATAATGTAAATAGGTCGATTGACTTAATGAATTTTGGCAACAAGTTGGACGATATGAATGTATATATTGTTCAAAAAATTCCAGAAGAGCAAAAAGCGAAGTTATTAAACTTTATTAGTACCAAAAAAAATTATATATACCTTGGGGATTTTTTATCAAATTTTGAAGATACAGCCGCTATCATTCAAAATATGGATGCAGTAATTTCGGTTGATACTTCGTTAGCTCATTTGGCAGGGGCTCTTGCAAAGAGGACTTTTATACTACTACCATGGTCTTCAGAGTGGAGATGGATGACGCAAACAATGCACACACCATGGTATCCCACGGCAACCTTAATTAGACAACCAGCAGTAGATGATTGGCATTCTTCAATTAATACCCTAGTAGATGGATTAAGCAAAAAAAATGATGAAAATTATTGATGCAGTGACTTTTTTTAATGAGGTTGAAGTATTAAAAATGCGTCTTGAATTGCTTTACCCAGTTGTTGATACTTTTATAATTTGTGAAGCAAATTACACGCATTCTGGAGAGAAAAAATCTTTTCATTTAAAGGAAAACTTAGATGAGTTTGAAAAATATAAAAAAAAGATTAAACTAATAAATCTAGATTTAGATATAAAAAATTTTTCATTTTCAAAAATTGACTCATTTGATCCTGATTCTGGACCTTGGAAAGTTGAGAGGGCGCAAAGAGACTATTTGTATTCAGAAATAAAAAATTTTGAAATCAATGATGTTGCAATCATTTGTGATGTTGATGAAATTTGGAATCCGCATCTAGCCGAGCTTTTGAGATCAAAAAAAATACCCTTAGAAATTGCTAGGCTTGAGATGCAATTTCACTATTATTGGTTGAATTGTAGAGGTGTTGGTAAGGCAAATAACTCATGGGTTTCTGCTTATTTTTCTACAGTAGGGAATTTATCAAGCAATCAGGGAAAATTATCAAAAATTAGAGAAGAGGCTAAATTACCTTTAGTTCATAGGGCTGGGTGGCATTTCTCCAATCTGGGTGGAGCAAATAAACTAAAGGAAAAAATTGAGGCATTTGCTCATCAAGAGCTCAATAAAGAGGAAATTAAAAATATTGAGAAGTTGGAGAACGCTATTAATTTAGGCATTGATTATTTGAATCGCGAGTCGCATGAATGGGCATTTCATCCGATTGACTATTATCCAAAAGATTTAGCCAAAGTTATGCGTTTACATCCAAACTTACTAAGAAAGTATCTTCTTTAATTTTAGTTCGTCTCTTATTTCTCTTAGCAGAACAATATCTTCCGGTGTTGGTGGCGTAGGTTTTGGCTCTTCATCCCTAATTTTGTTGATGATCTTGACCATCTGGAAGATAACAAATGCAAGTAGAATGAAATTAATGGAAATGGTGATGAAATTACCATAAGCAAAGATGGGAACACCTGCCTTTTTGAGAGCATCAAATGTGCGAGGTATGTTCTCAGGAGCCTTACCCAACACAATAAAAAGGTTGGTAAAGTCAATTCTGCCGCCTAAAAGGGTGGAAATGAGGGGCATGACAATGTCATTTACCAATGAATCAACGATTTTTCCAAAGGCACCCCCAATGATGATTCCGACCGCGAGGTCAACCACATTTCCCCGGACCGCAAAGGCTCTAAATTCTTTCATCATTTTGGATGCCACGGTTTTCTCCTAATATTTCGGCGAGTTAGATGATTTTTGACCTAAATTAAACGTGTATTTAGCTTTTTACCTTAAAATAAAGGGTTATTGCAATTCGCCCTTTAGAACCCTTATTTGACATAGGCACAAGGATAGATCGTACATGAGTGATACCCCAAAAATGGACAAAGACCGCCGGACTTGGCTAATAGCTACCTCCGCTGTAGGTGGCTGCGGTGCTGCAGCAGTTGCCTACCCATTTCTAGACAGTTTTCAACCTTCAGAACGCGCTAAAGCTGCTGGAGCCCCAGTTGAGGTTGATATCTCTGGTATGAAGCCAGATGAAATTCGTACGGTTGAGTGGCGCGGTAAGCCGGTTTGGGTTCTGCGCCGTACCCCAGAGCAAGTGGCTCAACTGCCCAAATTAGACGGCGAGTTGGCCGATCCCAAGTCCTTGAGAGACCCAGCTGCTCTGACACCTCCGTATGCCCGTAATGATCACCGCTCGATCAAGCCAGAGTATTTGGTGGCAGTTGGTATTTGTTCTCATTTGGGATGCTCACCAACAGCAAAATTACAATCAGGTCCTCAGCCATCATTACCGAATGATTGGCCGGGCGGTTTTTTATGTCCCTGCCATGGCTCCACATTTGATTTGGCCGGCCGTGTGTATAAGAACAAACCAGCTCCAGATAACTTAGAAGTGCCCCCCCATATGTACTTGAGCGACACCAAGATTTTGATCGGTGAAGATAAGAAGTCGTAATTTATCTGTTTAATAATTAGTTACTGATTTAGGAAACTAACCATGGCATTCCAAGAAATTAAAGTCCCTGATAACGCCTCGGTTGCCCAAAAGGGCCTGGCCTGGGTGGATTCACGCTTTCCATTGAGTAAGCTATTTAAAGAGCATATGAGCGAGTACTATGCTCCAAAGAACTTTAACTTCTGGTACTTCTTTGGCTCTTTAGCCATTGTGGTGCTGGTGATTCAGATTGTGACCGGTATTTTCTTGGTTATGAACTACAAACCGGATGCCATGAAAGCATTTGACTCGGTGGAGTACATCATGCGCGAGGTGCCTTGGGGTTGGCTTATTCGCTATATGCACTCCACGGGCGCTTCGATGTTTTTTGTGGTGGTCTACTTGCATATGTTCCGTGGCTTGATCTATGGTTCCTATCAAAAACCGCGTGAACTCATTTGGATCTTTGGTTGCACGATTTTCTTGTTGCTCATGGCTGAAGCTTTCTTGGGTTATCTTTTACCTTGGGGCCAAATGTCCTACTGGGGTGCTCAGGTGATTATTAATCTCTTTGCCGCCATTCCCTTGATTGGTCCAGACTTAGCCCTATGGCTGCGTGGCGATTATGTGGTGGGAGACGCCACCTTAAACCGCTTCTTCTCCTTACATGTGATCGCCTTGCCATTGGTCTTGGTCGGTTTAGTCGCTGCACACATCATTGCCTTGCATGAAGTAGGTTCCAACAACCCAGACGGCATTGATATTAAGAAGAACTTAGATGCTTCGGGTAAGCCAGTCGATGGTATTCCGTTCCACCCATACTATTCGGTGCATGACATCATGGGTCTCGGTGTGTTCCTCATGATCTTCGCCGCGATTGTGTTCTTTGCCCCCGAGATGGGCGGCTACTTCTTAGAGGCGAACAACTTTATCCCAGCAGACCCTCTACAAACGCCATCGCATATTGCCCCGGTGTGGTACTTCACACCGTTTTATTCGATGTTGCGCGCGACGACTACCCCATTCTTAATTCCGTTGTGGATTTTGTGTGCGGTGATTTTGGGAATGGTCATCAAAACCAATAAAGACATTCGGGTTAAAGCGGTATGCGCTGGTATTTTGGCAGTCCTTGCGGTTGGCTTCTACATCTTTGATGCCAAGTTCTGGGGCGTGGTCATTATGGGCGGCACGGTCGTGATTCTGTTTTTCTTGCCTTGGCTTGATAAATCCCCCGTGCGCTCGATTCGGTATCGCCCTGATTTTCATAAATACATTTACGGCACCTTCATTGTTAGCTTTGTGATCTTGGGTTACCTCGGCATCAAGCCACCTTCACCTCTCTTTGAGAAGATCTCGCAGATCTGCACGATTTACTACTTGGCATTCTTCTTTGCTATGCCCTGGTGGAGCAAGATGGGCACCTTCAAGCCCGTGCCCGATCGCGTGACTTTTGAGGCGCACTAATCCATAAAAACAATAGAAGATATTAGGAATCCAGATGAACAATTCTCTTTATATGATCGGCGCATTTAAGAAGTTCATTGCTGTGGGCTTGGGTTGTTTTATGCTTAGCGCTGTATTTGCTGCTGGCGGTGATTTTCCCCTCGATAGCGCGCCCAATCGCGTAAACAACAATGCTTCCTTGCAAAATGGTGCCAAGATTTTTGTCAATTACTGTTTAGGTTGCCATTCCGCAGTTAACTTGCGTTACAACCGTCTGCGCGATATTGGCTTAAACGATCAACAGATTAAAGATAACTTGATCTTGGGTGATCAAAAAGTCGGCGATCTGATGACGATTGCTATGTCACCTAAGGATGCAAAAGCATGGTTTGGCAAAGTTCCTCCTGATTTATCTGTGGAGGCTCGTGCTCGTGGTACCGATTGGCTGTATACCTATTTCCGTACTTACTACAAAGACGAAGAGAGCCCAACTGGGTGGAATAACCTTGTCTACCCTAATGTAGGTATGCCCCATGTTTTGTGGGAATTACAAGGCGAGCGCATCGCCAAATTTGATAACGTTAAAGACTCAAAGGATCCAAGTAAAAGTACGAAGGTCTTCAAAGGTTTTGAGCAGGTTAGCCCTGGATTAATGAAACCCCAAGAATATGATGATAATATTGCGGACCTTGTTTCATTTATGTCCTGGATGGCTGAGCCTACCCAGTTACAACGTAAGCGAATTGGTGTTGTTGTCCTTCTATTTCTTGCGATCTTTACCTTGATTGCATGGCGTCTGAATAAGGCATATTGGAAAGACATTCGCTAAGTAACAGCTTGGCGTATTTTGATTATTTGATTTGAAGGATACTTGCTTATGATGGTGTTGTACTCGGGTACGAATTGCCCATTCTCACAACGCTGCCGCCTAGTTCTCTTTGAGAAGGGCATGGATTTTGAGATTCGTGATGTGGATCTCTTCAATAAACCCGAAGATATCTCGGTCATGAATCCCTATGGTCAGGTTCCTATTTTGGTTGAACGTGATCTGATTTTGTATGAGTCCAACATCATTAATGAGTACATTGATGAGCGTTTTCCGCATCCACAGTTAATGCCGCCCGATCCAGTAGCTCGTGCCCGTGCACGCTTATTTCTTTTTAATTTTGAGAAAGAGCTCTTTGTTCACGTTAGCGCACTTGAGAACGAAAAGGGTAAAAGTGCCGAAAAACTCCATGAGAAAGCACGTATAGCAATTCGGGATCGTTTGACTCAATTAGCCCCGGTATTTGTGAAGAACAAATATATGTTGGGCGATGAGTTCTCGATGTTGGATGTGGCAATTGCCCCTCTGTTGTGGCGTTTAGAGCATTACGGTATCGATCTTTCCAGAAACGCTGCTCCACTCCTGAAATATGCCGAGCGCATTTTCAGTCGCCCTGCTTATATTGAGGCATTGACACCTTCAGAAAAGGTGATGCGTCGTTAATCGAAGCAACTTCTCTGCTGGCTTAAAATAGAATTATGGCTAGCGAAACCCCAAGTACCAAACCGTATCTCATCCGTGCACTGCATCAGTGGTGTACGGATTTTGGTTTTACGCCGTTCGTAGCCGTTTTTGTTGACGAACGGGTTGAGGTACCCATAGAGTTTGTAAAAAATAATGAGATTGTTCTTAATATCTCATCAGAAGCTTGCTATCAGTTACACATTGAGAATGATTGGATTAGTTTTCAGGCTAGGTTTAGTGGTGTGCCGAAAAAAGTCTTGGTGCCAATTACGCATGTACTAGCAATATATGCCAGAGAAAATGGACAAGGAATGTCATTTCATTTCGATGAAAAGGAAGCATTCAAAATAAAATCAGTACACAAGGAAAATAAAAAACCAAACCTAAAATTAATAAAATGATGCGCGAATATAATGAAATAGCAATTTGCTCAATAAGAGATTTAATTCAAAAAGGCGAAATAAAAAATGCAAAAAAAATTATAAAAAAATATTTAGCATTAGATTATAAAAATTCTGATATGCATAATCTTATGGGAATCACATATGCATTAGAAAAAGATTTTAATGAGGCAATTAAATCATTCGAAAAAGCAACAAAAATTGATAAAAATTTTATAGAGCCAACCATTAATAAAGCAGCAGCTCACATAGAGATAAAAGAATATCAAAAAGCAATCCAAATACTAAAAAAAATAGATAGTCAGAAAAGTGAAAATAGCAACATAAAAATGCTTCTGGGGATTGCTTTTAGAAGACTTGGAAATATGAGCCAGGCAATAGAAATGTTTACAGAAATATTAAACATAAGTCCAAACAATATAGAAGCATTATCAAATAGAGGAATTAGTAATGCTGACAGTGGAAATTATAGTTTAGCTCTTGAGGACTATTTAAATGCACTGCAAATAAATAGTGGATATTCAGAAGCAAATCACAATCTAGCCCACATCTATTTGGCTGAAATGAATTTTTTAGAAGGCTGGAAACAATATGAGTGGCGATGGAAAACGAGAGAATTTAATAGTGCCCCAATAACAACAAGCAAACCAATTTGGAATGGCAAAGATTTTGCTGTGCGGTTATATGTTTGGGCAGAACAAGGCCTTGGCGATCAAATACTGTATGCCAGTATGTTTCATGAATTAAGGGCATCAGTTCAGACTTTAACCGTTGGAGTTGATCAAAAATTATTAATTTTATTTCGCCGTTCGTTTCCTAATATAGAGTTTTTCGATAAAAATTTTATAGTATCCGAGGAAAATTATGATGCCCATATTCCTATCGGTAGCTTAGGACAATTTTTTAGGAGGGAAAAAAAAGATTTTGAGACAGTCAAGTATCCTTATTTGACTGTTTGTGATGAGAAATATCAATTGCTAAAGAAGAAATTAGTCCAACCTAGCGTTAAGCTAGTAGGATTATCCTGGCTAAGCAAAAACGAAAAAATCGGATCGTTTAAAAGCATTCAACTTTCTGAATTATTGCCAATTTTGACTGTGTCAAATACTAAGTTTATAGACTTGCAATATACAGATACAACCACAGAACGTGAGCAATTAAGAAAGGAATATGGTATCAATATCGAAAAAATGAATTCCATAGATAATTTTAATGATATTGATGGATTGGCAGCATTAATTATGTGTTGCGATTTGATAATAACAACTAGTAATACAACGGCACACTTGGCAGGTGCAATCGGTAAACAAGTAATCCTTCTGTTGCCATTCAGCAAGGGTCGATTTTGGTATTGGCATCACGAAAACAAAAAAAGTTTATGGTACCCGAGTGTCACTGTAAACGAGCAATTAAAGATGGATGATTGGCTAGAGGTGATACAGGATGTAGCAAATAATATTAAATCTGAACAATGAAACTAGATAATCAATTACTCCAATATTTTGAATCAAACTTGCTTGATTCCGCATTAATCTTAGGAAAAAAAATACTTAAAGATGACCCAAAAAACTTAAATGCACTTTTAATATATTCATTAACATTAGCAAAAAAAGAAAATTATTATGAAGCAATTAAAAACTTTAAAAAACTATGTGATCTAAATCCTACCAATATTGATTATAGAATTAATTTAGCTATTTCTCAAAAAAAGAATAATCAATTTAATGAGGCAATTGAATCATTTAAAAAAATTAAGAATTATGAATTTAATGACAAAGTATTGGTTGAAATCGCAACTTGTTATGCAGAATTGAAATTATTTATAGATGCAGAAAATATCTTATTAAAATCAATCAAACAAAATAATTTAAATAATATTGCTTGGTGTAATTTGGGTAATGTCAAAATCGAAACTAATCAAGATAGAAGAGCAATCAAATTTTTAATCAAGTCACTCAGAATCGATGATACCTATCCAGTATGTTGGACAAACTTAGGTAATGCCTTAAATCATATAGGAAAGCATAACTGGGCTCTTAATTGCCATGAAAAATCATTAAAGTTATTTCCAAATTCGGCAGCAGCATGGTCGAATGCTGGCAGTACATTAATTGATTTAAAATATTACGAGCTTGCTTTAGATTATTTTGAGAGTGCTTTAAAGATAAATAATAATTTTGCAGATGCATTAATTAATAAGTCATATTTAAAATCAATTTTAGGAAAATCTGAAGAAGCAAAAAAGATAAATTTACAAGCATTATCAATTCATAAAGATTCTGTTCAGATTAATTACAATCTAGCCCACATCTATTTGGCTGAAATGAATTTTTTAGAAGGCTGGAAACAATATGAGTGGCGATGGAAAACGAGAGAATTTAATAGTGCCCCAATAACAACAAGCAAACCAATTTGGAATGGCAAAGATTTTGCTGTGCGGTTATATGTTTGGGCAGAACAAGGCCTTGGCGATCAAATACTGTATGCCAGTATGTTTCATGAATTAAGGGCATCAGTTCAGACTTTAACCGTTGGAGTTGATCAAAAATTATTAATTTTATTTCGCCGTTCGTTTCCTAATATAGAGTTTTTCGATAAAAATTTTATAGTATCCGAGGAAAATTATGATGCCCATATTCCTATCGGTAGCTTAGGACAATTTTTTAGGAGGGAAAAAAAAGATTTTGAGACAGTCAAGTATCCTTATTTGACTGTTTGTGATGAGAAATATCAATTGCTAAAGAAGAAATTAGTCCAACCTAGCGTTAAGCTAGTAGGATTATCCTGGCTAAGCAAAAACGAAAAAATCGGATCGTTTAAAAGCATTCAACTTTCTGAATTATTGCCAATTTTGACTGTGTCAAATACTAAGTTTATAGACTTGCAATATACAGATACAACCACAGAACGTGAGCAATTAAGAAAGGAATATGGTATCAATATCGAAAAAATGAATTCCATAGATAATTTTAATGATATTGATGGATTGGCAGCATTAATTATGTGTTGCGATTTGATAATAACAACTAGTAATACAACGGCACACTTGGCAGGTGCAATCGGTAAACAAGTAATCCTTCTGTTGCCATTCAGCAAGGGTCGATTTTGGTATTGGCATCACGAAAACAAAAAAAGTTTATGGTACCCGAGTGTCACTGTAAACGAGCAATTAAAGATGGATGATTGGCTAGAGGTGATACAGGATGTAGCAAATAATATTAGTTTGGAGCAGAAAAAATGAATATCATTAGCATCGTGGTTGGTTTTGATCAGAAAGAAGCTGTTGCTTACCATGTATTTTGTCAAAGTATTATAGAAAAAGCATCATTACCATGTGAATTTTTACCGCTAGCCGAAAACACCTTATCTGAATACAAAGAAACACATAAAGATGGAAGTAATAAATTTATATATTCAAGATTTTTAACTCCCTATTTGAAAAAATTTACTGGATGGGCAATTTTTGCTGACGGTGACATGATTTGTAACGTAGATATCAAAGAATTATGGGAAAAAAGAGATCCAACGAAAGCTGTACAGGTTGTAAAACATAATTACAAAACAAAAAGGAATATAAAATATCTTGGAAATAAAAATGAAGATTACCCTAGAAAAAACTGGTCAAGTTTAATTTTATGGAATTGTGAGCATCCAAAAAATAGAATATTAATGCCACAATTTATTCAATCACAACCAGGGTCATACTTACACAGATTTAGTTGGCTAGATGACGATGAAATAGGTGAGTTGAATAAAGATTGGAATTGGTTAGCCATTGAGTATCCGGACAGTGAGAGTGCAAAATTAATTCACTATACATTGGGAACGCCATGTTTTTTTGAGTTTAGAGATACAGAAATGTCCGAAAAATGGATTAATCAATATCAAAAAACAATAGAAGGAATGGAGAAATAGAATGGGTTCGATAGGAGTAGTAATTCCATTTTATAAACAAAGAAAGCAATTAGAAAAATGCCTAGAATTAATAAGACAACAAACTATTAACAATATAAAAATTTATGTAAAAGATAATTCAGAAATTAATACTTATTTCACATCAGCAGTAAATGAAGGTATACAAACTTTTGTAGAAGACCGAGAAATAGAATATATTTTAGTACTAAATCAAGACGCATATTTAGAGCAAAACACCGTAGAAGAATTAGTCAATTCAATGATAAGAAATCAAGAATGCGGGATATCCGCCCCAATCCAAATTTCTGAAAATGGAAATATAGTATGGTCTGGAGGTTTAGAGGCATTTCCATTAGGGAATCATCAAATTTTCACTGATAATTCTGCGACAAATGAATTGGAAACGTTTTGGGTGAATGGTGCAGCAATGCTTTTAAGAAAGCAAATGGTAAGAGAGATTGGCTTGCTGGATAAAAATATGCAGTTTATTTGTTCTGATGCGGATTATTCATTCACAGCTCGGTCACGCGGTTGGAAATTATTAGTATCAAAGAAAGCATTTGTACAGCATGATCTGTCTGGATCTAAAGATGCTGAAAATAATGAGTTAACAATGATTAAAATTAATGACGCAATTTACTTTACAAAAAAATGGATAAATGGCGATCTATATAGGTCGCTTGCAATTGAGGGCCGCCACCTTACAAATCAATATGTAGATGAGTGTTTAAAAATTTATTTAAATGAATTGAGTACAATTAAAAAAAGTACTAAAATGAAGCGATAGCCCCATTAGCTCATCTGGTAGAGCAACTGATTTGTAATCAGTAGGTGGTCTGTTCGAGTCGGACATGGGGCACCAATTTTATGAATTTAAACTCAGTCATTCAATTACATCAAAAAGGTCAGTTTGATCTAGCTGAGAAACACTATAAGAAATTACTTAAGATTAATAAAAATAATATTGATTTATTATTTTTATTAGGTTTACTTTATGCACAAACAAATAAAACAAATAGTGCAATTATTCAATTTGAGAAAGTACTATCAATTGAATTAGATCATTTACCTTCTCTATATAATTTGTCCATAGCATATATTGAAAATGGCAAGCCAGAATTTGCGATAAAAAATTTAAGTAAGTGCATAGATTTAGACGGCGAAAATCATAAAAATTATCTAGCAAGAGCAGATGCATACATTAAGATCGGAAAATTCTTAAATGCAAAATCTGATGTTGAAAAATCTATTAGTATTAGCCCACTTGATTTCAGCAATTATACAAAGCGAGCATATATTTACGAGCAAGAGGGTAAATATCTTGAAGCAATTAAAGATTTAAAAACTGTACTGGTAAGCGAATTAAATTTGGATGAATTAAATTTTAATATTGGAAATCTATATGCAAAAATTAATGATCATAGTGAAGCAATTTCCCACTACCTAACAGCAATAGATCAAAATAATATTAAGCCTGAATTCTATTTAAATTTAGCGAATTCATATGCTGCTGTAAAGAATTTTAAAATGGCAATTCAAAATTATCGAAAAGCATATGACTTAAATAGTAATTTAAAATATTTAAAGTCCTCATATACCTCATGTGCACTTTCTACATGCTCGTGGGATGATTTTAGTAAATTTTCTGAAAAATATGAGCAGGACATGATTGCTGGATTTGATGCCCCGATATTTCCATCAGAGTGTTTAATTTATATTAATGATCCAGAAATTCAAAGAATAATTACGAGTAAATGGCTAGCTTCAAAAAATATAATAGCTGAATCAAGTTTTAAGCTAGCAACAGTATCAAAAGATAAAATTAGTGTTGGGTATTTTTCTGGTGACTTTAGAAACCATGCAGTAACACATCTTATTTCAAATTTAATCGAACTTCATGATCGTTCTAGGTTTAATATCTACGGATTTTCATATGGAGAAAATACTAATGATATTTATCAGCAACGAATTTTTTCTGCATTTGATGGTATTTTTGATATAAAAAATCTTAATGATTTTGAAGTTATAGATTTAACTAGAAACCTGAAAATCGATATTGCTATTGATCTTTCTGTTTTCACAATTCCAAATAGACACGAACTCTTTATCAAGCGAGTTGCGCCGATTCAAATCAATTATTTAGGCTACCCGGGAACATCATGTATTCCAAATATGGATTACATCATTGCAGATCCGTTTTTAATTCCGAATGAATTACAAAAATTTTACAGTGAAAAGATCATATATCTTCCCGAAACCTATCAACCAAATGATAGCGCTAGAGAGATTAATTATTCTAACTTTGATCGCAAATATTATGGTTTACCAAGCGAAGCAATAGTGTATTGTTGCTTCAATCAGACTACTAAAATATCGAAAACTCTATTCAAAGTATGGATGGAAATTTTAGATAGTGTTGATAATTCAGTGCTATGGCTTTTATGTACAGATGACTTTACTAAATACAATTTGTTATGCGAGGCAAATAAAAATAATATTAATCCAAATCGTTTGATTTTTGCTGAATTTTGTGATCATAAACAACATCTAGAGCGATATAAAATGGCTGATCTTTTTCTAGATACTTACCCATATAACGCTCATACAACTGCCAGCGATTCATTGTGGAACGGTATACCTGTGATAAGTTTATATGGTAATACTTTTGCCAGTAGGGTTGGTTTGAGCTTACTGAACGCCGTTGATTTACCCTTTCTTGCAGTAAATACCCTTTTAGAATATAAAAATTTGGCTATTAGCTTGGGTAAAAATCCCAACACCTTAACCGATCTTAAGAGAAAGCTAATTCATGTTCGGGAAGAGTCAAAACTATTTGATACTAAAAATTATGTAAAGTCAATTGAGCGTGCTTTTGAAATTGCTGTTAGTCGCTTTGATAGTAACGAGGAAAAGGATCATATATATATTAATAAATTAATAAATTAAGTTTTTATCCTTACTTTCCGTTAAATAAAAAATTGCCACAATACTTGCAATCGCTAAAAAGATAGTTGGATACCAAAGCCCTGCAAGCTGACTCGCAAATTCCTTATTCAGCCAGGTCACAATTAACGGCAGCAGTCCCCCAATCCATCCAGCTGCTAGGTTATGTGGTAATGTTGCTGCACTATTGCGTGTTCTTGCTGGAAACAGCTCTGCTAAAAGTGCTGTTTGAGGACCCACAACTAATGCAAGCGGTATTGCGAGTGCAATTAGAGTAGCGCTCATTAGAAAATAATCAGGGGCGCTTTGCATTGATAGGCTTTGCAGAAATTGATAGGCGGGCTGAATTAGTATTGTTCCGAGCAATAGCCCCGTAATTACCACAGGTCGCCTCCCAATCTTGTCCGAGAGTGCTCCTGCAATAATCACCATCGGAAAGAGGCCGAGTGTTGCGGTGATGGTGAGGGTATCTACAATTTGCGAACTCATTTGTAAGGCAGATTTCATGAAGATGCCGGTGTAGACCTGTACACAGAAAAAGAGCACGGATCCACCGGATGAGATACAAAAAAACAACAGAAACATTTGTTTACGAGTTTCTTTATCTTTAAAGTTATCGCGCAGTGGCGATTTAGCAAGTTCGCCTTTAGCTAGCATCGCTTTAAAAATCGGTGTTTCTTCAAGGGTCATCCGAACCTTTAGTGCAACTAGCAGAAGAACAATGGAGAACCAGAAAGGCACACGCCAGCCCCATTCTTTGAAACTCTCTGGATCCAAATAGTGATTGAGTAACACCAATTGTAGGATTGAGGCCAGCATACCAAGTGGCCCCATAAGCTGTAAGACACTTGTTTTAAGCCCGCGGTTTGTAATGCCCGCATGCTCAGTGAGGTAAATGGCACTTCCACCAATTTCTCCGCCGGCAGATAGGCCTTGAAGAAGTCGTAGGCTTACCAAGCAAATGGGTGCCCAAATCCCGATTTGCTCATAGGTGGGTAAAAATCCCACGGCAAAGGTAGCTCCGCCCATTAGCGTAATCGTGATCAGAAAGACCGGCCGACGCCCAATGCGATCACCGAGAGAGCCAAAGAATGCAGCACCCAAGGGTCTAACCACCATACCAGCCCCAAAGGTTGCAAGGCTGGCTAAGAGACCTGTCACTGGGTCGGAGCTTGGAAAAAAGAGTGGGGCAAAGGCCACTGCCAGGGTGGCAAAGGTGAGGAAGTCGTACCACTCTAGAAAGGTGCCAAAACAGGCAGCGGTGGCGATTTTAGGATAAGAAGGGTTGGTTTGTGGGGGATTTGGCACAGGAGATTTATTATAAATAATTGATTTAATTGAATATTTTATTCAATACCTGAGTATTTTGTTGCATTGCACACATATTTATTGCATAGCAGCAAAAAATTGGGTATAGTTTCATGGTGCAGTGCAATATTGAACAAATTAACTTATTGGAGAGTACACCATGAATCAAGATCAAGTCGCAGCAAAATTGTCGCAAATCCAGAGCAAGAACCTCGAGACCGTATTTTCATTGAGCGAAGCTGCTCTTGAGAATGCTCAAAAACTCGTTGAACTAAATTACGATGCTTCTAAAGCTGCGTTGTCAAATGCTCAAGAGAACATCCAGCAAGTATTGAGTGCAAAAGATCCCAAGCAAGTAACCGAACTTTTGCAAGCCGATACTTTGCAAGACGTTGGCAACCAAGCCATTGCTCATCAGCGCAAAGTAACTAAAGTATTGCGTGAGAGCGGTAAAGAGTTTGCTGATGTCGTAGAAGCTAGCATTGAGCAAGCTCAAGCTGGTATGCAAGATTGGGTAAATACCTTGGCTGCAAATGCACCTGCTGGTTCGGATGTGTTTGTATCTGCATTCAAAACCTCGATGAACTCAGTGATGCAAGGTATTGAGCAGTTCCGTGAGGCTAGCAAAGATGCATTGGCTACCGTTGAGAAATCGGCTGACCAAGCATTTGAAGCATTCCAAGGCCAATTGGCTCAAGTGAAAAAAGCGGCTGCCCCTGCAAAGGTTCGTAAAGCTGCTTAATTCGTAATTCGTTGTTCATAATGACCCGCTCCTAGTGAGCGGGTTTTTTATTGGCGATTCAGTAAAAGGGATAGCCATTTTTGACCAATTGATTCAGGATTAAATCGATCAACATACAGTGATTGGGCTGATGTGGTTAGATTCGAAAAATTTAGTGGCATATCAACCATCTTAGAAAATAAAGGGCCCCGTATATCTACATAACTATCTGAAAACTCTTGATAGGATGGTAGATGATCAGCGGCGGTTGGAAGACCCAAGGCAAATGAAGTAATAAGCCGATTCGAACTTATGCCAAGTTTTCTGGTATTAAAAAGGTCAGATGGAATAATTGAGAAGTCAGCGATACGCGCAGCATTAAGCATTGATTCTACTGACCAAAGGCCCAAACGAATTTGGTTGCGATTAATAAACTTAAGAGAGCTTTGAGAAAAAATATTGAGACCATTTTCATTTGATAAAACAATCAGATTACAACCAGAGATTAAGAATTCTGATGAGTTTATAAAATCAATAAGAAATTTAACATTAGAAGCGTGGCCAAACCATAATGCAGTAGACTGGCTGGAAACTAGCTTCGTTTTTACAGATTGAGAAGTAATTTCAATTGAATCTTCAATTACGATTATTGGGCCGTGATAGTGAGCCCGTAATAGCTTAGCCATAAATTCAGAAGGAACAATGCAGCAATCAGTCAAACTAAGAGCGCTTTGATAAAAAAAAGTCATAGGCGTATTGAAGCCAAGATGGTGATCTGTATAGTCAAGGTAAATAGATACACCCCTGGATTTTGCTTCTGCAAGCTGGGCCAACCACTTGTTGCTCCTCGAATCAATATCTGCTGAGGTACCAATTTTGCCGACAATGATTGCATTAGCATTAATATTGACGCGTTCTCCGATGGTAAAAGAATAATCGGATTTTCGTAGAGCTTCGGCACATGGATATGCTCTTAGTCTTATACTTGCTAAATGAGATTTATTTAAGTCGAAGTAATTGCTAATTGGAATAAGAAGGTGATTATTTAGCATTAACTAATTTGTAAGCAATTTTTCCAGCACGAGAATTACTATTTAGCCTAATTTCTTTTCTAAGTTTGTAAAAGGCTTGTAAAAAAATTTGATCGCCAGAATTACAAAATTTTTCTTTCATAAGGTCTAAAGAGGTTAGAAGTCGACGTGTACGATAATCATTTTCAAAAAAATCAAGGGTGATGGGGCCATTAATCCCAATTTCTGGTGTTATAACTTTAAATCTATGACGCGATAAAATAATCGAGGATAACCGTTCTTGAATAAAAACTTTGAGTGCAATATTTGATGCACCTCTATGCATGGTTGCATTATTAACCTCTAAATTATCTTTTGCATAGGTATAAAACTTATTTGCTAAATCAAGCCAACTTTTCCAATAAATCGGCTTTGCAATTATATAGTTGCTAAATACAGATGACATTGAATGGGTTACCAAGTCACTTAGATTTAAATCAAAATTAATTGAATTTAAAAATTTTTGGGTATTTTTGATAATTCCTGGGTGGTGGCATTCGCCCTGTTCAAATGGATTAATAAAGAAAGCAATTTGATCCCATCGAATAGACAATAATACAATGTCAATCTGACTACTATGGGAATTAATTAAATCAATTACATGCTCAGAGGAAATGTTTGTTTTATTGTAAAAATTGGCGATAGAAATCCATAAAATGTATCATCATCTAAAAGGTTAGACAAAAGATAATTTCTAATTGGCGAAAATTCGAACCAATCAGATTCTGGGTTAAGAGTATTATCCAACGGTAGAAATCCTGGATCAAGTCTACTCTTTGATGCATCGTCATAGAATATTTGATAAATTCTTATTTTTTCATTCATCTGTTTCTAGATTAAGCAAATTACTATTTAAAGATTTACTTGGTTTTATTCCCAATATTTTTACTTTCTCTGCTGTATTAATCAAATTCCCTTTACCCGATTTAAGTTTATTAAAGGCATCATGATAACTGGATTGAGCTTGGTCTAAACGTTTGCCGATTTGCTCAAGGTCTTCCACAAAGCCTACAAACTTGTCATAGAGGTTGGCGCACTGACGGGCGATCTCCATGGCATTTTTATTCTGTTGATCCTGTCTCCATAAGTGGGCAACCGTTCGCAAGGTGGCCATGAGAGTGCTGGGGCATACCAAGACAATATTTTTACTGAGCGCCTCTTGATAAAGATTGGGCGCTGATTTAAGAGCGCTTAAAAATGCCGGCTCAATGGGAATAAACATTAATACAAAGTCCACACTGGCGATATCCGCAATCCCGGCATAGTTCTTACCAGATAGACCTTGAATGTGTTGCCGAATCGATTGAATGTGAGCCAGCAGCTCCTTATCGGCTTCATCCGTACTGGCTGCCTCAGTATGTCTGGCATAGGCTGTGATGGATACTTTGCTATCGATTACGAGGTGGCGACCCTCTGGCAACTTAATAATGACATCGGGTTGTAAGCGGCTACCATCGGCTTGAGTATGGCGATCTTGAACTAGATACTCTTCGCCTTTACGTAAGCCCGAAGACTCCAGGATGGATTCCAGAACCAGTTCTCCCCAGTTGCCTTGGATCTTGGAGTCGCCCTTTAGTGCATTGGTAAGCGATCGTGCCTCATCCGACATCTTGAGGTTGAGATTAGCTAGACGCTCAATCTCGTGCTTGAGAGCAAAGCGTTCCCTCGATTCTTTTTCGTAGGAGTTGCTCACTTGTTCCTTGAACTCGGTGAGCTTAGTTTGTAGAGGCTTTAGCAAAAGATCGAGCTGCTGGGCATTTTGCTCCGTGAACTTCTTAGTTTTATCTTCCAAAATCTCATTGGCGAGATTCTTAAACTGATTGGTGAGCGCCTCCTTGGTCTCATTTAATGAATCAATCCGATGTTGAACTTGCTTACGCTCTGAATCCAATTCAGCTTCTAGGCGAATGGCGCGCTGGAGGGCTCGATCACGCTCCACCCTAATGTGCTCTAACTGGGTGGTTAGCTCCGCAATAGCGCCTTGCTGTTGATTCTGATTGGATCGAAGAATAGCAACATACATTCCAAGGCCGATGGCAATGCCAAGGGCAACAATGGTAATCAGGGTAGGAAGGTCTGTCATGGGCTTAGTCTACTGCAGACCAAGCCCACCGAGTGAGCTTTTGAGGAGGGGGCTTGCGATCAAAGACCGAGGAGTTTTTTGAGTTCGCCGCTCTGGTACATCTCGGTCATGATGTCTGAACCACCAATGAACTCGCCATTGACATAGAGCTGAGGGATGGTTGGCCAGTTTGCATACTCTTTAATGCCCTGACGAATGGCTTCATCATCAAAGACATTGACGGTATGCAAGGTCTCTAGGCCACAGGCACGTAAGATATTCACGGCATTCCCTGAGAAGCCGCATTGCGGGAACTGTGCGGTACCCTTCATAAACAGGACCACGGGATGGCTGGTCACAATTTCTTTGATCTTGGCTTGGGTATCACTCATATTGATGAAATCCTTTCATAAACGAACTGGTTTTTGTTTTGATTTTTACTTGACAGCTATTTTATGACCGATTAAAGAGTAGGGTTTTATTTTCTGGCCTGCGTGACTCGTAAATGCCCCGCTAGATCGGCAAGAGCGCCAACATCATGAAAGGCATGGCTTTCCAGAAGCGTTGCAACCGTAGCCGCCTGATCATAGCCATGCTCGATGGCAATCAGGCCACCAGGCTTTAAGTAATGATGGGCATGACTCACAATCTCCCGAATGCAAGACAGGCCATCGCCATCATCACTGAGCGCCGATCTGGGCTCATAGCGTAGATCGCCCTCGTGTAAATGGGGGTCGTCCTTTTGAATGTAGGGAGGATTACTGACGATCACGTCACATGAGGTTTGGTATCGATCGGGTATTGCGTCATACCAATTGCTTTGCAAAAACTCGACTATATGATTAAGCCCCAAGGCTTTGGCGTTCTCTCGCGCGAGTTCAATCGCATCACTCGATTGATCAACCCCTAGAATGCCTAGATTGATCGACGCTTTACTGATGGCGCATTCATGGGCAATCGCTAGAGCAATTGCTCCAGAGCCCGTTCCCAAATCCAGAATCTGAATGACCTGATTAGGAACTTTCGCATGAATACGCTGCATTTCTTCTAGTGCAAGATCCACCAAGAGCTCAGTCTCTGGGCGGGGGATTAATACCGCTTCGTTGACCTTGAGTTCAATCCCATGAAAACCTTTCCTTCCTGTGAGGTAAGCCACGGGCACCCCAGATGCGCGCTGGGCTTCTAGAGATTGCCAGGCGATGAGAAGTTCATTGGGGAGGGATTCTTGATCTCTAGAAATCAGTGCTGAGCGCGGCCAACCTAAATGTTTGTCAAGCAAATACGCCAGTAGCGCCTTGGCATCGGTTTTATTGAGTCTAGTGCTCTCGAGAAGAGCGGCAATCGTGTTGGCCATGATGCGGATTACGCATCGCCCATAGCGGCTAACAGTTCAGCTTGATGCTCTGCTGCGAGAGCATTTAATAGATCGCCAATATCACCATCCATCATGGCGTCAATTTTGTAGAGGGTTAGATTGATGCGGTGATCGGTAATTCGGCCCTGGGGAAAGTTGTAGGTACGAATTCGGTCACTGCGATCACCAGTACCCACTAAGGATTTGCGGGTTTGGGCTTGTTCTTGCTGCTGCGCATGCCGTTGGGCATCCATGATGCGTGAGACCAGGACCTTCATCGCTTGATCTTTATTGCGATGTTGGCTGCGATCGTCTTGGCACTCCACCACTATTCCGGTGGGAAGGTGAGTGATCCGTACTGCGGAGTCTGTTTTATTAATGTGTTGACCGCCGGCACCCGATGCCCGAAAGGTGTCGATGCGGATCTCGGCTGGATTAATCTTGACGCTCTCGATTTCATCCACTTCGGGCATGACCGCAACCGTGCAGGCCGATGTATGAATCCGTCCCTGAGTCTCAGTTTGCGGGACGCGCTGTACCCGATGGCCACCTGACTCAAACTTCATCTTGGCATAGACATCATTACCAGCTAAGCGCACGATCACCTCTTTATAGCCCCCAAGATCAGACTCAGCTTGACTGACAATCTCGGTTTTCCAGCCTTGACGTTCAGCATAGCGGGTATACATTCGTAGTAGATCAGCAGCAAACAACGCACTTTCATCACCGCCAGTTCCCGCTCGAATCTCTAAAAAGATATTGCGCCCATCGTCTTCGTCTTTGGGCAGCAAAAGGGTTTGCAGGCTTTTCTCAAGCTCGGCCATGCGCGCTTGTGCATCTTTTTCTTCTTCGTCGGCAAAGTCCTTCATTTCAGGGTCAAGGCGCATTTCGCTCGCAGCCTTTGCATCAGACTCCGCTTTTTTGTAAAGCCCAAATTGCTCCACCACCGTTGAAATATCGGCATGCTCGCGCGTGAGTTTGCGATAGACATCCATATCCTTGGCGGAGTCTTCTTGCATCAAAATGGTATTGAGTTCAGCCAAACGGGCATCCAGATGCTCCAGCTTGGCACGCATGCTGGATTTCATCTAATGGCTATCGGAGGGATTATTTTTATCGTTGGAGTGAGTAGCAAATAACTTGGGTAGTAATTTGAGCAAAGCATCACGCTCCGAACCGCTGGCGTGCTGCAGAGCATGCAAAGAGCCGTGCAAAAACTTATTGGTAAGGCCCTGAGCCATAGCATTTAAAACCTCTTGCGGATCATCGCCGCGAACTAGGCGTCTGAGTGCGCGCTCTAGTTCAATTTGACGCAGGCGATCGCCTTGCTGTTGAATATCCTGGATTAAAGGTACGGCATTGCGGCCTTGTAACCAATGCATGAAATTACTAACACGCTCTTCAATGATGATCTCGGCTTGGCTCACTGCGGCCTGACGTAAATTGGCACCAGCCTGGGCCATAGTGCCTAAGTCATCGACCGTATAGAGATACACATCATTTAAGCGAGCAATCTCGGGCTCAAAGTCACGCGGCACTGCCAGATCAATCATGACCATGGGTTTGCGTCGTCTGAGCTTTAGGGCACTCTCTACCATCCCTAAGCCAATGATGGGTAGTGGACTAGCGGTCGACGAGACAATGATGTCAAACTCATGTAAGCGTGTTGGCAGGTCATTGAGACGAAAGGACTCTGCTTCAATGTTTTGGGCTGAGATCGAGTCGGCTAGTTCTTGACCACGCTCTACGGTACGATTTGCAATCGCTGCACCACGGGGTTTGCGAGCAACGAAGTGGGTGGCGCATAAGGTAATCATTTCACCGGCACCAATGAACAGAATTTTCTGCTCGCCAATCGACGCAAAGATGCGCTCGGCTAAGCGAACCGATGCGGCAGCCATTGAGATGGAGTGTGCACCAATCTCAGTTGAACCGCGCACCTCTTTAGCAACCGAGAAGGTTTTTTGAAAGAGTTGATTGAGATAGGTTCCTAAGGCGCCAGCTTCATTGGCGGTGCGAACCGCATCTTTCATCTGGCCTAAGATTTGGGTCTCACCAATCACCATTGAATCTAAACCACAGGCTACCCGAAACGCATGACGAACTGCATCGGATTGCGGCAGGGTATAGATATGGGGTTGTAAAACGCTGGGCGCTAGATTTTGGCTTTTGGCTAACCAATCAAACGTTGCCTCATGAAACTCACCCTCGGAGGCAGGATCATTAGCAGCACAGTAGAGTTCGGTTCGATTGCAGGTCGAAAGAATGGTTGCCTCAGGCATGCCGCCACGATTAACGCCACCCAAATGGGAGCGTAGGTCGGATAATGCGTCAAGCAGACCCTCGGGATCAAAAGCCACTTTTTCCCGAACGGCAACTGGCGCTGTGTGATGGTTAATACCCAAAGTCAACAGCTTCATATTGATAATTATAGGTTTCTTGGGGCTAATAGGGGCGTTTTGAATGGGGTTTTTGGCTTATTTACTACTTGGAAGCCTGATGGGTTGGGCTGCTGCCCATTATTTTCCTGGGTTTTCCCCTAGAAATAAGGGAGCTAAACGAGCCAGGCGAAGCAAGGCTACTTACCTTTGGAGTATGTTCTTTGGGATTCTTGGGGCTGTCTTTGCAAGCTACGGGGGTCAAGCTGCGGGACTATTTACGGCCGGGCAAATGCTCGAGTGGGGTAGTGCGATTGTGTGGGGATTTTTATTGCCCCAAGTCTACCTTTTATCCGTGCGAGCTTAATTTGAACTCTTGTTCACCGAACTTTGTCCAAGCAATTGGATTTTTCTGATGCGTTGTTAAATACGCATTTGCTTTCGTAAAGTGCCCAGAACTTTTTTGGTCCCCAGGGTAGATAAATGGTTGCGCTGTTTTATAGACTCCAAGGCCTGAGGGGTGGGAGGATTTTAGGATGAGCTGTTGATCGGGATTGTGAATATATTCTTCCATGGACTGCGCATGTCCACCCCAAAGCATCCAAACGAGATTGGGTTGTTGTGAGAGTTTTTGAATGATTTCAATCACGAAAGGTTTCCATCCCAATTGCGCATGCGAGTTCGCCTCACCCAGTCGAACGGAGAGCGCAGTGTTTAATAACAATACCCCTTGATTAGCCCAGTGAGTTAAATCGCCACTCCTGAGCGATCCAAGACCTTCCAGTACTAATGCTTTATTGATATTGCGTAATGAGCTCGGAAATTGTTTTGACTGCAGTGGAATATTCTTGGGGACTGAAAATGCTAAGCCTTGCGCCAGTCCTAGCGAGTGGTAGGGATCTTGTCCCAAAATGACAACCTTTACTTGATTGACTGGTGTGAGATGCATGGCATTGAAGATACGCTCTCGATCCGGTCGAATCGCATCACGGTGTTGTTGGTATTCGATAGCAAATTTTTTAGATAGGGAGCGCCAATCGTTTGACTGCAGATAGTTACTGAGAAGGGATTGCCAATCATCAGGGATGAACTGCTTGAGATCCATGCTGATAGAGAAAGACTACTTTTTAGATTGCTTGAGCTCATATTGAGCTGGATAGTCGAGCTTTAAGGCAGTGCTAGCTTGATGCTCTTTATCTTGTCGGAAAAAATGGAAAGTAATTTTTTTACTGTTCACAAGACTTCCGAGCACTTGATCCATTCTCGTGTTGGTGATCCGTTGCAGATTGATACTGCTAATCAGATCGTTTGGGGCCAGCCCCGCTATTTGCGCCAATCCACCATCAAGCACATGCGTCACCTTGATCCAGCCGCTGCTATCGGTATAGCGCATCCCAAGCGCTAGTTTGATGGCTTCAGTAAAGTTCGCTTGCTTTTGAGGGACTTCGACATTGGCAATCTGAGGTAACCAAATCTGCAAGGGAAGGTCCTGCGTACCATCAATATAGTCGCGCTTAAAGCGCTGCCAAATCTTGTTAAAGCCAATTCCTATGGTTGAATTAATGGCCAGATCTAGAGCGTATTGATTAATCCCAGTTCCAGTTTTGCCATGTTCTTTCCATAAAAAGCGCATGACATCATCCAGCGATTGTTGATCGTTTGAAAATTGCCGAATTTGTAAATCCAGACCCAGAGCAATCAATGATCCCTTGGCGTAATAACTCACTACTGCATTGGGGGTGTTCTCATCCATCTGGTAATACTTGGTCCAAGCATCAAAGGAGCTATCCGCTACGCTTTGCTTGGTTCTGCCAGGATTACGTAATACCCCATTCCAATTACTGCCCACAAGCTCTAAATAGCGCTCCATGGTGATGCATGCACTACGTACCAATTGCAGATCGTCGTAGTAACTGGTAAATCCTTCAAATAGCCACAACAGTCGGGTGTGATTACGTTCATTGAGACGGTATGGCTGAAAGGCCTTCGCCTGAATACGTTTGACGAGCCAGGCATGGAAATACTCATGACTACATAGCCCTAAAAACTCTTCATACGATTTTTTTGGTCTTTGAGTACTGTGATCACCGTAGGGTAGTTGATCACGTTTACACAGGAGCGCCGTGCTGTCGCAATGCTCAAGTCCACCATAGCCATCGAGAGCCGCATTAACGATAAATAGATATTGCTTAAATGGGGCTTTGGGTTTACGTGGTTCAAATAAGCGAATCGTGGCATCACAGATTCGTTGAAGATCATCAGCAAGCTTTTTTTTATCAAGCAGTTGGGATTGCTCACTCGTTAGCCCTTGAATAACCATGCGATGAGGAGTGCCAAAGGATTGCCACTCAATCGTCTCAAATTGTCCGAGTGCGACCGGATGATCAATCAGATCTGCATAGTCCTTGGCCATATAAAAGCCAAAACTGCTCGCATCCGTTTTGACCTGGCGCAACGTGGTTTGCACTTGCCAGTGCTTGTTGGTCTGAGCGTGTGGCGGGGCAATAGCGAGTGAACAGGGTAAGTGGGCCTGACCCTCAACAGCGAGACAGAGACTAGTGGGATTAAAAAACCCACGTTCTTGATCGAGATAAGCAGTACGTACGGATTGATCAAAAGCATATATCGTGGTGACGATCTCGCAAGCCCCGGTTCCCTTGGGAATACGCCAGCGATCATTATCGAGACGCTCCAAGGCAATCTTTTTCTTTGCCTCAGCCTGGTTTTTGGGGAGAGTAAACGCGGTGATGGACTCGATATGCTTACTAAAGTCTCGAATCAAGTAGCTCCCCGGAATCCATGCGGGCATATGCACAACTTGCCCTTGAGGATTTGGATGGTGAATGATGAGCGAGACGGTAAAGCGATGACCATGAAGGTCATCAGGCCAAACCATATACTGAATTGCTGGTGTGGAATCTAAAGCCATCATCAATTATTTCAAAGAGGCGAGTTTCTTCTCGATATCAGAGAGCTGCACGGCTCCTGGGAAACGACTGCCATCGGCAAAGAAAATGGTTGGGGTGCCATTGACCCCATAGGTCTTGGCTAACGCAGCATTTTTATCGATTGGATTTGTGCAATCTGATTTGCCACTTGGCGTAATGTTGCCTAGCATCCAATCGTTCCATGCTTTTTGTTGATCAGCAGCACACCAAATTTGTTTAGATTTCAGTGCTGAGTCGGCCGACAAGATGGGAATCAGGTAGTTGTAGATGGTGACGTTATCGAGCTGTTGTAGGGTTTTTTCTAAACGCTTGCAATAACCACAATTGGGATCGGAGAACACAGCAATTTGACGACTCCCATTGCCCCGCACAATTTTAATGGCATTGGCTTGAGGAAGCTCAGACCATTTGATGCGATTGATATCCTCTTGACGTTTAGCAGTTAAATTTGTCCCCGTGGCAAGTTCAATCATCTCGCCTTGGATTAAATATTTAGCCTTACTATCGGTGTAAAAAATTTCATTATTGACTTGTACTTCAAATAATCCTGGGATTACCGATGGCGTGACATTACGGACATTGGCCGAAGTACCTAAGCGCTTTTGCAATTCAGCACGAATTTGTTTCTCTGACGTGGCATCGGCCGAACCAAAAAAACTGAGTAAGACGATCGCAAGTCCAAATTGGTAAATGAATTTACCCATGCAGTTGTTCTCCTAGTGCGCGCTCAATCAGTTGGCGCTTGATGATGTGACTTCGATTAACCATTCCTAAGCCCCAGTTGCGTAATCCCTTTTCAATCGGACTTTGTGCTGCAAACAGTTTCTTTAAGCGATCGGTTAGCCATAAAAGCGAGGAGGTGTCGCCTTCACGCTCGCGCTCATAGCGACGCAGAAGAATGCGATCATCCACTTCCCGATACGACTCTTTGTGCTTCATGATGTCAAGTAGGCTTGCCACATCCCGTAAACCCAGATTGAGTCCCTGACCAGCCAATGGATGCATCACGTGCGCAGAATCACCAACCAAGATTAATTTAGGATCGTAGTCTGGGCCAATCAGACGGTGCGCCTTGATGCGTCGCAGAGGAAAGCTTGCTGGTATGGATTGCAGTTGCAGTTCACCGAGTTGATCATGAACTTCCTGACCAAAAAGGTTTGACCAAGCTTTGGTATCCAGTTGTAGTAAATGTTTGGCATGCTCATTTTGTGTTGACCACACCATTGAAACCTGTTGGTGTGGCAAGGGAAGCATGGCTAAGATGTCGCCATTGGGCAAGAACCATTGGTAGGCGGTCTCACGATGGGCAATCGAGCAGGTAAAGTTGGCAACCACTGCATGTTGATCATAGGAATGTTGATCGATTTCAATTCCAACCGATTGGCGTAAAGGGGAGTTCGCACCATCGGCTGCGATCACCAGCCTGGCTTGGATGGTTTGACCATTGCTCAATGAAAGGGTGGGTGATGTGTTTGGCTCAAACCGAACCTCGTCAACACTGGCCTCGATGCTGTGTAGGTTCTTACTGAACCGCATCGCTTGGGTTAGTGTGGCTTCAATCAAATCGGATTCGGCAATCCAAGCAAGCTCTGGGCGACCGGCTTCAAAGGCCGAGAAATGAAGTTGATCATGCTTTTGCCCACGATCGCCATAAATTCGCATATCGCGTACCGCTTGGATGCGAGTCTGATCTAACCCATCCCAAATATTTAACTCTGATAACAGATGTTTAGTGCTCGGTGAGAGTGCATAGATTCGTTGCCCAAAGGAGGGCACAAGAGTGATCGTCTGGAGTAAATCAGGTGCAATTTGAATCACTGAGTAGCCCAGTTGCGCCATGGCAAGTGCGCTTGCCTTACCCACAATACCTCCCCCAACGACTGCGAAGTCGAATTGGGTATTGGTGTGCTGGGCAGAATTAGCGGTACTTTGGGAACGCATACCAAGATGATAGCGAATCAAGCGCATTTACAATGGGAGGATGTCACTCAAATGCGGAATCGTTGGCTTACCGAATGTAGGCAAATCCACCCTGTTTAATGCCCTCACCAAGGCAGGTATTGCAGCCGAAAATTATCCGTTTTGCACCATTGAGCCCAATGTGGGTATGGTCGAGGTCCCGGATCCGCGTTTAGCTGCTTTAGCACAGATTGTGAGCCCTGAGCGAGTTGTGCCCGCCACGGTTGAGTTTGTAGATATTGCTGGATTGGTGGCTGGCGCTTCCAAAGGGGAGGGGCTGGGTAATCAATTTTTGGCCAATATTCGGGAGACCGATGCGATTACTCACGTCGTACGTTGTTTTGAAGATGCCAATGTGGTTCATGTTAGCGGCAAAGTCGACCCGATTGCGGATATTGGAGTGATTGATACTGAACTCGCTTTAGCCGATTTAGGTACGGTTGAGAAAGCCCTGCAGCGTTACTCGAAGGCGGCTAAATCGGTAAACGATAAAGAGGCCGCGGCCTTGGTTGCGGTGCTCACCAAGGTTCAAGCACAGCTAGATCAAGCCCTGCCGGTACGTGCCATGAGTCTCAGTAAGGAAGAGTTAGTTTTGCTTAAGCCATTTTGCTTAATTACGGCAAAGCCGGCGATGTATGTGGCGAACGTAAAAGAAGATGGATTTGAGAACAACCCCCATCTTGAGGCGGTCAAGCAGCATGCAGCCAAAGAAAAGGCCCCGGTCGTTGCGGTATGTGCAGCTATTGAAGCGGAGATTGCCGATTTAGAGGATGCCGATAAGGTCGAGTTCTTGGCTGATCTGGGGATGAGTGAGCCCGGACTTAATCGGGTGATCCGGGCGGGCTATAGCTTATTAGGTCTACAAACTTACTTCACCGCCGGTGTGAAAGAGGTGCGTGCTTGGACCATTCATATTGGCGACACGGCGCCACAGGCTGCAGGAGTAATTCATACGGATTTCGAGCGCGGCTTCATTCGAGCACAAACCATTGCTTACGATGATTACATTCAATACAAAGGTGAGCAGGGCGCGAAGGAGGCGGGCAAGATGCGTGCTGAAGGTAAGGAATACATCGTTAAAGATGGCGATGTCTTGAACTTCTTATTTAACGTCTAACTCAAGCAAATAATGCTGCAAGTGCCTTGCCTGGGTGCTCAGCACGCATAAAGGCTTCGCCAATTAAAAATGCGTTAACCCCAGCTCCTTGCATCAGCTTGACATCGTTGGCATTGAGAATCCCGGACTCCGTGATGACGAGTTTGTCTTTGGGAATGGCTGGTAGTAGATCAATGGTGGTTTGTAAGCTCACCTCAAAGGTTTTGAGATTGCGGTTATTGATACCCAGTAGGGGTGTTTGCAGTTCAAGGGCGGCTTCTAATTCCTCCCCATCATGAACTTCCACCAATACATCAAGCTGGTTCTCGATCGCACACGCCTCTAGTTCTAGCATTTGTGATAACTCAAGTGCCGCGACAATTAACAGGATTGCATCAGCACCCATAGCACGCGCTTCATAGACCTGATAAGGGTCAATAATGAAGTCTTTGCGAATTACTGGCAAGGAGCAGGCGGCTCGCGCTTCCTTGAGATACTGGGGCGAGCCCATGAAGTAATCCCGATCGGTGAGAACCGATAAGCAGGTCGCGCCATGCGCGGCATAACTTTGGGCAATGTCATGTGGCACAAAGTGCTCACGAAGCACCCCCTTACTGGGGCTCGCTTTCTTGATTTCAGCAATGATGCCGGGTTTGTGATTGCTGACAGAGCTTATCAGTGCTTGGGCAAAGCCACGCACCTTTGTATTTGGATTGGAATTGGCTTGCAGGGCCTCTTTTAGGATCTCACCACTAGAGATCAAGCGTTGTGCAGCCACAATCTCATGACGCTTGGTCTCCAGAATACGACTCAGAATATCCCTCATGAGGCAAGGCTTTGCGTTAAGGCAATAAATGCTTCGAGCTTCTGTTTAGCTTTACCCGAAGTTATTGTGCTGCTAGCCAGTTGTACGCCCTCTGCAATCGACTTGCTAACATTAGCAGCATAAAGCGTTGCACCGGCATTGAGGCACACAACATCGCGCGCTGGTCCCGATTGATTGTTCATGATGTTCAAAATGATGGCTTTGGATTCTTGTGCATCGGCGACCTTTAGATTTTCCATTGAAGCATTGGCGATTCCAAAATCACTCGGCTTAATTTCATATTGACTGATTTGTCCGTTGCGCAGTTCGGCGACTATGGTGGGGCCCGATAGCGTGATCTCATCTAAGCCATCATTGCCGTGGACCACTAAGGCATGCTCGGCCCCTATCAGTTGCAAGACTTTTGCTTGGGTAGCCACTAGCTCCGGATGAAATACGCCCATCAGAATATTCGGTGCTTTGGCGGGATTGGTGAGGGGTCCCAAAATATTAAAGATGGTACGCACCCCGAGGTCCTTGCGCACTGGGACTACGTTTTTCATGGCAGGGTGATGGTTGGGGGCAAACATAAAGCCAATACCAAGTTGCTCAATGCATTGACTCACCGCAGTAGCACTCAGATTTAGTTTGACCCCAAGCGCTTCCAAAACATCGGCGCTGCCTGATTTACTACTAACACTGCGGTTGCCGTGCTTCGCAATCTTGGCACCTGCCGCAGATGCAACAAACATCGATGCCGTAGAAATATTAAAGGTATGGGCGCCATCGCCGCCGGTACCGACCACATCGACCAGATGGGTCTTATCGTTCACATTCACTGCAGTAGCAAAATCTCGCATCACGGTCGCAGCCGCAGCAATTTCTGTGGGCGTTTCTTTTTTACTACGAAGGGCTACCAAGAGAGCAGCGACCATCGGGCCTGGCAGTTCACCACCCATGATGGCGCGCATGATCTGCACCATTTCGGCTTCGGGTAATTCTTTGCCGTCAATCAAGTATTGCAGCGTTTGAGATGGGGTCATAGCCATTTTTTATTTCATCGCTAAAAAGTTTTTCAGGAGGGCGTGACCATGCTCGGAAAGAATCGACTCCGGATGAAATTGAACACCCTCCACGCACAACTCCTGATGACGCACACCCATAATTTCCCCATCGGCGGTTTGCGCGGTAATGGTTAAGCAACTGGGTAGATTTTCTTGATTAATGGCTAGCGAGTGGTAGCGCGTAACTCGAAATGATTTCGGAAGATTTTGAAATACACCTTCATTCGTATGCGTGATTTCATCAGTTTTGCCGTGCATCACCTTCTTTGCGCGAATGACCTCGCCTCCAAAGGCCTCGCCAATCGCTTGATGCCCAAGGCATACGCCCAGAATCGGGATTTTGCCTGCATAGATCTTGATGCTATCAACCGAGATCCCTGCTTCCTTTGGGCTGCATGGTCCTGGGGAAATGCAAATTCGATCTGGATTGATTTTGGCGATATCGGCAACGCTGATTTCATCATTGCGCATGACTTTCACGTCTTCGCCAAGCTCGGCAAAGTATTGCACCAAGTTATAAGTGAAGGAGTCGTAGTTATCAATCATTAAGAGCATCGTTATGCTCCTTTGGAAGATTCGGTTAATTCAGCGGCTGCCAATACTGCTTTTGCTTTCGCTTCGGTTTCTTTCCATTCGGAGCTAGGATCCGAATCGGCCACAACACCTGCGCCCGCTTGAGAATGCAACATACCGTCCTTAATCACGCCGGTGCGGATCACAATCGCCACATCCATATCCCCAGAGAAGGAAAGATAACCCGCAGCACCGCCATAAATGCCACGCTTGGTAATTTCCATTTCATCAATAATTTCCATCGCCCTAATTTTGGGGGCGCCCGATAAGGTGCCGGCAGGGAAGGTGGCGCGTAAGACGTCCATATTGCTCATATTGTCCTTGAGCTCCCCTTCGACCGAACTAACGATGTGTTGCACGTGGGAATACTTTTCAATCACCATCGAATCAGTGACCTTGACACTACCCGTCTTAGCAATGCGTCCGACATCATTACGGGCGAGATCAATCAGCATTACATGCTCAGCGATTTCTTTGGGATCCGCCAGTAACTCTTTAGCAAGTTGTGCATCCTCCTCAGGTGTCGCACCGCGGCGACGAGTCCCGGCTAAGGGCCGAATCGTGACCATCTTGCGCCCCTCACGTTTTTCTTGGCGCACCAAGATCTCGGGGGATGACCCCACAATTTGCATATCCCCAAAGTCATAAAAATACATATAAGGGGAGGGGTTAAGTGAGCGCAATGCGCGGTAGAGTTGTAGTGGCGGCTCAGTGAAGCTTCGGCTAATGCGCTGGCCAATCACAACCTGCATGCAATCACCCGCGAGGATATAGTCCTTGGTGCGACGTACTGCGTCTTCAAAATCACTCGCCTTGAATTTACGAATAGGTTCGGGGTGTGGCTTGGATGCTTGTTCCTCAGGCATCTGAACCGAGACTGTCAGTGTGGCTTGCAAACTTTGTAGCCGTTTCATGCCACTCTCATAAGCGCCAGGATCATTGGGATCCACATACACAATGAAATAGATCTTGCCAGCAACATTGTCAACAACCGCCAGTTCTTCGGTGAGCATTAGCTGAATGTCAGGCACACCGATTTCATCGGGTAAAGAGTGAACAGCGAGGCGCTTTTCAATATAGCGAACCGTGTCATAGGCGAAGTAACCGGCCAATCCACCACAAAAACGCGGTAAGTTGGGTTGTGGAGCGACCTTAAAGCGTTTGATGTAAGTGTCAATAAAGTCAAGCGGATTATCGTGATTGCGCTCAATCACTGTACCGTCATGAACGATCTCATTAATGGGCTTGGTAGGCGTGCCAACGGTTCGCAAAATAGTGCGCGCTGGGAGACCAATGATCGAATAGCGTCCAAAGCGCTCACCACCATAAACGGACTCCAAAAGAAAGGTATTTTTCTGACCGGACTTCTGAGTTAACTTCAAGTACAGCGACAGGGGGGTCTCGAGATCGGCAAGTGATTCTGCAACCAGAGCTACTCGGTTGTATCCCTGCTTCGCGATTTCTTGTAACTCAGTCATGTTCATGATGCGAGGTCTTTTCTAGAATGATTTAAGACCCAATCGCTTTACGCATGGCAGTAATGACTTCGCCGTAGTTTGGCTTGCTAAAGATCGCTGAGCCGGCGACGAAGGTATCGGCTCCAGCCTTGGCAACGCTAGCAATATTGTCAATCTTGATCCCACCGTCAACTTCAAGACGAATGGAGCGACCACTGGTTTCTTGATAGCGATCGAGCATCTTACGGACCTGTTCGATCTTAGTGAGAGTGCTGGGAATGAAGGATTGGCCCCCAAAGCCTGGGTTAACTGACATCAGGAGCACCAAATCAATTTGATCCAGGGCGTGGTCTAGGTGATGGATCGGGGTGGCAGGGTTGAGGACGAGCCCAGCCTGGCAACCATGATCTTTAATGAGGGAGAGGGTGCGATGCACATGTGCGCTCGCCTCAGGGTGAAAGCTAATTAGATTGGCTCCTGCTTTGGCAAAATCCGGAACAATCCGATCAACTGGCTCAATCATGAGGTGGACATCGATTATGGCCGGTTTACCGTTTTTGATCGCATGGGGACGAATTGCCTCGCAAACCAAGGGTCCAACCGTTAAATTAGGCACATAGTGGTTATCCATCACGTCAAAATGAATCCAATCGGCCCCGGCATCCAAGACGGCCTTCACTTCTTCGCCCAATTTGGCAAAGTCGGCTGACAGAATCGAAGGGGCAATGATGGCGGAATTAGGGCTCATTTGAGTGCTTTTTTGTCATTCATACCTAGATTCTATCTTGCGAACGGGGTTGGGATGGCGCAGAATGCTCCTCATGAATCCACCTGAAATTACCGTTAACGTCCGCCCCCAGTACCTTCCCGAGCAATCAGATCCCGATAATCAGCAATACGCGTTTGCCTATACCGTTACGATTCGTAATACTGGAACGGCCAGTGTTCAGCTGATTGCTCGCCATTGGTTCATTACCGATGGCGAGGGTGAGGTTCAGGAAGTGAAGGGTTTAGGGGTGGTTGGCCAGCAGCCACTGTTACGTGCTGGCGAGCATTTTGAGTACACGAGTTGGGCGACTCTCCCCACCCCAGCCGGTACGATGCGTGGGGAATATTTTTGCGTCACCGAGGATGCCCAGTTTTTTCAGGCAACCATCCCAGAGTTTGCCCTGGTGATGCCAAGAACCTTGCACTGAATAGGGCTATTAGGGAGTTTTGGCAGGGATTCTCGTTAAGATGGAAACGCTTTATCTAAATCAAAAACCAAATTGATTAAAGGAAAAAATATGAAGCAATTTTCATGGTCTAGTGCTTTAGGCATTATCACTTTGCTTGCCAGTAGTTTATTGATTTCGCCAGTAGCAATCGCTCAGCAAAGCACACTCGATAAGATGAAATCAACCGGTGTGGTAACTATGGGCGTACGCGAGTCATCTGGCGCCCTCTCGTATACCTTGGGAGATGGGAAATATGCTGGCTTCCATGTGGAAATTTGCAATACCGTATTGCGTGATATACAAAAGCAACTGAATTTAAAGACACTGGATATCAAATATACTCCGGTGACTTCACAAAATCGTATCCCTTTGTTACAAAATGGTACGGTTGATATTGAGTGCGGATCTACAACGAATAACGCTACCCGTCAAAAAGATGTGGCTTTTGCAGTAACTACCTATGTTGAGGAAATTCGCATTGCGGTCAAGGCCAACTCTGGAATTACCTCACTAAATCAGTTAAACGGCAAGAAAGTAGCCACAACCACAGGCACTACGTCCGTACAGCTCTTGCGTAAACATGAAAAGGCGACTGGGGTGAACTTTGAAGAAGTGTTTGGTAAAGACCATGCGGATAGTTTCCTCTTATTGGAATCGGGGCGCGCCGATGCATTTGTGATGGACGGCTCAATCTTGGCCGGTAATATCGCGAATGCAAAGAATCCCGGCGATTACCGAATTGTGGGAGAGGTAATAGCGGTTGAACCGATTGCCATCATGATGCGTAAAGATGATCCAGGGTTTAAGAAAGCAGTGGACGATAACCTCAAGCGCATGATGAAAGACGGGACCCTTACTAAACTTTGGGATAAGTGGTTTTTACAACCCATTCCTCCCAAGAATGCGCGTGTTGGTTTGGCCTTATCTGAAAGTACCAAGCAAGCATGGGCCAATCCAAACGATAAGCCTGCGGAAGATTATCAGAAGAAGTAATTTAGAAGGTTCATGGCGAGTTTGATATGACCTTAGATTGGAGTGTCTTTTGTAAAGACACTTTAACTGGAGAAGCAGCACCCCGCTGCTTCTCTTTTTTATTTGGGATGGATCCCAATGCTGATCCCACTTATTTGGATTGGTTGATTTCTGCATGGGGTTGGACCATTGCGGTGGCAGGACTCAGTTTAGTTCTGGCCATGGTGATGGGGGTGGTAATAGGTACGATGCGTACCTTACCGCCTCAGCATCTTGTAAATCGATTATGTATTAGTGCTGCCACGGCATGGGTTGAGCTCTTTCGAAATATTCCATTACTTGTTCAAGTCTTCCTTTGGTATCACGTAGTGCCCGCATTTTTTCCCATCATGAAGAACTTTCCATCCTATCTATTGGTGAGTATTGCTTTGGGCTTGTTTACATCCGCGCGAATTGCCGAGCAGGTCCGTGCGGGAATTCAGTCACTCCCAACAGGGCAGCGGAATGCGGCCATTGCATTAGGCATGACCACCACACAAAGTTATCGCTATGTACTCTTACCAATGGGAATGCGTATCATCGTTCCACCACTCACATCG
Organism: Polynucleobacter sp. MWH-UH24A; assembly: GCF_018687475.1. Taxonomy (NCBI): domain Bacteria; kingdom Pseudomonadati; phylum Pseudomonadota; class Betaproteobacteria; order Burkholderiales; family Burkholderiaceae; genus Polynucleobacter; species Polynucleobacter sp. MWH-UH24A. The sequence continues at coordinate 139,821 of NZ_CP061292.1, forward strand.
GAGTGTATGAATATTGTGAAGAACTCATCCGTTGCATTTGCAGTGTCCGTACCGGAACTCACTTTATTTGCTTTACAGGCTCAGGAGGAAACGTCGCGAGGTATTGAAATTTATCTAGCAGTGACGGGGCTTTATATGGTGAGCGCATTCTCAGTAAATCGAATCATGGTGTGGATTGAGAAAAAAACGCGCGTTCCCGGTTTTATTGCTGCTGGTCAATCCTCTACGCATTAAGGCAAGCGAGAGACTATGAATCTGGATCTGAGCTTTTACAACTGGGAACTATTTACTAGTTATATCCAAAAGGGCTTGATCTTTAGTGTTCAGTTAACCATCATTGCGACAATTGGCGGGATTGTGTTGGGGACGGTGTTGGCCTTAATGCGCCTTTCCGGAAAACCGTGGCTTGCCTTGCCTGCAACTGCGTATGTCAATACGATGCGCTCCATTCCCTTGGTCATGGTCATTCTTTGGTTTTTCTTATTAATTCCCTTGATCATCGGTAAACCGATTGGCGTTAATTTATCGGCCATCATCACCTTTATTGCATTTGAAGCAGCATATTTTTCAGAGATTGTGCGAGCCGGAATCCAGTCAATTCCCAGGGGGCAGGTATATGCCGGCCAAGCATTAGGAATGACTTATTCACAAAATATGCGTTTGGTGGTATTACCCCAAGCCTTTCGAAATATGATCCCTGTCTTTATGACCCAAACCATTATTTTGTTTCAAGACACTTCTTTGGTGTATGCCATTGGCGCTTATGATCTTTTAAAAGGGTTTGAAATTGCAGGTAAAAATTTTGGGCGGCCGATTGAGACCTATTTATTGGCAGCCGTGACGTATTTTCTAATCTGTTTTACGCTATCCCGAATTGTTAAGCGTATTCAGGAAAAGGTTGCAATTGTTCGCTAAAAAATGAGATTGCCATGATTGAGCTTCGACATATTTCTAAATGGTACGGTCAGTTTCAAGTGCTGACGGATTGCTCGACGGTGATTCATAAGGGCGAGGTTGTGGTGATTTGTGGGCCGTCGGGCTCCGGTAAATCGACTTTGATAAAGACGATCAATGCCCTAGAGCCATTTCAAGAAGGTGAGTTGATGGTTGATGGTATTCGTTTACATGATTCGGGCACGAATTTGACCAAGCTTCGTTCACGGGTTGGTATGGTGTTTCAGCACTTTGAATTGTTTCCCCATTTATCCGTGATGGAGAACTTAACCATTGCTCAGATAAAAGTACTAAATCGTAGTCTTGAAGAGGCTAAACAACATGGCCTTAAATATTTAGAGCGGGTTGGATTATTGGAGCAAAAAGATAAATTTCCTGGCCAGCTCTCTGGTGGCCAGCAACAACGCGTTGCAATTGCACGAGCTTTATGCATGGATCCAATTGTCATGTTGTTTGATGAGCCAACCTCCGCACTTGATCCCGAAATGGTTGGCGAGGTTTTGGATGTGATGGTCAAGTTAGCACAAGAGGGGATGACTATGTGCGTAGTCACTCATGAAATGGGGTTTGCCAAGAAGGTAAGCGATCGCGTTATTTTTATGGATCAAGGAAGAATTGTGGAAGATTGCACTCGTGATGAGTTTTTTAATCATCCCGATGCACGATCGCCACGGGCCAAAGAATTTCTTTCCAAAATATTGAGTGACTAATTATTCTAGTCTTTGCGGCCTTTACCGGTCCAAAACACAATTGCTAATAGAATAATCAGAGCTAGAAATGCTTCTAGCACAAATAAGAGCATTGGATATTCATCAAATAACTGAGCGAGCATGATGATTTTCTGGAATTGGAGTTACCTCATTGTAGTTAGTAAAACCGCATTCTGTGTTGTGATAGCGAGCCTTCTTCTTACATCGTGCGCTGTGCCGCCAACCAAGCCAGTTTCTCAAGCGCCTAAGGTAAGTAGCCCGAGCAACTTATCGCGTACACCGAAAGTCACTGAAACCGTTGTTACCGATGACAGTAGTTCATCAGCGGCATTAACGCCTGTGGAGTTTTCTGAGATACCGGGTTGGGATGAAGATAAATTAAGTGAGGCATGGCAAGCTTGGTTACAGAGCTGTAGTGTGTTGCGTAACCGTAAACCAGGGCCAGTCAATTGGGTTACGGTATGCGATCGAGCGAACGCTCAAAAACCGAGAGATGCAAAAACGTTTTTTGAGAATAATTTCAGAGCCTATGCAGTTCGTAATCAAATGACTGGTAAGTCGGAGGGCTTAGTTACCGGTTACTACGAGCCCATTATTTTGGGTTCGCGTGTACGTACGGACCGATATACAGTACCTCTTCATGCTTATCCGAAGGCCTGGGTTCGTGCAAAGCCATCGCCTGCACCAGCGCGCGCCGAGTTGATGAATTCGACTCTTCTTAAGGGTTCCGAAATTGCTTGGGTTGAAGATCCTGTAGCGGCTGCATCGATGCAAATTCAGGGGTCTGGAAAAATCCGTTTAGATAATGGCCAAATCATGCGATTAGGTTTTGCGGGGTCGAATGATTTACCCTTTAAATCGAGCGCTCAGTGGCTATTAGATCGCAAAGAGATTACCCGAGCGCAGGCAACGATGCAGGGGATTTCAGAGTGGGCTAAACGCAATCCCAGCAAAGTGCAAGAGATGCTCAATGCCAATCCACGCTTTGTGTTCTTTCGAGAACTACCTGCCTCTGCAAACCAAGATCTTGGACCGATTGGGGCCTTGGGGGTTCCGCTGACTCCGGAACGCAGTATTGCGATTGATCCTCGGGCAATTCCGTTGGGCGCCCCCGTTTTTTTAGAAACAACGCGACCGCTTAGTAATCAGCCAATTCGACGTTTGGTCATGGCCCAAGATACGGGTAAGGCGATTGTAGGCCCAGTCCGAGTTGATTATTTTTGGGGTACCGGCGATGAAGCTGGAGAATTAGCTGGCAGAATGAAGCAAAATGGTCGTGTTTGGTTAATGCTACCGAAAAGGGATTGAAATGCCATACAACACAATATTGACTCAGACTGAGGGAAAAGTTGCCCTCATTACTTTAAACCGTCCACAAGTACTCAATGCATTAAATGACGAGTTGATGGATGAATTAGGTGATGCATTATTAAAGTTTGATGCGGATGATGCGATTGCGTGCATTGTGATTACTGGAAGTGAGAAAGCATTTGCTGCTGGGGCTGATATCGGCAAGATGGCTAAATTGGATTTTCAGGAGGCGTATCGAAATAATTTTATTAGCCGTAATTGGGAAACCATTTGCAAGATTCGTAAACCAGTGATTGCGGCGGTATCGGGGTATGCATTGGGAGGCGGTTGTGAGTTGGCGATGATGTGTGACATGATCATTGCTGCAGATAATGCCAAATTTGCGCAACCCGAAATTAAATTAGGGATTGTTCCAGGCTCTGGTGGCACGCAACGGCTAACCCGTGCGGTATCAAAATCAAAAGCAATGGATTTATGTTTAACGGGTCGCATGATGGATGCCGCCGAAGCCGAGCGAAGTGGTTTAGTTGCCCGACTTTATCCAGCGGCGCAATTAATCGCTGAAACTATGGCAATTGCACAAACGATTGCTGCGATGCCATTGCTGACCCTAATGATGGTGAAAGAAAGTGTGAATGCTGCTTATGAAACAACCTTGAGCGAGGGCATTCGGTATGAGCGCCGTTTATTTCATGCCTGCTTTGGTACCGAAGATCAAAAAGAAGGAATGACTGCTTTTTTAGAAAAGCGGCCAGCACAGTTTAAGAATCGTTAACGCAGAAAAGTTTGGGCTAAACGGACCCAGTAGTTCACTCCTACCGGAATGATTTGGTCATTGAAGTCGTAGGAGGGGTTATGCAAATGGCAAGGTCCCATGCCATGGCCTGTTGCGCGGTGATCGCCGTCACCATTCCCTAAAAATACATAGCACCCAGGTTTCTTTAAAAGCATGAAGGCAAAGTCTTCGGCACCCATGGTTGGATCGATTCGGGTGTTCACTCGCTCATTGCCCACGAGTTCTTTCATCACCTGAGCGGCAAATTCGGTTTGCTGTTCATCGTTAATCAGGGGCGGGTAGTTACGCTTAAACGTCAGATTGGCTTTGCAATCAAAGGCACTGGCTACTTGATTGGCGATCTCATGCATTCGTGTTTCGATGAGATCTAAGACCCCTAAAGTAAAAGTGCGTACGGTACCGCCGAGCATCGCAGTGTCGGGAATGACATTGCTTGTTTCTCCGGCATGAAACTGCGTAATCGAAATCACCGCAGCATCGACCGGACGCTTATTGCGAGTAATGATGGTTTGCAGGGCTTGCGCAATCTGAATACCAGCCATGATGGGATCCGCACTGTTGTGCGGCAGGGCCGCGTGCCCACCTTTGCCCTGAATGTCGATCACGAACTCGTTGCTTGATGCCATCATGGGGCCGCTTACAACACCAAAATGACCCTCTTCTAGACCAGGCCAATTGTGCATTCCAAATACTGCATCGCATGGGAACTGCTCAAACAGACCGTCTTCAATCATTTCTTGGGCGCCAGCACCGCCTTCCTCAGCGGGTTGAAAGATAAAAATCACCGTTCCTTTGAAATCCCGATGGTTGGAGAGATATTGCGCCGCACCTAAAAGCATCGCAGTGTGACCATCGTGGCCGCAGGCGTGCATCTTTCCAGGGTTTTGCGAGGCGTGGGCAAATGTATTTTTTTCTTGCAATGGTAGAGCGTCCATATCAGCACGTAAGCCAATCATCTTGCCAGGACCCAACTCACCATCTAAGCGACCAACCACCCCTGTTTTACCGAGGCCCTGATAGACCGCAATACCCCAACTGGATAATGCTTGCGAAACTAAATCAGCGGTCTGCTTTTCTTCAAAGCGCAATTCGGGGTGCGCATGAATAATGCGTCGGATTTCAGCGATGCTAGGGGTGGACTCGAGGATCTCAGGGAGAATTCGCATAGATCAATATTAGCCCAAAGCGATACACTTGGCGTGGAGACATTGTGACTATTAAAAAAGTGTAATAAATACCAATGATTACAAATAAACCTTGGTTTTCATCCTATCCAGCAGATGTTCCCCATCATCTAAGTTATGACCGATATGGGTCACTCTTAGACTTACTCGATGAGTCTTTCAAAACTCATCAGGAGCGGCCTGCGTATTGGTGTATGGGTAAGCATTTTTCCTATGAAGCGATCGATTTAGCTTCAAAACAATTAGCGAGTTATTTACAAAGCCTTGGCCTATCAAAGGGTGCACGGGTTGCAATCATGCTACCCAATATCCCTCAATACCCCATGGCTTTATATGGCGTGCTTCGCGCCGGATTTATTGTGGTCAGCATTAATCCTCTATATACCCCTCGTGAACTAGCGGCGCAACTTCGTGATTGCGGAGCTGAGGCCATCTTGCTGTTGGAGCATTTTGGGAAAACGCTTGAGGATGCCTTTGCACTAGAGGGTCAAGCGATAGCAATTAAACACGCAGTGATCACGAGTATTGCGCAGATGTTGGGTTGGAAAGGACCATGGTTAGATCGTTTTATACGGACCTTTAAGCGTAAGGTCATTCCTTATACGCTACCGACACACGTTCGCAGTATGCAATTTACAACCGCCTTAGAGTTAGGCGCGCAGCGCACATATGAACGTCCACAGCTTTCTCATGCTGATATTGCACTATTGCAATACACCGGAGGAACCACCGGAATTTCGAAGGGCGCCATACTGACGCATCGCAATTTAATTGCGAATGTATTACAAATTGAGGCTTGGTTAAAACCAATTGAGCAACGAAAAACGATTACGTCTTGGCATTTTCTGTGCGCACTCCCGATGTATCACATCTTTGCTCTCACTGGCTGTGGCTTATTGGGTATGCGCCTTGGAGCCCGAATTCTATTGGTTCCTAATGCGCGGGATTTACACAATTTAATTGGGATTTTGAAAGAATTCCCCGAGATCAATTTGTTTCCGGGAGTGAATACTTTATTTGCGGCACTTTTAAATAATCCGAAATTTTCTCAATTGGATTTTTCACAATGGGCTTTAACGATCGGTGGCGGTATGGCAGTACAGCGGACTGTTGCACAACGTTGGCAAGATCTAACCGGTACAGTGATTACGGAGGGGTATGGTCTTTCTGAAACCTCTCCCGTCGCATCATGTAACACCCCATTGGCAACCGAGTTCACGGGTTCGATCGGCCTACCTTTGCCCGATACCGAGATGTGTATTCGGGATGAAGAGGGTAAGGATTTAGCGGTTGGCGAGATTGGCGAAATTTATATTCGCGGTCCTCAGGTCATGCGTGGTTATTGGCAACAAGAATCTGAAACGCAGAATGTGCTCGGCTCCGATGGATTTTTTAGAACGGGTGATATTGGTGTGATGGATGAGGCTGGCTACTTTCGGATTGTGGATCGTAAGAAAGATATGATTTTGGTGGCTGGATTTAATGTCTTTCCGAATGAAGTTGAAGATGTTGTTGCCTCGATTCCAGGGATCCTTGAGTGCGCAGTAGTGGGTATTCGCCAGGGCGCGATGGGCGAAGCGGTTAAGTTATTTGTGGTGCGAGAGGACCTTACGATTACAGAAGAACAAATCATGGATGTCTGTAATCGCGAGCTGACCCACTATAAGCGCCCAACGCAAATTGAGTTTCGAGAGAGCTTACCTAAGAATAATGTCGGTAAGATTCTGCGCCGAGTCTTGCGCGATGAAAGTCAATCAGGGTAGGGCGATTGCCGCAGCAGCAAATTTAATCGCATCAATCGAATAGGGCGCATTCGTTTTTTTCTGTAAGCTTGGTGGTAAATGTGCAATGCTACCTAATAGCGGTGCCTTAATTCGGTGTCGAAGCGTTGTAATGTTTTCGTTTAAATAAGCCATATTGGGATCGATGCAATTGGCGATCCAACCAGCTAGCGTGAGACCACGCTGTTTGATGGCCTCCACCGTGAGAAGTGTGTGATTGATGCAACCTAAACGCATCCCCACGGTCAAAATTATGGGCACCTGAATACGCTGGGCAAATCCAGAGAGATCATGGCTATCATCAATGGGAGTTAAAAATCCACCTGCACCCTCGGCAATCACATGGGTTACTCGTGTTTGTAGGGTTTGATACGCTTGCACCATGCGATCAAGTTCTAAGTACTTGCCATGTGCTGCTGCGACTAGATGAGGTGCGGCTGGAGTATCTAATACATAAGGACAGATCGTACTTTGGGGAATTGTAGGATCTTGGACTAGCGCATAGCTTTCCAAATCCTCGTTGCAAAGCGTGCCATCATCGTTGCGGTAGGTCCCTGCGACGACTGGCTTGTAGGCACATGCTGACCCTGGATTGAGATTGTTCAATTTGTAAACCAGCGCTGCAGTGACTAAAGTTTTACCAATCTCAGTGTCTGTACCAGCTACAAAGTAGGAATGATTCATGATGGTGGCAATGAGGACTCTAGCTCAGATAACACATTGCAGAGCCCCTTAATCTGTTCTTTAGTATGCGCGGCCGATAAAGTCATTCTTAAGCGCGCTTTGCCCTTGGGAACCGTTGGTGGACGGATTGCCGGTATCCAATAGCCAAATTGATCTAAGGCTCTAGCTAGCTGCAATGCAGTCTCATTACTGCCAACCATAATTGGCTGAATTGCGGTATCTGATTCCAATCGCTTCCAACGGGTAAAGGTCGATTCCTTTTTCCAAAGCGCGATGTTTTGTTGCAAAAGTGCCCGTAATTCTTGCCCCTTCTCACCTTCCATTAGAGAAATACTGCGCAGTACAGCAAAAGCTAATGCGGGCGAGCTGGCTGTGCTGTAAATATAGGGTCTTGCTTTCTGAATCAACCACGCAATAATTTTTTCATGGGCGCAAACAAAGGCACCATTGAGACCAGCGGCTTTGCCCAGCGTACCAATATAGATAATGCGGTCTGAGAAGATCGTTTGGTCCTCTAAGATTCCATATCCATGCTTACCGAGCACACCAAATCCATGTGCATCATCAATCATGAGGAGCGCATCATATTGATTGGCTAGGCGCAAAAGCTTTTGAACTGGAGCGAGATCGCCATCCATACTAAAGACCCCATCAATCACGATTAATTTATGTGGGGTCGAGTCATTGCGCAAAATATCGTCAAGAGCTTCTAAATGATGGTGATCAAAGAGATGGAGATCGACAGACCCTTGCCCGCGGGCAAGACGAATCCCATCAATGAGTGATGCATGGTTAAGAGCCGCAGAGTAAATACTTATTTTTTTGTTTCCAATTAAGCCTAAAGCGGTAATTACACTTAGGTTAGCAACATATCCGGTTGAGAAAAATAGAGCACGTACATTTGGAATGGCGCCGGCTTGAGTCGATGCTAATTTTGCTTCGAGCTCGTCATGGATTACATGATGGCCACTAATTAAATGCGAAGCACCGCTACCCGTGCCAAAACGTGCAGCCCCTTCAGATAGGGCGGCAATTAACTCAGGATGGTTGGCAAGCCCCAAATAATCATTGCTACAAAATGCTAGCAATGATCGCCCCTGTATTTGAATCTCAGGGCCACATGGGGTATCCACCGACCGAATGGATCGGCGCAGTAGCTCACGATCCAGTGTTGCTAGTTCTGTATCAATTTGATCAAGAGCAAAAGGCATGGGAAATATTGAACTAGACTTTTTGTAAAACGGCATATAAGGTGCGCTCAATTGCACGACTCATCTGTTGGACTTCGTCTGCAGAAAGAATATAAGGTGGCATCACATAGACAGTACGACCGATGGGTCGAATTAACACACCTTCGCACAAACCTTGCTGAAACATCGCTTTTGAGAATGAGACTGGGTTTGAAATCGCAGATGCTTTCACATCAAACGCCATGATCATTCCTTGTTGACGAACATGCTCAATGGATCGATGATCACGAGTCCAAATAAACGCCTCCTGAATCCATTGACTACGTACTTTATTCATTTCAAGCACTGCATCCTCATGAAAAATATCTAATCCTGCGAGTGCAGCGCGACACGCTAATGGGTTGCCGGTATAGGAATGGGAATGCAAGAACGTTGCCGTCATGTGATCACTGTAAAACGCGGAGTAAATCCTATCGGTACTTAGGCAAATGGATAGGGGTAGATAGCCCGCACTAATTCCTTTGGATAGCGTCATGAGATCGGGCCAAATACCGGCTTGTTCACAAGCAAAGAATGTGCCCGTCCGACCACAGCCCACGGCGATTTCATCGGCAATCAGATGCACATCGTATTGCTCACACAGTTGCTTGGCCCCTTTCACATACCGTGGCGCATGCATTGCCATTTGGCCTGCGCATTGCACTAGGGGCTCAATGATTAAGGCCGCAATGGTTTGATGGTGTTGGGCTAAACATTCCTCAAGATTCTTAAGCGCCAAATCAATAACTTCCTCGCTTGAGATTTGCTCTGTTGCAGCTCGAGAATCGGGTGACATAACAATATGTGCCGGATTGAGAAGCGATCCATAGGCATCGCGAAATACAGAGACATCGGTCACGCTTAGAGCGCCTAAGGTTTCTCCGTGATAGCTATTTGCTAAACAAATAAATTCCTTTTTATTCGGCTTACCCTGAATCTTCCAAAAGTGATGGCTCATCTTCAGTGCAATTTCAACTGCCGATGCACCATCGCTGGCATAAAACGCATGCCCTAAATGACCGTTAGTCAAAGTACTTAAACGTTCGGATAGTTCAACCACCGGTTGATGAGTAAACCCCGCAAGCATCACATGCTCAATGCTTTGGAGTTGTTGGACGATTGCTTGATTGATGCGTGGATTGGCGTGACCAAATAAATTGGTCCACCAGGAACTAATTGCATCGATGAACCGGCGCCCTTGCGTATCCTCAAGCCACGGCCCATTTCCAGAGGCAATTGCAATTAATGGATACGCCTCATGATCTTTCATTTGGGTACAGGGGTGCCAAACCGAGGCAAGGCTTCGGCTGACCCAGTCTAAGGAATGACTCGGTTTATTCATTTGCAAGTCAGGGGACTATTTTCAAAATTAAGCTGCATATCTGTTATGTTATTGGTTTTAGAATTCAATCCCGATAAAATCATGTCAGCATCACCATCGATCTCACCCTTGGTTCAGGTTAAGCCAAGCTCAACCACTACCTATCCAATTTGGACGCTTGAGCAGATTGCGGCGCTATTTGAACTTCCTTTTCATGAATTGATGTTTCGGGCTCAGGAAACCCATCGCCAGTATTTTCCAGGAGGCGATGTGGAATTAGCCACATTACTTTCGATTAAGACGGGGGGTTGCCCTGAGGATTGTGGCTATTGCCCTCAAGCAGCGCGTTATCACACCGATGTTAAAGCGACAAAACTCTTGGATTTAGATGAAGTGCTAGAGGCTGCCAGGGCGGCCAAAGCAGCTGGCTCTAATCGATTTTGTATGGGCGCTGCATGGCGCGAGCCCAAAGACCGTGATGTTGAAAAAGTAGCCGCGATGATTCGGGGTGTTAAGGAGCTGGGGCTTGAGACCTGTGCGACGCTTGGAATGCTAGAGCCCAGTCAGGCAAAGGCTTTGCGGGACGCAGGCCTGGATTTTTATAACCATAATTTGGATACCAGTGAAGACTTCTATCCAAATGTGATCCAGACCCGTAGCTACCAAGATCGGTTGGATACTTTGCAGCATGTTCGCGATGCCGGGATGTCCGTATGCTGTGGTGGAATTATTGGCATGGGGGAATCGAGGGAGCAGCGGGTGGCATTCATTGCACGTTTAGCCAATTTGAATCCCTATCCAGAATCGGTACCTATTAATCATTTGGTCCCAGTAGCTGGAACCCCTTTGGCCGATCAAGCTAAATTAGATCCGTTGGAATTTGTTCGAACGATTGCCGTAGCTCGTATCACAATGCCCAATGCCCGAGTTCGCTTATCGGCTGGTCGTCAAGAGCTTGGAAAAGCGGTTCAGGCCATGTGTTTTCAGGCGGGCGCAAACTCTATTTTTTATGGCGATCAACTGCTCACCACCGGCAATCCTGAGGCGCTAGCCGATCGCCAGTTGCTCGCTGAGCTTGGCTTAAAAACAAAGGAAAGCTGTAAAGCTGAAGTCCAGGTATGAGTCGTTTGGAACGCATCAGTCAAAGCCCAATCGATCGCTTGATTGGTGAGTTTGATACTGCTTTGCGAGCAATTGCTGGTGGTGCCAATTACACACGACCAATACCTAGGACCTTTATTGAAAATGGCTCAAGTCAAGAGCAAGCACTTACTTCAGACCTTGATTTAAGTCCTCAAGACCGTACCCATGTGGCCGGTTTAATGCGCGTTAATCATGTCGGCGAGGTCTGCGCCCAAGCGCTCTATCAATCCCAAAAATTTCTAGCCAAGACTCCCGAAACTCGCGCCTTATTAAATCAGGCGGCAAAAGAGGAAATGGATCATATGGCCTGGTGCGAGGAGCGCCTCAGGGAACTTGATTCTCGCCCCAGTCTTTTAAATCCACTCTGGTACGCTGGCGCATTTGGAATCGGTTTGGTGGCGGGACTTGCTGGCGATCGTTGGAGTTTGGGTTTTGTGGCAGAAACTGAAAAGCAGGTCGAGCGGCACTTAGATGATCACCTTGAGAAACTTCCTGAAGCGGACCTTCGCTCCCGTGCCATTGTGGAGCAGATGCGGATTGATGAAATTGAGCACGGCGCAAGCGCAATCGCTGCAGGAGGTCAAGAATTACCCCGGCCCATTCAGACGCTCATGGCGGGAATTTCCAAAATCATGACAACGACCGCTTATAAAATCTAGCATTACTGTTCTTTTATACAGTCTTTTCAGGGCATCCCTGGTATATACCTAAAGACGTATCTTAGCTATAGATTCCAAGTACTTGTTTTAGGTCAGTATTTTAATTCACAACTATTTTGCAAAGCTTCTCTAAGTATTTGTAATCACTAGAGAATTTCCTAAAAATTTACCCAAAAATACTTGACCCTGTAGGAAGCTTCCTCTAAAGTGGGAGGAAGTGTGAAAAAGTGGGGTAAATTTTGTTTCAAGGTGCTTCAGCTCTCAATCTCGATGCAAAAGGTCGCATGTCGGTGCCGGCAAGGCATCGTGATGCTTTATTGCTGCAGGGTGAAGGCCGCGTTACCTTAACCAAGCACCCCGATGGGTGTTTGTTGCTATTTCCAAGACCTGAGTGGGAAGCGTTTCGAGCTCGAGTTGCGCAATTGCCTATGGATGCGCATTGGTGGCGAAGAATTTTTTTGGGTAATGCCGCTGAAATTGATTTAGATGGCGCTGGACGCATTCTGATTACACCCGAGCTACGAACTGCCGCAAACATTGAGCGCGAAATTATGTTGTTGGGTATGGGTTCGCATTTAGAAATCTGGGATGCCAACACGTATGCAGCAAAAGAACAAGCTGCAATTGCGCAGGGCATGCCAGACGCATTAAAACAATTTACCTTTTGATGATCGGGCGCCATGAACAATATCCATCGCCCAGTGTTACTGGCCGAGGCAGTCACCGCCATGATCAGTGGACCATCCTTTCAACCCAATTCTGCGGTAATCATCGATGGAACCTTCGGACGAGGTGGGCATGCACAAGCACTGTTGGATACGCTTGGCAAGGAAATCAGGCTCATCGCATTCGACAAAGATCCCGAAGCAATTGCGAAAGCGCAAACCCTTCGCGACCCACGCTTACAAATCATTCATTCAAGTTTTGCAAATATGGAGCAGTACCTTCAGTCAGAGTCCGTCGACGCGGTACTACTCGACTTGGGGATCAGTTCACCGCAAATCGATACACCAGAGCGCGGATTCTCATTCCGGTTCGAGGGCCCGCTTGATATGCGTATGGATACGACACGCGGAATCTCTGCACAGGAATGGCTCGTCAGTGCAGCCGTCGATGAGATTGCACAGGTGATCAAAACCTTTGGTGAGGAGCGATTTGCGACATCCATAGCGCGCGCAATTGTGAAACAGCGCGAAGAGGGGCACCCTGTTCAAACCACTAAGGGTTTGGCAGAGCTGATTGCAAGCGTAGTGAAAACGCGAGAACCTGGGCAGGACCCAGCAACGCGAACGTTTCAAGCGATTCGGATTTTCATTAATCAAGAATTAAGCGATCTTGAGAAGGGGCTATCGGCCGCACTCAAGCTATTAAAAGTAGGCGGTCGATTGGTAGTAATTAGCTTTCATTCCTTAGAGGACCGTATTGTTAAGCAGTTCATGCAAGCGCATGCGCAAGTTAATGTCCCCCGTGAATTACCCATACGAGCAAAGGATTTACCGCAGGGCGATTTAGAAATCATTGCTCGGATTAAGCCCAGTGCAACGGAAGTTTATGAAAACCCCCGTGCACGTTCAGCAGTAATGCGAGTTGCGCAGAAAAGAGGTGATCTCTCATGAATCGCGCTACGCTCAGCCTGCTTGTGTTGCTATTGATTTGTGCATTATCGCTGGTTACGTCTCAACAAAAAACGAGAAAGTTATTTGTATCTTTGGAACGTGCCCAAGCCCAAGAGCGTAAGTTAAATCAAGAATGGCTTAGATTAGAGTTTGAACAGCGCAATCTCTCTAAATCCGCTCGGATTCGTGATGTGGCTCGCAATCAATTGCGAATGAGTCCAATCACTCCAGATCGTACCTTGTATTTCAAGGAGGGCCTATGAAACCAGTTGGCTTCTCGACCTCTCCAAACGTTGTGTTGCGACTACCAATGTGGCGTTCGCGATTGATGTTGTTTTTATTATTTGTTGCGTTCGTAGCTTTGGTCATTCGTGCATTTTGGATTCAGGGTCCAGGGAATGGATTCTATGAGGCCAAAGCAGTCAAGGGCGTACAGCGCGAAATTGAGATGCGCGCAACACGTGGAAAAATTTTGGATCGTAATGGTCAGTTAATTGCAACGAGTCTTGAGGCAAAGGCCGTGATTGCATATACAGATAACATCCCGACCGATTTGGCTCCAGAAAAAATTACCCAACTCGCCAAGCTCTTGGAGATGAGTGAAGCAGAGATCAAAAAGCGCTTTGCTGATGAGCGTAATCAAGTATTTTTGAAGCGTCAGGTTGATCCGGAGATTGCTCAACAAGTCCGTCGTTTAGAAATCCCTGGTATTGGGCTAAATAACGAATATCGTCGCCATTACCCAGAAGGTGAGGCGATGGCTCATGTGGTTGGCTTTACCAATGTGGAAGATCGGGGTCAAGAAGGAATTGAGTTGGCGCGCGATAAAGAGTTGGCTGCTCACCCGGGTAAACGGCGGGTTGTGGTCGACCGTTTGGGACGAATCGTCAATGACATTGCGATCTTGCAATTTCCACAGGACGGTCAAGATCTTCAACTCTCAATCGATAGCAAGATTCAATACATTGCGTATAACGCCTTAAAGAGCGCAGTTGAAAAGCATCGTGCAAAAGCAGGTGGCGCGGTAGTGCTTGATGTGCGCACCGGTGAAATTTTGGCATTAGCTAATTGGCCAAGCTATAACCCGAATTCTCGTAAAGCGCTTACCGGAGAGCAACTTCGGAATCGCGTCCTCACCGATACATTTGAGCCGGGTTCCACGATGAAACCCTTCCCTGTTGCTCTTGCACTTGAGCAGGGTAAGGTGCAGCCTGAAACCAATATGACCATTGGTCAAAAGTTATTAGTGGGACCTAAACCGATCACAGATACTCATCCTTATGGAATGTTGACAGTATCGCAAGTGATTCAAAAGTCGAGCAATATTGGAACGGCAAAATTAGCGTTACAGCTTGAGCCACGAGAGATGTGGGACTTATTTGCTGCGGTTGGTTTTGGACAGGCTCCAAATATTGGATTCCCTGGTACGGTGACAGGGCGTTTGCATCCCTATCAAAAATGGGGCCAAAGCGATCAAGCCCGCATGTCCTTTGGTTATGGAATTTCAACTTCCTTATTTCAGTTAGCACGTGCTTATACGATCTTTGCTCGCGATGGCGAGTTAGTGCCCACCACTATTTTGCGCAGCCCAGATTACAAACCGGGCACTCGGATTATTACCGCTAAGACTGCGATTGAGATGCGCAATATGTTGGAGACAGTCACTGAGCAAGGCGGTACTGCGGTGACAGCGCGAGCCGAAGGATTTCGGGTTGGAGGAAAAACTGGGACTTCGCATAAGGTCGAGGGTAAGGGCTACGCATCAAATAAATACCGAGCGTTCTTTGTTGGTTTGGCACCCATCAGCGCGCCACGTATTGTGGTTGCGGTGATGGTTGATGAGCCCTCTGTAGGCGGCTATTTTGGTGGGCAAGTTGCGGCACCAGTGTTCTCGACAATTGTGAGCGAGACACTACGCAGTTTAAACGTTTCCCCTGATATCAATGAGCGCACGGTGGTACAGGCTCCGGATTCTCAACCGTTAACCGGTTCATTGCAAAAAGTGGCACTCAAGCAATGATGGCCAATGTTCAAATGACCCATCACGACGTGTTGCCTTATTTAAGGCAATTTCTTCAATCCAGTGCAAAGTTTGTTGCGGATACTCGCATTCTTGCAAAGGGCGATGTATTTCTGGCCTATTCTGTTGGACACGGTAAAGCCTTGCGCGATGGACGAATTTATATTGCTCAAGCTCTTTCGCAAGGCGCTGCATTTGTGTTGTATGAACCGCATCTTCAGGGAGCTCAAGGCTTTAATTGGGAATCCGAGTTAGATGAGCGGTGTATTGCAGTTCCAGATCTCGCAAGCCATGCAGGATGGTTAAGCGCACAGTGGTTTGGCAACCCCAGCGAAGTGATTCCAGTAATTGGCGTGACCGGCACCAATGGTAAGACGAGCGTGACGCAGTGGCTTGCACAAAGTCTATCTGAGAAGGCTGGGGTCATTGGCACTCTTGGCTGTGGCTTTGTAAACCGATTGCAAGGGTTGGGGTACACCACCCCAGATGCGCCTCGCTTGCAAATGGAAATGGCTAGTTTAAAAGCACAGGGTGCTAACTATATTGCGCTTGAAGTGTCCTCTCACGCATTGGAACAAGGGCGTGTTCAGGGGACTCACTTTGCTTGCGCTATCTTTACCAATCTAAGTCAAGACCATTTGGACTACCACGGCACGATGGCGGAGTATGGCGCGGCAAAAGCCCGACTTTTTTATGATTTTCATCCAAAGAATATCGTCATTAATATCGATGATGCTTTTGGGCGTGAGCTATTAATGCGGCTGGTGACACGCGAGGAAGTTGTGATATGGGCATATGGCATGTCTCAATCCTCGTTTGATGGGTTGGAGAAGCTTCGGAGTCGATTTAAAGCCATTTATTTTCAGGAATACGCATTCGAAAATAATGCTTATCAATGCCAGTTAAGTATTGATGGAACAAGTTGTTCCACAGCAATTCCTTTATTAGGTCTTTTTAATTTAAGTAATGCCCTCGCAGTAATTTCTACTTTGATGGTTTTTGGTGTATCCGTTCCAGATGCGCTACAGCGCGTCTCTAACCTAAAGCCAGTTCTTGGTCGCATGGAAGTGATTCAGAGTGATCGCAGCGATGCTCCTCTGATGGTTGTTGATTACGCCCATACTCCGGATGCATTACTAAAGGTATTAGAGACCTTAAGATCGATAGCCCAATCGCGTGGTGGAAAGTTGGTATGTGTGTTTGGTTGTGGTGGCGATCGGGATCAAGAAAAACGTCCCAGGATGGGAGCTGTAGCGCAATCAATGGCTGATCATGTGATTGTCACAAGCGATAACCCGCGCACCGAAGATCCGCAAGAGATTATGAACATGATTGTGGCGGGCATGAGTGATCATCACAATTCATCTGTTGAGCTAATTACGGATCGCGCCGCAGCCATCATGACTGCAGTTAGGCAAGCTCAAGCTCACGATGTTGTTCTCGTTGCCGGTAAGGGCCATGAGACCACCCAAGAGATCAAGGGAAAGCGTTTTGATTTTTCGGATCAGGCGCACTTACGTTTAGTCAGTGGAGGGTCAAATTGATGTTAGCGATTCCGACCATGACAAATCTTGCCCATATCCATGACTTACTTCCAAATAGTCAACTGCATAACATTGGCATCGCAGAGGCACGCGATCGGCAGATTAGTCAGGTTGGAACAGATAGCCGCCACCCAACGGTTGGGGAGCTATTTGTTGCGCTCAAAGGGGATCGTTTTGATGCGCATCAATTTTTAAATACAGTATCCGAGCAGGGTGCTTCTGCTGCCTTAATTAGTGAGAAAACATCGTGCCCCACTAGCTTACCTGCTGTTTATGTAGAAGATACCCGTAAGGGACTTGGTGAGCTGGCAGCTGCGTGGCGTGCGCAGTACTCATTACCACTGGTTGCGGTGACGGGAAGTAACGGCAAGACAACCGTTAAGGAAATGATTGCAGCAATTTTTAGGCAAGCGGTCAGCCTACCTGAATTACTTGTGACCGAGGGAAACCTAAATAACGATATTGGGTTACCGCTGACATTATTAAAGCTACGCCCTTCGCATCGCCTAGCCGTGATTGAGTTGGGGATGAATCATCCAGGCGAAACCGCCGAGCTTGCGGCGATTACTCGCCCAACCATTGCACTTATCAATAATGCGCAACGAGAGCATCAAGAGTTTATGGAAACCGTTGATGCCGTGGCGCGTGAGCATGCTGACGTATTGCGCTCGTTAGGGCATAACGGCGTGGGCGCATTTCCAGCGGATACCCCGTATACCGATTTATGGAAATCCGCATGCGTCTCAAACCAGTCTATGAAATTTCGTTGGTTCGATCAGGCCCCAAATACTAATTTGCAAGACGATTCATTAATTAGTGGTCACCTTCTATCGGATGGCAAGATTGAGATACGCACACCGCTAGGTAGGATTGAAGTGCAGCTCAATACGCTTGGGGCGCATAACTATCGTAATGCCTTAGCAGCCGCTACCGTTGCCGTTGCTGCAGAGATTCCTTTATCTCAAGTTAAAGCGGGTTTGGAGCAGTTTGAGCCAGTATCTGGTCGAATGCAGCGTATCGCCCTTTCCCAAAGTATCGAACTAATCAACGATACCTACAACGCCAATCCAGATTCAGTTATAGCCGCTATCGATACCTTGGCAGCTCTCGGTGGAGTGCGTTATTTGGTCTTGGGTGATATGGGGGAGGTGGGATCGCAGGGCCCGGCATTTCATCACGAAATTGGTAAATATGCAGCGCAATGCGGTATTGAGCATTTCATAACAATTGGTAGTTTGACTCAAGAAAGTCATAAGGCCTATTTATCGAATAGACCTGGTGGAGATGCGCGTCACTTTGATGATATGGATTCTTTAAATACGGAGTTGGTTCAGAATCTGTACAAATTCGATGATCGCAATCTTTATATTCTAGTTAAAGGGTCACGATTTATGCGGATGGAGCGGGTAGCGCAAGCACTCGTCAAAGGAGTGAATCCATGTTCTTAATCTTGGCACAGTGGTTGCAAGATGATTATGGATTTTTCCGGGTGTTTTCTTACATCACCTTTCGTGCCGTGATGGCAACAATGACTGCACTTTTGATTGGTCTTGTCTTTGGCCCTTGGGTGATTCGTAAGTTGACTGAAATGAAAGTGGATCAAGCAGTTCGCACCAACGGACCTCAAACGCATTTAGCAAAAGTAGGCACCCCTACTATGGGCGGTGTATTGGTGCTCATTGGAATTTTTATCTCTTGCGTTCTATGGGCTGATTTAAGTAATCGCTTTATTTGGATTGTCATGCTTGTGACTTTTGGCTTTGGTGCGATTGGCTGGGTCGATGACTATCGAAAGGTGGTTTATAAGGATCCCAAAGGAATGTCTTCGAAAGAAAAATTCTTTTGGCAAACCTTGATCGGTTTATTTGCCGCGATTTATTTAGCGTTCTCTGTGTCGGAAGTTAACAACCTAAAAGTGTTGCAGTTATTTATTAGCTGGGTTGAGAGCGGCTTTTCATTAGATCTTCCGGCGAAATCAAACTTAACCGTGCCGTTCATGAAAGAAGTGAGCTATCCCTTGGGTGTTATGGGATTCATCATTTTGAGTTATTTGGTGATTGTGGGCAGTAGCAACGCTGTGAATTTAACAGATGGCCTTGATGGCTTGGTCATCATGCCTGTAATTTTAGTTGGTGCTGCACTCGGTGCCTTTGCCTATGTGATGGGTAACGCAATCTACGCGAAATATCTTTTATTTCCCCATATTCCAGGTGCTGGTGAATTATTGATCTTTTGTGGCGCAATGGGTGGCGCCGGATTAGCATTTCTTTGGTACAACGCGCATCCTGCACAGGTCTTTATGGGTGATGTAGGTGCTTTAGCTTTAGGCGGCGCCTTGGGAACAATCGCAGTCATTGTTCGTCAAGAGATCGTTCTTTTTGTCATGGGCGGAATCTTTGTTGCTGAAACTGTTTCGGTAATGATGCAAGTTTTTTGGTTTAAGTTCACCAAAAAATATTATGGAGAGGGTCGACGCATATTCCGAATGGCGCCTTTGCATCATCATTTTGAACTGGGTGGCTGGCGCGAGACTCAGGTTGTTGTGCGTTTTTGGATCATTACGATTTTGTTAGTACTCGTTGGCTTATCAAGCCTTAAGTTACGTTAACGGTCAATACAATGAACCAGCGATTACTCCACCTCTTTAATTCCAGTCAGAGCAATGATTTTGCTGGGCAGAGATCTCCTCACGTATTAATTGTGGGGATCGGTGAGTCTGGTTTCGCTATGGCGAAGTGGTGCTTATCTCAAGGCGCGGAAGTGCACCTTGCTGATACGCGTGCGCGAGAGGCATTGAATCCGCAACAACAAAATTGGTTAAGCGAACTTGAGGGCTTTGGATTAAATAGTTTTACCGAGCAGGCAAGTAATTGGAGTGTGCTGCTTGGGCAGACTGATATTTTGGGGATTAGTCCTGGTTTATCGCCACTCCAAGAGCCAGCTAAAACAATTTTGTCAATCTGTGATGAACGCAAGATTGCTGTGTGGAGCGAAATCGAGTTTTTTGCACGTGCACTTAACGCACTTCATCAAATGGCATTGGAAGGCGGCACAGGGTATCAGCCAAGCATTCTTGCGATTACCGGTACCAATGGCAAAACAACGACAAGTGCATTAACCGCACAAATATGTGAGCGAGCCGGTCGCCATGTTGCGTTGGCTGGCAATATTAGTCCAGCTGCCCTTGAAAAATTGAGTGCTGTATTAAAGGAGGCCAAGAGTTTTGATGACTTGCCTCAAATTTGGGTATTGGAGTTATCGAGTTTTCAGCTGCACTTTACTCATACCCTAAATCCAACCGCATCAACTATTCTTAATCTCTCCCAAGACCACTTGGATTGGCACGGCGATATGAATTCGTATGCCGCTGCTAAAGCTCGAATTTTAGGAAGCGATTCCGTCTTGGTGCTGAATCGAGACGACCCTTTAGTCAATGATGTATTTAGAAATGTAGTCGATCATAAGATCATCTCTTTCGGAAGTGATGCCCCAAACGAAATCGACTCATTTGGCATTGAGCGCGATTTGAATGGTGGTGGAATTGATTGGTTGGTTTGGGCGGAGCCTGATGAAGCGACTCAAGCGATGGCACAGGAAGAGGCACAAGAGGGATTTATCAAGCGTCGTCGTAAGAAAAATAATGCGTATGAAGCCTCCGATACCTTGCGACTAAAGCGATTAATTCCTGCAGATGCCCTACGTATTCGGGGGCGACACAATGCCCTAAACGCCCTTGCTGCGCTCGCACTTGCTCGTGCTGCAGGATTGGGAATCGGCTTACTTTTACATGGCTTGCGTGAGTATCAAGGAGAGCCACATCGGGTTCAAACTGTCGCTGTGATTCGAGATGTGGAATACATTGACGATAGCAAGGGAACCAATGTGGGAGCAACGGTTGCTGCATTGATGGGCCTAGGGGTAGCCTCTGGCCAAAAAAATATATGGCTCATTGCAGGTGGTGATGGAAAAGGTCAAGACTTCACGCCTTTATCTGAACCCATCGAGCGATTTGTAAAAGGCCTCATCGTGATAGGTCGCGATGGCCCGGCTATTACGGCTGTGTGTTTAAGTGCAGTCAGCCGAGGCATTTTGTTGGCTATTGAAGTGAAGGATCTAGAGTCGGCGGTTCAGTCGGCGGCTCAACACGCATCGGCCGGCGACATTGTTTTGTTATCCCCAGCGTGTGCGAGCTTTGATATGTTTAAAAACTATCAACATCGCGCTGAAGTTTTTGTGGGTGCTGTCCATGAGTTGATGAATCAGTGGAGCGATAGTCCCAATGAACATCTGGGGGCGTCCGCATGAACCTTCGTCAGAACCGTTTTTGGAATATTTCGCGTGAGGGCTTTGATGGGTTTCGTTCGGGGCTACGCGATGCCGTATCTGGTGTTGAGCAAACGCGATCGCGCATGATGGAATATGACCAATTACTGGTCTGGGCAGTATTGTCATTGAGTCTGATTGGCCTAGTCATGGTCTATTCAGCCTCCATTACTCTGGCTGATGGCCCTAAATATGCCAACTACAGCAGTAACCATTTTTTAGTACGTCATCTCATCTCTCTTGGGATTGCGGTCTTTGTTGGTTTCTGGGTATTTAAGATTCCGGTGAAGACTTGGGATAAGTTAGCACCATATATCTTTGCATTCACAATCCTATTATTAATTGCTGTTTTGATTCCTGGAATCGGTAAGGGAGTCAATGGAGCGCGACGTTGGATTTCTTTAGGAGTAATGAATTTCCAACCCTCTGAGTTGATGAAGTTCGCTGTCATTATCTTTGCAGCCAGTTACACGGTGCAACGTCAAGAGTATCTGCATTCTTTTGTGAAGGGCTTTGTGCCCATGGGGCTAGCGGTTGCCTTAGTTGGTCTTTTGCTCATGCTGGAACCCGATATGGGGGCCTTTATGGTCATTGCCATCATCGCCATGGGCATTTTGTTCCTTGGCGGCATTAATGCCAAATTGTTTGCTGGCCTAACGATTGTGGGCGTGTTGATTGTGACAACTGTGATCGCTTTATCCGAGTTTAGACGGCAGCGCATCTTTGCATTTTTAGACCCTTGGCAAGCGGAGCATGCGGCTCGAAAGGGTTATCAGCTGGTTCACTCACTGATGGCTTTTGGACGTGGAGAGTGGTTTGGTGTTGGTCTAGGAGGTAGTGTTGAGAAGTTGCATTACTTACCTGAAGCTCATACGGATTTCATCTTGGCTGTGATTGGTGAAGAACTTGGTTTTATAGGTGTATTTGTAGTGATCCTACTTTTTTACTGGATCGTACGTCGGGCATTTTTGATTGGACGTACTGCGTTGCAATTGGACCGAAGCTTTGCAGGTTTATGCGCCAAGGGCGTTGGCATTTGGATCGGTTGGCAGGCCTTTATCAATATGGGCGTGAACTTAGGCATTTTGCCAACTAAAGGTTTGACCTTGCCGCTGGTTAGTTACGGTGGCTCAGCGATTCTGATGAATATGGTTGCCTTCGCGGTCTTACTAAAAATTGATTATGAGAACCGAATTTTGATGCGCGGAGGCAAGCTATGACGATGGTCACGCGCTCCGTCTTAGTAATGGCCGGTGGCACTGGTGGGCATATTTTCCCTGGGTTAGCCGTTGCGGAGTGTTTGCGCAATCAAGGGTGGACCGTAGCTTGGATGGGTAATCCCACTGGTATGGAATATCGTTTAGTGCCTGCAAAAGGATTTGCTTTTGAGGGCGTGAAATTTAGTGGTCTGCGCGGCAAGGGCATGCTGACAAAGGTGCTCATGCCATTTCGCTTAGCTCGCGCGATGATGCAAAGCTGGAAAATTCTGCGTCGCTTAAAGCCAAGTGTGGTGTTGGGTATGGGAGGCTATATCACCTTCCCAGGCGGATTAGTAAGTTACCTCATGGGTCGGCCTTTGGTGCTGCATGAGGCTAACTCCGTAGCTGGAAGCGCTAATCGAGTGTTAGCACGATTCGCAACTCGAGTTCTTACTGGATTTCCAAAAACACTGAAAGAAGCCCAATGGGTTGGTAATCCAATACGTGAGAGTTTTGAGAGGTTAAGTGATTGTAAGACGCGCTATGGCAAGCGCCAGGGTCCGCTGCATTTACTTATTGTGGGTGGAAGTTTAGGTGCCGCTGCACTCAATACAGTGGTCCCTGAGGCTTTGGCCTTATTGCCTGCTGATCGGCGCCCAAATGTGCTTCATCAGACTGGCGAGCAGCATTTAGAGGCGGTTACTAAGACCTATCAGCAATTGGGTGTTAATGGTGAGCTAAAGCCATTTATTGAAGACATGGCCGCAGCCTATGCCAATGCTGATTTAGTAATTTGCCGTGCTGGAGCGATGACCGTATCAGAAATCTCTGCTGCTGGGGTTGCTGCGTGTTTTGTGCCATTTCCGTATGCGATTGATGATCATCAGACCGCAAATGCGCGTTTCCTCTCAGACGCAAAGGCTGCAATCTTGATACCTCAATCTCAGTTGGATGCCGATTCTTTAGCAAACTTGGTTTTAGGATTACGGCGTGAAGATTTAGCCGAAATAGCTGTAAAAGCCCAAGCACTTGCTAAGTTTCATGCGACCGAAGAAGTTGCTTCCATTTGCGAGGAGTGCGCCCGATGAAACATATCGTCCAGCACGTTCATTTTGTGGGGATTGGTGGAGCCGGTATGTGCGGTATCGCTGAGGTCTTACTGAATCTAGGGTATCGCGTTTCAGGATCAGATTTGGCCGAGTCGGCAGTCACAAAACGATTAATGACTTTAGGCGCACAAATTGAAATTGGCCATGATGCAAAGAATATTGGTAATGCTGAAGCAGTAGTAATTTCTTCGGCAGTGACCGGTAACAATCCAGAGGTGCTTGCCGCAAGAGCCAATCGAATCCCGGTGATTCAGCGTGCTGTAATGCTTGGGGAATTAATGCGTCTTAAGCAAGGAATTGCCATTGCCGGTACGCATGGCAAAACTACTACAACGAGTTTGGTTGCCTCAGTGCTCGCTCAGGGTGGATTAGATCCAACCTTTGTGATTGGTGGAAAGTTAAATTCTGCCGGTGTCAATGCACGTTTGGGGCAAGGTGACTTCATTGTGGTTGAGGCCGATGAATCCGATGCCTCATTCTTACAGCTGTATCCAGCAATGGAAGTCATTACGAATATCGATGCTGATCACATGGATACGTATCAGCACGACATGGCACGTTTGAAACAAACGTTTGTGCAGTTTACTCAGCGAATGCCATTTTATGGAATCGCAGTACTTTGCATTGAGGATGCAAATGTTCGAGACATTCTGCCCTTTGTCTCGCAGCCAATCTTACGTTACGGATTTTCTGAAGATGCCGATATTCGTGCAACGGATATCAAAGCCGTTGGTACGCAAATGCATTTTACGGTTCATCGTCGCGCAATTCGCCGGCATGGCCCAAGACCCGGATCGTTACCAATCATTCTAAATTTACCCGGTAAGCACAATGTATTGAATGCGTTAGCAGCTATTGGGATTGCGACTGAACTAGGCGTGAACGATGATGCCATTGTGAATGCCTTATTGCAATTTAGTGGCGTCGGACGTCGTTTTCAGCACTATGGAGAGATTTCATTAGCGCATGGCGGAGCATTTACCTTGATTGATGATTATGGTCATCACCCAGTTGAAATGAATGCAACCTTAGCGGCTGCGCGTGGCGCTTATCCAAATCGACGTTTAGTTTTAGCATTTCAGCCTCATCGATTTACTCGCACTCGTGATTGTTTTGGTGAATTCGTCAATGTCTTGCGCCAGTTTGATGCAGTGGTTCTCACGAATGTTTATCCGGCTGGTGAAGCACGGATTGCCGGCGCTGATAGTAAAAGTCTGATGAAGGCTCTTGGTAAATCAACCTCAGTTCAGGTGGTTGAAGATCTCCAAGAGATTCCTCTGGCCTTGAGCGGACTTCTAAAAAATGGCGATGTTTTGATTACGATGGGCGCGGGTTCCATTTCCAAGTTGCCTCAGATGCTTGTGGAGATTGGTCATGTCTAAGCCACAACGCATTTCTTCATGGGGTCAGGAGGTTGCTTTGCAACTCGCTCAGTTCGACCCTAAACAATTTGGGCGCGTTGGAGTATTAATGGGCGGACGTTCCGCAGAGCGTGAGATTTCTCTTTTATCCGGTCAGGGGGTACTCAATGCGCTTTTGGAAAAGGGCATTGATGCACATGCCTTTGATCCAGGGGTGCGTAGTCCTGTAGATATTTCCAAGGAGCAATTTGATCGCGTCTTTATTGCACTACATGGCCGTTATGGTGAGGATGGAACCATTCAAGGTCTTCTCGAGTTACTTAATATTCCATATACCGGTAGTGGTGTTTTGGCCTCTGCGTTATCGATTGATAAGGTGGTTACTAAGCAAATTTGGTTAAGCAATCAATTACCAACACCACGCTATGAGGTCTTAAGCGGTGACAGCAATTGGGATCGAATTGCTAATCATCTGGGACTACCGATCATTGTGAAGCCTGCACACGAGGGATCTTCCTTAGGCTTAAGTAAAGTGCGGCGCGTGGAAGATCTACCGGCAGCTTACGCATTGGCAGCCAAATTGGATCGACGAGTTTTGGCGGAGACCTGCATCGTTGGTCCAGAACTAACCTGCCCGATAG
This sequence comes from Polynucleobacter sp. MWH-UH24A, assembly GCF_018687475.1. Classification (NCBI taxonomy): domain Bacteria; kingdom Pseudomonadati; phylum Pseudomonadota; class Betaproteobacteria; order Burkholderiales; family Burkholderiaceae; genus Polynucleobacter; species Polynucleobacter sp. MWH-UH24A. The sequence continues at coordinate 165,406 of NZ_CP061292.1, forward strand.
TGGGTCACGGCGCGAGTGTCCAGGCGTTGCCACTGATCCAAATTATTCCCCCTGAAGCTGGTTATGACTTTCATCACAAATATTTTTCGGATGAAACTCAATACTGCTGCCCTCCAGGACTTGATCCCGAGCTTGAGAATCAGATTCAGGAGCTTGCGATATCGGCTTATCGAGCGCTAGGTTGTCGGATGTGGGCACGTGCAGATGTCATGCTCGATGCGGCAAATCAGAACAAGCCATATTTATTAGAAATGAACACATCGCCAGGAATGACCTCGCATTCACTGGTTCCAATGGCGGCTAAAGCGGCTGGTGTTCCCTATACCGATCTTGTGGTGTGGATCCTAAGCCAGACCTTAGAGGACACACTTTCTCCACTTGGAGTCCATAGATCATGACCATGATGCAACGGATCTCTGAGGGAATCGGCTTTGTCATTGCGCCGGTTTGGAACTATCCCGAACGGATGCAAGAAATCACGCGATGGCTAATGCGGTTCTTTGTTTTGGCTGTTGTGCTATCCATTTTTATTTGGCTCAGTCAGCAACCCGTGTTTACATTAAAACAGTTACAGATTGAATCGGCTGGCAATCAAGACTTAAAGCACCTTCAGCTTCCTGCAGTTCGTAGTCAGGTCTTAGATAAAGTTCAGGGTAATTTTTTTAGTGTTCGTTTGCAAGATGTAAAAAATGCTTTTGAGGCATTTCCTTGGGTGCGTCATGCCAGCGTTCGCCGGGCTTGGCCCAATGGTTTGATTGTTAGTATTGAAGAGCAAAAGCCGTTAGGGGTTTGGGGAAAAGCCGATCAACAGAAATTAATTAATGTTCACGGTGAAGTATTTGACGGCTCAATCGCCGAGCTAGACGAAAACACTCCCATCATTGAGTTTAGTGGCCCAGATGGATCAAGTAAGGAAGTGCTTCGTCTTTATCAAAAAGCCAGCACCTGGTTTAAGCCATGGGATGCTGAGATCAAATCATTAACGCTTTCTGATCGGTACGCATGGCATATCAAGCTTAGTAATGGCGTTCGTATTGAGTTTGGGCGCGAGGAAGAGCAGGCAAAAGGTGCCTTAGAGCAACGCGTCGCGCAGCTTTTGCAATATTGGCCACAGGTTCAACAAAAATGGCCAAATCGGGTTGACGCAGTCGATCTGCGCTATGCCAATGGGTTTGCTGTACATATTGTTGGCGCTCCAACTAAGCCAAGCACGCCCACGATCAAGGTTGAACTACCCAAGGCGTATCAAATCGCCATTATGAGTCATGACGAGCAACGCATCGAGGAATGGAAATGAGTAAAGACAGCCGCGATTTATTGGTTGGATTGGATATTGGCACATCAAAAGTGGTGGCACTGGTTGCCGAGCTAAGCCCCGATGGTGAATTTAATGTGTTGGGCTTAGGTCAGACTTCCTCTAAAGGTTTGAAAAAAGGGGTGGTAGTCAATATCGAGGCCACGGTTCAGTCCATTCAGAAGGCACTCGAGGAAGCAGAGTTGATGTCCGATCGTCGGATTGCTCAGGTTTACACGGGTATAGCGGGTAATCACATTGTGAGTTTTAACTCAAGCGGAATGGTTGCGATTCGTGACAAGGAGGTTGGCTCTGGTGATGTGGAGCGAGTTCTTGAAACAGCTAAAGCAATCAATATTCCTACCGATCAACAAATTCTTCATATTTTGATCCAGGAATTCATCATTGATGGCCAGGAGGATGTGCGTGAGCCGATTGGAATGAGCGGTATTCGTTTGGAGGTGAAGGTGCACATTGTCACTGGGGCGGTGAGTGCGGCACAAAATATTGTGAAGTGCGTTAGACGCTGTGGCCTTGAGGTCAATGATTTAATTTTGCAACCCCTTGCTTCAAGTTTGGCGGTTCTTACGGAAGACGAAAAAGAATTAGGCGTTGTATTAATTGATATTGGGGGCGGTACAACCGATATTGCAATTCATAGTCAGGGATCGATTCGCCACACCGCAGTCATTCCAATTGCGGGTGATCAGATTACGAATGATATTGCGATGGCCCTACGGACCCCAACGGTTGAGGCGGAAGATTTAAAGATTCATCATGGGGTTGCTAAACAAAATATGGCTGACCCCAATGCGATGATCGATGTTCCGGGTGTGGGTGATCGTGAACCTCGCCCCATGTCTAAACAAGCACTTGCAGCGGTGATTGAGCCGCGCGTTGAAGAGCTATTTACCTTAGTGCGCAACATTATCCGTGAGTCAGGCTACGAGGACATGGTTTCCTCGGGAATTGTGTTGACAGGTGGCACCGCCATGATGCCAGGCATGGTTGAGTTGGCAGAGCAGGTTTTCTTAAAACCGGCACGTATTGGTGCTCCGGAATATCGCGGTCATCTACATGAGGTATTGAGAAGCCCGCGTTACTCAACAGGTCTTGGTTTGCTAATGGAAGGTCAGGCGCAAATGGTACGAGGTCGAAGAGCCACTCAAGGCGGGAGTTTACAAGGCGTGGTTACACGAATGAAGGAATGGTTTACAGGTAATTTTTGATTTTTTTCGTCGTCGTCAATCGGTGATCCATGGTGGAAAGCCGATTTTATTAAGGAGGGTGTTATGGAGTTTGAAATGATAGAACAGGAAACAGCTGGCAAAACCATCATCAAGGTGGTTGGTGTCGGAGGGGCTGGCGGCAATGCTGTCCAGCATATGATTCGTCGCAGCGTTCATGGCGTGGAGTTCATTTGCATGAACACCGATGCGGGAGCATTGCAGCGTTCGCAAGCGAGCTTAAATCTACAGCTGGGTGAGACCGGCCTAGGGGCCGGCGCAAAGCCAGAGGTGGGTGCAGCTTCAGCGGAGCAGGCCCGCTCACGTATTGCGGATGCATTACAAGGCGCACATATGGTGTTTATTACCGCAGGCATGGGAGGCGGCACTGGCACCGGAGCTGCGCCAGTGGTTGCTCAAGTTGCTAAAGAAATGGGCATCCTAACGGTTGGTGTCATTAGCAAGCCATTTGACTTTGAGGGCATCAAGCGTTTGAAAGTTGCCGAGCTGGGTGCGCAAGAGTTAGAGAAACACGTTGATTCATTAATCGTCGTTTTGAATGAAAAACTCTTTGAAGTGATGGGAGAGGATGCAGAATTTGATAAAGCCTTTGCTTGCGCAGATGATGTATTGCATAACGCCGTATCCGGAATTGCCGAGATCATTAATGAGCAGGGTTTAATCAACGTCGACTTTGAAGATGTGAAGACCGTCATGAGTGAGCAAGGTAAAGCCATGATGGGAACGGCAACCGTATCTGGAATGGATCGGGCACGTTTAGCTGCTGAGGCTGCTGTTGCTTCGCCATTACTTGAGGGAGTTGATTTATCGGGTGCACGAGGTGTGTTGGTCAATATCACCGCCAGTCGTTCATTGAAGTTATCCGAGACCCGTGAGGTGATGGCAGCTATCCGAGGTTATGCTGCTGAGGATGCCACGGTCATTTTTGGAACCGTCTATGACGATAGCCTGGGCGATGCTTTACGGGTAACCGTGGTGGCGACTGGGCTTAATGGCTCTCAATCGCTCCAAAAGGATCAGCCCCAGTTAATCTGGCGCGCTGCCACAGGGACGAATGATGCAAGCCCAACGATGACCACTTTGGGTGATTTTGCCCCAACCAGTCCTGCAGCTGCGATGAGCCGTAATGCTGCTCAAGCGTCAAGCGCCATGGGCTCAAGCCCGGCTGCCCCGATTAATGCAGCAGTTGATTATGGTCAGTTTGATGTTCCAAAGGTATTTCGTAATTCTCGAGAGTCTGTGCCTCCAAGCCTTGGTGCCGATAGTTCACCACAGGCCAAGGCAATGCTTGAGAAGGGGGCGGATTACTATGAGATACCTGCCTTTTTAAGGAAGCAAGCAGACTAGTAAATAAACCATACAATAGTGGCTTCGAGGATTGCTAATTCGGTCGCCCCTCCGGACGACGAATCCAGCGCCTGCGTTAGCACCCCAAACCACTATTGATATGGAGATAACATGATTGCAGTAGGACAAAAATTACCCAACGCCACCCTCTATGAGTTTTTTGATGAAGAGCGCGATGGCTGCTCCTTGGGCCCAAATTCATTTGAAGTTGAAAAATTAACTGCCGGTAAAAAGATTGTAGTTTTTGCGTTACCTGGTGCTTTTACACCAACCTGCTCGGCTAAACATGTTCCTGGATTTGTGGAACACTTTGAAGCAATTAAAGCCAAAGGCGTCGATGAGATCTGGTGCGTTTCTGTGAATGATCCATTTGTGATGGGCGCATGGGGACGGGATTTAAAGGTTGGTAAGAAAGTACGTATGTTGGGTGACGGTAGTGCTGAGTTCACCAAAAAGTTAGGTATGGAATTTGATCTCACCGCTCGCGGTCTTGGTGTTCGTTCCCAACGCTATGCCATGATTGTTGATAACGGCGTTGTTAAGCATTTAGCGCTCGAAGCACCTGGCAAGTTTGAAGTTAGTGATGCCGAAAATACTTTAAAGCATCTGTAATTGATGTGATGTAAGCCATGGCGCTTAAACAAAAAACCTTAGCACAGCCGATCAAAACGGTCGGTATTGGCTTGCATTCTGGTCGTAAGTCGACGTTAACAATTAAACCCGCACCAATTGATTTTGGAATTCAATTCGTGCGGGTTGATATGCCTAATGCAGCCCCAATTCCAGCTCATGCGTTAGCAGTCTGTGATACCCGCTTGGCCTCCGTAATCCAGAGTCAAGGTGTCAAGGTTTCTACAGTTGAGCATTTGCTCTCCGCTTGTTCAGGTTTGGGACTGGATAACTTATTAATTGAGGTGGATGCGGAAGAGGTGCCGATCATGGATGGCAGCGCCGCCTCTTTTCTTTTTTTAATTGAATCAGCCGGTACTGTTGAACAAGAAGCACCACGCAAATTTATGGTGATTCAACGTGTGATTGAAGTGCGCGAAGGCAATAAATTAGCGCGCTTGGAGCCATACTTTGGATTTAAGTTAGATTTCACGATCGACTTTAAGCACCCAGCAGTAGACAAAACGGGGCAGCGTTTTATGGTTGATTTTGCTGAACATGCTTACCGTAGTGAAATTGGCCGTGCTCGGACGTTTGGATTTGCGCACGAGGTTGAAGCACTTCGTGAGATTGGCCTGGCCCGAGGTGGTAGTTTGGATAATGCGATCGTGCTTGATGAGCACCGTATCTTAAATAATGAAGAGTTGCGTTACGACGATGAATTTGTGCGTCACAAAATTCTGGATGCCATCGGCGATCTTTATCTAGCCGGTCACCCAATTGTGGGCGCTTATACTGCAGAAAAGTCAGGCCATGCTTTAAACAATGCATTGTTAAGAAAGCTTTTGGATGACCCTAGTTCGTATTCAATTGAGACATTTGATAAAAGCATTGCCCCAGCAGCTTATTTGCAAATCCCTGAGAGTATCAACGTTTAGTTTTTCTATTTTTTAATAAGCTTTCGATCGATTGCCGCAGGGCGGATTGCAGAGGTAGTTTTTGATAAAGCCCTTCCCAGGCACTTTGAGCTGCTTGAGTAAATTCTGGGGTTTCTTCATTTCTTCTATTGGGATTCACTGATGAATGGTTGGGTCTTACCTTTACCCGAACCTCATGAATGACCCAGTGATACTGGCCGAGTTTTTTGGCAATACTTGGGGCCATTTGCTGAAGGCGGGTACCAATCGTGGCACTGGGGACCACTAAAACAAGCTCACTGGGACGATCGGGGCGCCATTCAACTAAAAGGGCCTGGCTAAGCGATTCATAACCCTGAGAATGCAGGACCCGCCTAACCGCATGGGCCAGGGCATCATGCTTTTTTGCCCGCTCAAGAAGCTTTTTTAAGCCTTCCTCATGGGCTAGGCAATCCTGCCACGGCAGGGCCAATTTCACGAGGGGCTTATTCATCAAAGGAGGGCTCGCGGGTGATAAACTCAATAGCTAAAATTTTTTCTAGATTCCTATGGTACTTGGTCTTATTAAAACACTGGTTGGTAGTAGCAACGACCGCCTCCTCAAGCAATATCGCAAGGTTGTTTCAAAGGTAAATGCACTAGAGCCCAATCTCCAGGCTTTAGATAATTCAGCGCTGCAGGCAAAAACGGCTGAATTTAAGCAACGGATTGCAGCCGGCGAGGCTTTGGACGACTTGGCTGCAGAAGCCTTTGCAGTAGTTCGTGAGGCCAGCGTTCGCGTCATGAAAATGCGTCATTTTGACGTTCAAATTATGGGGGCTCTGGCGCTTCATCAGGGAAAAATCGCTGAAATGGGAACCGGCGAGGGTAAAACCTTAACTGCAACCTTGGCCGTTTACTTAAATGCACTCTCTGGCAAGGGTGTCCATGTCGTTACTGTTAATGATTATCTGGCAGAACGCGATGCGGAGTGGATGTCAAAACTTTATACCTTTTTAGGGTTGACCGTTGGGATTAACTTATCCCAAATGGATCATGCGGCCAAACAAAAAGCATATGCAGCCGATATTACCTATGGAACCAATAATGAGTTTGGCTTTGATTATCTACGCGACAATATGGTTCAGGATGTGGCGCAGCGTGTTCAACGTAGCCTTTCCTATGCCATTGTTGACGAGGTTGATTCAATTCTGATTGATGAAGCCCGTACCCCCTTGATTATTTCAGGGCAAGCTGAAGACCATACCGATCTTTATATCAAGATGAACGCATTGCCTGCTCATCTTGATCCTCAGTTGGGTGAAGAGAAATCCGATGGCTCGGGCGTGATTAAGCCAGGCGATTACTGGGTCGATGAAAAGTCCCATCAAGTTTATTTGACTGAGCGTGGCCATGAAAAAGCAGAGCAAATTCTGACTCAAATTGGTCTATTAAAAGAGGGCGATTCCTTATACGCCCCGCAAAATATTAATTTGATGCATCACCTCTATGCGGCCCTACGCGCACATTCGCTGTATCACCGAGATCAGCATTATGTTGTTCAGGGTGGTGAGGTCATTATTGTGGATGAGTTCACTGGTCGATTAATGCAAGGTCGGCGTTGGTCGGATGGTTTGCATCAAGCGGTGGAGGCAAAAGAGAAGGTGGGGATTCAAAACGAGAATCAAACACTCGCAACCATCACCTTCCAAAACTATTTCCGCATGTATCAGAAATTGGCTGGAATGACCGGAACGGCCGATACCGAAGCCTACGAATTCAAAGAAATCTATGGGCTTGAAACAGTTGTTATTCCACCTAATCGACCCAGTCGTCGATTAGATCGGCAAGATCAAATTTACAAGACTTCGCCTGAGCGCTATGCAGCGGTCATCAAAGATATTAAAGACTGTTTTGAACGAGATCAGCCAGTTCTGGTAGGTACTACATCGATTGAGAACTCAGAACTGATCTCTAAATTGCTTGATAAAGAAAAGTTATCCCATCAGGTTTTAAATGCAAAGCAACATGCGCGTGAGGCAGAAATTATTGCTCAAGCGGGCAGGCCCAAAATGATCACAATCGCTACCAATATGGCTGGTCGTGGAACTGACATTGTTTTGGGTGGAAATGTCGAGCGGCAATCGATTCTGATTGAGGCCGATGAGTCCTTAAGCGATGCTGATAAGGCAAAACGGATTCAACAGTTAAAAGATGAATGGCAGGGCCTACATGACGCTGTAGTCAATGCCGGCGGTCTCCATATTATTGGTACCGAGCGTCATGAAAGTCGCCGAATCGATAACCAGTTGCGTGGCCGTGCTGGACGTCAGGGCGATCCCGGTTCATCGCGTTTCTATCTCTCCTTAGATGATCCCCTATTGCGTATTTTTGCAGGCGATCGTTTACGCGCTGTGATGGATCGTTTAAAAATGCCCGAGGGCGAGCCAATTGAAGCGGGGATGGTAACCCGTTCAATTGAATCCGCTCAACGTAAGGTCGAAGGCCGTAACTTTGATATTCGTAAGCAATTATTGGAGTATGACGATGTTGCTAATGATCAACGTAAAGAGACGTATCGTCTTCGGAATCAGATTCTTGAAAGCAAAGACATTGGTGATCTGATTGCCAACTTATGCGATGATGTTTTTACAGCAATCGTTCGCAATTATGTGCCAGTGGAATCGATGGAGGAGCAGTGGGATATTCCTGCTCTCGAACATCTCTTGGTGAATGAATGGGGAATTTCCGTCGATCTTCAAGGCTGGATTGCTAATGCAGATACAGTCGACGATGAAGAGATCGTAACCCGCGTGATTGAGGCTGCTAAGAAAAACTACAAGGACAAAGAGGAACTCACTGGCCGCGAGTCGTTCGCTAGCTTTGAACGCTCGGTGATGTTGTACAGCTTAGATATGCATTGGCGTGAGCATTTGGCCGCACTAGATCGATTGCGTCAAGGGATTCATTTGCGGGGATATGCCCAAAAAGATCCAAAGCAAGAGTATCGTCGTGAGGCATTTGAGCTTTACGCAGAATTACTTGATGTTGTGAAAAATGACGTAATTAAAACGGTCTATACGGTTCAGATTAAGAGTGCCTCAGAACTTGATGAAGCAACAGAGACCATTGCCGATGATGGTCAGGTCAAAGAGATGCAATTTAAGCATAATCAGTTTGCTGATGGAGAAAGTGTCCCGGTTGAGCAGGTTGAACATGCAATCGCACCGGCTCCAATGCGTGAGGGCCCAAAAATTGGTAGAAATGATCCTTGCCATTGCGGTAGTGGTAAGAAATACAAGCACTGCCACGGAAAAATTGCTTAATTTGGGGTTTGCCGTTCTAATTTAACGATGGCTGTCAATTTTCCAACCCTTGATCCCAAATCCCTAACTCCAATACCCGGGCTTGCCCTCGGAATTGCCGAGGCTGGTATCAAGCGTCCTAATCGCAAAGATGTTTTGGTGATGCGTTTGACCCCGGGATCTACAGTTGCAGGGGTTTTTACTCAAAATCGCTTTTGCGCTGCCCCTGTGCAGCTATGTAAACAGCACTTATTGGAAGCTAATCCGATTGAAGCGTTGATTGTGAACACTGGTAATGCCAATGCTGGGACTGGTGAAGAGGGTTTGCGTCGAGCCTTTCAGACCTGTGAGGTGCTGGCAGGGTCTTTTCGACTTAGTGCAGAACAAGTATTACCCTTCTCAACGGGGGTGATCATGGAGCAATTGCCAGCCGACAAAATTGTGGCAGTGATACCCCAAGCTGTTGCCCAATTGAGAGAAGATAATTGGTTTGCGGCTGCGCAGGCTATCATGACCACCGATACCCTGCCTAAAGCAGCCTCTTTAACGATTAATACTGAACTTGGGCCAATTCATCTCACTGGCATCTCAAAAGGGGCTGGCATGATTCAGCCGAATATGGCAACCATGCTGGGTTTTGTGGGAACAAATGTTCAGATTGATCAAGGCTTGCTCCAAGAGTTAACTGCAGAGGCTGCCGATGCATCATTTAATGCAATTACGATTGATGGCGATACCTCAACCAATGATTCTTTTATTGTGATGGCAACCTGCCAGTCTGCTATTCGAATTCAAAGTCGATCAGATCCGCTGTACGATGTTTTTCGAGAGGCTTTAATTACTATTTCTCAACAGTTAGCCCAATTGATTGTGCGTGATGGCGAGGGTGCCACTAAATTTATTACGATTTGTGTAAAAGGTGGCAAAAATACTCTTGAGTGCAAGCGAGTCGCAAAGGCAATCGCACATTCTCCTTTGGTTAAAACTGCGTTTTTTGCCAGTGATCCCAACTTAGGCCGTATCCTAGCTGCAGTGGGCTATGCCGGAATCGATGATCTCAATAGCAGTAAAGTTCAATTATGGCTAGATGATGTTTGGGTTGCAAAAGACGGCGGCCGACATCCGGACTATCAAGAAGAGCACGGTCAAGCCGTGATGAAACAAGCCGAAATAACTGTAACAGTTGATTTGGGAAGGGGCGATTCGATGGGTACGGTCTGGACCTGTGATTTATCGCACGAGTATGTATCGATTAATGCGGATTACCGCTCTTAGCTAAATTCATTATTACGAGAACCTGAACTGTGAATGACAAGCTCGATCGTCTTTTAGATCATCTCGAAACATTTTTACCGAAGCCATTGAGTGATCAGGAGTGGCAAACAGCTAAAGCCTTTCGTTGGCAACGTCGGGATAGTATTTTTGGACGAATTGGATTTTTAAAGCCAGTTAAACACTTGTCCCCAATCTCGTTTAAAGATTTAAAGCATATTGATCGTCAACGCGATGCCATCATCGACAATACGCGACATTTTGTTGAAAAGAAGCCTGCTAATAATATTTTATTAACGGGTGCACGTGGCACCGGTAAGTCCTCACTCATTAAGGCATGCCTCAATCAATTTGCATCTCAAGGCTTACGCTTAGTAGAGGTGGATAAGGATCACTTGGCGGATTTGCCTGACATCACTGAGATTCTTGCGGCACGTCCAGAGCGATTTATTGTGTTTTGTGATGATTTATCGTTTGAAGAAGGTGAGTCTGGGTATAAGGCGATGAAGTCTGCGCTAGACGGTTCTATTTCTGCGCAGGTGGACAATATTTTGATTTATGCAACCTCGAATCGCCGCCATTTGTTACCCGAGTATATGAAGGATAACGAGTCTTATGTTCATACTGACGATGGTGAGATCCATCCAGGCGAGGTTGTTGAAGAGAAAATTTCTTTATCGGAACGTTTTGGCTTATGGCTTTCTTTTTATCCGCCAAGGCAAGAAGAGTACCTCGCAATTGTGGCCCATTGGTTGGCGCATTTTGGACTCTATGACAAAGCCATTGAAGCGGCTCGTCCAGAAGCCTTAGTCTGGGCCCTAGAGCGTGGCTCACGCTCAGGTCGTGTAGCTTGGCAGTTTGCGAAACACTGGGTTGGTTCCCAGTCTGGCAAAAAGTAGTTTATGTCGATTCAATCTCGGTCGATCGTTGAGGTCGCCGTCGGAATTCTTTTAAAAGAACAATCCCTTGTTTTAATGGGTAAACGACCCAGTGGAAAACCTTATGCTGGTTATTGGGAGTTTCCAGGTGGCAAACTAGAGGCCAATGAATCCATCACAACTGCATTGGAGCGTGAGTTGTATGAGGAACTTGGCATCCGGATTGCTTTAGATAAAAACCATTGTCATGAAATCATGACCTTAGAACACGATTACCCACACGCTTATGTTCGTCTACATGTATGTTTGATCGATCGTTGGGATGGCGATCCAGTTGGCTTAGAAAATCAAGAGCTATCTTGGCAAAATATATTCAATCAAGAGTTAACCATAAACCCTTTATTGCCAGCCGCCTGGCCAATGATTGAAAAAGTTCGTTCGTATTTGAGCGGCACGTAAACAATTGTGAGCCCAAAGTCAGAATTGACAGAAGGTTAACTTAAAGGGAATATCTTGATTAATTAGAGTAGGCTTAAGATCCTGCTCACACTTGAGTAGCCGAATCGAGACCAGATATTTATTAGCGCTGATCTCAGCAAAGAGCGAGGGATCTTCTAGCGTGATACGCATTAATTGATATACCTTGCCAGAGGGCGCTTGTTGGAAAGAGCCTTGATGCGCTAAAACTTCTTTACTCTCTCCAGACTCACGAAGCAGACGCAAAAATAAATGGCATGCTTCTTGCCATGGGAGCATCGGGTAAATAAACTTTTGTAAGAGCTCACGACGAGAAGAAGCGGGGCTGTGGCGCCAAGCATAAAAACCTGGCAGGTCAATCGGACTCGTTCCCCCAGGTGTGTGTAAGCGGGTTCGAATTGCATTAAGCCATTCGTTTTCACCGATCAGTGCATTTGGCTTGATAACTGACGCATTGACTTGGGCGCTTGCATGCTCTAATTCCACCATGGTAGATGCTAGTTTTTCTTGATCAACCTCTTTGGCATGTTTAAGTTGATTGAGTGCAAATTTCTGACGCTCTAATTCTTTTAAAAGTAATGATTTGATATCGCCTCGGGCGCTAATGTCGCCCAGCTCAAAGAGAGTGGTCAAAGCATTGTGGTGTAGTTCGGGGTCGTCTGAACGGGCAAAGTGATTAAACCGGTCGAACAAATACTCAAGTCGGAGCATGTTCCTGACCAGTTCATTAAACGGGTATTCGTAAATAATCACAGGGTTTTATTTTATTCCGACCACAGCCAAAAAACTATAAATCCAGCATTTTTTGATGAAGGCGGTCGACTTCAATCTCTAGGCTCGCCAGATCCCCCTGGTTATGAATCACGGTATCCGCAATTGCCAGCCGCTTGGGTCTGCTGGCTTGATGGGCCATGATGGCCAATACGTCTTGCCGGTCCAGTTGGCTGCGCTCCATCACCCGCTGAATTTGGATCTCTTCCTCGCAGTCAACCACCGCTATATGGTCAAGGCTCTCGATCCAAGTTCCAGACTCTAGGAGAAGTGGGACCACAAACACCAAATAGGGCGCATCATTTTTTAAGCCATTTTCAGCCTGGATCAGGGTTTCCTGTCGAATTAGGGGGTGCGTAATAGCCTCTAGAATTCGTTTGAATTCGGCATTGCTAAATACGTATTCACGCATTTTTGCTCGATTTAGGGATCCATCGGGAAGGATGAACTCTGATCCAAACTCCTTTTTGATCGGATCAATCGCCATACCCCCGGGAGCAGTTATTTGGTGGGCGATTTGATCAGTATCAATAACCCATGCACCTCGCTTCGATAGATAGGAGGCAACACTCGATTTGCCCGAGCCAATTCCCCCGGTCAGTCCTAAAAATGGAACTTTTCCTTTTAAATCAAGGAGTGAACGAGTGGACTTGACCATAGTATTTGTATGATGCCAGCAAATGCCAAAAAAGGACCAAAGGGAAAGGGATGGCTTGGTGGTAATTTTTGATACTTTAGCCAGAGTAGCCCCCCAATGGTGCCGCTTAAAGCGGCTAGGGCCAATATCCATAGAGCACTATGGATTCCCAACCATGCCCCAAAAGCGGCCAAAAGTTTTGCATCTCCCATTCCTAGACCATGCTGTGAGCGGATTTGTTTGTAGAGTTGATTAATGATCCATAGAAGGGAGTAGCCAAAAATGGCACCAAGCCAAGCCAAATAGGCATCGCACCAGGCGAGCGGTGAAAAAGAATTAAAGATGAGACCAAAGACAATCATGGGGTAAGTGAATCGATTGGGGATTAAAAACCGATGAAAATCGACCCATGCCAAATAAATGAGCGTTAGGATGAGACAAATTCGAAGGATGAAGTCAACCCACATCAGATAATTCTGCCTAATGAAAAAATCGGGAGGTATAGTGTCATCAGCAATCCTGCTACTAAAAGGCCAAGAAAAATAATAAACAGTGGCTCTAAACTTTGGCTAAGGATGGCTAACCGATGCTCTAAGAGATTTTCAATCGAACGAGACCGATTGAGCAACATTGCATTGAGCATACCGGTTCTAGCACCGATTTCAAGCAATTGAATGGTTTCAGGATCAAAAAATCGACCAATAGGATCGGCACGTCTCATCGCGAGCCCTAGATCTAAGCCCAACGATAGTTGCTTAAATAGGTTGGCGCTCAAATCATGACTTAACCAATGATTTGATGATTGTGCACAAATACGAATGGAATCCAAAAGACTTAGACCGGATTGAAGTAAGTGGGCAATGTTTTGACACCATGTAATTTGATGCGATAGTCGTATGAATTCTCCAAAAATCGGAATTTGAAAGCAATATTGATCACACCACTTTTGAAATCGAATTGATTTTCTCCAAAGGAATAGAGTACTAGTACATAGGATGAATATCGAGCTTAAAATAATTACCGCATGTTCATTCAAGTTTTTTGATAGTCCAATTAATAGTTGTGTGCTCATCGGCAATTCAGCATGAAAATGATGAAAGATGTCTTCAAAGCCAGGTATAACCCATAACAGCATAGTGACGACCATCATCATCGCAGCAACAAAAGTAATCGCAGGGTAGGTTAGCGCTTGCTTCATTTTCTGTTTCAGCGATTCCTTAGCAAGTAACTGTTGATGAATTAAGGAAAGCGATTGTTCTAAGGCCCCTGTCTTTTCTCCAATCGTTATCAGGCCAATACAAATCGGACTAAACCATTTACCCTCTTTAGATAGGCTGGTCGCTAAGCTGTTACCACCTTTGAGTCCTTGGATCGTATGTGATAGAAATGATCTCCACTGAATAGGGGAGCATTGCTCTAAAAGATGGAGGGCTTCAAGGAGTGGTACGCCAGCCTGTAAAATACTATGGAGGCGATAAGTGAAATTGATTTGATCACGAAGTGATAGAGAGCGCCAAATCATCACGGAAGCTCATCAATTAAAACCGATTGGTCAATTAACCCTTGATTCAATAAGGCATCAGCCGCTTGTCGCATTGAACGAAACCCTTCTTCGCCTGCAATGATGCCCAGCTCAGTTGATGACACACATTTTTCGATCGCAGTCATCAGTTTGGGGGTAAAAGGAAGCACCTCATGAATCGCAAAACGACCCATTGACGAGTCACGATAACGAATTAAGCGCTGCGAGCTAATCAATAGAATATTTTGGGCGATAGCATGGGGTTCGATACCGAAGTACCTAAGCCGCTCAATGCATGAGAGCGCTTGATGAGTATGAATAGTACTTAGAACTAAATGGCCTGTTTGTGCAGCACTTATGGCTAGTTTTGCCGTTTCTGAGTCGCGAATCTCGCCAATCATCATTACATCAGGATCTTGACGCAAGAGCGCTCGAATGATGGCATTAAAATGAAGCCCAGCCTTTGGATGGTACGCAATTTGGTTTACTCCTTGCAGGCGAATTTCAATTGGATCCTCAATGCTACAAAGATTGAGATGGGGTTGATTTAAAAAATTAAGAAAGCTGTACAGTGTGCGTGTTTTTCCGCTACCCGTAGGACCGCCCACCAGAATCAAGCCATGGCGCAGATTCAAGCACTTTTTGACAATACCCAGTTGATGATCTGTTAAGCCAATATGGTTAATATCCAATTCAGCATTCGTTGTTTTGAGAAGTCGAATGACTGCCTTTTCTCCAAATAGAGTAGGCATGGTTGAGACCCGACAATCAATTTCGCGCCCTATAGAATCGCCGACAGTGATTGCAAGACGACCATCTTGTGGTAAGCGCTGTTCGGCAATATCAAGCTTCGCCAGAATTTTGATGCGAGTAATTAGGCGAATGTGATCAGTTTTTGGATATGCCTTGAAAAGGCATAGGTCACCATGGATACGAAAACGTACGATGCAAGAATTCTGTTGTGCTTCAATATGAATATCGCTTGCATCTTTAATAACGGCAGATGAAGCAATTTCATGCCACAAACGAATGATATGAAAATCAGATGCTTCGAGTGGTTTGCGTAATGAATTCTGAGTGATAGACCCGGTATGAATCAAGAGTCTAATCGACTTCGATCTTCAGGCCCTGGTTTATGAAGCCTAACTGTTTTAATCCCTTGATCATCAAATTGAATAATCTCCATCACTACGCCTGCAACCTTGACGCTAAGATCATGATCGGGTATTTCTTCAAGCTCTTCAAGTATCAATCCATTCAATGTACGAGGCCCATCAACGGGTAGCTGTAATCCCAGTAACCGATTGAGATCGCGCAAATTTGCACTACCGTTTGCTAGATAGGATCCATCACTTGACCATTGATCATGAGTCAACATACCCGGAAAAGAGGTAGTGAACTCACCAATTAACTCTTCAACAATATCTTCAAACGTTAATAACCCCTGAACGCTCCCGTACTCATCAACGACTAAACTTAAACGTTGACGATTTTCCTGAAAAAACTGCATCTGCTGCATTACTGGAGTACCCTCAGGAATAAAGTACGGCTCATTTAGGAGTTCTCGAAAGTCGCTGTGACTGAGTTCTTCGTTTCCTAGCAAGGAAAGCGCTTTTTTAACTGAGAGAATCCCAATAATTCTTTCTGGATCCCCCTCGCATACGGGTAATTTGTTGTGATAGCAGGTCTCAAGTTGCCCAATGACTTCATCAATAGGCCGTGATAAATCCAATATCTCCATCTTGGCTCGAGGCGTCATCACATCATCGACCGAGATATTTTCAAGGTTAAATAGATTGAGCAAGATACTACGGTGCTGATTTGAAATAAAGTGACTTGACTCAAGAACTAGACTTCTGAGTTCTTCCGTGCTCATGGTTTGTAAGGCCGTTTCCTTTCGGTTTAAGCCCATGAGACCCATTAAGCTAGAAACAAAAGAGTTCACCAGCCACAGCAACGGTTTAAGCAAAATCGTTAGCGGGTAAATTACCCAACCGATATTGGCGGAGATTTTTTCAGCAAAGGCAGCACCAATGACTTTCGGTGTAATTTCACTAAAGATGATGATTAAAAATGCAATGGTTAGGGTAGCTATCGACAAAACTAGGCCATTGGTACCGAACAAATGAAGTGCAATACCCGTTACCAAAATGGGCAAAATAGTATTGATTAGGTTATTAGCAATCAATAGAACCGATAAAAGCGTATCTATACGCTTAAGGAGTTTTTGGGTGATGGCAGCACCAGCATGACCACCATTTGCCATCGCTCGTAAGCGGTGTCGATTGCTTGCTACCATACTGGTCTCGGCCATCGAGAAAAATCCAGACAAGGCAAGTAAAAAGACCACCAGAGCGGCTTGAGCCCAAAGGGGCCAAGAATCGAAAAATGAATCCATCTACACTTTCAAGAAAAGTACAGATAAGCAATATAGCAAATACTGATTATTTGGACTATCAGGGTAAATTGATTTAGGTGTCAGAAAGGGGAATTTTTGCGGTCAACTTTGAAGATTCATGTTGAGTATTGCTTGATACGTGCCCCGTTTGGGGGATTGGGTATTCGCACAGAAATGATTGATGAGTCCTTAATGATTACTCAAGTTCAATACTTGAGTCATTTGGATCAACCCAGTCGACCTCTGAACGAATTAGCAAAAAACGCAAAAGAGCAAATTGAGAGTTACTTTGATAATCCTAATTCACGGTTTGATCTACCAATAAAAAATCAAGGTAGTGTTTTTCAGCAAAATGTTTGGGCAAAGATTGAATCCATTCCAGTCGGGAAAACCATGACCTATGGAGAGCTAGCCAATCAGATCAAGTCTGCCCCAAGAGCTGTTGGGGGCGCTTGCGCCTCGAACCACTACCCACTGATTATTCCATGCCACCGCGTCCTATCAAAATCAGGTATTGGCGGTTTTATGGGCGAGGCTAAGGGACCTTATCTAAGAATTAAACAATGGTTGTTAAAGCACGAACATGCAATTTAGGACTACGCTTTTAGCGATCTAGCTTGGACTCTAAAAAAGATGTCTAATAGCCAATCACTGTGAACCGCAAATTTAGTAAAAAGATAAAAACGGCTTACCTGTGACCGAGTCAATTTTGCTTCAATTGATCTATAGCCATGATGACGTAGTGCAATTTGTTTTAGCGTTAGTACTGCTAAGCCAAAGGCAAGAAAACAAAAGCGACGGATTCCGAGCTCTGATTTCGGAATGCAGTGAATGTAATGAAGAGCATCTTCAAGTTTTTGGTGGGCAATCACGAGTAAATCCGTATCACTAACACCAATTGGTTTCCATGAAACCCCACGTTCTCGATCCTCTGGGGAGTCTTTGAGAATATTGGTCATTTGTAAGGCTTGACCGAAAGAAATCGCTAAGTATTCTCGTTGGGCAATGGCCTTGGAAAAATTAGGTGAGTGCAGTGCAAATACAGTAGTTAGCATTTCACCAACAACCCCAGCAACGACATAGCAGTACTTTTCAAATTCGGCTAAATTTTCCAGGCCGAGAGGATTTTGTCGGGTATGAAAATAGCTCATACCGTCAGACATTATTTGTATGCAATGAGCGACGGCTTGGCGCTGTTGCACATCGCAAGTTTCTAGTACGCGAAGTACCCGTGGGATATTTTGGATTAAATCTTTTTCACTTTGATTGTTGTGCCCTGATAAAGCAATGGCACACTGCTCAGTAAATTGCTTGGGATTTTGCTCACCTAGAACCGTTTTTACAAAGCTCGCGGATAGGTCTTGTTTAGTTATTGCATCGATACCGGGTGCATCCTCAATTGTATCTACGATACGACAGAGTAAGTAGGTATTGCCAACTACTTTCTCAAGATTTGGGGGTAATAATGGAATGGTGAGCGCAAATGTTCTAGATACCGACTCCAGAATTGAGCGTTGATAAAGCTCATCAGCAGATAAAACAGGCATGCGCAATTTGGCTTTCGAAGAGAATTAACTAATTAATGCCGGACTTTGTTTGAATGGTTTGATTTATCCTCTGGTAGCCGAGGTGCGATAAAGCTGCCAAGAACCATACCAACTGCACTAGCTAATAAACCAATTAATTGCGGCTCAACCGGTTCCTCGATCCCCATGAATTCAAGCAAGATCCACATCATTAGGCCAAAAGTAATTGCTAGCAAGGCCCCTAGATCACTCGCTCTCTTCCAAAATAATCCAGCAACCAAGGGTACAAATGCACCAGCAAGTGTAATGCGGTAAGCATTCTCAACCATCGTGTGAATTTTAGTTTCAGTAGCAATCGCATAGTAGGTCACAATACTGGTAAAGACAAATACAGTGATGCGCGTTGCCCATAAAAATTGCTTATCTGTCATGTAAGGATAAAAGCCTTTTAAGATGTTTTCAGTAAAAGTGACTGAAGGTGCAAGCAGAGTGCCAGATGCGGTGCTCATAATGACCGATATGAGTGCTCCAAAGAAAACAACCTGCATAAAAAATGGCATATGGTCGAGGATCAGAGTCGGCAAAATCATTTGCGAGTCGCTGGCAAGAAATTTTTCAACCATTTGTGGATCAATGATATTAGCGGTGTAAGCCAAGAAAAGTGGAACACTAGCAAAAAAGAAATAGGCAACACCACCCAAAGTGGTTGCCCAGATCGCAATCGATTCATTTTTGGCTGCGTTGACTCGTTGGAAAACATCTTGCTGGGGAATCGAGCCTAGTGCAATCGTGAGCAAAGCTGCAATCCAGCTGAGCATATCAATTGGATCCAGGCTTGGTAAGAAATTAAATTTTCCCTCCGCACTGGCCTTAGCAATAACACTTGCAACACCGCCTGCTTGATCTGCAGCATTACTTGCCACAAGCAAAAGTCCGATCACAATCACAATCATTTGCACAAATGTTGTGAGCGCTACAGACCACATACCGCCAAACAGGGTATAGATCAAAACTACACCGGCCCCAATGAGCATGCCATCGCTCATTGAAACTAAACCGTTTGAAAGAACATTAAAGGTAAGACCCAATGCTGAAATTTGAGCCGATACCCATCCAAGGTAGGACACAATAATGCAAATGGAAATTAATAATTCAGTTTGGCGGTTGTAGCGAAATCGAAAATAGTCACCAAGGGTGATGAGATTCATTCGGTACAACGGTTTTGCAAATACCAGTCCAAACAGAATTAAGCAGACCGATGCCCCAAGAGGGTCTGAAATGAGCCCTCTGAATCCTTCCTCCAAAAAGGTTGCCGAAATGCCAAGAACAGTCTCTGCTCCAAACCAGGTTGCAAAAACCATTGCCAGAACAAAGGCCATGGGCAAATTTCGTCCAGCAGTAATGTAGTCTCTGGCATTGTGTACTTTTGTTGCGCCGTATAAACCAATCGCAATTGAAATGCCGAGATAAGCAATTACCAACCAAAGCAGCATCACACCGTCCTCTTTTGACAAAATAGATTGATCATCGGAGGGTTTTTAGACCACCCCATTAAGGCCCATCTAGTAGCAAGACCTGATTATAGGTGGGGATCATCCTGTCATCATGAAACCAAAAATGGGGCCTAAAGTATTGAAACCTATCAAAATCTATTGTTCTAGGTTAATACCATTTCATTAGTAATTTACCAAAAATACCAGTAGCGTTTAAGTCTTATAAAAGAGTAGACCTTTTTTCTTGAGAGAAGCTTACTTAAAGCGAAAAATAATTTTTATGGATGAATTGAGACCTGCGAAGTATTGTGGAAAATCCAAATAGCCCTAAAAAATATCGTACCATTGCCAATAATCTTATTTAAATTGGAGTGTTTATGAAAATCTGTGTAATTGGTGGCGGCGGCGCAATTGGCGGTTATCTGGCGGTAATGCTAGCAAATTCTGGCAACGAGGTAACCGTGATGGCGCGTGGGGCTACCCTGAGAGCCATTGAAGAGCGTGGACTCGCATTAATAAGCGATGAGCATCCTGAGCCGATCATTGCAAAAGTTAAAGCTGTTGAAAATTTACGCGGTTTGCCAAAACAAGATGTCATTATTTTGGCAGTGAAGGCTCATCAAGTGGAGCCCGTTATTGATGATTTGGTTGCCGCACTTGGACCCGATACCATTTTGATCCCAATGCAAAACGGAATTCCATGGTGGTATTTTCAAAAGCTCAATAGCAAGTACAAAGATCATCCGGTCGATACCGTTGATCCAGGCGGTGTTGTGATGCGTGCCATTAGCCCGGACAATATTATTGGTTGCGTTGTTTATCCGGCCACCATTACGCAAGGACCTGGGGTCATTCGACATGTCGAGGGAGTGCGTTTTCCCCTCGGAGAGCTCGATGGTAAATCGACAGATCGTATCCAGAAGATTTCTGATGTGATGGGTGCCGCAGGCTTTAAATCGCCTATCTTGGATGATATTCGTGCTGAGATTTGGTTAAAGCTTTGGGGTAATCTCACATTCAATCCAATTAGTGCCTTAACACACGGTACTTTAGAGGGAATTTGCCGTTACCCTCTCACTAAAGAGTTGGCTCGCAATATGATGGCTGAAGCGCAAGCGATTGCTGAAAAACTTGGGGTGACGTTTCGAGTCGATATTGAGCGCCGCATTGCTGGAGCTGAAAAAGTGGGTAAACATAAAACCTCCATGTTGCAAGATTTGGAGGCTGGTCGCTCATTAGAGATCGATGCTTTGTTGGGCTCCGTGATTGAGTTGGGTGGAATTACTGGAACCCCAACTCCCTGCCTTAATACTGTTTATGCATTGACTAAGTACTTAGATCAAAACGTACAGGATTCTAAGGGGAATCTTATCTTGCCCGTAGCCGCCGGGTATTAATTATTCGAAGCGATTATCAAGACGCCCAACGCCATCGATCACGATACTGACCTGACTGCCTGGTTTCATGGAGCCAACGCCCACGGAGGTTCCACAGGCAATCACATCGCCTGGCAAGAGAGTCATGTCTTGTGAAATTAAGCTGACTAGTTGAGAGGGTGTAAAAACGATATCTCTCATCGGATAGTTTTGACGCTCTTGGTCATTAAGAATCGTTTTGATCGACAAGCCCATAGGATCGACATTGGTGGTAATGGTTGGTCCAAATACGCCGAAGGTATCAAAGCTCTTTGAACGACTCCATTGCGCGTAGCCTGGGTTTCGATTCAGAATCTCGACAGCAGTCACGTCATTGACACAGGTATAGCCAAAAATGTATTGAGCGGCATCTGCGACGCTAACCCCATGGCATTTTGTCCCAATCACAATTCCAAGCTCACCCTCATAAATAACCTTACCCGCATAGGATTTTGGGACCTGTATGACTTGACCAGCAGCTAAATAAGAATTACTTGCTTTTAGGAAATACAAAGGTTCATCCGGAACGGTATGCTCAAGCTTGGTTACCAAGGCATGAAAGTTATCCACCAGGGCAATAAATTTACTGGGAACGCATGGTGTTTCAATCGTTACATCCTGAACTTTGAGGTGTTCACCACTTGCCTTAGGGTTGGCAAATAAGTCGCCCGTATGGACAGCAATTTGATCACCCTGTAATTGTCCAAACCCAATATTGCCTTGATGCGTGTAGCGTAGCCACTGAGCCATAGTATCTTTCTCCTGTATTTATGATTACCATGATCTTATCAATTACCACTGAGCTACTCTAAAAATGTCAGAACTGTCGTTTGCACCCGAATTTGACAGCGCAATTCCATACATGCAACGGACACGCTCTTATTACCTGGCACTCGGTTATGACAACCCGTATGTTTGGGCACATTACAACAATGTGCCATTTACCCCTTTACGAAAGCCGTTGCAAGCATCAACGTTGGCTTTAATTACAACTGCGGTTCCATATGACCCCTCAAAAGGAGATCAAGGTCCTGGCGCCCCTTATAACGCACAAGCAAAGTTTTATGAGCCTTACGCAATGATTACGCTTGGTGACCCTGATTTAAGGATTGCGCATGTTGGAATCGATCGACAGCACGCCAATTTATCCGAGATGGCTTGCTGGTTCCCTCTTAAGGCAGCGAGACAAGCGGTTTTGGATCGGCGAATTGCCAAGCTTGCACCTCGATTTTACGGTTTACCAACCAATCGCAGCCAACGGCATACCCTAGAAAATGACGCACCACGGATTTTGGAAATGTGTCAAACCGATGGGGTTGATGTTGCGATATTGATCCCAAATTGCCCAATTTGCCATCAGAGCATTTCGTTACTGGCCCGTTATTTGGAAAATGCTGGCCTCTCAACCGTGATTGTTGGGGCCGCAAAAGACATTGTTGAATATTGTGGAGTTCCACGTTTTGTATTTAATGATTTTCCTTTGGGCAATGCAGCGGCAAGACCTCAAGATCCGCAATCGCAATCCATCATTTTTAACTTAGCTCTTGATGTGTTAGAAATTGCCCCAGGACCCCGAACGACAGTTCAAAGTACCCTGCGCTGGAGTGATGATCCTCGTTGGAAACTCGACTATATGAATATCGAACGTTTGGCAAAGCACGAAATTGAAGCCTTACGAGCTGAAGCCGAGAGCGCGCGGCTTACTGCAAAAGAAATTCGGCTAAATACAGTTAGGAGTTAGTGGTCGGAATGAGAGGATTCGAACCTCCGACCCCCTCGTCCCGAACGAGGTGCGCTACCAGGCTGCGCTACATTCCGTATTTCTATTTTATCCCTGACGAATTAGCGAGTACTCGCATAGAGCTCGCAATGAATCGCTGGCTGGGTTTTGTGGAAAATCTTTAATCGTGTTCAGGGCCAGGTGCACCTCGCGCCTCGCGGCATCTTGGGTGTATTCAAGGGCGCCTGAAGAGTGAATACCTTGTAGGATTTGGTCAAATACGTCATCGGGCAGCTCCTCGTTTTGGGAGATTGCTTCCCGAGCAAGCAATTGTTGATCAGCACTACCTTTTTCCATTAAGAAGATGAGCGGTAGAGTCGGCTTACCTTCACGTAAGTCATCGCCCACATTCTTACCCATTTCATTGGGATCAGCGGTGTAGTCTAGGAGATCATCCATGAGTTGGAAGGCGGTACCAATATGTCGCCCAAAAGCTGCTGCAAGTTCGCGTTGAATGTCGCTTGCTTGAGAAATTAACGCACCGAGCTCAGCAGATGCCTCGAATAATTTTGCTGTTTTATAGCGAATGACCTGGAGGTAGCTCGATTCATCTACCTCGGGATCATTCATATTTAATAGTTGCAAGACCTCACCCTCTGCAATAGTGTTCGTAGCATCGGAAAGGATTTGCATCACCCGAATATCATTGGGGGCAACCATCATCTGGAAAGCGCGGGAATATAAAAAATCACCCACGAGAACACTGGCGGCATTTCCGAAGGCGGCGTTAGCGGTTTGCTTACCTCGACGCATCGTTGACTCATCCACAACATCATCGTGGAGTAGGGTGGCGGTATGGATAAATTCAACCACTGCAGCCAGCTCTAGAGCATGAGGAGTTTCTTTACCGTTAGCCAAGGCCTTGGCCATTAATAGAAGGAGGGCAGGGCGAACCCGTTTTCCACCAGATTGAATGATGTATGACGAGATTTGGTCAATCAGAACCACCTCAGAGGCAAGTCGACGGCGAATAACCTCATCTAAAGCCTTTAAATCAGGGCTGATGGGGGCCAAAATTTGCCCTAAGTGATTGTTTTTGACAGTGTTATTCATCCAAGATATAATACTTGGCTTAGCTTATGGTCGCGGATTTTCTATAAGTCACCGATTTTTAACGAAATCATGCCGCCAAATAAGTTGATTTGCAATTATTTGTAGTTCTTTTTGAGAGGTTTAACCATGTACGCGGTCATAAAAACCGGTGGCAAACAGTATAAAGTTGCTGCTGGCGAAAAATTGAAAATAGAACAGATACCAGCGGACATCGGCAGCGACATTACTCTTGACCAAGTTCTCGCCGTAGGCGAGGGCACATCGCTTAAAGTAGGTGATCCTTTGGTTAATGGTGCCGCTGTGATGGCTACTGTGGTCTCCCAGGGACGTCACGATAAAGTGAAAATCTTTAAGATGCGACGTCGTAAGCATTATCAAAAACATCAGGGCCATCGTCAGAATTACACAGAAATTCTGATTAAGTCGATTAAGGCCTGAGTTAGGAGAGAAAGATGGCACAGAAAAAAGGCGGCGGCTCAACACGCAACGGTCGCGATTCCGAATCAAAACGCCTAGGCGTTAAAGTTTATGGTGGTCAAGCAATCAATGCTGGCGGAATTATTGTTCGTCAGCGTGGTACTAAAGTTCATCCTGGCGTCAATGTTGGCATGGGCAAGGACCACACATTATTTGCCTTGATTGATGGGCAAGTCGAGTTTGGAGTTAAAGGCGCAATGAAGAAAGCGCAAGTTTCAGTATTGCCTCGTTCATAAGCGGCCTGACTGAGATTTCTTTAAACTAAGTTAATCAACAGAAACAGGCCTCGCAGATTGCGAGGCCTTTTTATTTATGAAATTCATAGACGAAGCCAAAATTGAAGTGATTGCCGGCAATGGTGGTGCTGGTAGTGCCTCAATGCGTCGTGAGAAATTTATCGAGTTTGGCGGCCCTGACGGTGGTGATGGTGGTCGCGGCGGAAGTGTGTATGCAATTGCCGATCGAAACATTAATACACTGATTGATTATCGGTATTCCAAAACCCATACTGCTAAAAATGGAGAGCCCGGACGAGGTGCGGATTGTTATGGTCGTGCCGGAGACGATATCGAGCTGCGGATGCCGGTTGGAACCATGATTGCGGATTTAGAGACCAACGAGTTAATTGCAGACCTAACTAAACATGGCGAGCGAATTTGCCTTGCTCAAGGTGGGGTTGGAGGTTGGGGCAATATTCATTTCAAAAGTAGCACTAACCGCGCTCCGCGTCAGAAGACCAATGGCAAGCCAGGCGAGCGCCGCAAGTTAAAGTTGGAATTAAAAGTCTTAGCCGATGTGGGTTTATTGGGAATGCCCAATGCTGGAAAATCAACCCTCATTACCGCAGTATCGAATGCCCGCCCAAAGATAGCTGATTATCCGTTTACAACCTTGCATCCCAATTTGGGGGTGGTGCGCGTTGGCAATGAGCGGAGCTTTGTGATTGCAGACATACCTGGTTTGATTGAAGGAGCTGCCGAGGGTGCTGGGCTTGGTCATCGGTTTTTAAGGCATCTGCAACGTACTGGCGTGCTGTTGCATCTGGTTGATATTGCCCCTTTTGATGAGAATGTCGATGTGGTTGCTGACGCTAAGGCGATTGTCAATGAGCTTCGTAAATACGATGAAGCCCTCTATCAAAAGCCAAGATGGCTTGTTTTGAATAAGGTCGATATGCTGCAACCCGAGGAGCGAGAGCGCATCATTGCCGATTTCTTAAAGCGCTTTAAATGGAAAGGTCCCGTATTTGAGGTCTCAGCCCTTACGGGCGAAGGTTGCGATCGCCTGTGTTATGGAATTCAAGACTATTTAGATGGGCTTCGTAAAGATCGTGACCTAGAGGAAGAGCGCGCTGAAGACCCCCGTTTTTTAGACGAGTAATCACGATGAAAAGAACGATTTCAGAATCAAAACGAATTGTTGTGAAGGTTGGATCGACTCTGGTGACCAATAATGGCGCTGGATTAGATCGAAATGCAATTGCTACATGGGCAGAGCAGGTATCCACTTTACTAAAGCAAGGTTGCCAGGTATTGATGGTGAGTTCCGGAGCAATTGCCGAGGGAATGCAGCGCTTGGCCTGGACTCAGCGTCCACAAGAAATTCATCAGCTCCAGGCAGCAGCAGCGGTTGGTCAGATGGGCTTGGTTCAAGTTTACGAATCGTGCTTCGCTAAATTTGGTGTGCATACTGCACAGGTTTTATTGACCAATGCTGACTTAGCCAATGAGGAGCGCAATGCAAATGCGAAGGCAACATTGCAAACGCTGTTGTCTTTAGGCGTTGTTCCGATCATTAATGAGAACGATACGGTTGTCACCGATGAAATTAAATTTGGGGATAACGATAGCTTAGCAGCGCTTGTCGTTAATTTAGTACACGCCGATGCTTTGGTAATTTTGACCGATCAAGGCGGGCTATATACCGCCGATCCTCGGAGAGATACTTCTGCCACGATGGTTGATTTTGCAATTGCGGGCGACCCCACTTTGGAGCGTATGGCTGGCGGTGCTGGTAGTGATTTAGGCAAAGGCGGAATGCTGACCAAAGTGCTGGCAGCAAAAACAGCGGTAGGAACCGGTGCCAGTACCGTCATTGCTTCGGGTCGTGAACCCAATGTCCTGGTACGCCTCTATCAAGGCGAGTCAATTGGAACTTTGTTGAGTAAGGCTTAATTAACGAATGGTTGGCAGTTCGGCCTCTGAGCCAACTGGAGCAATGATTCCTAAAAAGTTATTGGGATCGAGCGACTTCACTACTTTGGCATAACTTTTTTCTTGGGTTGCTAGATTACAAAAAGCACCTTGAGCTAAGGCTGCCTGATATCGATTTGGCACATTGTCTTTAATGGCTAACCAACTCCCCAATGGATTGGCTCGCCATTGTTGATTGGTTTCAAGGGTTCCATACAGGCGCCATTGAAAGGTGTCACACCGAATTCCCTCAAAGTACGCATTTTGACCGCCAGAGGGATTGGTAATAACAACAATGTATCGGGTTACCCCATCGTTCCCAATCTTGATGGATTCGGTATCGACCGCAAACTTGAAAATTGTGGTTTGCGAAACAGAAAAAGGCACTAAATATTTTTTATTCGGCGGATTGAGAGGCATGAGGGTATTACCCTCTTTGAAAACCGTTGGCGCATAAGGGTCGGTACCATCCGCTAAGGGATCAGAGAAGCAGGCGCTTAATACCAACGTGAATGAAGCAAGGAGTAGCAGCCAGGATTTATTCATGATGAATGTGAGGCATGCAATGGCGCCCCCCAGACTAATTGCTGCATTTGGTTGGTGGTGGCGATAAAACGGGCAAGTTCGGAGAGCGCCAGTTGATATACCTCGCGCTTGAAATCAATCACGGTATCAAGTTCAATCCAATAGGGATGCCAACGCCAGGCATCAAATTCAGGGTGGCCTGTGGCTCGAAGCTGAATTTCATGATCCTGACCTAGCATTCTGAGTAAGAACCAAATTTGTTTCTGTCCCTTATAGGCGACGCGCTGATGACGGTGATTGATTTGGCGTCGCAAAAACTCCTCAGGCACATCGTAGCGAATCCAATCACGGGTTCGTCCAATAATTTCGACATGGTGGGGGAAAAGCCCTACCTCTTCGTGAAGTTCACGATACATCGCTTCTTCGGGACTTTCTCCGTGCGCAATTCCTCCTTGCGGAAATTGCCAGGAGTGTTGTCCAATTCGTTTACCCCAAAATACTTCGTTACGAGCATTGAGAAGAACGATACCAACATTAGGTCGATAGCCCTCGCGGTCAAGCATAATCGTACCTTTTAGCCCTTAATCTTTAATCCTTTAAAATCAACGATTTGATTATAGTCACTCATGAAAGCTTCACAAACCTTTCTTGCAACCCTGAAAGAGGCTCCAGCGGATGCTGAAATCGTGTCCCATCAATTGATGGTGCGCGCTGGACTTATTCGTAAATTAAGTGCCGGAATTTATAACTATCTCCCTCTCGGGCTTAAGGTAATTCGAAAGGTTGAGAATATTATTCGGGAAGAAATGAATCGTGCAGGAGCAATCGAGCTTCTGATGCCAGTGGTTCAGCCTGCTGAACTATGGCAAGAGACGGGTCGTTGGGAAAAAATGGGACCCGAGTTATTACGGATTAAAGATCGCCATGAGCGCGATTACCTAATTCAGCCAACCTCCGAAGAGGTCATTACTGATTTTGCACGCTCGGAGATCAGAAGCTATAAGCAGCTGCCAGTCAATTTTTATCAAATTCAGACAAAATTTCGTGATGAACGCCGCCCTCGTTTTGGGATTATGCGAGGTCGTGAGTTTAGTATGAAAGATGCCTATTCATTCGATCGCGATCAGGCAGGTTTGAAAAAATCCTATGCCCTCATGTTCGATGCCTATGTCCGAATCTTTCAGCGCATGGGCTTACAGTTTCGGGCTGTCGCTGCCGACAATGGTGCGATCGGAGGGTCTGGTAGTCAAGAGTTTCATGTGATTGCCGATACGGGCGAAGATGCGATTGTTTATTGCCCCAATTCGGATTACGCCGCTAACTTAGAAGCCGCTGAATCGGTTGCTCTCATTGCACAGCGAGCCACTCCAAAAGAAAGTATGCAAAAAGTGGCAACGCCAGATCAAAAGCGTTGCGAGGATGTTGCACAATTTCTTAAGATGGATTTGATAAGCACGATCAAATCTTTAGTGTTGGCGGTTGATCAAGAGACCGGACCCGCTAAATTATTCATGGTGTTGCTCAGGGGCGATCATGAGCTCAATGAAATCAAGGTTAATAAAATTGCTGGCTTGGGCGCCTTCCGCTTTGCCACTGATGCGGAAATCCAGGTGGCTTGCGGTTCTCCGGTGGGTTATTTGGGCCCGGTTGGCCTGCCCTCTTCAGTCCAAGTGATTGCTGATCGGACAGTCGCAAATATGAGCGATTTTGTATGCGGTGCTAATGCAGAAGGCTTTCACTTGACCGGTGTAAATTGGGGGCGAGATGTACCTGAACCACTGGTAGCGGATGTTCGTAATGCAGTGCTTGGTGACCCCTCTCCGGATGGTAAAGGTACCGTCGAGATTTGTCGCGGTATTGAGGTAGGCCATGTTTTTCAACTGGGGACCCGTTATTCAGAGGCGATGAAGTGCACCTATCTCGATGAAAACGGCAAAGCTCAAGCCATGGTGATGGGCTGTTACGGAATTGGTGTGACCCGTTTATTGGGCGCTGCGATTGAGCAGGGTCATGACGAGCGGGGGATTATTTGGCCGATTTCCATGGCCCCATTTGAGGTCGTGATTTGTCCAGTGGGCTACGATAAATCCGATGCCGTTCGTGAGGCTGCGAATCATTTACATCAAGAACTTCTTGCCGCTGGCGTGGATGTGGTTTTGGATGATCGCGGTGAGCGTCCAGGCGCCATGTTTGCAGACTGGGAATTGATCGGAGTTCCTTATCGTGTTGTGATTGGCGAGCGTGGTCTTAAAGAGGGTCAGGTTGAGTTTCAGGGGCGACGTGAAAGCGCCGCTCAATTAATTCCGCTTACCTCAATTGCGCAGACCATTACTACTGCAATCCATACCGCAAAAAATAACTTGATTTAAGTCCTACTTTTTGAACAGCCCGCCAAGCCCTTTGGCGGCTCCGCGAGCGGCAAGCGAACCCATCATTTTGGCCATCTTGCCGCCTTTCATTTGCTTCATCATCCCTTGCATTTGTTCAAATTGCACCAAGAGACGATTGACCTCTTGGACCTGAACGCCCGCGCCCGCAGCAATCCGTCGTTTACGACTCGCCTTAAGGAGCTCAGGCTTTGCTCGTTCTTGCGGGGTCATACTATCAATGATCCCTTGCATGTGTTTCATTTGCTTATCAGCCATTCCTAAGTTGGCTTTGCTAGCCTGTTGTGCGATTTGGCTGGGTAGTTTATCGAGAAGATTAGCCATGCCCCCCATGTTTTGCATTTGCTTAATTTGTTCCCGGAAGTCACCAAGATCAAAGCCACCCTTTTGAATTTTTTTGGCAATCTTTTGAGCTTGCTCAACATCGACATTTTGCTGGGCTTGCTCAACCAATGCCAAGATATCGCCCATGCCCAATATGCGATTGGTCATGCGCTCTGCATCAAACGCCTCAAGCCCATCCATCTTTTCTGCAACACCAATAAATTTGATGGGCACCCCGGTGATATGACGAACCGATAAGGCTGCGCCGCCGCGAGAATCGCCGTCCAGTTTGGTGAGGATGACGCCGCTCAAAGGCAATGCTTCATGAAAAGCCCGTGCCGTATTGATGGCGTCTTGACCGAGCATTGCATCGACAACAAAAAGGGTTTCAATCGGTCTCACACTGGCATGCAATGATTTGATCTCTTGCATCATTTGCTCATCAATGCCTAAACGACCTGCCGTATCAACAATTAAAACATCGTGGTAATGGCGCTTAGCCCAATCAAGAGCGGCATTTGCGATGTCAATGGGTTTTTGATCGGATGAGCTTGGAAAGAAATCGGCTCCAACTTGAGCGCTGACGGTTTTTAATTGTTCGATTGCGGCCGGACGATACACGTCGCACGACACCGTTAGAACTTTTTTCTTGAACTTTTCTTGTAAAAATTTGGCAAGTTTAGCTACCGATGTTGTTTTACCCGCTCCTTGCAAGCCAGCCGTTAGGATGACCGCAGGGGGTTGAGTGGCTAAATTTAATTTGCCACGGCTTTCCTCGTCTCCGCCCATGATGAGGGTTAGCTCGCGTTGTACCACCCCCACCAAAGCTTGACCAGGCGTTAGGCTACCCACCACATCCTCACCAAGTGCCTTGAACTTAATTTGCTCCATCAGGCTCTTAACAACCGGTAAAGCAACGTCTGCCTCAAGTAAAGCGAGACGAATCTCGCGAAGCATATCCGCGGTATTGCTTTCTGTTAGGCGAGCTTGCCCTCGCATGGTTTTAACCACACGACTTAGGCGATCGGTCAGATTCTCAAGCATTTATCGATTAGACTTTCGAAATGACTATTTTAGGTTACTCGGGATTTGGCTGGCTGCCATCCCTACTTTATCTCTTGCTGATTATTGTTTTGGGCTATCGCGATCAAAAGCGCCCTGAAACCCCGTTTTTTATTGGCTTAGTCCAAATTCTGATTCTGATCGTTTTGATCATTCACGGAATTTTGTTATACGAGTCGATTTTTAACGGCGAGCACTTTGTGTTTGGTTTCGCGCAGGATTTGTCGCTTATGGCTTGGGTGGGATTGAGCTTTTACTGGATTCAAAGCTTTTTCTTGCCAATTTCAAGTTTACGGTTGATGACCATTAGTATGGCGATGTTTTGTGCAATCTTGCCGGATCTTTTCCCGGGCTCGGTCATTTCTCAGCGCGCAGTATCTGATCCTTGGTTTAAGGCACATTTTATTGTGGCAACCTTTGCGGTAGGCTTTTTTAGCCTAACAGCAATGCTAGCGGTATTAATGAACCTGCAAGATCGTGCTTTGCGTAAGGGCATGGCCAATGGCATGGGCGGCGCCCCAACTTGGATTGAGAGTCTGCCGCCATTATTGACCATGGAGAGCTTTTTGTTTCGCCTCCTCTATGTCGGTTATGTACTTTTAAGTATGACCGTTTTCTCAGGCTTATTTTTCTCGCAAGAGTTGTTCGGTAAACCATTGGTTTTTGACCATAAAACGGTGTTTGCACTCTTGTCATGGCTTTTATTTAGTGGTTTGGTGGTTGCGCGCTTGCGCGTTGGTTTACGTGGACCAACCGCGGTGCGGTGGGTTCTGGGTGGATTTGTGGCTCTGCTTTTAACTTATGCAGGTACCCGCTTTGTGGCCGAAGTGATTTTGCAGAGAGCCTAATTTTGCTGAAATGGATTTTGCTGGCTTTGGGATTGGGCTTTGCCTATTGGTGGTTGGTGGTTAAGAAAAAGCGAGATCAAGAAAAATCGGCAGAGCCTAAAGTAGCGCCGCCGCCGCTAAAGGCAAAGCGTATGGTCTCTTGTTCCTACTGCGATCTTCACTTGCCCGAAGAGGATGCCATTGCCTGGGATGGTCGCTATTACTGCTGCGTCGATCATCGCGATAGTCTTAGTCAGAAGGGTTGGTGGGGCAAAGCGCAATGGCGGGCTTCTCCAAACTTTGATGAGCGACCCACCCAAATTGAGCCCGATCTGGTGGTGATCCATCACATTAGTTTGCCGCCCGGTCAATTCGGTCGAGGACACATTATTGATTTTTTTCAAAACAAGCTAGATCCTCGTGCTCACCCTTATTTTGAACAAATTGTGCAGCAGAAGGTTTCAAGCCATTTTTTGATTGATCGTGATGGACAATTAGTTCAACTGGTGTCAGTTCATAAGCGGGCTTGGCATGCAGGTGTATCGCAATTTTTTGAGCGGGAGCGCTGCAATGATTTCTCAATCGGTATTGAGCTGGAAGGCGATGGGGAATCGGCTTTTACAAATGAGCAATACACGGCACTGAGCCAACTAATTGCCTTATTGGAGAAAAATTTTCCGGCCATGCGTTTTGCTGGGCATAGCGATATTGCGCCCGATCGCAAGACAGACCCCGGGAAATCATTCGATTGGGCTCGAATACAACGATTGGCAAACCTAAGTCAGGAACAATTGCCCTTTGGGGTCGACTCTCGCTAACAGTTTCTTCATCAGGTAAGCGTACGCTTACATCACCCTTTTTGAAGATTTCATTTCTATCAAAAATAGGGAAATTACTAATAAATTCTGTAAAAAAGGACTTACCTAATATAAAATATTTACCTATACTTAGTATCTAGAACGATTCAAAACCACTACATCTAGTGTTTTTGTTACAAATTTGTCTTTTTTCCAATAAATACATATATATAGCAGGAGCAATATGACCTTCGCCGATCCTCAAGCAGCTGGCCAAGCAGGCACCATGAGTCATGGAGGCGTTAGCCCGGTAGGTAATTTGACCCAAACCCCGTCCGCCAACTATGTGGCGGGTGGCGTAGGCCTTGCTCAAACCACCCAGCTTTCAGACTACAAAATTATTCGTCGCAATGGTTCGGTAGTGGCTTTTGAGCCTTCCAAAATTGCAATTGCTGTCACTAAAGCCTTTTTGGCAGTGAATGGTGGACAGGGCGCCGCCTCAGCAAGAATTCGTGAGCAGGTTGAGCAATTAACCCAGAACGTTGTACGTGCACTATTGCGCAGCCGTCCCAATGGCGGAACGTTTCATATTGAAGATATCCAGGACCAAGTTGAGTTAGCTTTGATGCGTAGCGGTGAGCATAACGTTGCTCGCGCTTATGTTCTGTATCGCGAAAAGCGTAACCAAGAGCGCGCAGCCCAACAAAGTGCTGCCCAAGAACAAGCTACAGACTCAAGCCTGCCTTCCGTTCAAGTGAATGACAACGGTGTTAGCAAACCCCTGAACGTGGCTGCCTTACGCAGTGTGATTGAGGCAGCGTGCGAAGGATTGGGTAACCATATTGATGCTAGCCCCATCATGACCGAGACCATCAAGAATCTTTATGATGGCGTCCCCATGGCTCAGGTCTATGACTCCGCTATTTTGGCGTCCCGTACCTTGATTGAGAAAGATCCTGCTTACAGTCAGGTAACCGCTCGCATATTGATGCATGTGATTCGTAAGGAGATTCTAGGACGCGAGGTCTTGCAAGGCGATATGCAGTCTGAGTATCCGAACTACTTCCCCCAATTTATTCGTAAGGGCATTGAGGCGGAACTCTTAGACCCCCGACTTTTAGAGTTTGATCTGAGCAAAATCTCGGCAGCTCTAAACGCTGACCGGGATTTGCAATTTAATTATTTAGGCCTCCAGACCCTCTACGATCGTTATTTCTTGCATATCGAAGATCACCGCATTGAAATGCCGCAGGCGTTTTTCATGCGGGTGGCGATGGGCTTGGCTTTAAATGAGCCTGAGCGTGAGCGCCGTGCAATTGAGTTTTATGAAGTTCTCTCAACCTTTGACTTCATGTCAAGCACCCCAACGTTGTTTAATTCAGCAACTTTGCGTTCGCAATTATCGAGCTGCTACCTAACCACGGTGGATGACGACTTAGATGGTATTTATGAGGCTCTTAAAGAGAATGCCTTGTTATCTAAATTTGCTGGTGGCTTGGGGAATGACTGGACCAATGTGCGTGCATTAGGAAGTCATATCAAGGGGACCAATGGTAAGTCCCAGGGCGTTGTCCCGTTCCTGAAGGTTGTGAACGACACAGCGGTGGCTGTGAATCAGGGCGGTAAGCGCAAAGGCGCAGTCTGCGCTTACTTGGAAACTTGGCACCTGGATATTGAAGAGTTCTTGGAGCTTCGTAAAAATACCGGTGACGATCGCCGTCGTACCCACGACATGAACACGTCCAATTGGATCCCTGATTTGTTTATGAAGCGGGTGATGGAAAACGGGGAGTGGACTTTGTTTTCTCCATCCAGCACTCCTGATTTACACGATAAGTATGGCAAAGCTTTTGAGCAAGCTTATATTGCCTATGAGAAACGTGCCGAGGCAGGAGAAATTAAGCCATCGAAGAAAATCCCTGCGGTTCAGTTATGGCGCAAGATGTTAGCGATGCTGTTTGAGACCGGACATCCTTGGATTACGTATAAAGATCCTTGCAATATTCGTAGCCCCCAACAGCATGTGGGCGTAGTTCATTCATCGAATTTGTGTACCGAGATTACCCTCAACACCAATGAGACTGAAATTGCTGTATGTAATCTAGGCTCAGTCAACCTCACCGCCCATATGACCACCGATGCCAATGGTCAGATGGTGCTCGATCACGCCAAGCTGAAGAAAACGATTCAGACTGCGATGCGAATGCTCGATAACGTAATTGACATCAATTACTACGCGGTTGCTAAGGCTCGTAACTCCAATATGAAGCACCGCCCAGTCGGCCTTGGAATTATGGGCTTCCAAGATTGCTTGCACATGCAACGCATTCCGTATGCGAGTGAGGCCGCGGTTAAGTTTGCTGATACATCGATGGAAGCGGTTTGCTACTATGCCTATCAGGCGTCGAGTGAACTTGCTAAAGAACGTGGTACCTATAGTAGTTACCAAGGATCATTGTGGGATCGCGGCATTCTGCCTCAGGATACCCTGAAGATGCTTCAAGAGGAGCGTGGTGGCTATGTCGAGGTGGATCAGTCCAGCACGATGGATTGGAATGCCTTGCGCGCCCAGATCAAGCAACACGGCATGCGCAACTCCAATTGCGTGGCAATTGCTCCAACCGCCACGATTTCCAATATTATTGGCGTCTCCGCCTGCATTGAGCCAACCTTCCAGAACCTCTTTGTGAAATCGAATCTTTCTGGCGAGTTCACCGTGGTCAATGACTACCTGGTGCGGGACTTAAAAGATCGCGGACTCTGGGATGAGGTCATGATCGCTGATTTGAAGTATTTTGATGGCACTCTGTCCAAAATTGATCGCGTTCCCCAAGATTTACGTGATTTATACGCCACCGCCTTTGAGGTTGAGCCAAGCTGGTTGGTTGAGGCTGCTTCACGTCGCCAGAAGTGGATCGATCAAGCGCAATCGCTCAATATCTATATGGCCGGTGCCTCAGGTAAGAAGTTGGATGACACGTATAAGTTGGCTTGGATTCGGGGTTTAAAAACAACGTATTACTTGCGGACGATGGCGGCAACCCATGTTGAGAAATCAACGGTTGCCACTGGCCAGCTTAATGCGGTCTCTAGCGGGGCTGCCAGTACTGCGGGTGCGATTGCGGCAGATGGTCCGGTTTGCACTATGCGTCCTGGAGACCCAGGATTTGAAGAATGTGAAGCCTGTCAGTAAGCTTAATTAAAACAATAGAACAAGTACGAACTAGGAGAAGAGTATGTTGAACTGGGATGAAGAAGTGGCACCAGCCCTTGCTAAAGCGGGGTTTGTGCCACCACCCTCGCCGATGGCAGTTCCACCGGTGCAGGTTGCTCCTGTGGCCGATCAGGTTGCGGTCGCTCCTCCGGTGCAAGCTGCTCCAAAACTGACGACTGACGCAACCGAGCGCCGCGTGAACGTTGCCGATAAGCGAGTGATTAATGGAACGACCGACGTCAATCAGTTAGTTCCTTTTAAGTACAAGTGGGCCTGGGAAAAGTATTTGGCTGGTTGCGCGAACCATTGGATGCCCCAAGAAATCAATATGAATCGTGATATTGCGCTCTGGAAAGACCCCAATGGTCTTACTGAAGATGAGCGGCGCATTATTAAGCGTAATTTGGGTTTCTTTGTTACGGCCGATTCCTTAGCTGCAAATAACATCGTATTGGGAACCTATCGTCAGATTACTGCTCCCGAGTGCCGTCAGTATCTATTGCGCCAAGCTTTTGAGGAGGCTATTCACACGCACGCCTACCAATACATTGTCGAGTCTTTGGGTCTGGATCAGGCAGAAATCTTCAATGCCTACCATGAGGTTCCGTCGATTCGGGATAAAGATGAGTTCTTGATTCCGTTCATTGACGTGCTAACCGACCCCGCATTTAAGACTGGCACACTGGAAAATGATCAAAAATTACTGCGTTCACTGATTGTTTTTGCTTGCGTAATGGAAGGTTTGTTCTTTTATGTTGGTTTTACGCAAATCCTCGCAATGGGTCGTCAGAACAAAATGATGGGGGCTGCAGAACAGTATCAATACATCTTGCGCGATGAGTCGATGCATTGCAATTTTGGCATCGATTTAATCAACCAAATCAAGCTGGAGAACCCGCAGTTATGGACTTCCGCGTTCAAAGAAGAGATTCGGAGCATCTTTGAAAAAGCAGTTGAATTGGAGTATCGCTATGCCGAGGATACGATGCCAAGAGGGGTGCTTGGGCTCAATGCTCCGATGTTCAAAAGTTACCTTCGCTTCATCTGTAATCGTCGTTGTATGCAAATAGGACTTGACGCAATGTATCCAAATGAAGAGAATCCTTTTCCATGGATGTCAGAAATGATAGATCTGAAAAAAGAGAGAAACTTTTTTGAGACTAGAGTAATTGAGTATCAAACCGGTGGTGCGCTGAATTGGGAGTAACAAAAAGCTAGACCAGCGCTTCCTCCGGCAACATAGGAGATAGTTCGGTTGATTAGTATTTGTAGTCACTTGAAACTGGCAAAAATGCGAAAACCCTTGCAACAGGGTGACCGGGCCTTCTTCCCAATTTTTTCTACCCTCTTTGAAAAGCTGCTTCCCGCAAGGGCCGCAGCTTTTTTTCCAGGATTCATTAGCGTGCAGCACCCTGTAGTAAGCCGTGCGCCGATGAATAGCTCGCTCGTTTCCCATGGTGCACCGCAAGGCGCAGCTTGGAGTCATGGTCGGGTTTTCTTAATCAGTAGTTTGTTCTAATCCTCACACGTGAAGGAGAATCACTATGGCAATCGCCAAAAAGAAGTCTGCTGCAAAGAAACCAGCTGCTAAGAAAAAAGTAGCTGCTAAGAAACCAGCTGCCAAAAAAGCAGCGAAGAAGCGCCCAGCTGCCAAAAAAGCAGCGAAGCGCCCAGCTGCCAAAAAAGCAGCGAAGAAGCCTGCCGCTAAAAAAGCTGCTAAGAAAAAAGTAGCCAAAAAGCGTCCTGCTGCTAAAAAGAAAAAAGCTGCCAAGAAAAAGCCTGCTAAAAAAGCAGCTAAGAAAAGGCCTGCTGCCAAGAAGAAAGGGGCTTCTGTAAAAAAGCCCGCGGCTAAGCCCGCCGTTGCTGCTCCAACGCAAACTGCGTTGAATCCGGCTGCGGCTTGGCCATTTCCTACAGGCAGCCGTCCCTAAGCGTCAGCTTGGTGGATAGTTGAAGTAGTCTGGATGGGGTCCTTCGGGACCCCATTTTTATTTAGAGGGTAATAGCCGTCCCAAAAGCAGCTTTGAAGCGATCGCTAATTTCAGCGCGCGTTGGTTGATGGTTTTGGGGGCCTTGGTGAGCGATTTTGATCGATCCCATGAGGCTCGCTAAGCGTCCAGTCGTCTCCCAGTCCAAACCTTTTTCAAGACCGTATAGTAGACCACCCCGAAATGCATCTCCGCAACCGGTTGGGTCGGCGATTTTCTCAGCCGGGACTGCAGGAATGTCAATCACCTTGCCTTGCGCATGAATTTGAGCTCCTTGAGCTCCTTTAGTAACGATTAGCGCCTCAAGTCGATTGGCAAGCTCGTGAAGCGATAAACCGGTGCGTTGGCAAAGCATTTCACCCTCATAGTCATTTACAGCAACATAGGTGGCGAGATCTACAAGCTCGAGAAGCTCTTGACCATTAAACATTGGTAGCCCCTGACCTGGATCGAAAATGAATGGAATCTTGGCCTGCGAAAATTGATGGCAGTGTTCCCACATACCAATTCGACCATCTGGAGCGACGATGCCAATGTGTCGATCGTTATTCGACAGATGGGCCATACAGTCGCCTACTCGATTAGTGTGGGAATCATTCATCGCTCCAGGATGAAATGCAGTAATTTGATTGTTTGCAAGATCGGTAGTAATCATCGCTTGAGCTGTGAAGGCCTGATCCAGCTTCTTAATGAACTGGCGACTTATTCCTAGCCTCTCGAGGTGGGAGAGGTAAGGATCTGCATCCGCTCCCACTGTTGCCATGATGAGAGGTTTGCCGCCGAGGAGTTGGAGGTTATAGCCAATGTTCCCGGCGCACCCCCCAAACTCTCTACGCATGCTGGGAACCAAAAAAGCGACATTCAGAATATGAATTTGTTCAGGAAGAATTTGATCTTGAAAACGACCCTCAAAGGTCATGATCGTGTCATACGCAATGGAGCCACAAATAATACTTGCCATAAAGTTCTCTAAAGGGATGGTGGTTGAGTGAAAGAGGGATATGCTACACGTAAGCGATAGCCTGCCGTATTGGCAGGAAGTCGCAGGGGAATAGAAAGGTTAAATTGTTCCTTGGGCGGGGCCCCGGTTTGCTCAAAGTCAGGGTGAGCGTTTTGCCAGGTTTTTGGGAGCCATTCTCTGGGGCTCATCAGAATTTGAGTAATCGTATTTTCATCGGCATCGCTTAGTGTTAGTTCGAGATGGGGGATTGCAACAGAAATCAATAGGCGGTTTTGTAGCTCGATTTGCAAGATAGATTGCACTTCTTCCCCACGCTTCGCTTCATCCATACCAAGATTAGCAAGTTGAAAGCGCCAAGCTTTGAAATCGATTGCGGCAGCTCGAGCGCAAGGCAATACCTTACAAATTACCTGATCCATCGTTTGCATTAGCTCAAAGCCATGTAAGGCAATCGGGCTCGGGTTTTTATCTACACTGGGGGCCAAAAAATGCAAGATTGGGATACGCCAAAGACTCCATACAACGAAGCAGCTGATGGTAATAAATAGTCCAGTGGCAATAAAAAGCGCTTGCGGACGATGGCGATTAATCTTTGCAACAATAGTACCAGTAATTACGCGATTCGGTATTTCAGCATCCTCAATCAAGGGCGCATTCGAAATCTGATTTGGCATAGAGGCTGGTTTTTGACCATGCAGGCAAACCCAGCCCTCCGATACCCTCCAGATTGAGAGTGGAATATCGTTTTTATAGCAATCAATCACCTCTTGCGCTTGCCGCTCCAGGATGCCTGACAGAATTAGTTGCCCACCATCTTGAACGCGTGCGATTAGAGCAGGGGCTAAAACTTGCAAAGGGTTAGCCAAAATATTGGCAATCACAACATCAAAGAGCCCGGACCCAATCGCAACGTCGATATCGTCGGGCAGTTCAAACTCAATATCCGTTTGGTTTTGATTGGCATTCGCACGAGCCGATTCAATTGCCTGCGGGTCAATATCGGTACCAAAAACCGTTTGAAAGCCTAGTTTTTTGGCGGCAATTGCCAAAATTCCAGAACCACATCCATAATCCAATAGGTTTTGGCTTTTACAGATTCCACTGGCGCTATATTGCTCAAGCCATTCAAGGCATAGTCGAGTGGTGGGGTGGCTACCCGTTCCAAATGCAAGCCCTGGATCCATTGCTAGGCAGATTGCCTCTGGTGAAGAGGGTTTTGGGTGCCATGAGGGAACAATCCACATGCGCTCACCAATCGGAATGGGATCAAATTGATTTTGTGTCATGGACACCCAATCTTGATCCGCCACAATCGATTCAGTAGGGGTTTGAACGGCAAACCCAGCCTCTAATAAAGTGCTGGCGAGTTCTTCCTTATTTACTTCTTGGGTTTGATCAAAAAGTGCCTTAACAACGGATAAATCCCATGCTTGCACGTCTGGCGATAATCCTGGCTCGCCATACAAGGGGTTTTCATCATAGCCACCTGCCGTCGCATCTTCGACCGAAACCGACAGTGCCCCGAGTTCCATAAGGGCATCCCCCAAGGGTTCGGCAATTTCAGCAACAACCGTAAATTGGAACTCGCGGTACGGCATTGGCTCAGGAAAGCCTACTTCTCGCCACGAGTTGCGGATTGCTCCTCAAGGCGCTGTTCAAGGTAATGAATGCTAGTACCCCCCTCAACAAATTTTGCGTCGAGCATTAGCTCACGATGTAGGGGTACATTGGTCAAAATGCCATCAATCACCATTTCGGAGAGGGCAATACGCATTCGACGAATTGCCTGTTCACGAGTTGCTCCATAAGCAATTAATTTGCCAATCATGGAGTCGTAGTTCGGGGGCACTAAATATCCGCTGTAAGCATGGGAATCGACGCGGATGCCCGGGCCTCCAGGCATATGCCATGACTGAATTCGACCGGGGCTTGGCGTGAACTTAAAGGGGTCCTCGGCATTTAAGCGGCATTCAATAGCATGGCCTTTAAAGACGATATCGCGTTGCCGAAAGCCCAACTTTTGACCGGCCGCAATTTTGATTTGTTCTTGAACAATATCAATGCCGGTAATCATCTCCGTGACGGGATGCTCGACTTGAACGCGGGTGTTCATTTCAATAAAGAAGAACTCACCCTTTTCGTAGAGAAACTCAAAGGTACCAGCGCCACGGTAAGCAATTTTTTTGCATGCATCGGCACAACGCTCTCCAATTTTGGCAATCAATTTACGATCAATGCCTGGGGCCGGCGCTTCTTCAATCACTTTCTGGTGGCGACGCTGCATGGAGCAATCACGCTCACCCAACCAAACTGCGTTGCCATGGGTATCGGCCAAGATTTGGATCTCCACGTGTCTGGGGCGCTCAAGGAATTTCTCCATATAGACTTCGGGGTTACCAAAGGCACGGCCTGCTTCCTCGCGGGTCATATTCACGGCACTGATGAGGGCTGCTTCCGTATGAACAACACGCATACCGCGCCCACCACCACCACCTGCTGCTTTGATGATCACCGGGTAGCCTACACGCTTGGCGGTCGCCAAAATTTCTTTTGGATTATCAGTGGGCAAAGCTCCGGCAGAA
This sequence comes from Polynucleobacter sp. MWH-UH24A, assembly GCF_018687475.1. Classification (NCBI taxonomy): domain Bacteria; kingdom Pseudomonadati; phylum Pseudomonadota; class Betaproteobacteria; order Burkholderiales; family Burkholderiaceae; genus Polynucleobacter; species Polynucleobacter sp. MWH-UH24A. The sequence continues at coordinate 206,662 of NZ_CP061292.1, forward strand.
CCGGGTACGCAGGGAACGCCCGCTTTAATCATGGCATTTTTTGCTGAAACCTTATCGCCCATCAGGCGGATGGACTCCGGTCTTGGGCCAATAAAAGCAAATCCTGATTTTTCAACACGCTCAGCAAAATCGGCATTTTCTGAGAGAAATCCATAGCCAGGATGAATCGCCTCAGCATCGGTCACTTCAGCCGCTGAAATAATCGCCGGCATATTAAGGTAACTTTGTGTTGAAGGTGCTGGCCCAATACATACCGCCTCATCAGCGAGCTTTACATATTTTGCGTCTTTATCTGCTGTGGAATACACCACCACGGTTTTAATTCCAAGCTCTCTGCAGGCTCGTTGAATTCGCAGGGCAATTTCGCCACGATTGGCGATTAGTATTTTGTCAAACATGGCGATTAGGCGATGATGAACAGCGGTTGATCAAACTCAACGCCTTGACCGTTCTCACACAAGATTTGTTTAATTACCCCGGCTTTTTCGGACTCAATCTCATTGAGAAGCTTCATCGCTTCGATGATGCAGAGGGTTTGGCCGACTGTTACGGTATCGCCTACATTCACGAAAGCGGGCGCCTCTGGATTGGGGGAGCGATAAAAGGTTCCAACCATTGGAGACTTTTGCACAAAACCCTCAGGCGCTGAACTGACTTCTGGGGCAGCGGCAGAAGCAGAAGCTATTGGAATTTCCTGTTGGATCGGCGCTGGTATGACCATAGTATTCATGGGCGTTGCTGCAGGAGCGTTTGTAACGGAGCCAGAATGTCGCGCATTCACAATCTTGACTTTATCTTCTCCTTCGCTCACTTCGAGTTCGGAGATTCCGGATTCGGAGACCAAGTCGATGAGGGTTTTTAGTTTACGTAAGTCCATGCCAAACCTCGTTGTAATGTTTTTAATGAGAAGCCAGTTTGTTCTGAATGGCTGCAAAAGCCAATTCATAACCTTGGGCACCTAGACCACAAATAACGCCCATGGCTAGATCTGAAAAATAGGAATGTTTGCGAAACTCTTCACGTTGGTGAATATTGGAGAGGTGTACTTCAATGAATGGGATTGCTACACCAGCTAAGGCATCCCGTAGAGCAACGCTCGTGTGGGTAAATCCGCCTGGGTTAATAATGATGAAACCAATGCCGTCCTTTTTGGCTTTCTGAACACGGTCAATCAGCTCACCCTCGTGATTGCTCTGAAAGGTCTCGAGCAAAATCCCAGCATCTTTAGCGAGCATGCCCATGCGACGAGTGATGTCCTCAAGGGTTGTTTTCCCATAAACTTCGGGCTCTCTGGTTCCTAAAAGGTTTAAATTAGGCCCATTGAGAAGTAAAACAGAGGAATTTGAATGGCTAGTAGGCATAGATCGCTACAGTTATTGAAAAATATCGATTAATTTGGCGATAAATCAGGAAAATTAACGTAAGAAGCAGTATACCCCCTGATACCCTGAATTCCTAGAAATTAGCTATTTTTTTAAGAATTTGATTAAAAATAGTAGTGAAGCATGCGAAGAATTTACATTTAAAATGAATTAAAGTCAGCTAAATTGCCTCTTTAATTAACTTTCTTAGCTCATCTTCGCTAATCTTGCCTAATTTTCTACCAGTGATATTTCCCTTGGCATTAATAATCACAGTAAAGGGTAGGGCGCCAGATGGGTTCCCCAGCATTTTATTGATGTCATTGCCGCCAAGACCACCCAAAATGATTGGGTAGGAAATAATGGTAGTTTCAATAAATTGACGAATGTTAGATGGTGAATCAATACCGATGCCGACAATTAGCATCTTTTTAGGGTCATATTCCCCTTGAATTTTGTCCAAAGCGGGCATTTCTTCAACACAGGGTGGACACCAAGATGCCCAAAAATTGACGACTAAAACCTTATTCTTCCAATCTTGGGTCGATATTGGCTTTTGGTCAGGAGAAAACCACTCCCGATCAAAAAGGGCTTTCACAGCATCTTGCGAAGCGGATTGCAAGGCAGTTCTGCGATTAGCAAAAAAAGCACCAGTTACGGCAGCAACAATCGCTACTCCGCTTGCAATTAGAAAATGACGACGGTTCATGGCTCTCCTTGGCTAAAATCCTCGCATGCATATTCATATCTTGGGCATTTGTGGCACCTTCATGGGTGGAATCGCGGCAATTGCCAGACAGGCCGGTCATGAGGTAACCGGTTGCGACGCGAATGTGTACCCACCAATGAGCACGCAACTTGAAGCACAAGGTATTCAATTAATCGAAGGATACTCTCCCGATCAACTCCGTGAATTTAAATCGAAACCGGATTTATTTCTAATTGGTAATGTCATTTCAAGGGGAAATTCTCTTCTTGAGGAAATTCTGAATCAAGGCTTGCCCTATACCTCAGGACCCCAATGGTTGGGAGAGCAGGTGTTATCGGGTAGACATGTCCTTGCGGTCGCCGGAACGCATGGTAAGACCACAACGACAGCTATGTTGACCTGGATCTTGGAGCGAAATCAACGTAAACCTGGATATTTAATTGGTGGTGTGCCGTTGAATTTTTCCGTTTCGGCTCGCTTGGGCGAGGGGCGCTATTTTGTGATTGAGGCCGATGAGTACGACACCGCCCTTTTTGATAAGCGCAGTAAGTTCGTGCACTATCGGCCACGAACCGCAGTTTTGAATAACCTCGAATTTGATCATGCCGATATTTTTACTGACTTAGCGGCGATCGAAACCCAATTTCATCATTTAGTTCGAACCATTCCGCAAACAGGCCTGGTACTTGCTAACGACTCACAGGAGTCATTGGATCGTGTGATTGAGCGCGGCTTGTGGTCTCCTTTGGAGCGTTTTGGTTTTGGTGACTGCGATTGGTCATTTGAGGATTTAGAAAACATAGATGGCAAAGGCGGAGCTGATTTTTCAGTTCTTTATCAGGGTAAGAAATGTGCGGAAGTTCATTGGGCAAGGCATTCGGGTGTGATGGGTGTTCATAATCAACTTAATGCATTGGCAGCGATTGCAGCTGCTCACCATATCGGAATTACCCCAGAAGAATCCGCCCTTGCTTTGGCGGAATTTAAAAACGTCAAGCGACGTTTGGAACTTATTGGCGAAAAGAATCGGATTTCTGTTTACGACGATTTTGCCCATCATCCTACGGCAATCGCTACCACCATTGATGGATTGCGTAAACAAATTGGTCAGGCGCGAATTCTGGCGGTGCTTGAGCCACGATCAAACACCATGAAGCTTGGTGTTATGAAGTCTCAGCTTCCAGATAGCTTAAATCAAGCTGATTTGGTGTTTGCTTACGGAGCGGTCAGTGGCAAAGATGCTTTAGGTTGGGACTTGCAAGAGGCGATCGCGCCTTTGGGTTCGAAAGCGAAAAGTTTTCATGATCTTGGGCGTTTAGTCGAGGCAGTATGTAGCGAAGCCAAACCCCACGATCATGTTTTAGTGATGAGTAATGGCGGCTTTGGCGGCGTTCATCAAAAAATTTTGGCTCGCTTAGAGCACCTTAATCCCTAATTAGAGGAATTAGTATGCGTTTACGTAATAAAGTTGCACTTATCACCGGAGCAGCCAAAGGAATTGGTTTTGCAACTGCTAAAAGGTTCACCGAGGAGGGTGCCAAGGTCATGTTGGCAGACCTAAATGAAGGTGCGGTAATGGAAGCGGTGGGCCAACTCAAAAATGCCGAACCGTATGTATTGAATGTTACCGATCGAGCCAGTATTCAGCGTGCAGTGGACGCCATCATCGCTAAACATCAACGCATTGACATATTGATTAATAACGCCGGCATTACTCAAGATGCGCGTTTAGTGAAAATGACCGAGGAGCAATTTGATGCAGTGATTGATGTCAATCTTAAGGGCGTCTTTAATTGCACCCAATTAGTTGTTCCTCATATGCTAGAGGCAAAAAAGGGGGCTATCGTCAATGCTTCGAGTGTGGTTGGTATCTATGGTAATTTTGGACAAACCAATTACTCTGCGACTAAATTTGGCGTAATTGGATTTACTAAAACCTGGGCCCGTGAATTTGGACAAAAAGGCATTCGGGTGAATGCGGTGTGTCCTGGATTCATTGCGACTGAGATGGTCAAGGCGATGCCTGAAAACATATTGCAAAGCATTGAGCAGCGCTCGTGGATGGCTCGCTTGGGTACACCAGAAGAAATGGCGAACGTATACCTGTTCCTAGCAAGCGACGAAGCCAGTTATGTCAATGGCGTCACCATTGAGGCAAGTGGCGGGATTTCGCTTTAATGCAATTACTGCATGAGGAGGGTGGTGAGCTACGTATTGCCACAGTCTTATCGTCTTCAGGTGCTGGAGATACGCAGTCATGGCAAGCAAGCGCTTTATCGGGTAAGCATCTCAAGCTAAAGTCAAAAGAAGTTTGGCTTCAATTTGAAGCCACTAATCCCCAAGCAGTTCTTGAGGAGGCTCATGGTATTGCTGCAACAATTGATTTGCAGTTGTTATGGGATTGCGCGTCTGATCACGAATTTGCATTTCAGGTGATTGCTAAAGAGTATTTTGGAGATACCATTAGCACGCCTCAATTGATCGGCTTAGCAATTGCATTGCAAGGAGCTCCTGTTTACTTTCGACGTAAAGGGCGCGGTGCCTTTATGCGGGCGCCATTTGAGCAGCTGCAAGCGGGACTAGCGGCAATCGAACGCAAGCAAAGAGAGCTTTTGCAACAAGAGGTATGGCAGTCGGAGCTAATCGAAGGAAAGCTGCCAGATGCCTTATCCACGCAGGTGAACAGTTTGCTGTTTCATCCTGATAAAAATAGTTTGGCATACAAAGCCTTTCATGGGGCGTGTGAGCAAACTGGAGAACACCCAGCGCGTTTACTAATGCGCTGCGGTGCTTTGGATTCCCCGCTGTCTTACCATCATGGCCAATTTATACAAGCGCATTTTCCAAAAGGAGAGGGCTTTGCAAGTGATTTTCGGTTTACTAACGCAGAGTTTGAAAAGGCCATTGCCGGTTTGCCAACTGCGCAAGTTAAGGCGTTTTCAATTGATGACGTCGGCACAACCGAAATCGATGACACCTTGTCATTAACGCCTATCGGTGATGGTCTTTATCGATTGGGTATACATATTGCCGCACCCGGTTTATTGATTCAAAAGGGAGATCGTTTTGATCAGGTCGCGCGCGAGCGGATGTCAACGGTTTATTTCCCAGGTGACAAAATTACGATGTTGCCAGAGCAATTTGTTGAGTACTTTTCACTCGATGCTGGTTCGGCACGTCCGGCTGTCTCCTTGTATATTGAGATCGATGCTCTAGGGCATCGAACCCAGACCCCCCCGCAAAGCGCACTGGAGTTGGTGCCCATTGATACCAATCTTCGCTTAGACGATTGGGAACCACTAGTCGACGAGGCCTTCTTGGCCCAAGAAAACTCATCATTGCCGCATCACGAAGCACTGACTCGACTGTGGTTTTTAGCTCAGAATGAACATCAGAAACGCCAAGAGCAGCGGGTTAAAGATGGCTTGCGGGCTGAAGTTTTGGGTCAAGCCGATCCAAATGCTTTGATCCGTGATTTCAATTTCAAGATCACATCACCAACGAATGAAATTGTGATCGAGCCTCGTATTCGAGGTTCGATTTTAGATACCATCGTGGCCGAGTGCATGATCTTATGCAATCGAATTTGGGGGCAGGCGCTGGCTGAGCATGGCTTACCAGCTTTATTTCGGATCCAAAAAGGCTGGGGAGCAATGCGTACGCGCATGCAAACCACCCCCGGCCCTCATGAAGGCTTAGGGGTTGAGTGTTATGCATGGTGCACGTCGCCTCTGCGTCGTTATGCGGATCTTGTGAATCAATGGCAATTGATTGCCATGATTCGAAATGGGGTTACTGCCAAGATGACAGCCCCATTTCCTCCCAAAGATTCTGAGATCATGGGGATTGCTGCCGATTTTGACGCAGTGTATTTGCAGTACGGCGAGTACCAGTCTCGTATGGAACGTTATTGGTGCCTACGCTGGTTGGCGCAGGCTGGCTTACCCCATTCAATTTATGCGCGTCATTTGAAAGAGGGCATGGCGCGAATTGAGCCCATTCCCTTTCATTTGCCTATCCCTGAATTAGCTGGTCATCCCCGTCTTACCCGCGCTAAGATCGAGATCATGGAAATTGATCTGTTGGACCTAGCCGCCAAAGCACGTGTAATCGAGCTTGAGGCTAACACTAGCGATACGAGTACTGGGGCAGAGGGAGATTTGCCAGAATGAGATTAGCGCTTCACCCGTTTGTGGTGTGTCGGTCAATTAAGCCGCTATGGATTGCATTGGCTATTTCATTATTGATTCATCTTGCTCTTATGAGTCAGCGTTGGTTCAATGCGCCTGAAGTAGATCGTCGCTTAAATACTCCACTTAGCGTTGTATTAGTAAATGCGTCTAGACCCACTCCGCCTCAAAATGCGCAGAAGCTGGCACAAGCCAATTTGGATGGTGGTGGCTTAACCATCCGGGAAGATGCGAGTGCGATGCATCGCGCTCACTTAGGGGCCGATGCTAAGTTAGAGGCACTCGAGAAGCGCCAAAAACAATTGTTATCGAAGTTAGATGCCGAGAAAAAGCAGGCAACTCGATCGCGATCGGGCGATGAGTCAAAACCGTTCTCCCAGACCAATGCATTAGAGGCCGAGCTCGCTAGGCGACTTAGTCCCGAGGGACGCCTTCCGCGTCGAGTTGCGCTGAGCGGGAGTAGTACGAAAACGGTTGCATTTGCCTATTACTATGACGGAATGCGTCAAAAGATTGAAGCCTATGGCAACACTTTTTTTCCTCGTGTTCAGGGACGGCCGTTGTACGGTAGCTTAGTGCTTACGGTGAGCGTTGATGCCGAGGGTCGGATTACCAATAATGTTAAAGGCCGCGAAGGAATTGAGGTGAGTCGCTCTTCAGGCATCCCCGAGCTTGATCGTCAAGCGGTCGCGATTGTGCGCGCTGCTGCTCCGTTTGGGCCTTTTCCGAGTGAAATGCGTCAGAAAATTGATATTTTGGATTGGGTTTCGACCTTTGAATTCGCGCGCGATTTGAATGAGCAATCAGGTAACCGTCTTGAATTAAGAAACGGCTCCAAACCATGAACCACTATCCATTTTTGACGACGCTTGAGCCAAGTCTCTTTGCTCGGAAACAAACATATGCTGTATTTGGTCATCCAATTGGGCATAGTAAGTCACCCCTAATTCATGAGCAGTTTGCTATGCAAATTCAGCGTGATATTAAGTATTTACGAATTCAACCGTCGCTTGATGGTTTTGCAGCAATGCTTACCCAATTTTTTGCTCTGGGTGGTCAAGGGGCAAATATTACGATCCCATTTAAGCTCAATGCATATCAGCTATGTCAGCAATTGAGTTCGCGTGCTCGGCTAGCGGGTGCTGTCAATACGGTCTGGCAAGATGAGGGGGTGCTCTGCGGTGATAACACCGATGGAGCTGGATTGGTGGCCGATCTTCTTTCTCAAGGCGTGGCCATCAACAAAGCGGATGTCCTTATTCTGGGGGCTGGTGGCGCAAGCCGTGGCATCGTTGAACCCCTGCTGACCCAAAGGCCAAAACGGCTTTGGATTGCCAATCGGACTTCTCAAAAAGCCGATGAGCTCGTTTTGTTATTTCAGTCTCTGGCAACTGAGCATGGCGTTGAATTGATTGCCAGCAGCAATGTTCAGTTCGAAGAAAATACACCTTCATTTTCGCTTGTGATTAATGCCAGTGCGGCTGGTCTTGATGATCAAAGTCCTTTAAGCGAATTGGCCGCGGATCATGTTTTTTGTACCGGCGGTTTTGCCTATGATTTGGTGTATGGCAAGACCACAGTATTTATGGAACAGGCCTTGCAGCGTGACTGTCGAATCAGTGATGGTTTGGGAATGTTAGTTGAACAAGCTGCTATTGCATTTTGTCAATGGCACCGGGTGGGTATCGAGCGCTTAGATACCCGGGCTGTTATCGCGCAGTTGCGCCACGTGTAAGCATCATGTCATGGGCGATGTATTTCCTCAAATGCATGGCATTGGGAGTGGTCGGTTTACAACTTTACTTTGTGATTCAGATTGGCCTATGGGCATTCATTAATCCAAGCAGTACCGCATTTCAGAGGGCTGAACGTTGGCGTATCTGTCACTTGAGCTTGACCTGCCCAATTCAGCATCGCTGGGTTTCATATGCACAGATTAGCAATGATTTAAAGCGAGCAATACTAGTGAGCGAAGACGACATCTTCTTTAAGCACAACGGTGTGCGTATCGATGATATGCAAAAAGCGTGGGAGCGCAATCAAAAAGGCGGCAGTAAAGTCGTGCGTGGAGGCTCCACGATCACACAGCAATTGGCTAAGAATTTATTTCTTTCTTCAGAAAAAAACTATCTACGCAAAGCGCAAGAGCTGGTTATTACCGGTCTTTTAGAGTTGATGCTCTCCAAAGAACGCATTCTTGAAATCTATATGAACTCCGTTGAATGGGGCGAAGGAATTTTTGGAATCGGTGCCGCAAGCTCTCATTACTATGTAGCTAATCCAAAAAATATCAGTCGTGAACAAGCGGCTAACTTGGCATCCGCTCTGCCAGCCCCGAAGTGTTTTGATAAAAGCAAATATTGCAAACGCGGTAGTATTAACTTTGAAGTGCGACAACAATTTATCTTAGAGAATATGGACCGCGTGGTTTTACCTAAAAACCGTTAGCAATATAAAGCATCTTCTTTATTTGACTTGTGCAGACCGAATCGCATCGCGGGTTGCTATCGCTACTTTTCTGGCAGCATCCGCAAAATCTTCTTTAGCACTGGCATACAAAATCGCGCGCGATGAATTAATCATCATTCCCGTACCGGGTCGATTTGCCACTTGGCCCGCAGCAACCGTCGCTTTTATATCTCCACCTTGCGCCCCAATTCCAGGAATGAGTAAGGGCATATCGCCGACGATGGCTCGAACTCGAGTGATTTCTTGGGGGAAAGTGGCGCCCACCACAAGCGCGATTTGACCGGTTTGATCCATTTCTTTAGCAAGGATTGCAACGCGTTCAAAAATCGCCTGATTATCATCGGTCAGAAGGTTTTGGATATCCGATCCACCGGGATTAGAGGTGCGGCAGAGAATAATGACCCCTTTGCCAGGATGTTGAAGGTAGGGTTCGATCGAGTCTTTACCCATATACGGGTTGACTGTAACGGCATCGGCTCCATAGCGCTCAAAGGCTTCCAACGCGTAATGCTCTGCGGTACTACCAATATCCCCTCGTTTCGCATCCAAAATTACTGGGATCTGTGGGTAGTTTGTTTTGAGGTGGGCGACTAGCTCCTCCAATTGACTCTCTGCCCGTTGGGAGGAAAAGTACGCAAATTGTGGTTTAAATGCACACACTAGGTCGGCACAGGAATCGGCAATTTCTTTACAAAAGGTGAGGATGGCTTTGGGACTTTTACCTAAGCAGGGTGGAAAGCGCTCGGAGTCGGGGTCTAAGCCTAGGCACAGCATGCTGCCCTGGGACGCCCAAGCGGCCTCGACCTGATCCCGAAAGGATCCCGGATTTTTTGCCAAATGTAATGAACGATTCATAGTGCATAGGATAAACTAGCGCATTCGTCGGGAGTTCACCATGATCAACTTGTTCGTCCTACAAAACGGCCGTCTATCGCAAGAGCAAGTCGAAGATCGCAATGAACTACTCCAACACCACAATCCAATTTGGATTGATGTGATTGACCCTGAAGAGGAGGAGCTTCTTTGGATTAAAGAAGCTTTTGCAGTCCAACTCCCTGAGTTGGATGACCTTGGGGACTTGGAGGCGTCTGCACGCTATTTTGAGGCAGACGATGGGCATCTGCATATTCGTACCGATTTTTTGCTTGACGAAGAAGACACATCACGGAACGTGAGGGTTGCATTCGTTCTAACCAATCAGGTTTTGTTCTCAATCCATGATGAAGATTTACCAGTATTCCGACTCGTGCGATTACGGGCGCGTTTACGTCCAGGTTCGGTCAGTAATGCTAAGGATGTATTACTTGATTTGTATTCCACCGATGCTGAGTACTCTGCCGATGCGCTTGAAGAGGTCTATGAAAATCTCGAACGTGCGGGTAAGCGCGTTTTATCGGAAACCATTACCGATGCCGACGCTGCCGAGGTCCTTGAGACGATTGCTACCGAAGAGGATACCAATGGTCGTATTCGTCGTAATGTGATGGATACGCGGCGCGCACTATCATTTTTGATGCGCAGTAAGTTATTGTCCGACGAGCAGCAAGAAGAAGCACGTCAGATTTTGCGAGATATTGATTCGCTAGAAAATCATACGGCATTCTTATTTGACAAGATTAACTTCTTAATGGATGCCACGGTGGGTTTTATTAGCCTGAACCAAAGCAAAATTATTAAGATCTTCTCCGTGGTCTCGGTCGCCTTAATGCCCCCAACCTTGTTGGCCAGCGTCTGGGGTATGAACTTTGAATACATGCCAGAACTCAAAGAAACTTGGGGCTACCCACTGGCGATCATCAGCATGATTATTTCTGCAATGATTCCTCTGGGCTACTTCCGCCACAAAGGCTGGTTGAAGTCAAATTAGCGGGTGGCGCTTGGCGTGAATTGCGCGAGCAGTGACTGAATGGCGTAAATGCAGGCTTGCTCCCGTATGCTCTGACGGTCACCGCTTAACTGTTTTGTCTGCGAGCGAGTTTGAATTAAGTTGTTCTCCCGCCTTCCCCAGGCAAAGCAAACCATCCCTACTGGCTTATCAACGGTCCCACCACCAGGTCCCGCGATCCCAGTTATGGCAATGCTCACTTGGGCGCGACTATTTTTGAGGACGCCCTCAGCCATGGCTTTTGCAACTTCTTCGCTGACGGCCCCGTAGCGCTCAATGAGCGAATGCGCTACGCCAATACTCTCTTCCTTGGCTGCATTGCTATAGGTGACAAAGCCCCGCTCAAACCATTGACTTGATCCACTGAGATCGGTGAGGTGTGCAGCCAATAAGCCTCCAGTGCACGACTCAGCGAGAGCAATACTGAGCTTATTGGCTAGCAGTGTTTGTGCCAATTGTTGAACTAAAGAGATCATTGATGAATTCATGTGAGCCAGCGTATCCCAAGAATCACAATCAAAATTGTGAAAAGAGCAGCGATGAGATCATCAATCATGATGCCAAAACCGTATTTGATGAGATGCGACGGGTTGATATGTTCTTGATGGGTCCAGATTTTCTTAAAGTATTGGTCCACACGGCTAATGGGCCATGGTTTAGCAGCATCGAAAAACCGAAAGATTAAAAATGCAATCGCTTGCACTAAAAAATTTGTCGATCCAATCAATAATAGGATCCAACCAAATGCAATCACCTCATCCCAAACAATTGAGCTGTCATCGGGACGACCAAGGTCGTGGCTGCATTGACCGCAAGCCCATAGACCATAGAGCGATCCAATGCAAAGCAGAAGACATAATGCGGTCGTTGAAAGAACTGCGTTGAGGATCAAAAAGAGTCCCCAGGCAAACAGTGTTCCGGCAGTGCCTGGGGCAAGTGGAGAGAGCCCGCTACCAAAACCGATACCAAACACCCGATGCACAGATCCCAGCATCCAAGCAAATGATGGGGGGTGAGCTGAATTCATGAGCATCTAATCTCGAAAGTGATCAAAGGAACGTTGAAGTTCCTTAGTTTGTTCAGGGCTTAATGGCACGCCATCACTATTTTCGAGTATCAGTGAGTTTTCATCCTGAGATTTGATGATTTGCCCGATGCAGGTGAGAGGAAGTCCTAGCTCTACTGAAAGCTTTGTAATTTTTTCGTGCTGATTTGGATTTGTTGTGAAACAGAGCTCATAGTCATCCCCACCGGATGCTGCACATTGATACTGAATTGCTTGGGCTTGTCGACGCATTACTTGTGAGCGAGGCAGGGCATCGATGTTAATTTGGGCGCCCACATGGGAGGCCTCCAAAATGTGTCGTAAATCGCCCAATAATCCATCCGATATGTCCAAGGCTGATGTTGCAATTTCACGTAGGGCGATTCCAAGCGCGACTCGTGGTAAAGGCGAATGAAGTCGCTGATTGACTTGATCCAGATCTTTAGACTCGAGGTCGAACGACCATTCATTACGGTGATGAGCAAGTGCTAGGCGCGCGTCACCAAGCTCACCTGAGACCCAAATGGAGTCGCCAACCTGAGCGCCAGATCGCTTAATTGCTTGTCCACTTGGGATCACACCAAAAGCCGTGATGCTGATCGTCAATGGCCCTTGACACGTATCACCGCCAATTAGGTGGCAATCGAAGAGTTCGGCTAAGTCAAAGAGACCATTTGCAAATCCATGCAGCCATGCTTGCCTTTGTTTTGGTAAAGCAAGCGCCAAAGTAAATCCCGTGGGCTTAGCACCCATTGCGGCGAGATCCGATAAATTCACTGCAAGGGATTTTTTTCCGACAAGGTAAGGGTCGGCGTCTGCAAAAAAGTGCTGATCAGCTACTAACATATCGGTTGTGATTACCAGCTCTTCGTTTGGGCGAGATGCGACCAACGCTCCGTCATCACCAATACCTAGAAGCGGAGCATTTTGGGGCTCAGTTTGTATCATCTGATCCGCACGCGTCTTGAAAATATCGCGTATTAACTCAAATTCCCCGAGTTTGTGGGTATTTGATGGCGGGCTCTGAAGGAATTGTTTTGTCATCTTTGTATTGTAGGCGGGCTTTAGGGCCCCATTCTTGCAAGACCTGCCGTTTCAGAGGGCATTCAAAGGGCAGTCTTTAGAGGAATAGAATAGAGCTTTTGGCATTCTTGTTTAAGGCTTCAAGCCCCTTTATCCCATCACCCGCGAAACCCTATGAGTCAATCAGGCAATAAACCCAATCAAAATAAAGAAGAGCAAATTAAGGCTTTGCGTGAAGCTGCTCTGAAGTACCATGAGTTTCCGGTACCCGGCAAAATATCCATTGCTCCTACCAAGCAATTGACCAATCAACGGGACCTTTCCTTGGCTTATACGCCAGGAGTGGCAGCTGCTTGTGAAGAAATCAATCGAGACCCCGCTACTGCATTTCGCTATACCGCTCGCGGTAATTTAGTTGGCGTGGTCACCAACGGCACAGCCGTTTTAGGTTTGGGTGATATTGGTGCGCTAGCAAGTAAGCCGGTCATGGAAGGTAAGGCGGTACTCTTTAAAAAGTTCGCCGGGATTGATGTGTTTGATATCGAAGTTAACGAGAGTAATCCCGAGAAATTAGTTGAAGTGATTGCCGCTCTGGAGCCAACTTTTGGCGGAATCAACCTGGAAGACATCAAGGCTCCCGATTGCTTCTTGGTGGAGCGCAAATTGCGTGAACGCATGAAGATTCCGGTCTTTCATGACGATCAACATGGCACAGCGATTGTGGTCGCCGCAGCGATTCTCAACGGCTTGAAAGTCGTTGGAAAAGATATTACAAAAGTAAAGTTGGTCACATCCGGTGCCGGTGCGGCAGCGCTTGCATGCTTAGAGTTATTGGTTCATCTCGGCTTACCAAAGAACAACATCTGGGTAACCGATATTGTTGGCGTGGTCTATGAAGGCCGCACTGAACTCATGGATCCGCAAAAATCACCGTTTGCGCAAAAGACTGACAAACGTACCCTAGGCGATGTGATTGAGGGCGCGGATGTATTTTTGGGCTTATCCGCTGGTGGAGTCTTGAAGCCAGAGATGGTTGCCAAAATGGCGCAGAAGCCTTTGGTATTTGCCCTTGCAAACCCTACACCTGAGATCTTGCCTGAAGAGGTAAAAGTCGTTAGGCCTGACGCAGTGATGGCGACCGGGCGCACTGATTACCCGAATCAAGTCAACAATGTCCTATGCTTTCCCTTCATCTTCCGTGGTGCTTTGGACGTAGGGGCAACCACGATCACTACGGAGATGGAAATCGCTGCAGTGAAGGCAATTGCCGAGCTAGCCCAAGCCGAGCAAAGCGATGTGGTGGCAGCTGTTTACAGTTCTGAGAACTTGGCTTTTGGCCCAGATTATTTAATTCCAAAACCATTTGATCCACGCTTAATTACAGCGATTGCACCGGCCGTTGCGAAAGCTGCCATGGACGGTGGTGTCGCGAGTCGCCCGATTAAGGATTTTGCGCTTTACAAGGATCAATTGCAGCAATTTGTGTATCACTCGGGTACGGTTATGAAGCCCTTATTTGGGATTGCTAAGAAGATCCCAATGGAACAAAAGCGCATCGTCTTTTGTGAGGGCGAAGATGAGCGCGTAATGCGTGCGGTTCAAGTCATGCTCGATGAAAGTTTGGTCAATCCCATTTTGATTGGGCGTCCATCGGTCATTGAGCATCGCATTGAGAAGTTTGGCCTGCGCATGAAATCTGGTGTGGATATTGAGATTGTTAATCCAGAAAGCGATGCGCGCTATCGGGATTTTTGGCAAACCTATTTGCAGCTCACTGAGCGCAAAGGGGTAACAGAGTCGTTTGCGAAGCTTGAGATGCGTCGTCGTAATACCTTGATTGGTTCTATCCTTCTGAAAAAAGGACAGGCAGATGGCATGATTTGCGGCACCATCAGCAACACCGCCACTCATTTGAAATACATTGATGAGGTCATTGGTCACGAGCCCGGTGCAACCGCTTATGGAGGAATGTCTGGACTGATATTGCCTAATCGCCAAGTCTTTTTGGTCGACACCCACGTCAATATTGATCCAAGCGCTGCTGAGTTGGCTGAAATCACACTTTTAGCTGCTAGCGAGATGCGTAAGTTGGGGATGACCCCGAAGGTCGCGTTGCTCTCCCATTCAAACTTTGGCTCTAGCGATGCCCCATCGGCTGTAAAAATGCGTGAAGTACTAGCCATCTTGCAAAAAGCCGCCCCCGAACTTGAGGTTGATGGTGAAATGCACGGCGATTGTGCTCTGGATCCGGAGACTCGCGCTGGTGCCATTACAAATTCAACCTTACGTGGGGAGGCCAATTTATTGGTCTTGCCCAATATTGATGCTGCCAATATCTCTTATAACTTATTGAAAACGGCTGCTGGTAATGGCGTAGCCATCGGACCGCTTTTATTGGGGGTGGCAAAGCCCATTCATATTTTGACTCCAGCAGCGACCGTTCGCCGGATTATTAACGTGAGTACGCTAGCAGTGGTGGAGGCTGCAAGCCAATCCAAGGGCTTATTTTAGAGCGGAAATATACTTAGTAAGTAGTCGCTCACTTTTAAATTATTGATAAAAATCAATAACTTATAAAATTAGTTCATGGATTGGGCTTGATTTGGAGGCGGGATAAGGGTAACCTATTACCCATCATGAATATTCTTCCTGAAAACATTACTTCAGCAAGCGTCGAAGATCACAGCCGCGCAGAAAATTGGGACAGAAATGATCAAGCCGATCGCGAGATCTCGGCGGCGAGCATTTATGCGCAAGGCGGGCTGTCGCGTCTTCAGACCTATGCTGCCAATCAAGACCTAGGAAAAAAAGTGACAGCTTCTTGGCGTGCCGCTTTGGCTATGAGGGATGCTGGCCCCCCAGCAATGTTGCGCAGTGTGCGCCCCAATATCGTGCAATCGATTCGCGCATTTAGAACCAGTGATTTAGCTGAGGCTGCAACAGAGTTAGGCCAACACTTTGTTTATGCAAGCTGCACTAATGCCAACACCAAGGGCGAGGTACTCGAAGCAATCGCGAACGCCTATATGTTTACCAAACAGCAGGCTAAAAACTTTGATCCACTGTTGGATGCGCTGACAACTTTAGTTGACAAAGCAGGCCCGCAGCCAGGCTTTGTGGTCGTACTTGAGGGCTTGCCTTGCACCCAAAAGTTTGACAAGGAAGCAAGAGAGACCCTATTGGATGTATTCCGCGACGCGGTTGAGTTTTGGTCAGAGCGCCGGGTTCCTTATCGGGTCTTTTACTCGTTCGCTTAATTCTCTTTTAAATTCCAAATACTTTCAACGGCTGAGATCGCAACGATCCCAGCCGTTTCTGTTCGTACTATGCGTGGACCAAGTGACAAGGTCATAAAACCAGCCTCTTTAGCACTTGCCTCTTCCTCTCTACTAAAACCACCTTCCGGACCAATCGCGATGGCAATACTTTGGGGCGAGTGTCGGTTGAGAAATTGGTGCAGCGAATCGGTAGCAGTTGGGCTCAGAAGTATTTTTAAGCCAGCCTTACTTTGTTTAAATGCATCTCGAGGATATTGAATCGGAGTAACTTTTGGAATGACGCTGCGATCGCATTGCTCACAAGCCGCTTGGGCAATTGCCTGCCAATGCAGCATACGTTTTTCTAGTCGCTTGGGTTCGCTTTTAAGTTTCACCACGGAGCGATCACACTCAATAGGGGTAATGATTGCAGCACCTATTTCTACAGCCTTCTCAATGATCCAATCCATTTTGTCACCACCGGCAAGCCCCTGAATAAGCTCTAGGTGATACGGTAGTTCGCGGTGCCGATCTTCTTGAATTTGCTCGATTTCGATCTGCGGATGGATATCATTGATTTTGGAAAGTCTTCCTACCGCGGTGTAGCCTTGGCCATCAAAGACGGTGAACACATCATCTGGTCCGATACGACGAACGCGTAAATGATGGGCTAGATCCCCATCAATTGGAACTTGAAGTTTAGGTAGTTTGGATTGGGCCCAATCACCTGCTAGGTAGAACTGTGGCATACAAGCTCAGTGAGTAATTGAATCAATCACTTTTTCTTATTGCGGCAGTTCTTTTTTTGGCAATGACCATACATTGCCAGCGAATGCTCTTGTAACTTAAATCCAAGGGATTTGGCAATTTCGTTTTGGCGCTTTTCAATCGCCGAATCAACAAATTCTTCAACATGACCGCAATCAAGGCACACAAGATGATCGTGATGATTGCCCTCATTAAGCTCATAAATGGCTCGGCTATCACCTTTGCTTGACTCAAAATGGCTACGAAGTAAGATTCCAGCTTGCTCGAACTGGGTCAAAACACGATAAACCGTGGCTAGACCGATATCCGAGTTGTCCTTGACCAAGGCCATATAGACCTCCTCAGCACTAAAGTGCGAATTTGCGTTTTCCTGAAAAAACTCAAGGACTTTCATGCGAGGCGCCGTGACTTTTAAGCCGATTTCACGGAGGTCGGTGGGGGAAGCGTTCTGGCTCATACGGTTTGGCTCGATCGGCAGGTTTGGGCGCTAAAATCAGATACTTAATGATACGTTGAACTGTTAACCCATGCAGATTAGCATTTTTACTTGCCGCAAGCCAAATCGAGCTTTTGCATCACGGATGTTGATCGTGCTGTGCGTTTGTTTTGTTTTAGGAGCGTGCACTTCAGCCGTTGATAATACCCAGCGAGCTTGGATGAACAGTATTTTTCAGCCATATGTTCCGGATGTGGTTCAAGGCAACTTTATTTCCAGCGAGCAATACGCTCAGCTAAAAGTTGGAATGAGTCGTGAGCAGGTACGTCAAATTATGGGTACACCATTACTCGCTAGTTATTTTCACGCAAATCGCTGGGATTATGTGTTTGAGTTTAAGCGTGAGGGTCAGACGATTGGTAAAGAGCGTCGCGTAACTTTATTTTTTGAAGGTGACAAACTCATTAAATTTGATGGCGATGCTCTGCCTACTGAAGTCGAGCTTGTGGCGGAGATTGATAATTATGCGCGGGAGAAACGTAGCTTTTGGGATGTTGTAACCGGAAAAAATAAGCCACCGAAGCCTGTGAAGAGGGCACCCCCTGAAGTGATGGTGATTAGCCAGCCCAATAACTTACCTAACCCAACACCACAACCCGATGTGGTGGTTACCCCTGTTAAAAATTAATCAGAGAACTAGTGATGCCAATGAAATTTGCAGTTGCGGGAGCGACCGGAAAAATGGGCAAAATGCTCATCGAGACGATTCTGAGATCGCCCAATGCTCAATTAACGGGCGCCCTTGAGCATCCTGCATCCCCCTTATTGGGAACGGATGCGGGTGCTTTTTTAGGTCAACAAACCAATGTCCTAATTACGGATGATTTAGCGAAGGGTTTGGCGGGTGCAGAATATTTAATTGATTTCACGCGTCCTGAGGGAACCTTGCTGCACCTTGCGGCCGCAAAGCGGGCGGGTGTCAAAATGATTGTTGGTACTACCGGCTTTACCCATGAACAGTTACAACAGCTTCGTAGTGCTGCCGACACCATTGCCATGGTGTTTGCTCCCAATATGAGTGTAGGAGTGAATGCCACCCTCAAAATTTTGCAAGTGGCTGCACTATTACTGAAGCAGGGGTATGACATTGAGATTGTGGAAGCGCATCATCGTCACAAAGTGGATGCACCTTCAGGAACGGCCATCAAAATGGGAGAGGTGATTGCTAAGGCGCAAGGCCATTCCCTAGCTGATTTGGCGGTGTATGCTCGTGAAGGTCACACTGGTGAGCGTAAGCCAGGTAGCATTGGTTTTGCAACGATACGGGGCGGTGATATCGTTGGCGATCACACTGTAATCTTTGCCGGCGAGGGTGAGCGGATCGAAATTAGCCATCGCTCGACGAGCCGTCAATCCTACGCCGAAGGTGCTTTACGCGCTGCCACTTTTTTACAAACTCAGTCCAAAGGCTGGTTTGATATGCAAGACGTCTTGGGCCTCAAATAATTTAATCCCTAACAACAAGAATAATTAATGGATAAACATCATGCTAAGGATTACGATTTTCGCAGCATTGAAGCGCATGCGCACGCGCAATGGCGCGCTCAGGATGTCTATCGCGTCTCAGAAAATGCAAAGACAAGGACTGGTCAATTAAAGCCCAAGTTTTATGCCTGCTCGATGCTGCCTTACCCCTCAGGCAAGTTACACATGGGTCATGTGCGCAACTACACCATCAATGATGTGATGGCACGTCAACTCCGCATGCAAGGCTACAACGTTTTAATGCCGATGGGATGGGATGCATTTGGGATGCCTGCTGAGAATGCCGCACTTCAAAATAATGTGCCGCCCGCACAATGGACCTATCAAAACATTGATTACATGCGGGCTCAGATGGCAGCAATGGGTCTTGCGATTGATTGGTCGCGAGAGATTGCAACCTGCAAGCCGGATTACTACCGTTGGAACCAATGGCTATTTTTAAAGATGCTTGAGAAAGGCATCGCTTACCGCAAAACCCAAACGGTTAACTGGGATCCGGTAGATCAAACCGTTTTAGCGAATGAGCAAGTGATCGACGGACGTGGTTGGCGCTCGGGCGCCTTGGTTGAAAAACGTGAGATTCCTGGCTACTACCTCAATATCACTGCGTATGCTGAGGAGTTATTAACCGGGCTTGATGATCTAGCGTGGCCTGAGCGTGTGAAGATCATGCAACAAAACTGGATTGGTAAAAGTCATGGGGTACGCTTTGCATTTACTCATGAAATTCAGGATGACGCTGGTCGTTTAATTAATGATGGCAAGATGTATGTGTTTACGACGCGTGCCGATACCATCATGGGTGTTACATTTTGTGCAGTTGCTGCTGAGCATCCACTAGCGACAAAGGCTGCACGATCCAATCCAGAGTTAGCGCAATTTATTGAGCGCTGCAAAACCGGGAGCGTGATTGAGGCCGATTTAGCAACCCAAGAAAAAGAGGGTATGCCAACGGGTTTATATGTGACTCACCCTTTAACCAACGAGCCAATTCCACTCTGGGTTGGTAACTACGTACTCATGTCGTATGGCGATGGCGCGGTGATGGGGGTTCCTGCTCACGATGAGCGTGACTTTGCCTTTGCCAACAAATACCATTTGCCCATTAAGCAGGTAATTACTGTAAACGGCGTAACCGATATTTTTAATCCCTCACGCTGGCATGAGTGGTACGCACAAAAAGAGAACACCGAGTGTATTTACAGCGGCCCCTACGATAGCTTATCGCATCCAGACGCAGTCCAGGCGGTTGCGAAGGATCTGAAAGATCGAGGTCTTGGTGAGTTAAAAACCACCTACCGTTTGCGTGATTGGGGAATTTCTCGTCAGCGGTATTGGGGAACTCCAATCCCAATGATCCACTGCACCGATTGCGGTGAAGTACCAGTCCCCGAATCGGATTTACCCGTGGTGTTGCCCGAAGACTGCGTACCCGATGGCTCTGGTAATCCTTTGAATAAACGTGAGGATTTTTTGAAGGTCAATTGTCCGAAGTGCGGTAAGCCTGCGCGGCGTGAGACCGACACCATGGATACCTTTGTGGATTCTTCATGGTATTTCATGCGCTATACCGGCCCCGATGCGAAAACCATGGTGGATTCGCGCAATGATTACTGGATGCCAATGGATCAATACATTGGCGGAATTGAACATGCAATCTTGCATTTGCTATATGCGCGTTTTTGGACCAAGGTGATGCGCGATTTAGGCTTAGTACGATTTGATGAGCCTTTTCAAAATCTCTTGACCCAAGGAATGGTTCTGAACGAAACCTTTTACAAAGAAGATCAAAGCGGTAAAAAGCAGTGGATCAACCCTGCCGATGTGGAGTTGAATCTCGATGAGAAGGGGCGACCTATTGCAGCGAAGCTCATCAAGGATGGCTCAGCTGTCCATATTGGTGGCGTTGAGAAAATGGCCAAGAGTAAAAATAATGGCGTTGATCCACAAGCCTTAATTGATCAGTATGGTGCGGATACAGCACGCCTCTTTACGATGTTTGCCGCACCTCCTGAGCAGCAACTCGAGTGGTCAGGCGCTGGAGTAGATGGCGCCGCTCGATTCCTGCGGCGTCTGTGGATGTATGCAAGCTCGCAAGCCGATCATTTGCAATCGGCAAAAGCTTCGATCCCTGATGATTTAAGTGCTGCTGAAAAAGAACTGCGCTTTGAAGTGCATACGATTTTGAAGCAAGCAAACTTTGATTATCAGCGTCGTCAGTACAACACCGTGGTTTCAGCTGCAATGAAGATGCTCAATGTCTTGGAGCCGATTAAGTTAGATCGGGATGCGAATTCGATTCGTCCCGAAATCCTTTTTGAGTCCCTTGGCATTTTGTTGCGGATTTTGTACCCCGTGGTGCCGCACTGTACCTATGCACTGTGGAGCGATCTTGGATTTAAGAAACACTTTGGCTCTTTATTGGATGCACCTTGGCCACAAATCGATGAGTCCGCTTTAGTTCAGTCTGAGATTGAGTTGGTATTGCAAATTAATGGCAAACACCGTGGTCAAATTAAGGTGCCCGCCGATGCCTCAAAAGATGCAATTGAGGCGATGAGCTTGCAAGCCGAGCCCGTCTTACGTTTACTAAACGGTGTGCCTCCCAAAAAGATCATTGTGGTTCCAGGTCGCCTAGTTAATGTGGTTGCATAAGCAGATGAGTGCACCGCGTAACCTCAATCGGCGCTTACTATTACAGGGCGCTCTTCTTGGCCTCTTTTCGGTTTCTGGAATTTCAGCTTGCGGTTTTCGTTTGCGCGGTTCGGTCACTATTCCCTATAAATCGATCTTGATTTCAGGGCGGCCATCACCCCAACTCCGCTATGACCTTGAGCGCATTATTGCGACTGGAACGAATGCAAAAGTGGTTGCCTCGGGTAAGGATGCCGATTTGATTCTGGATATTGTGAGCGAAGATAGTACCCGGCAAATTTTGACCTACACCTCTACAGGTCAGATTTCAGCGTATCGACTCAATAATCGGGTGGTATTCCGTGCCTTTGATAATACGGGTGCCGAAGTGATTCCAGAGTCTGAAATTTATGTAATTCGGGATCTGGATTTCACCACTGCTACAGTATTGGCATCCGATATTCAGCAACAGCAATTTTTAGAGAGTATGCGCTCTGATTTGGCGCTGCAAATTTTGCGTCGCATTGCTACCCTGGGACGGGTGAGCAAATAAATTGCTGACTTGATCGATCTCGATGATCAAAAGTGATGCCTTTCAGATTCATATGGCTGGTCTAGCTAAAGGCTCACAAAGCTTAAATTCCTTGTATGTTTTTTCCGGGGATGAGCCACTACTGATGATGGAGGCCGTGGACAGCCTACGGGCATTTGCCAAAACCCAGGGCTTTACTGAGCGCAATGTGATGGTTCAGGATCGCTATTTTGATTGGCCGGTTCTATTGAGTGTGGGGCAAACCATGTCCTTGTTTGGCGATAAGCGCTTTGTGGAACTGCGTATGCCAACTGGTAAGCCCGGCCGTGAAGGAGCGGAGGTGTTAAAGCAGTTTGCAAATGGATTGGGATCAGCCAGCTCAGGTCTTGATGTGATTGTATGTATGCAGCTCCCGCGCCTTGATCTGAAAACAAAAAGTTCCGCTTGGTTTATGGCTCTTGATGAGGCCGGGATGGCAGTGCAAATTGATTCAATTGAGCGCAGTCAATTGCCCCAATGGATTGCTAAGCGAATGTCACTGCAGTCCCAATCGGTTGAGTCTGGTGAAGTGGGGCAACGTAGTTTGCAGTGGATGGCTGATCAAGTCGAAGGTAATTTGATTGCCGCGCATCAAGAAATCCAGAAACTGGCGCTCTTATATCCCAACGGGGTCATTACGGATGAGCAAATCCGTGCCGCGGTTCTCAAGGTTGCTCGCTATGATCTATTTGAGTTAACTGAAGCACTGCTTTCTGGTGATGCGGCACGTTTGAATCGAATGGTGGATGGCCTGCAAGGTGAGGGTGAGCCTTTACCACTGATTCTGTGGGGCATTAGCGATGAGCTAAGAACGCTTAATCGGGCCCAGGCTGCGCTTGCGGCTGGAGAGAGTTTGCCAACCATCATGCGTAATTATCGAATTTGGGGAAAGCGCGAGAAGCTCTATCCCACGGCGCTTAAGCGTATCCAACCCAAGAAACTAAAGCAAGCGTTATTACTTGCAGCTAATTTAGATAAACAAGCCAAGGGTCTCTGGGTTCGGGATCTTCCAACCAACCCCTGGGATGGCCTGCGACTTGTTGGGAGTCTATTGCGTTAGAGTATCAACTATGGCAAACGAGATGAACCCAACGATTGAGCAAATGATGTTGACCATTGGTCAGCAAGCGCGTCACGCCTCAAGAGCGATGGCTAGGTCCAGTTCACAACAAAAGAACCAGGCACTAAGCAATATTGCGAAGGCGATCCGTAAAGATGTGGCAAAGATTTTGACTGCCAATATGCGCGATGTGGAGCGCGCTAAGGCCAGTGGTCATGATGCCGCCTTTGTGGATCGCTTAACCATGACCGAGAAATCGATTGAGACCATGGCCTTGGGACTTGAGCAAATTGTCAGCTTGGATGATCCAATTGGTCAGATCTCTCCGTTTAAACAGCAACCCTCCGGTATTTTGATCGGACAGATGCGCGTGCCACTTGGTGTGATCGGCATCATTTATGAATCACGTCCGAATGTGACGATTGATGCAGCAGCGCTATGCCTTAAGTCAGGAAATGCCGTAATTTTGCGAGGCGGCTCTGAGGCCATTGACTCAAATACCTTTTTGGCAGGATTAATTCAGGAAGGTTTGGCCACCGCTCAACTACCAGCTAATGCAGTGCAGGTTGTACAAACAACTGATCGGGCTGCCGTTGGAATGATGATCACCATGACTGAATACATTGATGTGATCGTGCCACGCGGTGGCAAGAGTTTGATCGCGCGACTGATGCAAGATGGCCGAGTACCCATGATCAAACACCTGGACGGAATTTGCCATACCTTTGTTGATGATGCCGCAGATATTGAGTTAGCGATCAAGGTGTGTGATAACGCCAAGACTCAGCGCTATGCCCCTTGCAATGCGATGGAGACGCTGCTTGTTCATGCCAAGATCGCCGCTCAGGTTTTGCCTAAGCTTTGCCGAATTTATCAAGACAAGGGCGTGGAACTGCGTGTCGACCCCAAGAGCCGTTCACTCTTGGAATCGAAGCAGTTTTCGAATCTAGTGGATGCAACCGAAGAGGATTGGCGCACCGAGTACCTAGCTCCAATTTTGTCGATCAAGATTGTTGAAAACCTCGATGAAGCGATCGATCACATTGAGCTTTATGGAAGTAAGCACACGGACGCAATCATTACTCAAAATCAAGAACATGCCAATCGCTTCTTGCGAGAAGTCGATAGCGCGAGTGTGATGGTCAATACCAGCACGAGATTTGCCGATGGCTTTGAGTATGGCTTAGGTGCCGAGATCGGAATCTCGAATGATAAGCTCCATGCACGTGGTCCCGTTGGCCTTGAGGGGCTCACTTCTCTGAAGTACGTGGTTATGGGCCACGGTGAAGTTCGTCAGTAATGTTGATAAAGAGATTTTATGTTTGATGGTTACCTTTGGGCCAAAACCCTTCATATTGTTTTAATCGCGTCTTGGTTTGCAGGACTTTTTTATTTACCCCGTATCTTTGTTAATCTGGCACAAGAGACCAATGATGTGGCCTATGAACGCTTAATTGGGATGGCGCAGCGACTCTATCGCTTTATGACCATCCTGATGATGCCAGCAGTCGCTTTGGGACTCATTCTATGGCTGTATTACGGCGTAGGGCGTGGCTCGATCTGGATGCATGTGAAGGTGTTATTAGTGCTAATTGTGATTGGCTACCATTTGCAATGTAAACGGCTCCTCAAGCAATTTGTTCAAAAGCAAAATACAAAAAGCCATGTGTGGTACCGCTGGTTTAATGAGGCCCCAGTTTTACTCATGCTAGTGGTCACTGCCCTTGTGGTGATCAAGCCTAACTAATATCACCATTGTGAAATTTTTTATTGTTTGTCCTGGCGGGCTTGAA
Organism: Polynucleobacter sp. MWH-UH24A; assembly: GCF_018687475.1. NCBI lineage: Bacteria > Pseudomonadati > Pseudomonadota > Betaproteobacteria > Burkholderiales > Burkholderiaceae > Polynucleobacter > Polynucleobacter sp. MWH-UH24A. Next base: position 231,408 of record NZ_CP061292.1, read on the forward strand.
GCAGTTTTAGCCCAGGAGCTCGAGGAGATTGTTACTCGGCCTGAGATAAAAGCATTGGGTCGATCATCGGTTGAACCAGCTCCTTCAAGCCTAACAGGCGGAATAGGTGTCGAGGGTCCCTTAGCCCTATCCATGGCAATCAATTTGTATTCACGGATTGCCAGTCGTGTCTTACTGAAGATGGCTGACGAACCTTATAAATCCGAGGATGACCTCTATCGCCAAGCAAAATCAATTGGGTGGGAAGACTGGTTTTCCTCTAATCAAACCCTTCGGGTCGATATTACGGCACAGCGATCGCCATTGAAGAGTTTGAACTTTGCCACTTTGCGAATTAAAGATGCGATTGTCGATCGCCTGCGTGAGCAAATGGGCGAGCGGCCGAATATTGATACCGTAAATCCCGATGTTCGGATTCAGGTTCACTTAACCCAACACCATGCGACCATTTATCTCGATACTTCGGGCGAGCCTTTGTTCAAACGTGGTTGGCGGGAGGAAAAGGGGGAGGCGCCCTTAAAAGAGAATTTGGCTGCTGGCATTTTGCGGTTAACTAACTGGCAAGCCTCTATGCCGCTATACGATCCTATGTGCGGAAGCGGTACCTTTTTGATTGAGGCAGCCCAAATTGCATTGCATATCCCGGCGGGGGCGCTACGAGCTCGCATACTAGACTCATCAAATCAAAATGCGACCGTATCGTGGAAGCAATCGGTTACACAAACAGGTTTTGGCTTTTTAAGACTTAAACCTTTTTTAAGTTCCTTAGAGAAAAAGAACTGGCAGACACTTTGTGATGCTGCGAAGACAGAAATGCATCAGTATCAGAATGACCCCATTGCAATTAGTGGCAGTGATATCAATGAGAAAATGATTGCCATGTGTAAAGCCAATTGGCAACGTGCGCAGTTACCTGGGTTACCCATGGTTCGACAATTGGATGCAATCGCGATTAAGCCTAACGTTGATTTAATCGAAGGGCAAAAAGGGGTGATGGTTTTTAATCCACCTTATGGAGAGCGCTTGGCGATGAAGGGTGGTGATTCTGATCGACCCTATTCTTTTGGCGATAGCAAAGCAACTTCGATGCAAAAACGGCGTACGAGCCGAGAGCCTTTAGTCAAAGAGCCGATTGACCCTAAGTTCGCAACCCTTTTAGATCAGTTTAGTAAACAACTCAAAGATCATTTTGCGGGCTGGGAGATCTTTGTTTTAACGGCAGATATGGGTTTGCCGGGGCATTTGCGCATGAAAGAATCAAAGCGCACCCCATTATTTAACGGCCCCTTGGAATGCAGACTTTTTAAGTTTGAGATTCGAGGGCGGAGCGATATCCAGAAATCGTAAAATAGAACTTAAATCTAAGAGAAATAACAAATGGAATATAAAACCTATATGTGCTTGATCTGCGGCTGGATTTACGATGAAGCCAAGGGTTGTCCGGATGACGGCATTGCGCCTGGAACTTTGTGGAAAGATGTTCCCATGAACTGGTCGTGTCCCGAGTGTGGTGCGCGCAAAGATGATTTTGAGATGTGTGTCATCTAATCATCTAGATCTTCTTGATTAATACTATGAGTCAAAACGAACAACTCTTTGCGCGGGCCCAAAAAACCATTCCAGGTGGCGTCAACTCCCCTGTGCGGGCATTTCGGCAAGTGGGCGGTACCCCCCGATTTATTGCTCGTGCGCAGGGCCCTTATTTTTGGGATGCCGACGGTAAGCGCTATGTTGATCTCATCATGTCTTGGGGCCCAATGATTGTTGGGCATGCAAACCCTGAGGTAGTGGAAGCAGTGCAACGCGCAGCGACTCAGAGTTTTAGTTACGGCGCTCCCACCGCAGGGGAGATTGATCTTGCTGAGCGCATTTGCGAGTTGATGCCAGCTATTGAGCAAATTCGTTTGGTCTCAAGTGGTACTGAAGCGACTATGAGCGCTTTACGCTTGGCTAGGGGGTATACCAATCGTGATTTGATTATTAAGTTTGAAGGCTGTTACCACGGCCACGCGGATAGCCTGTTAGTCAAAGCCGGCTCTGGTTTATTGACCTTTGCCGATTCCACGAAGAATGCTCCCTCATCGGGCGGGGTGCCTCAAGATTTGGTTAAGCACACCTTAGTGCTCCCCTATAACGATGTTGGCGCTTTGGAAGAAGCTTTTAAGCGCCATGGCGATCATGTTGCCGCTTTAATTTTGGAACCGATTGCAGGCAACATGAACCTAATTCGTGCGACCCCTGAGTTCGTGAAGGCAATTCGTTCGCTCACCCAGCAATATGGTGCTGTATTGATTTACGACGAGGTAATGACAGGATTTCGGGTGGCCCTGGGCGGCACCCAATCCTTGCATGGCATTAAGCCTGATTTAACCTGCCTTGGGAAGGTTATGGGTGGCGGTATGCCCATGGCAGCCTTTGGAGGTAAGCGAAAGATCATGACAAAACTTGCCCCCTTGGGTAACGTCTATCAAGCGGGCACCTTATCTGGTAACCCCGTTGCGGTAGCTGCGGGAGCGAAGACCTTGGAGATCATCTCGCGCCCTGGATTTTTTGAGTGCCTGACCGAGCAAACCAAAAAATTGATGGCAGGATTACAGCAAGAGGCCGATCGAGCCAAGATCCCATTCTCGGTCGACAGTGTTGGTGGTATGTTTGGGTTCTATTTTTCGCAAACAGTGCCAACTTCATATGAAGCAGTTACAAAAACTGATATTGAAGCCTTCAAACGTTTCTTTCATGCAATGTTAGAAGAAGGTGTTTACCTGGCTCCTTCTGCCTATGAGGCTGGATTTACATCGATTGCGCACGATAATGCTGTGGTCGATGAGATTATTCGCGCTGCTCAAAAATCATTTCAGAAGATTTAATACGCTCACATCCGTAGCGGATGATCGTAACCCGCCACACTAATGGTCTTGATTGAAAGCGATTGACGACCCCCGACCAAACCTTTTGGGTTCATGGTTTCTAAATGATCGAGGTCGATTGCGGTTAATGTGCCACCCCATACGCAACCGGTGTCAATTCCAATGACGCCTTGATGATTGAGTAAGCCAAGTGTTGACCAGTGACCAAAGACGATCGGAATCGATTTTGTTTTACGATTGGTAGTCTCAAACCATGGGATATAGCCAGCGGGGCCACTTTCTAGCCCTTCTTTGCTCTTAAACTCCATTTCGCCCTCTGGGGTGCAAAACCGAATGCGGGTCAGGGTATTGGTGATTAAACGTAAACGATCGAATCCAATTAATTTTGGATCCCAGTAGTTGGGAGTATTGCCATACATCTGGGCTAAGAAATCGCGATACTTCTTATGACGTAAAGCGGTTTCAACTTCATGGGCTAATGACAGTGTGCGTTTTAGGCTCCATTGCGGTAGTACGCCAGCATGCACCAGCAAGACCTTACCATTACTCAGTGCCATGGGTCGGTATCTTAACCAGTCGATGAGCTCACGACGATCAGGGGCTGCCAAAATATCATCAATCGTATCGAGCGGTTTGGTATCGCGAAGCCCTGCATCACATGCTAATAAGTTCAGATCATGATTCCCCAAAAGGCATTCGGCAACCCCATCTTCTTGAAGTTGCTTTAAACGCCGCAAGGCTCCCAATGAGTCTGGACCACGATTGACGAGATCCCCCAAGAAAATTAATTTAGAACCTTGGGGGAGTTTCTTGATGAGTTGATTGAGGGGCCTCAAACATCCTTGTACATCACCAATCGCAAAGACGCGAGTCATCTTAAGCCACTTTTTTCACAACGTTGTAGCGAATCAAGGTCGCCTTACGGGCTTCATCATGATCGACGATGGGGCGTGGATAGTCCTTATCTAAAACAATACCTGCTGCCTCAAGTTCAAGCTGGCCCGCAAGCCAGGGCGCATGAATTGACTTATTGGATAGCTTTTCTAGGGCGGGAATGTAGCGGCGGATAAATTTACCATCGCTATCAAAGCGCTCAGACTGGGTGATGGGGTTAAAGATACGGAAGTAGGGCTGAGCATCGCAACCGGAGGACGAAGCCCATTGCCAACCACCATTATTGGAGGCAAACTCAAAATCGTTCAGATGCTCCGCAAAGTACTGCTCACCCCAGCGCCAATCAATACCCAAGTCTTTGCATAAAAAACTAGCCACAACCATTCGTAATCGATTATGCATGTAGCCCGACTGATTAAGCTGATGCATGGCTGCATCGACTAGTGGGTAGCCAGTTTGACCATCGCACCAGGCTTTAAATAGTTTTTGTGCCTTAGATCCTTGCTCCCAAACAATCTTGTCATAGTCGGGTTTGAAAGATTGACCGCCGGCAAGGCGAGGATGATTAGCCAAAATCATGAAATAGAAGTCACGCCAAATCAGTTCACTCAGCCAAGTGCTTGCACCAAGGCTACCTGCAATCATTCTTCGATGGGCTTCGCGTACCAAGCCCCGGATCGATAGGAGACCAAAGCGTAAGTAAGTCGAGAGGTAGCTGACCCCTTTGGTTGCTGGGAAGTCCCGGCCAATGTTGTATTGATCAATTCGTTTTAGAAAGTCACTCAAAAAGAGTTCGGCACCTCGCTGACCAGGCGGGAGGTATTTTTCAATGCCAGTTGTTCTAAATCCCATCGACTCGAGTGTGGGGATGCCAGTATCGATGGTCTTGGGAATGGGGGCATATCGACCCTGTAAGCCAGCATGAGGTAGATCACAGACAAGGGGCTCAAGATCCGATGGATTGAGTTTCTTAAGCCATGCATTCTTATATGGGGTGAAGACTGAGAATACTGTCTCAGAGTTAGTTAACACTTCGGTCTTCTCAAAAATAACCTGATCTTTAAAATGTTGGAACTGAATCCCATCTCTTTCAAGCTTTTGCGCAATGGCCTCATCGCGCAAAATTGCTGAGGGTTCATAATCATGGTTGGTAAAGACTGCTTGTACACCAAGTTGTTTAGCCAAGACAGGGATTAGTTCGATTGGATTGCCATGACGGGCAATGATTCCGCCCCCTTGGGCTCTTAATGTTTGATCCAGATCTTCAATCGTTTGCCAAATAAAATCTACCCTACGATCAAAGCCCTTGCCCTTGGTGAGTAAAGGGTCAAGAATTGAGGTATCAAAGATAAAAGAAACCCAGACCTGTTGATGCTGTCTTAGGGCGTGATGAAGGGCCGCCTGATCATAGAGGCGTAAATCACGTCGAAGCCATACCAATACACTTGTCATAGACTCTATCTTATTCGGGAATGCGATTTTGATTATGATGCCCCTATGGATAGCCTATTTTTTATTACCTCGAAAATTGTTCAATTCGTAATTGAGCCTTTAAACCTGATCTTTTTGGTTACGCTCTTGGGATGGTTTTTTCTCATCATTCGAAAGACCGTCCTTACTAACCGTCTTTTGGCGCTTGCAGTCATTGGATTCCTGGCAGTCGGTTACCTGCCTATTCCAGAGGCATTAACCCGTGTTCTGGAAGACGCCGTTTCCAAGTCATCGATTCAGAATATCAATCCCGACCAATTTGCTGGAATTATTATTTTAGGTGGAGCAATTAGTGGTGAGGATATTGCTTCAGATCGAGGTGAGGTGTCGATTGGATCCGCTGCTGAGCGTGTGACCAAGGGCTTGGAGTTGATTCGGAAGTATCCCGATAAGCCATTTATCTTTAGTGGCTTTTCAGGAAGAGTAAATCCAAGGGGTATGTCAGAGGCTGATGCCTTTAAGCAATTGATTCAAGAACAAGGGCTTGGGGATATTACAAACACCACCGCCTTTTACGAGAACCAATCGCGCAATACCTATGAAAACGCGATCTATTCCAAAATGATCATGGATACGATTTATCAACAATCCCCAGTTCAGCAAGCAAAACCCTGGCTATTGGTCACCTCAGCCAGTCATATGTATCGATCGACTAAGATCTTTGAAAAGCAAGGAATTCCGATAATTGCTGTCCCAGTGGATTACCAAACAGCCAATACGTTACAATGGCGCGAGTTTAATTTAACTGGCGGTGCATTTCTATGGAACATGCTACTGCATGAGTACATTGGGATCGCAGCCTATCAATTGACTGGAAAAATTTCACTTTTCTGAATTCTTGAGGCTTGCTAGAATGGGTTATGAGTCAAGCCAACACCTTTTCTTCATCCAGTTCCTTTGCTAATCAGTTCTTGTTAGCCATGCCTGGAATGCTGGATGAAAATTTTTCAGGTTCATTGGTGTATCTTTTGGAGCACAGCGATAAAGGTGCCATGGGGTTGGTGGTCAATCGACCAACTGACATCGTGTTATCAACACTATTTGAAAAAATTGAACTTAAGCTCGAGATTGCGCCTTTACTTGATGAGCCGGTTTATTTTGGTGGACCCGTTCAGGTTGAGCGAGGCTTTGTGCTTCATCCCACTGATCTTGCTGAGAAGTATTCATCCTCATTAATCATTGCAGACGGCCTCACCATGACCACTTCCAAAGATGTCCTCGAGGCAGTAGCCAATGGCTCTGGACCCGATAAGTTTCTGATGACGCTAGGCTATGCTGGTTGGGGTGCGGGCCAGCTCGAAGAGGAGATTTCGCTTAATGGTTGGATTAATATCGTCATCCCAAATGATCAAATGCAAACAATTATTTTTGATACGCCATATGCCGATCGTTATCAAAAGGCAATGCAGGTTTTAGGTTTTGATCTGGCAAGTCTTTCTGGAGAAGCGGGGCATGCCTAACGAAGCGTCAGATCCTGTAACGATTGTTCTGGGGTTTGATTACGGCACGAAGCGGATTGGGGTGGCGGTTGGTAATTCGCTGACGGGAAGCGCTCAAGCAATGAGTGTCATTCAGAATATAAATTCTGAGCAAACGCTTCAAAAAATTAAAGAATTAATTAGTGAGTGGCAACCAAATTGCCTAGTGGTCGGCCTTCCAATGCATCCTGATGGCGCAGAACATGGGATGACTAAACGCTCACGCTCGTTTGGACAAGAGCTTACTAAGCAGTTTGGTAAGCCTGTTCACTTTGTGGATGAGCGCTATTCCTCAGTATTGCTTGAGCAAGATACCCAATACCAAGGGTCTGTCGATTCGCATGCAGCCGGATTACTTTTAGAGCAATTCTTTCGCGAGCACGGTCAATAGCTTAGTGAGTAATTAGCGAAGCAAGGCATTGATCGCAATCAAGTCCTCATCCGAGAGATTGGCAGCCTGTGCCTTGAGGCGCAGAGCATTCATGATGGTGTCATAGCGTGCTTTATAAAGAGAAGCGCGCGTGGTAAAGAGCGTATCTAAGGCAATTAAGACATCGATGTTAATGAGGGTACCAACGTTGTAACCTAACTTGCTGGATTCCACTGCGGTAGCGGACGATTTCTCAGCAGCTTCTAATGCTTTGACTGTGGCCAAGCCGCCATAGAACCCTGTAAAGGCTTGACGGGTTGACTGGGCAGCGGTGCGTCGTAGATTGTCATAATCGGCCTTCGATTTATCAAATAGCGCTGCGTTTTGCCGAATGACTGACATATTAAATCCACCCGACACGATGGGAAGGGTCATTTGTAACGCCAAGGTATTGTTATAAATATTTTGTGTAGGCGAGGGGTTGAAGTTCAGGGCAGATCCATTTGATTGGTTAAAGCCTGCAGTACCAACAAAGTTAACACTTGGATAGTTTGATGCCAGAGAAGCTTTGTAAACACTCTCCGCAAGTTGCACGCTGAGTTGACCAGCCAATACCCCATAGTTAGCGTTTTCAGATTGTGTAATCCAGTCCTCTAATGCTTGTCCAGGCGGAAGTTTGGGATTGACGCTCTCTGCAATAGGTACCCCTTTAGTATCTTTATTGCGCGCTCTTGGATCGGCCACCACTCCAGCAATAGAAATATCCTTTGCCATTGGTTTAATGTGTTTTACAGGGTGACCAATTAGTTGCTCTAAAACACCCCGTTTGACCACAAGATCGGCATGGGCAGCGATTTCTTGGGCATTAGCGACATCAAAGCGTGCCTGGGCATCATTAGCATCGACAATCGTAGCGGAGCCGATTTCAAATTTGGCTTTTGCAGCCTGAAGTTGCTGACGAATTAATTCTTTCTTATTTTTAAAAAGTTCAACATTATCCTGAGCCGTTAGCACATCAAAGTAGGCTTGCGATACTCTGATCACTAAATCCTGCTGAGCTTGGTAGAACTGTAAATCAGAGATTTTGCTATTGAGGTCACCTTGTTTAAAAAGTTGCATCCCAGTTAAATTAAAAACTGGTTGTGTCAGTGTTACGGTATAGCTTCGTTGATCGAAGATACGGTTGGTACCTTCACCATGCTGGAAAAACCGAGTAGCCGTCGGGTTAGCTGATACCTGGGGCAATAGCACCGACAAGCCCTGCCAATAGAGCTCTTTGCGGGCCGCTAAATTAAAACGTGCGCTGTTGATCACTGGATCGTTAAATGCGGCTTCCTGGTAAAGGCTAAGAAGGTCCAAGGTGCGGTCTTCAAGCGCTTTACGATTTTGTGGATCCGTTAAGTTCGACGAGATTGGCGGGGTCGGAATGGCAGTTTGTGGAGGAACCTCAAGCTTTAGGAGATCTTGAGGGCCCAAGGTCTTGGGTAAAGAATTATTTGCTGGAGTTACGGTTACCGATCCTTGATTGGCTTGTGACCAAGCTTGGCTAGAAATTATCCATCCAGCCATTCCAATAAGGGTAATAATCGGGAGCCGTTTCTTCAAATGCATGTTTCGAAGTTTAAGCCTAAACGTCAAAGTGAAGGGTTTCTGGGTTTAAGGCTTTAGTATTGATACTTATGGATCCATTACTTTTATTCAAGGCCCTTATTTTAGGAATCGTTGAGGGTTTAACCGAGTTTTTACCCATCTCAAGTACTGGGCATTTAATCTTAGTGGGGGATCTCTTAAATTTTAATGATAAGCGCGGTAAGGCCTTCGAGATCATCATCCAATTCGGTGCCATTTTGGCAGTATGCTGGGAGTACCGAGAGCGCTTATTAAGCGTAACCAATACCCTCTTTTCTAGTAAACAATCTCAAAAGGTTGTCTTGCATGTGATCATTGCCTGTATTCCAGCCATGGGACTTGGTCTAATTTTTGGTAAGTTCATAAAGGCCCATTTATTTTCACCAGTCCCTGTGGCAAGTGCATTTATTGTGGGTGCCTTTGTGATCTTTTGGGCGGAGTATCGCCAAACCAAAGCATCAACCATGAGGCAAATCGATAGCATTGACCAATTGACTGCGCTTGATGCCCTAAAAGTAGGGCTAGCCCAATGTGCGGCATTGATACCAGGCACCTCGCGCTCAGGGGCGACCATTATTGGTGGGATGCTCTTTGGATTACCAAGAGCCGTTGCGACCGAATTCTCCTTCTTTTTGGCAATCCCGGTGATTGGCGGGGCAACCGCATATGAGTTATTAAAGATTGCAAACTCATCCCAAGCATTTGGTTTTGCTGAATTTGCACCCACGCTTCTGGTTGGATTTGTTGCAGCCTTTATCTCAGCATTTATTTGTGTGCGTTGGCTGATTCATTATGTTGCGCATCACAACTTTATTCCGTTTGCTTGGTATCGTATTATTTTTGGCGTCTTGGTTTTAGTAACGTCTTACACTGGTCTTGTTGCTTGGTCTCATTGATCTTTATAAAGTAAAAATATGAACCTTTCAATCGATGCCATACAGGCCAATATTCAGTTAGCCTTAGCGCCCGTCTTTCTCCTAACAGCTGTCGCCACCCTGGTTGCTGCGATCACTGCTAGACTGGCTCGTAATGTAGACCGGATGCGCTTTATTCAGAACCAGTTATACGGCGATCATCAACTAAGTTACAAACTGAAGACGCATTATGAGAAAGAGATTGATGAGTTCAAAACTAGAGGAAGGTTATGCACACTCGCAATCTTTTTTGATGTTTTGGCAGGTGTTTTAATTTCCTTAACTGTTTTGGAACTATTTCTATTACAGACTGGTGCTGGAAAATTAGTCAATGTGGGCTACGTACTTATTACATTTGTATCGGGACTGGTTTCTTTTGTGGTGTCCTTGACGCTAATCTTAGTTGAAGTGGTCTTTGCTTATCGCTCAACGAGTTGGGATATGCCTGCGCAAGAACTACCTCATAAGATAAAAAGCCAATAGCGATAAAATCAGCCGTAACAGATTATTCCTGAAAGATATCTATGTCCATTAATCAAAACAAAATCCTCATCACTGGTGGCGCAGGCTTCCTAGGCTCCCACCTTACCGAAAGACTTTTAAAAGAAGGTAATGATGTTTTGGTAGTGGATAACTTTTTTACCGGTAACAAACAGAACCTTGCGCATTTGATGGGCAATCTTAATTTGGAGATCATGCGCCATGATGTGACCTTTCCTTTGTATGTCGAAGTCAATCAGATCTATAACTTGGCATGTCCTGCCTCTCCAGTGCATTACCAATACGATCCCGTGCAAACGACTAAAACCAGCGTGCACGGTGCGATTAATATGCTAGGCCTCGCTAAGCGGACGCGCGCCCGAATTTTGCAAGCTTCCACAAGTGAGGTCTATGGTGATCCTGAAGTGCATCCTCAACCAGAAGGCTATTGGGGTAGAGTCAATCCAATTGGCATTCGGTCCTGCTATGACGAGGGTAAGCGCTGTGCTGAGACCCTGTTTTTTGACTACTTTCGCCAACACCAAACTGATATCAAAGTGGTCCGTATCTTCAACACCTATGGCCCAAGGATGCATCCTAATGATGGCCGGGTCGTGAGCAACTTTATCGTACAAGCGCTACAAGGTAAAGACATCACAATCTATGGGGATGGTTCTCAGACCCGAAGTTTTTGCTATGTGGACGATCTAATCGATGCCATGGTTCGGATGATGGCCACAGAAGCTGGCTTTACGGGTCCCGTTAATATCGGAAACCCAGGAGAGTTCACCATGCTCGAACTTGCCGAGATGGTTCTTAAGCTTTCAGGTAGCAAATCCAAGATCATTCATCAACCATTGCCATTGGATGATCCTAAGCAGCGCCAACCAAACATTGATTTGGCTAAAGCAAAACTCGGCTGGGAACCTAAAGTTAATCTTGAAGATGGATTAAAAGAGACGATCACTTACTTTAAATCTCTATGAAAAAACTGTGGCAAGCGCTTGCCCTCTTTACAAAAAAATTTGATAAGAGAAAAGTTGTTGAAAAATGTCTTTTAGATGACCTATTTCTTGATTCGATTAGGAATACAGAGTATGTTTCTAGTCGAGGAATTTTATTTAACACTGATATTCATAATTTAAGTCCTCAATCTTCAAATGTAGATACACATTTTATTAATCACTTACCTGACAATATAAATAATTATTTCGCAGATTTAATTCCTTCAGTTTATATTTGTTCTGATGAAATTAATTTATTTGCAGAGGTAGTTTTACCAAAAATAAAAAAGCCTTTTGTTCTTGTTTCTGGCGATAGTGATATCTCCGTAAATTATTCTAATTTTGGTAAATCTATTGATGAAATTTTAAATTGTAAGTTTTTAAAAAGATGGTTTTGTCAGAACATTGACTTTGACCATGAAAAGTTAAACGCCCTTCCAATTGGTATGGACTACCATTCTGTCTGGAGAGATCCAAAAATATGGTCAGACCCACATCCCCTTCCATCTGATCAAGAGATCAAGATCAAAGCAATAAAGAAAAGATCAAAACCAGCCCACTTAAGAGACGATAAAATTTTCTGTAATTGGCATTTTTCTTTATCTCATGGCCAAAGAAAGGATTGTTTTAATAGGGTTAATAAACAACTCTGCTTTTTTCAATCCTTAGCAATGCCCAGGTATCGTTCATGGGAACTTCAAACTAAATTTAAATTTGTCTTGAGTCCAAATGGACAAGGTATTGATTGTCATAGAACTTGGGAGGCTCTTATCTTGGGATGCATCCCAATTATTCAGCCGAGTCTTGTTGCTGAAAAGTTATTTAAAAATCTTCCAGTTATCTTGATTGATGATTGGGAAGCCCTGGATCAAGCTTTTCTTCTTAAAAAATTTGACTTGCTCAATTTCAATTTTGATAGTGATGTTTTAAGACTCAATTATTGGGTTAATGAAATAAATCATTCAAAAAATGTTTCCCAAGCATAGGATCAGAACATTTGTTCGTAGAGCAGGTCGCACTACGCTTGCTCAAGAACATGCGATCGCAACCTTAGGCAATCAATTTCTGTTTCCATTTCAAGACGCATTATTTGATTGGTCGGTATTTGGAGCGCCATATCAGGATGCCCCGCGGATTGTCGAGATCGGCTTTGGCATGGGAGAATCAACCGCTCAGATAGCTCAAGTTCGTCTTAACGATGTATTTTTAGGTCTTGAGGTTCACGAGCCAGGAGTCGGCGCGCTTCTAAAGCGCATTGGTGAGCAGAATCTTTCTAATATTCGTTTGATTTCCCACGATGCTGTTGAGGTGCTTGAGCGGATGATTGCCCCCAATTCTTTGAATGGGGTTCATATCTTCTTTCCCGATCCGTGGCACAAGACGCGGCATCATAAGCGCCGCTTAATTCAGAAAGATTTTGTAGAGTTGCTAGTTTCTAAGTTGAAGCCCAATGGCTATCTTCACCTGGCAACCGATTGGCAGCATTACGCCGAGCAAATGCTTTTGGTCCTTAATCATCATCCCAAACTACGTAATCAATCGACTCGAACAGTTCGATTAGAAGCGATTGAGGGCATCGATCAGGACCAAACCATCGGCGGTATTAATTGGACAGCCCAGCAGTTACAGGGGATGCATGAGGGTTTTGTGGATAAGCCCTCGTATCGACCACTGACTAAATTTGAGAACCGTGGTATCAAATTAGGCCATGGGGTTTGGGATTTACTCTATCGCAGGTCTGAGCCTTAAAGACCCATACAAACGTATTTCATTTCAAGGTACTCGTCGATTCCCCAGGAGCTACCCTCGCGCCCTAGGCCAGATTGCTTTACCCCACCAAATGGGGCAACTTCATTTGAGATGAGTCCGGAGTTTACCCCCACCATTCCAAATTCAAGCGCTTCAGCTACCTTCCAAACCCGACCAATATCCCGGCTGTAAAAGTAAGATGCCAAGCCAAACTGACTGCTATTGGCTAGCCGAATGACCTCATCGTCATTCTCAAATGGTATGACTGGAGCTACAGGGCCGAAGGTTTCTTCATGGGTAATGAGCATGGTGTTGGTGACATTGGCTAGAACCGTTGGCTCGTAGAATGTGCCGCCCAGACTTGCACGTTTACCTCCAATTACAAGTCGCGCACCTTTGCTCAACGCATCGGCAACATGCCGTTCAACTTTTTCAATGGCGGCTTGGTCAATGAGAGGACCTTGAGAAACGCCTTGTTCTAGACCATTACCAATTTTGATTGACTTGGTTGCAAGGGCTAATTTTTCAACAAAGGCATCATGAACATTTTTGTGAACATAAAACCGGTTAGCACAGACACACGTTTGCCCAGCGTTACGGTATTTAGAGCTCATCGCACCAGACACAGCGGCATCAATATCCGCGTCTTCAAAAACAATGAAGGGTGCATGACCGCCAAGTTCAAGGGAGAGCTTCTTAACCGTTGGGGCGCACTGGGCCATAAGAATGCGACCTACTTCCGTCGATCCGGTAAAGGATAGATGACGTACCGTTGGGGATTCACAAAGGACCTTACCAACCGCAATGGATTGCTCGGCATCGGCGGTCACGATATTAATGACCCCTTGCGGCACACCCGCCTGTTGGGCGAGCTCCGCAATCGCTAGGGCTGATAGTGGAGTTTGCTCTGCGGGCTTAATGACAATGGTGCATCCTGCTGCCATTGCCGGAGCGATTTTGCGAGTGATCATTGCGATCGGAAAGTTCCAGGGTGTAATGGCGACGCAAACCCCAATGGCCTGTTTTAGAACAAGGGTGCGCTTATCGCCCCAGGTGGTTGCTGGAATTGCTCCCATGACGCGTTTGGCCTCTTCGGCAAACCATTCTACAAAAGAGGCTCCATAGATCACCTCGCCTGTGGCTTCAGCCAGAGGTTTGCCTTGCTCTAAAGTCATGAGCATCGCTAAATCATCGGCATTGGCCAGAATTAGTTCAAACCACTTGCGCATGACCTGGGCACGCTCTTTTGCCAGCTTGCCCTTCCAGGCGTTCAGAGCCAGTTCAGCCGCGGAGATCGCCTCTTGAGCATCTGAGCGATTCAAGTTAGCAACCTTGGCAATGATTTCACCGGTTGCGGGATTGGAAACCGCAAATCGAGCGTTTTCTGAGGCTTTGACCCACTGGCCATTAATTAGGGCATCCTCATGAAAAAGACGGGGGTTCTTTAGGAGTGTGCGGATATTTGCGATTGAATCGGGTGCATTCATGGTGATTTTTTTTGGAGTGATGGTGTCTTGGTCTTTAGTGTAATCCCAACCGCAATACAAGATTATTTGCGGATATTAGTCCAAATTGAGGGCCAATAAATACGTGAAGTACAAATGGCGTTGCACTAATTTGTATTGGCTACAGAGCGAACAATACATATTGAAAACTACTATAGCTAGTAGGTATAAGGAAGTTGACAGCCTATAGGTAGTTTTAGATTGACACTTTTTCTTTCAAAATATGAAAATAAATCGGTAATAGATGATTTTTTCATGATGAGGAATGAGTGCAGACTAACTTGAATAAGCCATTGTATTCATTGATTTTTTTACATTAAGCGCTGCATCATATTAGGGTTTAAACGGATAATATGGCTTATTAGTTATATAAAAACATTTCTTTATTCTTGACAGAATATATAGCGGTTCCTAAGATTCGGCATGTTCAATAGTTGTTGCACTGCAATATGAATAGAGTCTGCTTCCCGGATTCCTCGTATTTTGTGTGACCCAAACAATGAAACCGTTTAACTTGTTAGACACAATTTGGATTAATCGTCATCTGGTGACAAGTTCTTTTGCCAGGTTCGGCCAGCGTGTATTCGCGATATTGGTTGCCGTAATTCTTGTAATTTGGCTAATTGGTCCGAAGACCGGTGCCGGAATCTTTGATCTTGCCCATTACTTGGTTCCTGCTGAAGCGCGTGCGCTGATCCTGGGTGCCGATAGCGCGGAAATCTTGACTGCTGATGAGTCGGCAAATCAGCTTAAGTTTTGGAGCTCAAACCCACAGAGTATTCCCTCCATTGCCGGACCTGCATCCCAAATCCCAGGGCATTTAGTCGACTTAAGCGCAGTAGATCGTTCAATATTGCGCTCCGAAAACGAGCGTCGGGCGGTTGCCGAGCATTTGGCTAAAAAGTTTCGGATTTCGTTTGAAGATACCCTTCATTATGTAAATCAGGCGATGGTGGTCAGTAAAGAGGTCAACTTAGACCCAACCCTCATCTTGGCAGTGATGGCCACCGAATCCAGCTTAAACCCACGTGCCGAGAGCCGCGCGGGTGCGCAAGGATTAATGCAAGTTCGAACCCATGTTCATCACGACAAATTTGAGCCCTATGGAGGCCCATTAGCAGCCTTTATTCCTGAGGCGAACATTCGGGTGGGTGCGCTAATCTTGAAAGCTTGTATTGCCCGAGCAGGATCACTTGAGGATGGCTTAAAGAGTTATCTCGGTGCGCCAAGCGCAGCAAGTGGGGTGGGCACTTACACGCACAAAGTATTTCTAGAGCGCGAAGAATTACGTAACGTTGCTCGTCGGTTAGGCGGCAGCGTTTAGTTTGCGACGATTTCAGCTTGCCGCAGTTTTTGGGCAAGCTGATCCAAAACCCCATTCACATATTTATGGCCATCGGTGCCACCAAAAGTTTTTGTTAGCTCGACCGCTTCATTGATTGCAACCTTGTAGGGTACCGAAAGATCAGCTGCTAACTCATAAGTACCAATGAGCATCGCAGCATGCTCAACTGGGGACAGCTCGGCTAGGGGGCGATCTAACTCTGGAACAATTAACGCCTCGAGCTCTTGGTGCTGTCTAATCACACCCTGGAAGATACCCGTAAATAAATCACCCTGACATTTTTTAAACGCCGGATCCTCGCCAAGCTGTTTTGTAATCGCGCTGATCGCTAAAGGGACATCGGTTAGCTCGCCCGCCCTTTGAATTACCAAATACTGATAGACGCCTTGTAGAGCATATTCCCGGGCACGTCGTCGTGGCGTGAGGGAACGCTTTGGGTTGGGTGATCCACTAGCCATCGCAGTTATGCTGACTCAATATCGAGGTCAGGATTCATGGCTAGGGCGAGATTGGCCATTTCAACTGCCGCTCGTGCACAATCACGGCCCTTTTCAAGGGTTCTGTCGAAGGCTTGATCGTCGGTGTCGCAAGTTAGTACGCCATTGGCAATTGGGATACCATGATCCAAACTAATCCGAGTAATGGCACTTGCGGACTCATTGGCGACTAACTCAAAGTGGTAAGTTTCCCCCCGAATTACTGCACCAAGGGCAATTAGGGCATCAAACTCTTGAGTCTTCGCAAGTTGCGATAGGGCAAAGCCAATCTCTAAGGCACCGGGAACAGTAACCAACTGAATATCATGGTGAGCCACCCCCAAATTCAGCAACTCGGTAATGCAGGCCTCTGATAGGGCTTTGCAATGATCTTCATTAAAGCGTGCTTGCACAATCGCAATCCTCAGATCTTGGCCATTTAAGTCAGCCTCAAAGACATCAATATCATTCATGCTATGTTCCTCAGGATGGGATTGGTGTGTAGGGAATGTGATCAATAATCTCTAATTGGTAGCCAGATAAACTCGGCACTCTAGATGAGTTAGCGAGTAGGCGCATTTTGCGCACACCCAAATCTTTGAGTATTTGTGCCCCAATTCCGTAGCTGCGAAAATCGGTTTTACGCTCTGTACCGGGATGAACTGAGGGGGTTGAGGGCTTGAGATCGGAGTGCTGGTCCAATTGGGTCAGCTTCTCAAACTGCGAAAGCCATTTGTGCTCATTGGGGGCTGCAACTCCTGCAGCATTTAGTAAAACAGCGACGCCGCAGGGTGCATTAGCGATTACTTGCAGAGCTTTGCTCAAAGGCCAGGAGTGCGTCGATTGATCGATGTCCAAAATATCCAAAACAGTGACCGGTTCATGAACCCGAACAATCGCTTCTTCGGCCGATTGTGGGTTTCCTTGAATAAGTGCAAGGTGTAAACAGTTACTCGGTGTATCACGATATACCACGCCCGTAAAGCGACCCCAAGGACTTGCAAACTCGCGCACACCCTCACGCAGCACAATGCTCTCGGTTTGGCTGCGATACTGAATCAGGTCCGCAATGGTCCCAATTTTTAATTGATGGGCTTTGGCAAATTCAATCAGATCTGGTAAGCGCGCCATGCTGCCATCGTCTTTCATGATTTCACAAATCACGGCTGTGGATGAGCAGCCAGCAAGACTTGCTAAATCACAGCCAGCTTCGGTATGGCCAGAGCGTATCAATACACCCCCAGGTTGAGCCATTAATGGAAAGACGTGGCCTGGTTGCACTAAATCAGCTGGTTTGGCAGTTGGGGCGACTGCAGCTTGAATGGTGCGCGCGCGATCTGCTGCGGAGATGCCAGTGGTCACGCCACTAGCGGCCTCAATCGATACCGTAAAGTTTGTGCCCAAAGCAGTACCATTCTCTCGAACCATGAGTGGCAAATTGAGCTGTTGGCAACGCTCCTTGGTGAGCGTGAGGCAAATGAGACCCCGACCATGTTTAGCCATGAAGTTAATTGCTTCCGCGCTAACGTGATCAGCCGCAAGAACTAAATCACCTTCATTCTCGCGATCCTCTTCATCAACCAAGATGATCATCTTACCGGCCCGAAGGTCGGCCACGATCTCATGAACGGGGCTGATGGCTGGTAAGGATACGTTTGGCATGGTAGAGGAATTTGCAAATAGAGCGTCATTTTAAGCCCTCTTGCTGCTTTGTAGGGCTTTACGACAGGATTTTCCGAGGGGGCCGATGGTTAAGCCATGAGGACTTTGGAACAATTTTGGGGATCAGCCACTTCTGGAGTAAACCCATGAACCATGACCATCGATCTGAATCCGGAATCGTATTACTTGAACTGCTAATTGCGATGACCTTGATTGTGGGTAGTATCACGGTCGCGCACGCGATTTATTCAAAACTCGTTATGAAGGCCGTACAACTGGAGCAGTCCCATGCGGTGTGGGTTCAGCAAAAGAATCAGCATGAAATGACGTTTTACTTAAATCGCTTAAAAAGCCAGCAGTCTCAGAATTCAGCGCAATCAAAACGATGAGTCTATTGGCATGTTTGACCGCGCTTACACTCAGTACGATTTTGCTTTTACCACCCGCTTGGTTAGTTCATCGAGTCCTGATTCACCAGTCGCAGATCGAGACTCGATTTTTACAGCAACAGAATCTGGATCGTTCGCTCGAGTTAATGAGTCGAGCGATTCAGGGCGCTGGGTATCAAGCAACGACATCGCAGTATCAAGCAACCGTCGAATCAATCAAAATCCAAAAAGGATCTTCTTCTCGCAGTGGTGATGCAATTGTGCTTACCCAAGATATTCCAGATCAATTGGGATATGACTGCATGGGTAATTCCTTAACGCGTGAGCGAACCATCAAACAGCAAGCTTATCAGCGGTTTTATCTGGAACCTAATCGGCATGATTCTCGGACTCAAAAACTAATGTGTCAAAGCGTTGATCGTCAGGGTCGATTGCATCAGGGAGAAATTCTAAATAATGTTCTGTCTTTACAAATCGATTGGGTGCGAGTGAACTCGCTTACCCATCAACCTGAGATTTCTCGTACCTCAACCGGCTTAATTACTATTACCCTAAGGGTGCAACCTCAAATCGGACAAAATGATCCTGCTCGGGTTATCGAGCAGACGCGCTACATCAGTCAGCGTCACGGAATGTATAACCCATGATTTTGCTCTGGGTGATGAGCTTATTACTCTATCTGGCTTGGACGGTTGCCCAGTTGGAGTCGGTGCTCGCGCTTGAGATTCAATCGCAAGCAATCCAGGTTCGATCTCAATCCGAGTTTGAGAAGGCAGAAGCGCTCCTAGCCCATTGCGAGGATCGGCTTAAAACATTATTGATCCATGGGGCAGATTCTGTAGAGATGGACTTCAATTTTTTAGACCTTGAAGGGTGCCGACCAAAGTTGATCAGTAACTTTGGCAACTCTGCAACACCTAATTTGAATAATCCTCATATGATAAACATACGCTGGATTGAGATGGAAGTGGGACAGGGTATTCGTCTTCGCAGCGTGTTTCGTTATCAAATTACGGGCCAACAACTTAGTCGTACCAATTGGCAAATACTCTATGAGTAAGAGGCACATCCATTATTTATTTGACTCAAGAGAGGGCGGGGAACAGGGGTATTCCTTATTGGAGTTGATGGTAGTCATCGCGCTTATCAGTTTGATCTTGATGGTTGGAGTACCCCAAATACAGGCCCAGTTTTATGAGCGAGAGCTCGAGCATGCGGCGCGCCAATTCATTTATCACGCTCAGTTTGCTAGGCAGCGTGCGCTTTATGGGGGTCACGACATGCTTTTGAAACCAATAGTAGCTAATGATGATGAAGCAAATTGGAAATTAGGGTGGCAGGTTGAGGGTATTGGTGCAAACGACTCGATAGCGATTGTTGCCCAGTATTTTCTGCCTTCCAATATTACGATTCAGTCCAAAGGGTTTGTCGATCCACATTCTGGGCAAAGCCAGATTCGCTTTAATCCTGCAGGTGCAGCTAAATCAAAACATGGTGGCTTTGTTGCCAATCGTTTGATCTTTGCCCATACTAAAAATACAGATTTGCAGCGGCATGTGATCTTGGCGGCAAGCGGTCGCTGGCGCATCTGTAATCCGAATTCGTCCTTTCATCGTAAGGAACTTAATTGTTAGCAGATTACCGCTCTATTAGTCATTCCATAAATCAGGTTTAATAGCGCTATGACCCAATTTAGTTCATTTGATCGACAGATGATGGCCTTGGCGCTTGAGGAGGCCAACAAGGCGCTGTATCTCTCCAATCCCAATCCACGGGTGGGTTGCGTGATCACCAAGGGTGAACAAATTGTGGGCCAAGGGTTTACTCAGCAAGTTGGGTCCCAACACGCCGAGATTGAAGCAATTGCTAATGCACGACGCTTGGGAACAAGTGACGCTGATCTTGCTGCCAGCACGTTTTATGTCACGCTTGAACCTTGTTCGCATACTGGTCGGACACCGCCGTGTTGTGATGTGCTCACCCAGCTTTCACCAAAGCGAGTTGTGATTGCCATGCAAGATCCCAATCCCAAGGTCTCTGGGCGGGGTATCGCAAGCTTAGAAAAGCATGGAATTGAGGTGGACCTTGGTCTAATGGCGCATGAAGCGGCTTTACTGAATCCTGGATTTATCAAACGCATGACCCTGGGTCTTCCATATGTACGCATGAAGATTGCATCGAGTCTAGATGGTCGTACCGCACTGCCCAATGGAAAGAGTCAATGGATTACAGGGCCGGCAGCACGTGCAGATGGCCATCATTGGCGAGCCCAAGCATGCGCCATTCTCTCGGGGGTGGGTACGGTGAAGGAGGATGATCCAGCGCTCAGCGTTCGTGAGGTCAGCACTTCGCGCCAGCCACTGCGAGTGATTGTGGATTCACAACTGGAGATTTCATTAGGAGCCAAGGTGCTGAGTGATGCGAATGCCATCATCATTTGCGCTAATCCAGAGCCAAACCACTTAAAGAGAATTCAAAAAGAATTAGCAGCGCGTGGCATTGAGGTAGTTCAAATTCCAAATACGAAAGGTAAGGTGGACTTATCTAAACTGTTTGCTTATTTGGCTACTGAGCGTGAGATGAATGAGGTACATGTTGAGTCAGGGTATAAATTAAATGGCTCACTGATTCGCGAAGGCTGTGTCGATGAGCTCCTTATCTACCAAGCGCCTTGCTTTTTGGGCGAGGGCTTAGGAATGGTCAATATTGGGCCGCTTCAAGAACTGTCACAAAGGGATTCTTGGCGAATTATTGAGCACACTTTAATTGGTGATGATATCCGAATTCGGGCATTACGACGTTAAGTGATTAAGCATCACATAGGCTGATATAGTTCATTCATGTTTACTGGAATCATTACTGCGATTGGTGAGATTACACATCTCACTCCAAAAGGGGATGGCCTCCATTTAACTGTCACAACCCCTGCCAACTATCTTGATGATGTAGCGATTGGTGATAGCATTGCGCTCAACGGTGCCTGTATGACGGTTACGACTATGCAAACCAATGCCTTTGAAGTGGATGTTTCACAGGAATCGGTCTCGAAAACAACCGGATTAAACCAGCTTGGGTCTGTGAATTTAGAAAAGGCTCTACGATTTAACGATCGTTTGGGCGGCCACTTGGTCAGTGGCCATGTGGATGGGATTGGCACGGTTCAATCATTTGCTCCTGTTCAAGGTGATGCATATGGCTCATGGAAGCTAGTAATCAATGTACCGCAATCATTGGCGCCTTATCTGGCCTACAAAGGGTCAATTGTGGTGAACGGCGTATCGCTCACGGTCAATCAAGCAGGATCGAAAGATCAATCCGAATGCCCTATTGAAATCAACATCATTCCCCATACCTTGGATCACACCACACTAGGCAAACTCAAGGCAGGCGATCACGTGAACTTGGAAGTAGATCTAATCGCGCGCTATGTGGCGCGTATGCTCAGCAAAGAATAAGCCTTAATCACTGTTTTTTGCTTTAATCGCCGCAAATCAGCTGAAGAAAATAGCTGACTTCGACCTACATTTTGTGTCGACTTCAATTTTCCAGCTTGAACATATCTTCTAAAGGTTGGCATTGATACTTCGAGGTATTGTGCAGCCTCATCAGCAGAAAAAAGAGAATTCTTTAGGTGATCAAAGATCTGAGAGTGAGAAAACGATTTGGTTGAACTAGTTATGCTTGGCATGAGTTGATGATCCATCTTTCTAAAGTTGGTATCGCGTTGGATCAGCGATCCCAGCTTCTTTAAATCCCGCTTTACGAAGTTGACAGGACTCACAAACGCCGCAGGCTTTCCCTTCCGCATTGGCTTGATAGCACGACACCGTTTGGCTGTAATCAATCCCTAGAGATTGGCCTAGTTGAATAATCTGTGCCTTACTCATTGAAATGATCGGCGCATGAATTCGAAATCGGTGCTGCTCATCAGTAGACTCGACCCCAACCTTCGTTGCTAAGTTCGCCATCATTTCAAAGGATTTCACATACTCTGGGCGGCAATCCGGATATCCAGAGTAATCCACTGCATTGGCGCCGTAGAACACATCAATACTGCCTAAAGACTCTGCCCAGGCTAAGGCCATCGAGAGCATGATGGTGTTGCGAGCAGGCACATACGTAATTGGAATTGCTGTTGTCTTCGGATCACCTTCGGTGGGTACGCGCAGTGTCTGGTCGGTGAGGGCTGATCCACCAAAGCGGGCGAGATCCAGGTGAATGACCTCATGCCGCTCAACACCAAACGATTGAGCAATCTTTTTTGCAGCATCCAACTCTGAGGAATGTTTTTGGCCGTAATGAACCGAGAGGGCATAACAGCGATAGCCGAGTTGTTTGGCTAGCGCCAGAATGGTCGTGGAGTCTAAACCGCCGGAGAACAGAATGACCGCAGGGCTATTGGGAGTGCGGGCCTGTGATGGAGCAAAAGAATGCTTAAAAGCAGAAAAGTCCAAAATTAGAAATCCAGGATCTACTTACTTGATATTGGCAACAATCGGCTTTGCTTCTTTGGCAGCCTCAGAGTCTGGATATTTGGAAATCAGGTCACTCAGCACCTTTTTAGCTACTGCTTTCTTACCAGATTCTAGATTGGCATTACCAAGGGTTAACATCGCCGCCGGAACCCTTTGATGCCCCGGAAATCGACTAATCAGCGTTTGTAGTTGATTGATTGAACCGTTGTAATCCTTCAGTGCGTACTTGGTATTGCCGGACCAAAAGAGTGCAAGCGGTAAATAGGGGCTAGAAGGGTATTTCCGAATAAATGCAGTGAGATCAGAATCCGCTTTTTTGACCTGATTGTTCTGAAACGCATTAAGTGCTTCTTCATAAGCAGAACGCTCACCGGCTTGCACCACCCCGGTCACGCCCTCCACTTCAATGGTTTGGGGCTCAAATCGAGTCAGTCGATTATCTAAATCTTGATAGTAAGTTTTTTGATTCTTGGTCAGATCATCGGTTTGCTTTTGCAAACTTTCGATTTGTCCACGCAGTTGAGCGTTCTCCGAACGTAGCTTCTCGATTTGGTTTTGTAGATCCAAAATCGCACCTTGCGAGGCTTGCACCGATTTGCGCATTTCCAAAATTGCTTTGCGGGCTTCGTCATCAGAGAAAATAGCCCACGCATTACTGGAAAGTAACGCACCTAGGGAAATCGTCAGTGCAATGCGTGTATAGCTAGAGATAGCAGTCAATCGATCACACTCTTATTTGGTGATGTAAATGATGTCAGCACGACGGTTTTCAGCCCATGCCGCTTCGGTATTACCCTCCGCTTTGGGCTTTTCTTTACCAAGACTCACTGCCTCCATTTGACTATCGGGTACCCCAAGTGCTGCAAGTGCTTTACGTACGGCATCGGAGCGACGTTGACCAAGGGCGAGGTTGTATTCTGCGGTACCGCGATCGTCGGTATTACCTTGGATCATGATCTTCTGCTGAGGATTTTGTTTTAAGAAGGCCGCCCCAGCTTGTAGCATATTTTGATACTGGGGTTTAATGGTGTACTCATCAAAATCAAAATAGATGCTGCGTTGAAAGAGTGGGCTCTTCGGATCATTCCAAGGCTGAGAGGCGATATTACTGCCTTTAGCCTCATCGGTTTTCATGGTGCTGAGGTCATCTAACTTAACACCCGAAGAGCAAGCGCTCAGCAAGCCAATACCTCCCAAAATACTGGTTAGTACGAAGCGACGTTGGGGTGATATGGTGTTCATGCGCTCTCCCTCGAAAATAGTATAAATTTTATGAACCAATGAACTGCAAACTAATGAATATTATGCCTTGGATTGTGGATCACTTAAGTAGATTAGCGATCCATGAATGGACCCCAAGACGGTTGACGCACATCCGATCCTGGAACGCTCAAAATTTGTTTGACATAGCCATCCACTGAAACAGCGGCTAATACTTTTTTGCCCCCCACTTGGGTTGAATACAAAATGTAACGACCATTGGCGGCAAAGCTAGGTGACTCATCAAAGCTGGTATCCGTCATCGGAGTGCTATCGCCAGTGGCGAGGTTCATCAAAAAGAGCTTAAAGCCACCACCTGCACCGCCGATATAGGCTAAGTACTTACCATCGGGTGAGATCCGTGGCGATGTCGCATACGGTTGTTTAAAAGTGATGCGTCTTGCTGGTTCCCCGCGTTCGCCATCAGCGCTCATGCGATAGATTTGAGGATTGCCGCCTCGATCACTCGTGAAATAAAGGAACTTACCGTCTGGTGAAAATTGTGGTTCGGTATCGATGGTATTGCCTTGCGTCAGACGGCGCAGATTGCTGCCATCGGCATTGACTCGATAAATTTGCGTATTGCCATCTTTGGAGAGAGAAACTGCAAGGCTCTTACCATCGGGGGCCCAGGATGGCGCGCTGTTGTTACCACGTTCATTTGAGAGAACAATGCGACGTCCGGTGACTAGTTCATGTACATAAACTACGGGTTTACGATCTTCAAACGACACATACGCAATTTTTTGACCATCGGGTGACCACGCTACCGAAATGATTGGCTCACTACTGTTAAGCGCATTACGCATATTTTGGCCGTCGGCATCTGAGATCACTAAGCGGTAACGTTTGCCCTCTTTCATGACGTACGAGAGTCGTGTCGAGAATACGCCACGTTCTCCCAAGAGTTTGAAGATGATGTCATCTGAAATCTTGTGGGCCGCAAGGCGCAAGTTATCTTCGCTTGTAGACACAATCAAACCATTGAGACTCTCGCCCTTACGGATGTCATACAAGCGGTAACGAACCTCATATTGACCTGGAGATTTTTGAGTTACTGAGCCAACAGCTAAGGCATCGGCTCCACGTGCCGCCCAAGTTTTAAAGTTAGGAATGACTTGATCGTCCTCAACGCCGTTACCAAGCTCGACATTTCGGAAGTAGCCACTGCGTGTGAGGTTTTGGCGGATCACATCGGAAATCTTGACCGGTAATTTATCTTCATCTTTAAACCGGGCTATCGCAATCGGATAGAGCGTTTGGCCAACGCCTTTGATCTCGATATTCATTTGAGCATTCACAGGGGGAACGAAGAGTCCCAGGAAAATAGTAAATGCCAGCAGGGTGGCAATACGAATGCGTTCAAATGTCATGGACATTATTCTAGCCGGTCACAATGACCGATCAATTAATCCTTCGGTTTAAAGGTCAGTTTTATTTGACGCATAGGAATTTTGCCGTTTTCGTCACGCGGTAGGCTCTCGGCTCGATCAATCGCAATTAAGACCGCGCGATCCCAGGCGGGATCCGTGCTTGCAGAGGTAACAGTTCGTTTCAAAATCATGCCATCTGGAGCGAGATCCACCAAAACGACTACAGCTGGATTGCCAGTGGTGGATTCGGCATTGAACACAATGAGGGGCTTTATCTTTTTGCGTACGCGATCGGCGTAACCAGGGGGGGCGTTACCACCCGCTCCTACGCCATCGCCTACTTTGCCGCCGCTGCCACCTTCGGCACCTGCTGCTGCTTTTAAGCGGGCCAATTGATCTAAACGCGCTTTCTCCGCTGCAGCCGCTGCTTTTTTAGCTGCCACATCTTCTTTGGGGTCAACCTTTTTCTCAGCCGGTTTTGTTTCTACTTTCTTCTCAGGCTTAGGCTCAGGTTTTTTCATTACCTCTTTGGGAGGCTCGGGCGGTGGTTTCGTTTTCTTGATGACGATTTCAGCGGCTTCTGGTTTCACCTCAACTTTAGGGATAGGGGTGATGCTTGGGGGCGGAACACTCGCATCCCAGAGCTCCACTTCAACGCCAGCTGGACTTGAGCTGGTTTTCCAATGAATCCCCAGAGTCAGCAGAGCAATTAGAAAAAGATGCGCACCTAGGGAGAGCACGAACGCTTTTGTAGTTCCCGGCTCGCGCTGCGCATGAAACTGCCGCGAGGTATGAAGAGTCGCGCTACTCATGCTTACTCATCATTATTGACTACGAACTGCCAATCCCACGCGCTTCACACCGTTTTCCTTCAAGCGGGACATTACATCCATCACCACTTCGTATTTGATGGATTTGTCGGCGGCTAGAACGACTGGTTGCTCAGCGGACTTCTCGGCTTGTGAGCGAGCAAAGGCACCAAGCTCTAGTTTGGAAATCGTTTGTGCGGGTTCACCCTCTTTGCGAATCGTAATGGCTTCATCAGCACCGATCGTAATAAAGACCGGGGGTAGGGCTTGCACTTTGGCGCCACCGACGGTAGGTAGATTGACAACACCGGGATTTACTAGGGGCGCGGTCACCATAAAGATGACCAACAATACTAACATCACATCGATGTAGGGAACGACATTGATATCCGCAATCGCTTTCCGACGGGATGAGCGAAAGGATGAGCGACTAGCCATAGCCTTTAGAGGCGAGCGCCTTGGCGTTGCAGAATATTGGTGAACTCTTCGACAAACGATTCAAAATGCATCGAGAGGCGATCAATATCGGTCGAGTAGCGGTTATAGGCAACCACTGCTGGGATAGCTGCAAATAAACCAATTGCAGTTGCGACCAGGGCCTCTGCAATGCCAGGGGCAACAGATGCAAGAGTGGCTTGTTGAACATTAGCCAAGCCTCGGAAGGCGTGCATGATGCCCCAAACCGTTCCGAGTAAACCAATGTAGGGGGAGACTGAACCAACTGAAGCTAAAAAGGGTAGATTCGCCTCCAAACGATCCATCTCGCGTTGATAGGCTGCTTTCATGGCGCGCCGTGCCGCATCGATTTCTTTTGCCTTTAAGAACTCTTTCATTCCAGCTGCAAAGATTCTTTCAAGAACAGCAGCATTTCCGGCACTGTCGGCATTGGCCATTTTTCGTTGCGCAACCTCAAACAAGTTATACAGATCACCGCCAGCCCAAAAATTTCGCTCAAAACGTTCAGTCTCTCGACGCACGCCACCCAGAATCGAGCCTTTACGAAAAATAATGGTCCAAGAGGCTATCGACAGGCTCAAGAGCAATACCATCACGGCTTGGACCAGGATGCTGGCATTGAGAACTAGGGAGAGAATAGAAAGGTCTTGAGTAGGGTTCATAAGGACTTTGTATTATGGAGGGTAATTTTAGCCAATCCTTGCACGATTGCCGAAGTTTGACTGCCGTATTTTGTTATTGTTATGTGATTAATTAGGAATCCACCATGTTTGATCGTCAACACACTTTAGCGCATATTGATCCCGAGTTATGGACTAGCATCCAAAACGAGAATCGCCGTCAGGAAGAGCACATTGAGCTCATTGCCTCTGAAAACTACACCTCACCCGCAGTGATGGCCGCTCAAGGCTCCCAGTTGACTAATAAATATGCCGAAGGCTACCCCGGTAAGCGCTATTACGGCGGTTGCGAGTTTGTTGATGTGGCCGAGCAATTGGCGATCGATCGGGTCAAGAAATTATTTGGAGCTGATGCGGCGAACGTACAGCCCCATTGCGGAGCATCAGCCAATCAAGCGGTTTTCTTGGCCTTTTTGAAGCCTGGCGATACATTTATGGGTATGAGCCTTGCCGAGGGCGGGCATCTCTCCCACGGTATGGCACTCAATATGAGTGGCAAGTGGTTTAACGCCATCTCCTACGGCCTAGATCAAAACGAAGCGATCGATTACGAGCAAATGGAGCGTCTTGCCCGCGAAAAGAAACCAAAACTCATCATTGCTGGTGCATCCGCTTACTCATTGCAAATCGATTTTGAGCGCTTTGCAAAAGTTGCCAAAGAGATTGGTGCGATTTTTATGGTGGATATGGCACATTACGCAGGTTTGATCGCTGCGGGCGTGTATTCTAATCCAGTGCCGTATGCCGATGTCGTGACCTCAACCACGCACAAGAGTCTACGCGGTCCACGTGGCGGCATTATTCTGATGAAGGCTGAGCATGAGAAAGCGATTAACTCTGCGGTATTTCCCGGGATGCAAGGCGGCCCCTTGATGCATGTGATTGCGGCAAAGGCCGTTGCATTTAAAGAAGCGCTGGAGCCTGGCTTTAGGGATTATCAAAAGCAAGTGATTGCCAATGCGCAAGCCTTAGCAAATTCATTAATTGAGCGGGGTCTACGAATTGTCTCTGGTAAAACTGAGTCACACGTCATGCTCGTGGATCTGCGCGCTAAGAAAATCACAGGCAAAGAAGCTGAAGCGGCATTAGGCGCTGCGCACATTACCGTGAACAAAAATGCAATTCCGAATGATCCTGAAAAACCCATGGTGACAAGTGGTATTCGATTAGGTTCACCGGCAATGACCACGCGAGGTTTTAGGGAGGCAGAAGCTAGGCAAGTGGGGCAACTCATTGCCGACGTGCTGGACCATCCAAACGATGCTAATCATTTGGCGAAGGTCCGAGAGCAGGTCAATGCCCTTACTAAACGCTTTCCTGTTTACGTAAATTAACGTTTATGCGCTGCCCGTTTTGCCACAGCGACGATACCCAGGTAATGGATACTCGGGTATCGGACGAGGGCGATTCGGTAAGACGTCGCAGGCGCTGCGCTTCCTGCGATAAGCGCTTTACAACTTACGAGCGGGCTGAGTTAAGTCTGCCTGCCATTGTGAAAAAAAATGGCAGTCGTGTTGAGTACAGTCATGAAAAGTTAGTCAGCTCAATTCGTTTAGCACTACGCAAACGCCCCGTTTCCTCCGATGCGGTCGATGATGCGATCGGACGCATCGAAGAAAAACTGATGGCGTCTGGCGAAAAGGAAATCCCCAGCGAGCGGGTTGGTGAACTGGTAATGCGTGAGCTCAAACGTTTAGATAAAGTCGCCTACATCCGCTTTGCATCGGTCTATCGCAGCTTTGCTGATCTCGAGTCGTTTGAGAGTGCTCTCAAAGAGCTGAAGTAGATTTAATGCAATGAGTTTTTTACAAATTCATAATGAGCAAAGTTATTGTGATGCTCTTGAGCGAGCTTCACAATTTTTTGATCATCCGCCACAGATGAATTCCAAAGAAGCGATGGAATTTGAAGTATTGCTCAGCGCAATTGAAAACTATGAGCTAAAGCATTACCGAATTGAGAAGCCCTTGGGAGAGTCAATCTAGACTTCAGTTAAGCTAAAGCAGTAAAAATTGCCTTAGTAATATCGTCAACGGAGCCTGTACCGGATACCTTTCGATAGGCGGGTGCCTTAACCCCAGCACTTGCTGGCTCACTTGCCCACTTTGAATAATAGTCCACTAGAGGGCGTGTTTGATCGGTGTAGACCTGCAGACGCTTACGCACCGTTACCTCTTGATCATCATCACGCTGAATGAGGGGCTCACCCGTCACATCATCTTTGCCATCGACTTTTGGAGGATTAAATTTGACGTGATACGTACGACCCGAAGCAGGGTGCACACGGCGACCACTCATACGCTCAATAATTGCCTCAAAGGGCACATCGATTTCAAGGACGTAGTCAATCGGCACGGCCGCATCTCTCATGGCTTGTGCTTGTGGGATGGTTCTAGGAAAACCATCAAAGAGGTAGCCTTTGTGGCAATCGGGTTGAGTTAGGCGATCTTTGACAAGGCCAATAATGATCTCATCGGAGACCAGGCCACCGGCATCCATAATTTTCTTGGCGGCGATTCCGAGAGGAGTGCCTGCTTTAACGGCGGCGCGCAGCATATCGCCAGTTGAGATTTGTGGGATTCCGAATTTTTCACAAATAAATTGGGCTTGCGTTCCCTTGCCCGCACCTGGAGCACCCAGCAAAATTAAGCGCATGTCATCCCCTATCTTGTTTTTTCA
This sequence comes from Polynucleobacter sp. MWH-UH24A, assembly GCF_018687475.1. Lineage (NCBI taxonomy): Bacteria > Pseudomonadati > Pseudomonadota > Betaproteobacteria > Burkholderiales > Burkholderiaceae > Polynucleobacter > Polynucleobacter sp. MWH-UH24A. The sequence goes on from NZ_CP061292.1 coordinate 261,393, forward strand.
TTCCCTATAGTCTAATTGATTGCCCTGAGTTAGGGCAGATTTATTAGGAGATGTTTCTTAGCGAAATCCCTTAAAAGAAGGCGCGAACGCGCGCAAGATCTTCCGGGGTGTCTACACCAGCTGGGGGCAATACGGAGGCGAGGTGCACCGCAATGCGGTAGCCGTGCCATAGCGCACGCAACTGTTCTAGGGACTCGGCGACCTCTAATGGCGAGCTTGCAAGTTGTGCGTATTTTTTTAGAAAACCAACGCGGTACGCATAAATGCCAATGTGTCGATAGTAAGTGGGTGACGATTGGGTGCGATCGTAGGGTACCGCTGCTCGAGAGAAGTACAACGCCTCATGGCGTTGATTGAGAACCACCTTGACCGCATTGGGATTGGTAATTTCCTCAGCACTCTGAATAGCTACGGCTGCTGTGCTCATCACGCATTCAGGGTGTGCTGCCAGGGTGTTGGCTACTTGATTAATAAGCTCCACCGGAATTAAGGGCTCATCGCCTTGCACGTTCACAATGAGTGCCTCATCATCTAACCCTAAGCGAGAGGCAACTTCTGCAATCCGATCAGTGCCACTGGGGTGATCGGCGCGGGTCATGAGGACATTTAATCCTGCCGCTTGGCAGACCGATTCGATTTCAACAGCATCGGTAGCAACCAAAATGTGTTTTGCTTTGGATTGTGAAGCGCGCTCAGCAACTCGCACCACCATTGGTTTGCCGCCCAGATCCGCGAGCGCTTTGCGTTCAAGTCGTGAGGAGGCTAAGCGCGCAGGGATTACAACAGTAAAGACGGTCATCGCGATAAATTATTTATAGAGCGCACCAGCTTCTTCAGGACTCAGACTCCTTGCTTCATCAACCAGCATCACCGGAATGTCGTCGCGAATTGGGTAGGCAAGCTTATCGACTTTGCAAATGAGTTCGTGCTTGTCTTCATCCAAATGGAGTGAGCTCTTGCAAATCGGGCAAACCACAATATCGAGTAAATTTCTATTCATCATCGGAGGGCCTCAATCATCACTATGTGCTCATCATAGCCCAAGATGTCAGATTATTTGAGATAAGGATTGGGCCGCGTAATGACCTCTTGCACCCAATCACTAAACTCTGATGGAAGATCTAGGCGCATGGGAATAACCCAGACGCGAGAATCCTCAATATCTGAGCATTTAACTGCGTCTTTTTCGGTGATCAGGATGAGATCCACCGCAAGCGCCTGGAGATCGTTATCGCGAACTGACGCGTGATCGGGAAGTGCCAGAGTTTGATCAATATGAACACCAAGCTTGACGAGCGCATCAAAAAACTTTTTTGGATTACCAATTGCTGCAAGTACCCCCACTTTTAATCCGACCAAGCGACTAAGCATTTGTGTAAAGGTGATGGGCTCATTGGGGCGATGCAATGGATAGGCACTATCGATGATTGGGCTGAAATGCAGTTCGTGAGAGCTGGAAAAAGGCTCGCTTTTAGGAGGCAATTGGCTAATGGTGATGGTCGCATCGCGTTCGCGCTTAGCACTCTCGCGTAATGGACCTGCGGGCAAGAGTCTGCCATTACCGTCCCCACGCTCATCCTCAACAACTAATTCCAAATCACGCCCGCCCTCACGCGCAGGCCAACGCACTAAAGCGGCGTGCTGTAAGCCATCGTCACTGATGATGACATTGACCTCGGAATGGGCTTGCAGGAGCGCATCTATGCAGGCCTTACGTTTGCTATAGACCCAAATGGGTACAGAATCATGAATGCATTGCGACATGAGTACTGGTTCATCGCCAACTTCGTTGGGATTGCCGTTCCGATTAACGGCTGTAGGTTGCGCAAGTAATGATCGAGCATTGGGTTGATAGCCACGACTAATCACTCCAGGTTTAAAGCCTCGTTCGACCAATTCATTGGCAAGCGCAATCACGAGCGGCGTTTTCCCCGTACCCCCCACCCGAATATTACCGACAATGATGATGGGAACGGGTGCGGCGCGATAGATCCCAAGGGTGTGCAATAGACTAGAGTCCACGATCAACTGCTTGATCCAAACCATGAGGCCAAAGATCCATGCGAACGGAAGCAAAACAACGCTGACAAATCGATCGACAATCGCTCGAATGGGCGATTGAGAAAATGAAGATTTTTCCCAAAAGCGCGGTGAGGTCTTAAACAACATTATTTTTTTGCTTGACTACTAAAAGCGATATTGGGTAGACCTGCATCACGCGCCAGTTCCAATACGGTCATGACCGCTTGATGCGGAGCGCGGGCATCGGCATCGATGCTAATGCGTAGGTTTTGCTCAGGAACAGTGTTCATTTGTTTCAAAGCACTTCCCAGCTGAGAGCGATTCATGATCTTGCCATTTAGGGCAAAGCGACCATCGCTACTGACGGCAATATTGATCTCACGCGCTGAATCGACAGTCTCGACACCAGAGGCCGTTGGGAGGGTAATCGCAATTTCTTGAAATTTGGTGAACGTAGTAGAAATCATCAAAAAAATTAGAATGACTAAGAGGACGTCAATGAAGGCAATTAGATTAATTTCTGGTTCGGCATAAGAGAAGGAGCGGGATGAGCGACCCAAATGTATGCCAAAGCGAGAGGAGCTTTTTTGCGAAGTGTCTAGCCAACTCATGAAGATGACGAAGCCGATTGTGGATACAACTTCTTAAACAACTGCCGGGTGCATTCCTCACACTCACGCTGGCGTTGGTCCGCTACTGCTCGCAAGATCCGCCAACCAGCCAAAGCTGGAATTGCAATTAAAAGACCAAATGCGGTGTTGTAGAGCGCAATCGAGATGCCGTGTGCTAATTGCTGAGGATTAGTCGCCCCAACGCTGGCAGCATTCACTGCACTACCAATCGTGCCGCCTTGACTGCCAAAGATCTCGATCATGCCCACCACAGTCCCAAAGAGACCCAGCAGTGGGGCAACGGTGGCAATCGTGGCGAGCGCCCCTAAATAGCGATCTAATTTCATCCAGAGGTTTTGCGCAAGGATCTGAAGCTCTTCAATCGCAACCTCGGCTGAGTGCCCCAGGGCATGCTCACGTAAGACACCCGCTAATAGGCCGCCAATCGGGGAGGAGCCAGAGAGCTGATTGAGAAAATTGGGGTCATTCGCTAAGGTTGGGGTGGCGGCAAACGCCTCTTCAATCGACCTTTTACGAACAATATGGGTTTTGCGCAAATACCAGCTGCGTTCGAGCAAGATAGCTAAGCCGAGAATGGATATGGCAAGGAGCGGCCAGATGGGCCAGCCGGCTGCGATTAAGATGGAATACATGAACGGTATTTTCATGCAAATTCAGAAAAGCCCCCAAAAACGGGTGACCCTATTTCATCCGGTAAGTCAGTTGCATCCAACTACGGGCTTTGATGCCGGCTTGTGGATAACTCTGTGTAAAACTTTATGCATATACCTCCCTAAGTCCTTGATGGGTGGTGTAAGTCCTTGATTTATGCATGGATATTTATTTATTCAAGTGATAAAAATATGGTTTTAAATCAAATGTTTATGAATTTGTTGTTGGATGAAAGCCACATCCATAAAGAGCAAGTATTCACTAACTTTTTTACTTTTTCCGCCAGTCAAGCCTTGTGGATATGTTGCGACCCGCAAGCCCATATAGTTACAGCAAAGTGACCATTTGATGACCGAAAAATCAAGGCCGATCCTGAGTGTTGGCGATCTAAACCGCGCCATTGCTGAATCTTTGACCGAACAATTTGAATTTGTGATGGTTAGCGGGGAGGTGTCGAACTTCAAAGCCTATGACAGCGGGCATTGGTATTTCTCGCTCAAAGACGAAGAAGGTCAGATTCGCTGTGTGATGTTTCGGGGAAAAAATCTTCAAGTTGGATTTATGCCCCAATCTGGGGATCAAGTGGAGGTCAGTGCCTCGGTCAGCATGTATGTGCCCCGCGGTGATGTGCAACTGACCATCCATGCTTTGCGTAAAGCTGGCCTTGGTGGTCTTTATGAAGCTTTTCTAAAACTCAAGGATAAATTAGCGAGAGCCGGTTTATTTGATGAGGAGCGTAAACGCGCAATTCCATCTCATCCAAAGGCAATTGCAATTGTGACCTCAACGCAAGCCGCAGCCTTGAAAGATGTGCTGACCACCTTAGCGCGTCGGGCCCCGCATATTCCGATCTTTATCTACCCAACTTTAGTGCAGGGTACGGATGCGCCTGCTGGGATCATGAAAGCCATTCAGAAGGCCAATGATGATGGCTTGACCGAGGTGATTCTTCTCGTGCGGGGCGGTGGCAGCATTGAGGACCTATGGGGTTTTAATGACGAGCAGCTGGCACAAACCATTGCTAACTCGGACATACCAATCATTAGTGGCGTGGGGCACGAAACAGATTTCACGATTGCTGATTTTGTGGCAGATCTGCGAGCCCCCACGCCAACCGGCGCCGCCGAACTGGCCACCCCAAAACGAGAGCAACTCTTACAGGAACTAAAGAGCTATCAAGACACGATTACTCAGCGTCTGGAGCAACGCCTTGAGCGCGAGGCTCAAACACTTGATCAAATTAGTCTGAGACTGAAGCACGCGCTGCCAAACCCAGAGCGCATGCGCGAGCAAATTGAGCAATGTCAGCAACGTCTGTCACAAGGTGTACGCGTTTATCTAGAGAGCCTGAAACGCAATCAAGCACATTGGCTTACTCAGCTTGAAACCCTCAATCCGCAACGCACGCTCGAGCGGGGTTATGCAGTCATTTTGGATCAGAATCAAAAGGCTGCCCGGCAACCCAGCGATATTCGAGAGGATGAGGATTACATTATTAAGCTGGCAAGCGGTGAGGTAGCAACTAGATTCGATAAACCAAGTAAGTAATCATTTTTAAGAATAAAAAAATGAAAAGAAAATTGCTCCTGTTACACCTGGCGAAATGTTGAAAGAGGATTTTTTAAAGCCATTAGGGCTCACAATGCATCGTCTTGCTGAGGATGTTGGGGTATCTCCTCAAGAATGCATGACATTATTGCGGGTAAGAGCCCTATTACAGAGGACGAGGACTTAAAGCTTTGCCAGTATTTTGGTTTAAGCGTTGGTTGGTGGCTTCGTGGTCAAGATAGCTATGACGCCAAGAATCCCTATAAATCAATAGTTTAAGTATTTATAAACATTGACTAGCTATCTCACATTAAAGAAAACTTTAATTTGAAAATTCCATATTAAAGTTTTCTTTAATGTGACGAACCAATAAAAGTCATAAGCATTTTTTATGATTAAAGACTAGCGCTGCCGTTAATAATGATTGGTTCAATAACTAATTCAACGCCAAAGGTCTCTTTTACCTTTCTCTGAATTTGTTCGGCAAGCTTTAACAGTTCACTGGCATTACCACCACCGCGATGCGTAAGCACCAGGGCCTGTTTGTCGTGAACGCCCACATTACCCATTTGCACCCCTTTGAAGCCACACTGGTCGATAAGCCATCCAGCGGCAAGCTTGCTATGCGTAGCCGATTCTGGATAGCTCACTATCTGTGGAAATTGCCGCTTAAGGGATTGCAATTGCTGATTGGAAATCACAGGATTTTGAAAAAAACTACCCACATTACCAATCACCTTAGGATCCGGTAACTTTTGAGTGCGGATGGCGCACACTGCATCAAAAATTGCAGAAGCGGTGATCGCATCAATTGAGCGATTGGCAAAGTGGTTGGCAAGATCGGCGTATGAGATGCGCGGTTGCCATACCTTGGGCAGATCAAATATCACTGCTGTGATCACAAAGCGATTCGGCTCATCTTTAAACACGCTGTGCCGATAGGTAAAGCGACAATCTTTATTCGATAGACTGACCCACTGATTGGTTTGGCAATCGAAGGCCTCCACCGTATCGATGTACTCTTTCACCTCAACTCCATAGGCGCCAATATTTTGGATGGGAGCCGCTCCAACCGTGCCTGGAATCAAGGCGAGGTTCTCTAGACCACGGCAGTTCTGATCCAGAGTCCAGCGAACGAAGTCATGCCAGTTGACCCCGGCCCCTACCCGCAACCTTGTCTTCGCAGCTTGATTCTCAAGAACCTCAATGAAATCGATGTCCATGAGGAGGGTGAGTCCTGGTAATTGGGCGGGTAGCACAACGTTGCTACCTCCCCCAAGAGTCCGATAGGGCAACCCCGCATTTTTGGCCCAGCGAATCGCTGGGGGGATTTGCTCAGCTTGGGTAATCGGCAAAGCCCACTCGGCCACCACCTCAAAGCCTAGGGTATTGCGCTCTCGTAATGGGTAATTGGCTAGTGGCTTGCAATCCGAGTTCATGCCACAATCTTATTCGGGTTTTGCATGAAGAACGAAATTGGTCTAAAAATAGCAAAACCGTCATGATTACAACATTCGTTTGGAGAGGTAAATGCCGTCATTTGATACTGTGTGCGAACCCAATGTCGTGGAGCTCAAAAATGCTGTCGAGCAAGCCAATAAAGAAATTACAAACCGCTTTGACTTTAAAGGTTCAGACGCGCGCGTCGAGCAAAAAGATAACGAACTCATTTTGTTTGCCGATGATGACTTTAAATTGGGTCAAGTGCGAGACGTACTCTTTAGCAAAATGGCTAAACGCAATGTGGATGTTCGATTTTTAAAAGACGATAAGACCGAGACGATGTCAGGCGATAAGCGTAAGCAAACCATGAAACTTTTAAAAGGCATCGAGCAAGAGCTTGCTAAAAAGATCGTACGCATTATCAAAGACAGCAAAATTAAAGTGCAAGCGAGTATTCAGGGGGATGCGGTGCGCGTGACAGGGGCCAAGCGTGATGATTTGCAGACTGCGATGGCGTTACTGCGAAAAGAAGCGAGCGAAGCTCCTTTGGCGTTTAACAATTTTCGCGACTAATTTGTGGTCTTGGCATCTCAAAACGCGATTGATCAGTTTTGCGATGCCTGTTGGCTCGAAGATGGCCTCTCAAAAAATACGCTAAGTGCCTATCGGCGCGATCTCATTTTATTTGCTACCTGGTTGGGTGAGCAAAAAAATGCCAGCGATCTTTATCGGGTCCAGGAGGCAGATCTCACGGCCTACATGGCAGCAAAGCGAAGCGATAAAGCCACCACAGCCAATCGGCGCCTCACGGTCTTTAAGCGCTTTTATCGCCATGCATTGCGCCTTGGCTATGTTAAAGAAGATCCGTGTGCGAAGTTGCGCGCCGCGAAGCAAGCGCAGCGCTTTCCAAAGGTCTTGAGTGAGGACCAGGTCATTGCGCTACTCAATGCCCCCAATATTGACGAGCCATTGGGGTTGCGTGATCGCACCATGTTCGAGCTGATGTACGCCAGTGGCTTACGCGTCTCAGAAATTGTGTCACTCAAAACCGTATCGTTGGGACTCAATGAAGGGGTCGTGCGCGTGGTCAACGGTAAAGGTGGTAAAGAGCGTATCGTTCCTTTTGGTGGTGAAGCGGGACAGTGGTTGCGTCAATATCTACATGAAGCCCGACCCATCCTCTTAGAGGGAAAAAATTGCCAAGAGGTTTTTGTGGGGCGCCGCACAGGCGCTGGATTAACCCGTCAAGCATTTTGGTTCATCATCAAACACTATGCGAGTCTGGCTGGCATTCAAGTGGCGCTCTCACCCCATACTCTGCGCCATGCGTTTGCTACCCATCTCTTAAACCATGGTGCGGATTTACGGGTTGTACAACTCTTGTTGGGGCATGCCGATATTTCGACCACTCAAATTTATACCCATGTGGCGCGCGAGCGCTTAAAGAAATTACATGAAATTCATCATCCAAGGGGGTGTAGTTAAATCAAATTTCAAAAAGGCGAATTAGACACAATTTACGAATACTGCTGACGAAATTTCTCAGCATCCCAATTCAAAAGATTATTAACCTCTTGCATGCTCAAGGGGTTTAACTCAGAATCAGGGTGTATACGCTGAAGTAAATCAAGATAGCAGCGGAGTTGAATTTTTTGAGTCAAACTAAAGGATGATTTATAAAAAACACCTTTGTCTTTAACAAAAATAAGCTGGGGGGATAGCTTAAGCTTAGTAAAGGCCTTAAATTCTTCGATATTATGAAAAAAAAATGCTTTTGGACCAAGGAAAACTGCGTGATCTGGAAATAAAACCCAATCATCCTTAAGTCGCTTAAACCACTCAGGATTGATAGCCAACATATTAATTTCATAGTCTTCAGGAGGAAAATATTCATCAAAAAAAGAAGAAATGTGAGACCGATTTGTAGAAAAATTTATCTTATGCGAAACTGATTGACAAGCTAAGCGAAGAGAAGAAATTAGATCGTTCATATCCATGATTGATGAAGCACCCAATACCACCCCATGGTTTTGCAAAAAAATACAACGGATATTTTTTTCGTGAATTACAGATGAAATAGTACTCGATAATTCTCCGCCTGGTTGTCGATATGGAATCATAATAATTTCTTCACTCATTAATTCTCTAACTCTATTGAATGCTTCATGCGGTTCTCGTAGAACTAAAAAGGAAAGTGCTTCAATAGGGTGGATATGAACCACAATAGGGTGAGGCAATAATGCATGAAGAACAGTTTCTATTGATGGTCGAAGCGGTGAATCAATCTTTAATTTTGGGCTAACGAAAAATTTTTTTTCTAAAATAGATTTCTTTAGATCATAAAGATCAACCGGAACAAAGATCGATTTATTTTTAGCATGTGCTAACCATGTTCCCGATGCTTTAATCCAAAGCTTATCACCATCTTTCCAAGATACATTTCCTCCGGCACCTTGAACAAGCAAAGGGTTGTTACCAATGGAAACACAAAAAGAAGAAATTTGTTCATGATTAATTGGAGGCATATTCATTTAGTGCTTTAAGTAGCCGGCTTAACTCGATAAAACTATTAAAGTGTGCATCAGGTAATGATTCATTGGAACCAATCTCAACACCCGAATGAATTTTTTGTAACGTAATGGCACCAATAGCATTTTTGGCACCTAAAATATCATTAATTGAATTATCTCCAATCATCCATATACAATCTCCACTAGGATTAATTTTTTTGAGAGCCAATTCAAATATCATTGGATGAGGTTTGTCTAGGCCAACTTCCTCACTTGTTACAATTGCTGTAAAATAACGGTCTAAGCCGAAATAAAGAAGTTTACGAAACTGAATTTGAGCAGTTAGATCTGTAACAATGGCAGATGGAATTCGCAATATCCTTAAATCATCCAAAAATTCTTTTACTCCAGGAAATAATTGAGCATTATTTAAAAAGGTTCTCCAATAAGTTTGTTCTAAATCAAGACATAATAAAGGTTGCGAACCTAATCCCATTAATTCCAACATACGCTGAAAATAAAGTAACCTACTATGTGATGCAGCCGTTTTTTTTAAAGATAATTTAATTTCATTTTTAGCTTGTTTAAAAGTGAAATCAATAGCAGATTCCTTTACCGAATAATCCTTAAACAATTTTTGTTTGATTGCTTTATAAGCAGATTGATGGGCATGATCATATGCATATAATGTATCATCGAGATCGAGTAGAACTGCATCAGGAGCTACAGTAAAGGCTGATGGAAAATTTATTTTCATCAGATGAACCTCTTAGTTAGAGCCTGCTGCATGAAAGAAATTGTAGTAATTTGCATTAATCCGAGAACTCCACCATACCATTTTGGCTCAAAATCAAAGAAATCAAAAATGTTTGGACATAAAATTTTTGCAGCCATTGCTATATCGTCAGCTTGACAGTCACCATCAATAATAAGAATTACTTCAGAATTTATAGGATTAAGTTCTATTTCTACATGAAGCCCACAAATAGCAACTAAAATTCGTTTTAATGAAAGTTCATTGAGTCCCTGACGTGAGCGAATAATTAACTTTAAATGAAGTAAATTTGGATCAACTTGTTCATCTAACTCAGATATTTTTGCAGGTTGAACAGAGAATATAAGATCTGCAAAATGAGCTTGAGGGTGAATAAAACGTGATGAATCGACTCTTCGCTCTTCAAGCTTTTTCATAACATGATCTGCAGAATAACCTCGTTCTTTAATATCACGCAAAACTTTTAGGTAGCAACGTAATTCTTCATTAATATCTAAATAAATAGAAAGGTCATAACACGAGCGTAGTAGTGGAAGATATAAAGCATGCAAACCACTGGAGATAATCAAATCTTTACTAGGCAAATTAATTGGCTCACCACTTAAACCTGTTGAATGATCATAATGTCGGATACGAATAGTTTTTCCATCTATTAGAGAAACCAGATCATTAGTAAAACTTTCCAGATCATTAGCCGAGGGGTTAATGTGGGTCAGCATATTCCACATTGGTTGCTTGCGATCCCACAAGTGATAATCATCACCAGAAAGATGGGTAGTCGAGTGCTTACCAAATAAATCAGTAATAATATTTGCGAAAGTATCTTTACCAGACCCAGAATCACCAGCTATTCCAATCACAAACGGTTTTCGGCTTAGACGAAAAAAATCATTACGTACAATATTATTTTTCCAAATACGAATGATTAAAATAATACTTATTGAAACTAGTGCAGTGTAAGCAAAAGAACTTAAATGATTGTATGTCCCAAGACTAATATTAAAATTATTACTCGCTAATAGATGGTGAATTAATCCAACGTCATAGCTTGATAGAAAGAAACTAATACAAATAATATATAAAATTATAAAAATATTACTAATACTCATTGCAAAGCGATCATTACTTAGTTGATAACTAATTAATAAGGGAACTACCCAAACAAACCATCCCGGTGATGCAGGTATTAGAAGGACAAAAACTAAAAAAACTATTCCCAAAAAATTATAGAATAGTTCAAAATTCACACGTTTAATTTGCCATGCTAAGTAAAGCAACAATAAATATAGCAGTGGAAAAAGGTAAAGCTCATTATCCTTAAGAACTGGAATACTAAGCTGGTAAATCTTTGTAACTTCAGGATTTGTAAGCACCATTTGGATGCCGGCGATAGAAAAGAGAAAGGGTAGCAGGATGCTTATAAAAGCTAAAATAAATCCAAATAAAAACTGAGAAAATTTTTGAAAAATTGAACGATTATGTAAGAAGTAAATTAAAAAAAAAGGTAATGTGAGGAACATACTTAATTTTGCGGAAATTGCTGCAACTAAAAAAACACCACTAAATATAAATTGATTAATCTTAATCAGATATATAGACAAAATTAAAAAACAGATTGGAATTAAATCGTTATAACCGAGAACATATATCGCAATTAAGATAATTGGCGAGAGCCAGTAAATGGCTATCAGCTTATTTCTTTTATTTGAAAATAATTTATCTAGGGTTAATAATAAAATTAAGTCTGCAAAAATAATAGCTGCACCATACCCATATGAAATTGGAATGAATATAAATTTAGCAAGAATGATCCAGGGCAAAAAAAAGAGCCACATGGCATAGCCGTAAGGAAATGCTCGATAATCACCTAAACTATTAAGCCAGCTTGCCCAGGGATCTATGGATAGATTCTCGATACTAAATTCAAAAAAAGGGATGTACCAATCATTAATAGGAGCTGCTGGTATGAAAATAAGAAGCGCAATACGGGTCGCTAGGCCAAACAAAAACAGTGGATTTAAAAGCCAAATTTTCATATTCCAAAACCTTCAGATTCCCAGCGTTCTGGCTCTTTTGTGCATATAGCGGCTGGTGTAATTCTTTCTTGACGAAGCTCTGAAGCTAGCTTTGGAATTGCGACATTAGAAATAAAACCTTGTAATTCAGGGGAAACGATACAAAGACGAAAACCAGCAGATTCTAATTGTTCCGCCATAAATCTAGAAAGTGGAAAATAAGTAAAGTAGTCAACCCATATCCAGTCAATTTGATGTGAAAGAGATAGTGCTGTCTCAATTGATTCAAATTCGGAGACACGCAAGGCGCAACGACGTTCGCCTAATTTAGCAAATTTAATTAAAAAAGGAAATGATTGATCTAAAAAAAAGAAATCATTAATTTTGAATTTTCGCATCAGGCAAAGTAGGGCCTCTTCGAGACCTTCTTCTTTTACATTCAGTATTAGGGTTTGATGCTCGAAATGTTTTAACCAATCCTCCAATTTTTCCCCAGATTTAAGAGGGTCATGTTGTAAAATTAATTCATTATTGAATGTGCGGATATCAACTTCAACCCCATATTTTTTTGGGGTATTGATGAGTAACTCAATACTATTTCGTCGATGAGCAATTATTTTCATTGATTAAGAGAACGTCTTAATTTAAAGCTAAATTGAATGGTACGTTTAATAAATTTCCATTTGCCCTGCCAATTAATATTCCAGTGAGAATTACCATGGATACGCTTACCAAACTCTACAGGAATGCGATGAATCGTTAGATTTGACTCTTTCGCCTTAAAGTAGACGTAAAGATCCAGTGAGAAATCGTGAGGTGGCTGAACCCATTTTTCATAAAATGAGCGTGGGAATAAATTGGGTTGAGCATTGATATCCCAAAAAAACCTTCTTAGTAAAAGTATTTCAAAAATACTCATGCCAACTGTAAAAAAATTATCTGTAAAGGGTCGATGTTTTCTTTGGCCTTTAACATAAATTAAATTGCCATATCGTTCAAACAAAGGTAACGCCTTTAAAAGATCTTTCGGGTCTGTTTGTAAATCAGCATGTGTCCATCCGAGCAACTCACCGCGTGCTTCACGAAGCCCCATCAAAATACCGTAACCATATCCAAGATTGATCGGAACTCGTATGCTCTTGCACCATCGATACTGGGACATAAGTTTTTCTAAGACTGTTGCACTGTCATCAGTAGAGCCGTTGTCAACTAAAATAATTTCAATATCACCACGCTCGCCCAAGATTTGGCAACGATCGAGCAATAGAGGTAGATTGGTCCCCTCGTTGTAACAAGGAATAATCAAAGAAAGTTTCATATACACATTCTAAAGGTGTTTAAAAACATACCATTTCATACCAACATAATTACTAATTGCTGAAAACAGTGTAGCAAGCATAAAGGCAAAAAAAATTGAGCCTACCTCAAATTTAAAAAGAATAAGCAGAGCATCATTACTCAGTACATTAATTACCAAACCAATTGCATAAACTAGTACGAAGCGAAAGCTGCTTCCGGTTCGCATTTTTGGGTTTTGGAAGGTCCAGAACCGATTGGCAAAATATGCAAATAAAGTTCCGAAGATAAATCCTATTGCCTTTGAGGAGCTAGTTCCTAAAAAAGTGAGCAAGAGCATGGATTGGTAGATAGCAAAATCTATACCTGTCGCCAAAAGGCCAACAAGTAAGAAAGTTAGCACTTCTCGAATGGGCATTACTGGAGCGGTATAGCAGGTAAGATTGCTTGATAGTGGGATGTAAGTTCGGCTACTTTATGACTTGGAATGTGTGCATCGAGTTTGAGCTCATATGGGTGTAGAGCCCATTTGCTGAAGCAGGATTGCCAATACTCAAAGGTCCTAAGTTCATTGGGCGTACCCCAAGAAATATATGCATCTATCTCAAAAACAACGCAACGTAGACCCATAGCAATGGCATCATTTATACAGGAGTCTAAGTAAAATTCGCCATTAATAAGTCCATTACGTTCAATAAGATGAGTTATTGCTCTCTGAGCATCACCTGCACGTTTAAAGGTAAATGTCCCGATCACAATGGGATCGCTACGGGGGTTGGCGAGAGGTTGTTTTACAGAAATTTTCTGGATCAGGCCCATATCATCTACATCAATCCAACCAAACATGTGCGGATGTCGAACAGCGTTCGGATGGCCGCGAACTCCCCAGACAATCACATCGATCATTGGATCGTTTAACATGGAAAGATATTTTTCTGCATTAAAGAGAACGCCGTTATCACAGGCACTAAACAGTATTGGCGAGTGTGCATTAATACGCTTTGCATCACACAGCGCCTTCAGGCCGATTTCAGCGGTACAAGCTTGTCCTTGAGTAATATTATCAACCATTGGAATGAGTGCGTTCGGGTATTTCCTTAGTAACTCCTCGCAAACTGATTCAACACCAGGCATATCAGATCGTAAAATAAAACAGCGTTCTTGAGTATTTGGCAGGTCGTTGATAGCCTGAATAGCCATCGACTGACCGGAGACTGAGATTAGAGGTTTGGTATGGGCATAGCCCTCATCTGAAAATCGTTTTCCAAGGCCGGCTATCGGAATTATCGTAGCACCACCAACCTCATTTTTTTTAAATGGAGATATTAAACGCCTAAAAACATAAGACCAATGTTGATACTCAACTAAGTCCTCAGGTGTGCCCCATTGCATGAAGTGCTGAATAGGATAAACCGCTACATGTTTTCCTTGGCCAATAAGAAGATTGTAAGAAAGACTTACATAAAATTCACCACCAATACTTAAATCATTAGCAATCACATTTTTAAAAGCGTCATGCATAAGCTGTGCGCTTGAAAAGTAATAAGTTCCAGTTGAAGCATATTCATCCATTCGATTTAAGGTGAATGGTTTTTTTTCTTGAATGGCGCTAACCCAACCTGCATTTTCTTTAAGGTATGCATAATTGGTAGTTCCAAGGCAATGAGGATGAAAACCTTTATAGGCAGGAATAGCACCGTCACATTGAGAGGTAATTACAAAATTTTTAAAATGCGCCCAATCCCAATAACAACTAAAGTCACAATAATTCACAATTACAGGTTCATTATGGTTAAGTTGATCAATCACCTGCATGACGGCATATATTGGGCCTAATTTATGAGGTGCTATGCCGATAATTTTCCCGGTTGGGCAGAGCGATAAGAGAGTATCACGCATTTGAAAATTAGAGTTGTCAAGATGATCCTGATTGCAAATAAAAAGGAAATTTGTCTCACCCGGAAAAAGATCGACAACATAAGAAATAACAGGACGACCATCAACATTAATAAGTGGCTTCGGAACTAAATAGCCTGATTGCCGAAAACGCTCACCAAATCCCGACATAGGAATTACAATTTGCATGATTATTTTAACTCCATAGTTGGTAATTGAATCTCAAAGGTCTGTAAAAATAACGAATTTGAACCATTTTTCGTGCGATTGCTCAAGTCAATTTCTATAGTAGATCTTTGAATTAGTATGTCAGAAATTTTTTTTACCTGAATAGTTTTATTTTGGATATTTTCATGTGGAAAACAACTAATTAAAACTTTTTGGAAATAATCAGTCAAAGAAATGGGTCCACCATCATAAAAATTTTTTACTAATGGCGCACCCTGATTATTTAAAAGAACTCTTTTACTATACCAAAAAATTATGAATTTTTTTGGGAGATTGTTACTGGATAAATAAGGATAATCCTTGCAAATTGGATTAGGTCTATAACGAAAAATTGTTATATTTGATAGCTCAGTTAAAAAAAAAGGTTCTACATCAAATTCATCTACAAGAATTTCAGTAGCTCCACTATTTTGAAAAAGAAGTGGAATATTGAAAACTTGAATTAAATCTTTGCGCTTTTCTTCGAAAGATGAAAACATGAGGATCGAGAAGCAAGCATAAATCAGGGTTGTTGGGATCAAAAAGATATAAAATATGAGATTATTAATTTTAGCTTTAATAAAAATTAAACCATATCCTATTAATATCAAAATTATTGGTAGAAAGAATAAAAAATGTCTTGTGGGAGAATAAGAAAGTTTTCCTAAAAAAATCAATGTAAAGTAAAGTAAAATATAAAAGAATATAGTGTAGAAATATATTTTATAGTCATACTGATTACGTTTCTGATACAAATAAAAAAAACCTAAAAGACAAACTAATAAGAGGCTCGCTCCAAAAAAATTTGCTGCTTGCATTGACTCAAATTCAATAGCACTTAAAATAGAGTAAAAATTATAACTAGATTCATAAAATACAAGTTTAAAGAAAGTACTAATTCTATTAAAAAAATCTGTTGATGTGATGATGAATTCGGCGTTGGGCCCGGCGTTCCAATTAATTCCGGAGTTGTAGCGAATAATAATTATCGCACCCGTTAACCCCAAGCTGATGATAAAAAAGGCCCATAGAAAAAAATATTTTTTTATTCTCTCATTAAAATTTTGCCTGTTTAAATGAATTAAGGCTGTTGCAAGCAAACCAGCAGATACAAGGAATATTGCTTGATATTGCATAGTTACAGATAAAGCAAGAATTAATCCGTTATAAAAAAGCTGTTTTTTTGAAAAGGAGAAAAAATTTTGAGTTCGCACAATACCGTAAATAGCACAAACATTTGAAAGAATACCAATAGCATAAGAATGCATTTGTGATGCCATAATTCGTTGTTCGAGGGAGAATGCAGCAATTAGAATCAAGATAAAGGGAATTAACTTTTCATCCTTTAAGCCGGGCAATTTCTTTTGGATAAATACGAGGAAAAGTATAATTCCTAATATGTGGAAGATAAAAGAAGGAAGTCTGCCCTGTAATTTTGTTTCAATGTAGCTATATGAATTTTCTGGTTTTAAAAACGCCTGTGTAAACCAAAACTGAAATGGTGCATATGTAAAATTTCTCGGAATTACTGTATAAATGTAGGCATAATAATAAAGCTTGCAAAAACGTTCTCTATTTTCACCCGTTATTTTATAGATGACTATACCAGCAGGCTTGGACATATTGCTAGAACAAGCCCTATTAAAAAAATCTTCTTTGGTAAATCTATATGCTACTGATATGTCATCAATGTGAGTAAAGTGATTTTGAATAAGCCTATAAGTCTGGCTCAAAGAAATGAAGATGAAAATACTAAAAAAAACTTTTGTCACTAGATATAGATTTTTTTGAAACATAAATTGATCACCATTTAAACCAAAGTTGAAATTTAATCTTCAGTTGATAAATTTTTAATAATTATTTTTCTAATTTCACTTAAATAATTTGCTGGTATTGACTCATGGAACCAATAATAATAATAGTTTTTTTATTGATTGTAATTGCCTATTTTTTAGGTTCAATCTCTTTTGCTGTAATAGTAAGTAAGATGATGGGTTTGCCGGACCCCTATACCCATGGTTCTAAAAATCCAGGGGCGACCAATGTCTTGCGCACTGGCAATAAAGTGGCCGCTGCGCTCA
Organism: Polynucleobacter sp. MWH-UH24A; assembly: GCF_018687475.1. Lineage (NCBI taxonomy): Bacteria > Pseudomonadati > Pseudomonadota > Betaproteobacteria > Burkholderiales > Burkholderiaceae > Polynucleobacter > Polynucleobacter sp. MWH-UH24A. Next base: position 278,469 of record NZ_CP061292.1, read on the forward strand.
CCTTGATTGGCGATGCTGCCAAAGGGTGGTTGGCAGTGACCCTTGCACGCGAAGTCTTGGGGGGGCCCAGCCAGGAAAGCGTCAACATTCTCTTGGGGCTGGTAGCGATCGCTGTCTTTATCGGACATCTCTATCCGATCTTTCATCGCTTTAAAGGGGGTAAGGGTGTGGCCACAGCCGCAGGGATCTTATTTGCGATTAATTGGGTCTTGGGCTTGGCCACCTTAGGAACCTGGCTCATTGTGGCAGTCTTTATGCGCTATTCGTCTTTAGCCGCCTTATGTGCCGCAGTCTTTGCACCGATTTATTTCACCTTTCTCTTTGGCGCACAGCCCATGGGGTTAGCCATTGTCGCGATGAGTGCACTTCTCATTTATCGGCATCGCAGTAATATCCGAAATCTTCTTAATGGCACGGAAACGCGCCTGAGTAAAAAGTAGTGAATTAAACATAACGGAGCAGGTAATCAATTATGACCATCGCCATCGTTTGTGTCATCCTTACCGGTTTTTTACCCATCATTGCAGCGGGCATTGCCAAATTTGGTCCCACCGAGAATGCTGTAAGCGATCCCTATGACAACAATCAGCCGCGCGCGTGGCTTGCCAAACAAACGGGATTGCGCGCGCGTGCGAACTCGGCGCAAGCCAATACCTTTGAATCCTTACCTTTTTTCTATGTGGCGATTGCAATCACAATTATCTTGCAAGCGCCTCAAGCACGCATCGATGTGTTGGCGATTGCTTACCTTTTAGCCCGCGTAGCCTATATTGTTTGCTATGTGATGGATTGGGCGAACCTCCGTACCTTCGTGTGGTTCATTGGATTTGCGTGTACAGTAGCCTTATTCTTTCAAATTTAGGTCAGTGCCTAATAATTCAAGTCACTTCTCAAATTATTCATGCCGCGCACCACAAAACTAACGCCATCCAAAGTAAATACCAAAACGACCGCCTGCAAGAGCGAAGAGGGCGTGCCACTCTCGCAAGTGATTCGTAAACGAATTCAAGCAAAGAAAGCACGCTTTCATGCGAACGACAATATTTCGCAGTTCATTGAACCCGGTGAGATTGATGGCTTAATTGATGAAGTGGCGGGGAAGTTGCAAGGGGTGCTTGAGAGTCTCGTGATTGATACGCAGAGTGATCACAATACGCGCGGTACTGCCTATCGTGTGGCTAAGATGTATGTCAATGAAGTATTTACAGGACGCTATACCCCACAGCCAAATCTCACCAAGTTTCCGAACATTACTCGTCTCAATGAGCTCATGATCATTGGACCGATTGCAGTCAAGAGCGCATGCTCGCATCATCTGTGTCCGATCATGGGGCGCGTGTGGATTGGAGTCTTGCCCGATAAGCAAACGGCGCTGATTGGTTTATCCAAGTACGCCCGCATTACCGAGTGGGTGATGTGCCGGCCACAGATTCAGGAGGAGGCGGTGGTGGAGCTCGCTAATATCTTGGAAGAGAAAATGAAGCCCACGGGACTCGCGCTCGTCATGGAAGCCGATCACTTTTGTATGCAATGGCGTGGTGTGAAGGATCTCAATTCCAAGATGGTCAATAGCGTGATGCGTGGCTCATTTTTAAAAGACGCCAATTTGCGGCGCGAGTTCTTGGCGCTCATGGACAAGCAGTAGGGCAAGTAATAGCAACCACCCCGAATGATTTGAGAATCATTCTCAACTAAAAAATCAATTAAATCAGTAGCTTATAAAACACTACGAAGAGTATTGATTTATGTTTTAAGATCCGACTTGCAGTTTTTTTTCAACACGGAGAATCCATGAAAAACACACGTCGTCAATTTTTGATCATGTCTGCTGCCGGTGCAGCTACATTGTCACTCAATAATTTGGCTCAAGCTCAAGCCATGGTTGCTGAGACTGATCCCCAAGCGCAAGCCTTGGGTTACAAAGCAGATACTACTAAAGTAGATACTAAGAAGTATCCTAAGCATGCGAACACCCAACGTTGCGACAATTGCGCTCTGTACCAAGCCAAAGCTGGTGCTGCTGCAGGTGGTTGCAGCCTTTTTGCTGGTAAGCAAGTGGCTGCGGCGGGCTGGTGTTCCGCTTGGGCAAAGAAGGGCTAATCGCCTAACTTACCAAGAGCTTCAACATCTTCGCGATATTGAAGCAAATAAAAATGGCGCTCAATTGAGCGCCATTTTCTTTTCCTAAGAAACTACCAATTAGGAATAATTAGGAATTTGCCAAGTGTGCTTCGAGCGTCTTGGTGAACTTGTTGGCGTGGCTACGCTCAGCCTTCGCTAAAGTCTCAAACCAATCAGCGATCTCGTCAAAGCCTTCTTCGCGAGCAGTTTTGGCCATACCTGGATACATATCGGTGTACTCATGGGTCTCACCAGCAATCGCTGCCTGGAGAGCTTCGGCAACGGTCTTGGCAGGCATACCAGTTCCTGGCTCGCCAGCGCCACCATTGATCAAATACTCCATATGACCGTGAGCGTGACCGGTCTCACCTTCGGCGGTGGAGCGGAAAACCGCTGCCACATCGTTTGCACCAGCAATGTCAGCCTGGTTCGCGAAGTACAAATAACGACGGTTGGCTTGGGACTCACCCGCAAATGCTTCCTTTAACGACTGTTCAGTCTTAGTACCTTTTACCGACTTAGCCATATAAATCTCCTTTAGAATGAATGGGTTATAAATTGAGAGGCAGTGATGGGAAAGGTTTTCCCAGCACTAATCCACGTTTTAATTATCAGAAATTTTGGTGACCGTTTCATCGTATTTTTGTATAGATCCAATAGGAAAAAACTAGTGATTTCCTTTATGGATAGTTAAATTTAATTAACTAATAGGATAGGCACTTTGCCGCCTTATCATTCGGGTTTGGAGATTGAGTTCCTGTGCTCGATAACAACATCGCACTAAATTTTTTCAAAGATTGCAAAACCATTCCTAACTTTTGGATTGTGCGTGATTAAACGATAGCGAAGGTCTTTTTCCAAGATTCGCATAGCTTTAAAACACTTAAACGTTTCCGTATCGTCAAGAGCAATAACCTTTGCGCCAATCACAAACGATAGTTCACGTTCGCCAGTAAACTCAGAGCCGTCAATTAAAACCATATCAAATTGATTGATATTTTGACTAGTTTGAATGTATTGGATACCGTTGATGCAAGCAAAATTACTTTGTAAATAATGAAGATCTTGGCGATACCAGCCAAGGATGGTATCCACGGGGTAATGATTTAAATTAGTTTTGTGGGTTTTATAAAAATCAATAATTTCACTCTCAGCAGGAAATTCCTCGGGACTAATTGAGCTTAGATTAAAGGGTTTCACAAAATGATCATTAGAGTAAGTCAATCGCAGCTGCTCAAATCGAGGCTTGCTAATTTCCATACAAAATAACGAGCACAAGTCTTTGTCTTGTCTTGTGCGGATCGCACTAACAAATGCCTCGGTGCTTCCTTGACCGCTAGAAGAGCCAATTTCTAGGAAGGTTTTTAAAGTTGGGCTGGCAGCGTATTTTTTTAACTCATCTTAAAAGGGATCATCTTTAATCTCGGGGCCAATAACATCGTTTAGAGTTTTAGATGATTTTTTTGCTTGAATAGCTTTTTTATAAATTTCATGATGAGGTTATCCCGTACTTGGTAAACAAATTTTACCAATGGACCGCCACTCTTCATCAGATTTGGCATTAAAAACTATTTGGAATGAAATAAATACGAATCACTTCATCATTGCCTACTCATAAGAGCTGAGTAGGGCCATGAGGTATCCTCAATTTTGCCTTTTACCCCTCATCTGGATTGATTTTAAGAATAAATCTGCAAGTGGATAATTGGTTGATTACGGGAGACATTGATTAGCTCAATAAATAGTCTGAAGTAATACAATGACTTGGGAGATAATTACATATCAACTTGCACCTGGTATTTTGTTTGGGTTGGGACTCAAGATGAAATTATTGATTAAGAAGAGCGCTATAGAAAATTAGAAATATGGATGCCGAGCGGCTATATCAAGCGTTGCAAAATCATCTCCGAAAGGATTTGTTGGCAAACCCAAAGATCCAAATTGCGGGGCTGGCTATTGGTGGCGCGTGGATCGCCAAGCGTTTAGCGCATGACTTAGGGCTTTCTGACTTCGGGGTGATAAATGTTGCCTTTCATCGAGATGATTACGCTGAAAAAGGGTTGGCAGCGATTCGATCGGCTGACACTATGGCAACGCATCTACCCTTTGAGGTGACTGGCGCTCAAATCGTGCTCATCGATGACGTGCTCTTTACTGGAAGAACCGTGCGCGCAGCGCTCAACGAACTCTTTGATTTTGGAAGGCCCGCAGCAGTTGAACTCATGGTGCTCGCTGATCGGGGTCGGCGGGAGTTACCGATCGCTGCTGATTTTGTCGGTGAGCATATCCAATTACCAGACACTCAAATCCTGGCTTTGGAAAAAGTAACCAAGGGCAAGCACGAACTCTTTCGCTTCGTTCTCGAGGAGCGGGCATGACCATGCAAACGAATTCTGCCGGAGAGCTCACCCATTTACTTACGCTCGAAGGTATGCCCAAAGAGCAGATCATCCATATTTTGGATACTGCTCAACAGTTTGTAAGCATCACCGACCCTGCACGCGAAGTTAAAAAAGTTCCACTCCTGAGGGGTAAGAGTGTGTTTAACCTCTTTTTTGAGAACTCCACCCGCACTCGCACTACTTTTGAGATTGCTGCCAAGCGTCTCTCAGCGGATGTGATTAATCTCGATATCTCGACCTCATCAACCGCCAAGGGCGAGAGCCTCATGGATACGATCGATAATCTAATTGCGATGCAGGCCGATATTTTTGTGGTGCGCCATAGTGTCTCGCGCGCTCCGATTGAGATTGCGAATCACGTACCACCTTATGTGCATGTGATTAATGCCGGCGATGGAAGCCATCAGCATCCCACGCAGGGCTTACTCGATATGTATACCATGCGCCACTTTAAGAAGGACTTCACCAAACTCAAGGTGGCGATTGTGGGGGATATTGTGCACAGCCGCGTCGCGAAATCGAATATTCATGCGCTAACTGCTTTGGGTTGCACTGACATCCGCGCGATTGGTCCCGAGAGTTTGCTCCCCAATGATTTGAATTTATTGGGTGTGAAAGTATTTCACAGCATGGAGGAGGGCCTGCGCGGCGTCGATGTGGTGATGACCCTACGCATTCAAAAAGAGCGGATGGAAGCCGGTAAGGTTCCAGAGGGCGCTGCATTTTTTGCTCAGTTTGGACTCACCTCCGCGCGCTTGGCGCTGGCCAAGCCTGATGCGATTGTGATGCACCCCGGCCCCATGAATCGGGGTGTTGAAATTGATTCGGCGGTAGCCGATGGCGCTCAATCGGTGATTTTGAAGCAAGTCACCTTTGGGATTGCGGTTCGCATGGCTGTAATGTCGATTGTGGCGGGTAATTAAATTCAAACGCGGACAGTGTTGGCTCCATTACCTCGAATCACCACAAAGAATCGGTGGTTGATTTTGTCCCATGCCTTCAATATGGATGGTCGTGCGGCAAGCCTTACGATCACCGATAAGATCCCTTATTTTTTAGAGGCTGGGGTGCAACCGATTGTGCTGAGCGCCATCACCGGCATGAAAGACAACCGCTTTCCTCATTATCAATTCTTAGCCTGGGGGCCGTCGGCCTTTCGCTTTGATTTTCGGCATTGGATTGCGAACCAATACGGGCGGGGGTGGTTTTATAAATTCACAACTCGTACCGTCTCGGTTCTCTTAGCCCCCTTTATTGCGATTGAAAAAATTATCTTGGGCTATTCCAGCCAATGGTCGTGGGCAATCCCTGCGTTTTTACGTGGCTATTGGCTCATTAAATCAGGCAAGGTCGATGTGATCTATTCCATTGGTAGCGCGTGGTCAGCACATCTAGCAGGGGTTTGGTTAAAGCGAACCACGGGCTTACCACTGATTTCTGAGGTGCACGATCCAATGGTGATTCGGAAAAATCCTGATGATCTGGGACTTGAAAAGCCGAAAAATCGCGATGCCCGTTTTCGGCACTATTTAGAAAAACAGTTGTGTAAATACTCCGATTATGTATGGTGGTTTACGGACGGGGCTTTGCATTACGCAAAGGCGCGTAATCCGAATTTAAACACGCCTGGCAATGCGCAAGGATTTGTGGTGATGCCGGGCGCTAATCCTCCTATTGAGGATGGAAGGCAGCCTCACCGCTATGGCAAATATTTGAATTTATGCCACTTCGGTTCGTTGGCGAATGATCGTTCCCTCTCCATGATTTTGCGAGCAGCACACACCTTAATTGGCAAATATCCTGAAGCGCGAGAGTTTATCCGTATCCATGCTTTTGGCGCACCCTTGGATGCCTTGACCTTAGAGGCGATTAAGCGGTATGACTATCCCGATCTTCTGATCGCGCATGGAAGGCTCGAATACAACCCGACAACAGGTCAATCGGGTCGTGAGCAAGTTGCGCAAAAGATGCAAGAGGCTGATGTTCTGATTTTATTGGTTGGTAATGACGAGTGGTGCGCGGAGTATATTCCCTCAAAGTTTTACGATTATTTGTGGGCAGGCCGACCCATTTGGGGGATTACACATCGCAATCCTCAGCTCGACCAAATGTTGCAAGAGCGGGGCTCCTATCTAAGCGCTGATGGAGACGAGAGCGGGATTGCAAAGACACTCGAGCGGATTTGGTTGGATTGGAACCACAAACAACTTATTAACCCTGTTTACAATCCAATTGGAGTTGATCAAGCAGTAAGGACCATTTTTCATCACCTTCACATTTAAGCGGACGCTCTTTTGAAAGACATTGTTCTTTACTGCAAGTCGTATTCGAAGGACTTTTTGCGTCTGCGAAATTTGTTGGCTTCCATCGACCGCCACAACCAAGAGCGCCTTGATTTTTATATATCTACCCCCGAGAGTGAGCGCCTTGAACTGGAGCGGTTCCTTGGTAGCCACGGTTACCAATGGGTCTCCGATGAATCAATCTCGCGTGCAAATCCGAGGGCGCCCATGGGGATTGAAAAGACCAAACCTGGTGGGCTCGCGCAACAAGTCATTAAATCTGAATTTTGGCGCTTAGGTCTTGCGAGTAATTATGTTTGCTTGGATTCCGATTGCATTTTTATACGTGATTTTAAAAAAAGTGACTTTATTGCAAGCGATGGCTATCCCTATACAGTGATTTATCAAAACAAGGAATACCATCAGCTCGCGATTAATCGGAACTACGCAAAAGCACCCCGTAATTTACAAGTGGACGCGGAAAATGTTAAAGCGATTTTTGGTCGCCGTGGCCCTAATTACTACTGCCTCTGCCCACCCTTCATTTGGTCAGCGGCCGTATGGCAATCACTCGATACAGAATTTCTTGAGCCTCGCGGCCAAACGCTATGGGATTTATGCACGCGTGAGCATCCAGAAACCTTTATTTATAACGAGGCCTTATTGAACTTTCGGGCCATTCCCTTATATCCGATTGAGCAATTGTTTCGGGTGTACTACTACGATTGGCATTACTTCCTATTGCGGCGTTTGGGTGAGTCAATTCCCAAGCTCAAGGAAAATTATCAAGGCGTCATTTACCAATCTAGTTGGGACTTAAGTCTAGACCTTGGTCCTAGTAAAAAATCCGTTTTCTCGCGCGCCTTAAAAAAAATTAAGCGCTTGGGGCGTTACCTGCAAAGTTATATCTAATGAGTACCCAAGCGTTGGTCAGCGTCATTATGCCGGCCTTTAATTCGGAGAAATACATCGCCCAGGCGATCGAAAGCATCTTAGCGCAAACCTATACCAATTTTGAGCTACTTATTTTTGATGATGGCTCCTCCGATCAAACTCGCGCAGTGATTCATCGGTATGTCGATCCCCGAATTATTAAAGTGCTTTCAGACCAAAATCGTGGAGTGGTCTTCGCCCGAAACAAGATGATTGATATGGCTAAGGGCCAATACATTGCCCTCATGGATGCCGATGACATAGCTGATCCGATGCGTTTTGAAAAACAGGTACTCACTTTAGAGGCCCAGGCATGCGATGTATGCGGCAGTGCGCAGTGGGTACTGGATGACGCCACTAAGGAAATTAAAAAATCCAAGGACAAGTTTAGTGACTCTGATTTACGTTCTTTGCTGGCTGTGTATTGCACCTTATGCAATTCAGCAGTAATGGCACGTGCAGAACTATTTAAGCGCTATCGGTATGACACTACGATTTTGACATCGGAAGATTATTACTTGTGGGTTCAAATTGCTGCGGCGGGCTATCGTTTTCTCAACTTACCAGAGCGCCTGGTGACTTACCGGCAATATCCGGCACAAACCAGCTCGGTTCATTTAGAGAAATTTAAGCTCTCCAGTATTGAAGTGCAAAAGCGCTATTTGACGCTACTCGGAATTGATGTCCACCTTCGTCCTAATCCACTTCCGTGGCGAGAACGCATGTATCCGGCAATTCAATTACTAAAAGCTCTGAAGGTATCTTTTCCAAAAATGTCGTTCAAGGCTTACTATGAAATTTACGCACGGTTTCAGTATCGGCGCTCAGGAATTTGGACGCCGCTCACACGCCTAGAGCGGATCCTGGTTTGCTGGTGGGTGATGCGCTAAAAATTGAGTGATGGCTCTTTTACTCGGTACGTCGAGGATGTCAGGCACTTCACAGAGATGATCAGCGCCTCGGTACGAGTGCCACATAGATGGAACTAGCTTAATGGAATGACTAAGCATTCCTGCTAAATGGGTCATTCCACTTTTGGAGCCAATGAAGTAATCGGCCTGTAAAAGGTGATGAAAGGTTTCTAAAAAAGGCGTGTCGATATGCTCAACTACCTGATGACCGCTGTCCTTGTAGTAATGCATCCAAGAGAAAGGCTCCCCGGTTTCGGAGTGAAATACCCCATTTTTTCCCTCACTAAAAATATGGATCGTTAGGGGTTGATGGACCTGGGCCATGATGAGATCGAGAATCTCAAGATACCACCGATCAGGAAGCATTCGTGACGCTAAATCCGCGTATTGCCGACCCGGTAGCAGGTCACCTCGGCGAATATGCACCGCAATATGTAAAGATCCTGGTGGATAGAGAAGAGCAATTGGATCGGTTTGACGGGCTTTGTCATAGGCGCTGCGTAACCAGGTTCGAGTACTGGCATATTCATAATCACCAGTGGGATTTTTTTTTAACCGAAAGACGGTATTGGGTTCTGGGTGGGATTGAATGAAGGTATCGATTACTCGATAGACCTCATCATCAATTTGCTCATGCGTTGGAATCGGTATTTGAAATTGAGGCAAGGTAATGACCCTCAGTTCACCTTGGCGAATGCGCCGCTCTACCGCATTCCGTCTAGGAAGTATCTGGGCCAAATTGAGCATGCGGTTTAAGTCATCACCAAGATTATGGGTTTCATAGACTTGCGCACCCCGTAGTTTGCGTAAGCCCTGCTTGAGGCGCCAGCGCCAATTGGCGCGCGACGATTTGCGCAGCTGTGCCGGAGCGTATGCTAACTGCAATTGATTGCGAAGTGCAATTTTGAGCCCACGATTAATGAAGCCCATCGAGTGACCGATTCCGGCATCGGGATTGTCGTAATCAATGATAAAGCGCTGACTCATTGGTTCAAATCAGCCAAAATCCGATTGCGGATGATTGATACATACCGTGTGGTGTCAAATGCCATAGCGGCCGAGCTTTTCAAATAAGTCATTATGTTTTGTTGGAAGCGGGCATAGGTTTTTGCATCGATCGACTTTAGGTAGCGATGTACATCAGCAGTCGTATCAAACTGCCGACGATCAATAAAGCAATGACTTGGAATATGCTCGTTAATGGTGTGGGACCCCCAATAGACCGGAACGCAGCCGCTAAAAAAGCAATCAAATATTTTTTCGGTAATGTAATCGGGTAAATCCGCCACATTTTCATAACAGTAGGCAAACTTAGCTTTACGGTACACCACGGACTTATCTTCAATCGCTCCGGCGTAGCTCGGAAACGGTCGATACCCAAAAAGTTGGGTTCGTAGACGCTCAATCCGCCGCTTAATCTTTGCGGAAAAATGAAATGCAGGACTGGGTTTACCCCAACCCAGGCCATAGAGGGAAAAATCGCTTGGCGCGTGATTTTCATACCAGCGAATCACCGAAATGCGCTCGCGATATAAGTCGGTTGCGAGTCCGGGGGGAAAGGCTTTATTGGCATTAATGAGGCAGCTAAATATTGGCCGTTCCTCAAAAGGCGCAAATGCCTCATAGCGAATCTGATTGGGGATGAAGAGCTGCACTGCATTGGGTAAGTGCAATAAATTTCGATTCCAAGTGAAGAACGCGTCAAATTGCTTGAGGTATTGTTCATCGCAATTGAGGGGGCAAATACTGGGGTTTTCAGTGGCAATCAGGTATTTGGGACCGGGTAAATCACAAATCATCTGACCATCATGAAGAAGATTAAAAGCAATGGGGCGACCTAAATTGACATCAGGGTTATTGAGCTCAACGCCTACCGCCATGAATTCAGAACGTAAGAGCCGATTGGTGTAGGTCGGGTTATAGGTATGATGTTTATCAATCACCGCAAATGAGGCATTCTTAACCCGGTCCGGGTGATAATAGTTAGCAAATCGCATCATTTATCCCACTATATATGACCTCACACCGCGAACTTAACCCACATCGGCCGATTTCAGAATCGTCAGTCTTATTGGCTGGCCCCGTTCGTAATGTTGCGGGGGTAATTGAGCGCGAAGTGCAAACCCTAATGGCAAGCCTCATACATTTTAAAAGCATTGATTGCTTGGTAGTTGAAAGTGACTCCAACGATGATACGGTAAAAAAATTAGCCGAACTGACTAAGACCATTCCTCAGTTTTCGTATGTCAGTATGGGGCAATTAAGTCAACACTACCCCAGGCGCACTGATCGGATTGCCTTGTGTCGCAATGTGATTATTGATGCCGTCGCGCAAAACCCAGCTTATGCCCATATTGACTATATCGCCATGGCCGATATGGATGGCATGAATAGCCTTATCACCCCCGAGAAAATTACCCAATGCTGGAAAGTAAGCGAGCCATGGGATGTTATTACGGCTAATCAATTAGGGCCCTATTACGACACTTGGGCGCTAAAACATCCAGATTGGAATCCAACCGATTGCTGGCAACAAAGAACAGCATTAGAAAATATTATTGGGTATGAGGCCGCAGAAAATTTAGCGATTACCGCCAAACAAGTGGCGCTTGATCCCAGTGCGGGTTTAATTGAGGTGGACTCAGCATTTGGCGGATTTGCCATCTACCGCAGGGAGGCATTTTTAGCGGGGCGCTATGTCGGTTCAGTTAGCGAGGGTAGATTGGATGAGATCTGTGAACACATTTCCTATCATGCGGAGTTGCGCCAAAAGGGATATCGAATTTACATCAACTGCGCATTGATTAATTGTGAGCACCAAGTCGTTTCCAAGAGAGCTGAAATGATCTTGAAATGGATCCAAGCTTTGGGACTATTGGTTTTTGGAAAAAAGCGGCTCAATAAATACCTGGATTTAATAAAGGCTCGTTAACCCTAGTATTATTGATATTGACGGTAATAGAGGTAGACCATGATTTTTGTAACGGGTGGCGCGGGTTTTATTGGCGGCAACTTTGTGCTCGATTGGCTCAAAGACCCCGCTGCCGAAGGAATCATTAATCTCGATAAATTAACCTATGCGGGTAACTTAGCGACGCTTGACTCCCTAAAGAACGATTCCCGCCATCGGTTTGTGCAAGGCGATATTGGCGATCGTGCGTTGGTCCTGCAGCTTTTAAAAGAGCATCAACCCCGAGCGATTGTGAACTTTGCCGCCGAGAGCCATGTCGATCGTTCGATCCATGGCCCAGCTGATTTTATCAATACAAACATTGTTGGCACCTTCCATTTGCTCGAATGCGCGCGTCACTTTTGGAATGATCTATCCGAAGACCGAAAAAAGAGTTTTCGCTTTCACCATGTCTCCACCGATGAAGTCTATGGCTCGCTATTACCAACCGCCCCGGCATTTACGGAAACCCATCCCTATGAACCCAATAGTCCCTATTCCGCTTCCAAAGCCGCATCGGATCATTTAGTAAGAGCCTGGTTTCACACCTATGGCTTACCGGTGGTGACCACCAATTGCTCGAATAACTATGGGCCATACCATTTCCCCGAAAAGCTCATTCCCCTCGTTATTTTGAATGCCATCAATGGTAAGCCGCTACCCATTTACGGCGATGGCCAGCAAGTGCGCGATTGGCTCTTTGTCGGTGATCATTGCTCAGCGATTCGCGCGGTGCTCGCTCACGGTGCGCTTGGAGAAACGTACAACATTGGTGGTTGGAATGAGAAAACCAATCTAAGTGTCGTGCAAACCATCTGCCAGATTTTGGATGAGTTAAGACCGAGAGCGGATGGACAGTCTTATGCCCAGCAAATTACTTTTGTGAAAGATCGCCCTGGCCACGATCGGCGCTATGCGATGGATGCAAGCAAAATTGAGCGCGAGCTCGGTTGGCGACCCGCTGAAACCTTTGATACCGGCATTCGCAAAACGGTCCAGTGGTATCTCGAGAATCTATCCTGGGTGGAGGGTGTGGTGAGCGGCGCCTATCGCGATTGGTTGCAAAAGCAATACAGCTAAAACATATCCATCCCTATATTCAAATGAACATTTTGGTTTTTGGTAAAGATGGCCAATTGGGTAAAGCATTTCAAAGCGTCTTGGCCGCTCATAAGCTCAGCGAGTTGCATCGCATTCACTTCGTAGGGCGCGCGCAGTGCGACCTTAGCAATGCCGATGCTATAACCAATCTTTTACGAGAAACGAAACCAAACCTCATCATTAATGCGGCGGCGTATACAGCAGTAGATCAAGCTGAGCAAGAAATCGATTTAGCCTATGCAATCAATGCCAATGCCCCCGCCGTTATGGCGCAATACGCAGTGAAGGAGGGCGCAACCTTATTACACTACTCGACCGATTACGTCTTTGATGGGACCAAAGCCACCCCTTACCTCGAGACCGATGCCCGTAATCCGTTAGGAATCTATGGCAAAAGCAAAGCAGCCGGTGAGGAAGCGATTGAAACGATATTTAGAAGTCAGCCAGACCCCCAAGCACAATTTGCAATTTTGCGAACCAGCTGGGTCTATGGCGATGGGCCTAACTTTATTCGTACGATCTTGCGGCTCGCTAAAGAGCGCGATGCCATCAAAGTCATTGCCAATCAATATGGCGTGCCCACCAGTGCACTCTGGTTAGCGAGCATTAGCCTAGCCATCGTGCTTAATGAGAACCATCAACTGCGATCCTTTCCCTCAGGGTTTTACCACGCCATCCCTCAAGGAGAAACAACCTGGTACGAATTGGCCTGTTTTGCAGTACAGGTTGCCTCAGATGCGGGTGCGGATCTAAAACTGTATCCTAATCAGATCACTGCCATTCCTGCTTCGGAGTATCCCTTACCGGCACCGCGACCGATGAACTCACGTTTGGGACGACCCGCATTGGATACGCTTATGAATCAGATCTCTAAAGGCACTGATGTGACAAAATGGCAGCAATGGCAACAATCATGGCAAGAGCAAGTCGCAGACTATGTTCAAGATTTAGTTCTTCATAAAAATATTTAAGAGCTTCCTAAAGGTATTTTTCGATGACAGTAAATTTAGCGAATTCAAACAAGCGCAAGGGTATTATCTTGGCGGGTGGCTCGGGCACGCGTTTATATCCTGTCACGCAAGCGGTCTCCAAGCAACTCATGCCGGTGTATGACAAGCCGATGGTCTATTACCCGCTAACAACCCTGATGCTCGCTGGTATTCGTGACATTTTGTTGATTTCTACCCCGCACGATACTCCACGTTTTACCGAGTTACTGGGTGACGGTTCGCAATGGGGTTTGAATATCGCCTACTGTGTGCAGCAATCGCCCGATGGTCTTGCGCAAGCTTTTATTTTGGGCAAGTCCTTCATAAACCATCATCCCTGCACATTGGTATTGGGTGACAATATTTTTTATGGCCATGAGCTCGTAGATCAGCTCCAGCGTGCGAATGCCCAAATCGACGGCGCAACCGTATTTGCCTATCACGTGAATGATCCCGAGCGCTATGGTGTCGTCGAGTTTGATCAAGACTACAAAGCCATCTCGATTGAAGAAAAACCAACAAAGCCCCGAAGTAGTTATGCGGTAACCGGTCTTTATTTTTACGATCATCAGGTCTGCGACATTGCTGCTTCGATTAAACCCAGTGCCAGGGGCGAGCTTGAGATTACGGATGTGAACCGTGCTTATCTCATTAACAATGCATTGAGTGTTGAGATCATGGGGCGCGGCTATGCCTGGCTCGATACGGGCACGCACGATTCGCTCCTCGATGCCGCAGGTTTTATTGCTACTTTGCAAAAACGTCAAGGTCTCATGGTGGCTTGTCCCGAAGAAATTGCCTACCGACATGGTTGGATTAGCCAAGAAGCTGTGGAGAAGGTTGCCAATCAACTCAGTAAAAGCAGTTACGGTCAGTATCTATCCAAAATGCTTCATGAATTAAATACCAGTGCACAACCGATTGGTTTATCTACCAAGGCAAAGTCATGACTATTGATACTAATCCGAAATTACAAGTCAAGCCTACCGCCATTCCTGAGGTGTTGATGGTGGAGCCTAAGGTCTTTGGGGATCAGCGCGGTTGGTTTACCGAATCCTTTAATACCAAGGATTTTGCAAACGCAACTGGACTGCAGATTGAGTTTGTGCAAGATAATCATTCCTTCTCACAGCAGTGGATACTGCGGGGGTTGCATTACCAACTCGAACACACGCAAGGTAAACTCGTGCGAGTGATAGCGGGTTCGGTCTTTGATGTAGTTGTGGACTTACGCAAAGACTCATCGACTTTTGGCCACTGGGTGGGCGAGATACTGAGCGCTGAAAACCATCGCCAACTGTGGATCCCCCCCGGCTTTGCGCATGGCTTTTTGGTCTTATCCGATACCGCAGAGTTTTTATACAAAACCACCGATTACTACGATCCAAAGAGCGAAGTCTGTTTATCATGGTGCGATCCCACCATCGCGATCCAATGGCCCATTCCAGCTGGCGTAGAAGTGTCGCTCAACGCCAAGGATGCGGCAGGCCTATCCTGGAAGCAAGCCCCTAAGTTTTAGTGGTATCCATCAAGTCGCTCTGAAAGTCGAAGGGAATGAGCGCGGCCCATGACTAAACCATACGATAATCGAGCCATGGCTAGTTTATCGCAGACGCAAGGCTTACAGCACACTTCTGTAGATCAGACTGATCAGGCAGGGTTGATCACTCAAGAGGGGGGTGCCCCCAAAATCTTGATCGTTAAGCTTTCATCCTTAGGCGATGTGCTCCATACCCTGCCCATCGTTTGGGATTTGCGCAAACGCTTGCCCCATGCGCAAATCGATTGGATTATCGAAGAGGCCTACGTCCCATTACTCAAACCCTTAGAAACCACCAACACATTTAGAGGGATTGATCGGATTATTCCGCTCGCGTTTCGGCGTTGGCGTAAAAGCCTTTGGAGTCGAAGTACTTGGCATGAGTTTCGGACCATGCGCCAAATACTGCAAGCCACCACCTACGATGTGATTCTTGAAACGCAAGGCTTAATCAAATCCGCCTTGGTGTGCACACTTGCAAAAAAATCCGCTCATGCGGTAGTTGCGGGTCTGGGGAATGCCACCGAGTACTCAGGCTATGAGCCGTTGGCACGCTTTTTTTATACCCAAGCAGTGCAGGTTCCTAAACAGTGCCACGCGGTTGATCGCGCGCGTTGGGTGATGTGCTCGGCGATGGATTGGCCACTCATTAAACGCGAGAATGAACCACCGCAGTTTTATCCCCCTGAATTTGTAAAGCATCTTCCAATCCTACCCCTCGAGGATCTTTCCAGCGCGACTAATGACCCCACCGCGCCGTATGTGCTGTGTTTTCATTCCACAGCGCGCGCCGCCAAGCGCTGGGCTAATGAATCGTGGATTGATTTGGGAAAATCATTGGCTAAAGAGGGCTACCGATTGGTACTGCCTTGGGGGAGTACGAGCGAAAGGCAGGTTAGTGAATTCATCGCAAGTCACATTCCGGGAGCAATCGTTCCCAGGGCCATCTCAATTGAAGAGGCCTATTCGTTGGTTGCCCATGCGGCACTCATCGTGGGGGTAGACACCGGTTTAACCCATGTGGCCGCCGTTTTGGGTAAACCCACGGTTGAGATTTATTGCGACTCCCCTAGGTGGAAAACCGAGGGCTATTGGTCCAATCAAATCGCCAATCACGGTGATGTAGGGCATCCGCCTGAAGTGGCTGAGGTGCTTGCGGCTTGTCAGCGATTAATGATGCAATCATCAATTTGATCAATCGGAATAAAATGAGAGTCTACTGTCTACTAAGCGTACTAAGCGAGCTTTTGCGCTTGCGCAGCGCACATGCGCTCAATCACCCCGTCAACATCGGTGGGTTTTTTCCACTTCAGTTGTTTAATGGCCCGCTCGGGGTTACCCACACTGTATTGAATTTCATTGGGTCGGAAAAACGCAGGATTAATTTCTACATGCTCTTGCCAATCCAAATCAAAATACTCAAAGGCTTTGGCGACAAAATAGGTGAGGGACTCCATGCGGCCCGTGGCGATCACAAAATCATCAGGTTTATCTTGCTGCATCATGAGCCACATGGCTTCCACATACTCTGAAGCCCAGCCCCAATCGCGGCAAATATCTAAATTACCCAGTTCAATCTTTTGCATCAGCCCAGCTTTGATCTGACTAGCGCCCACCACAATTTTTTGCGTGACAAAACGCTCCGGACGCAAGGGCGATTCGTGGTTAAACAAGATGCCCGTGCAGGCATAGAGACCATAGGATTCACGGTAGCTGTTAATAAGCCACTTGGCGGTTGATTTCGCAACTGCATACGGACTGCGTGGTGCAAAGGGTGTAGCCTCATTGGCAGGGGTGGTACCGGTATCTCCAAAACACTCACTAGAACCAGCATTGTAAAAACGGACGGTCTTACCAAGTACTCGGATTACCTCCAAAATATTCAAGGTGCCAATCGCAATACTTTCAATGGCTTCAACCGGTTGTTCAAAGGAAAGGCCAACAGAGGTTTGACCGGCGAGGTTGTAAATCTCATCAGGATCGCAGCTTTGAATCGCGTTAAAGACGCTACGAAAGTCATTAATTGAGACAGATATTAGCTTTACGTGTTCGCGAATACCAAGGGCATTTAAGTTGGCAAATGAGGATGCCATGACATCTCGCGACGATCCAGTAACTGCATAGCCTTTGCTAAGAAGGTGCTGTGCTAGGTAAGCACCATCTTGTCCGGTAATGCCAATAATGAGGGCATTTTTAGTCATAAAGTCGGCGATGAATGGGATATTTACTATTAGGAATAGTTTAAGCGGTAAATGTTGTTCCGAACTAATTCCAAATTTTGTTTTGATTAGTCCTTTAAAATAGGGTTGTTTTCTAAATATAGCTTTGTGTGAATACTTCTACCATAACCCCCTCAACCATACCAGTCATTTTATGTGGCGGTTCCGGGACGCGTCTTTGGCCTTTATCGCGCGCAGGCTTTCCAAAGCAATTTTTAATTCTCTCTGGCGACGATCGTCAGGAAAGTCTTTTTCAGCAGGCTATTATTAGGGCTTGCGCAGCGATCGGATCTGGCGCTGATTCGGGTAGGGCATTCATTGTGACCAATGAAGAACATCGTTTTTTAGCATTGGATCAGCTGCGCGAGTTAAAGAATGCCCAGGCAACCCTGCTACTTGAGCCATCGGGGCGCAACACTGCACCAGCACTTACCTTGGCAGCCTTATGTGCAATAGAGAATCACGATGATGCCGTTTTGCTCGTGACGCCCGCTGATCAAACAATTGCTAATCAATCCGCATTTGAAAAAGCCATACAGTCGGCACTGCAAATTGCCCAATCAGGGGCGATTGCGATTTTGGGAATAAAGCCAACGGCCCCAGAGACCGGTTATGGGTATATTCAAGCGCAGCCAGCAGATAATGGCGCGATGTTGGTCAAGCGTTTTGTCGAAAAGCCCGATTTAGCGACTGCCACCCAATATTTAAAGGAGGGTGGCTACTATTGGAATGGCGGCATGTTTGTCCTCAAGGCGAGTGTCTGGCTTGCTGCATTAAAAGAGTTTCGCCCTGATATTTTGGAGGCTACCATCAAAGCATGGCAAGCTAAAACGAGCGATGTCAGTGGTGATGCTCTTTTTATCCGACCCGATAAAGAACTTTTTAATTCGATTCCGAGCGAATCAATTGATTATGCGGTGATTGAGAAATGCCCTGGTAGCACTTTTACCATTCAAATGGTTCCATTGGATGCCGGTTGGAATGATTTAGGCGCATGGGATGCAGTCTGGCAGGTCAGTAGTCAAGATGAGCAAGGTAATGTCACGCGAGGGGATGTTGTCTTGGAGCAAACCACCAATTCTCTTGTTTACTCAAGTAATCGTTTGATTGGCGCAGTGGGCGTCAATAACCTTGTTGTTGTAGAGACCGCCGATGCGGTATTGGTTGCTGATCGAGCCAATAGTCAAGAAGTCAAGGCCATTATCAAACGACTAGAGCAAGAGAGTCGCGAAGAGAAGAATTTGCATCGTAAAGTCAATCGGCCCTGGGGTTGGTATGACAGCGTCGATGAGGGTGAGCGCTTTAAGGTCAAACGCATTCAAGTGAAACCCGGCGCGAGCCTCTCCCTACAAATGCACCATCACCGCGCTGAGCACTGGATTGTGGTGAAGGGAACCGCAGAAATCACCAATGGCGATCAAGTGATGATCTTGCGCGAGAATCAAAGCACGTACATCCCCCAAGGGCAGACCCATCGATTAGCCAACCCTGGGACTGAACCCCTGGAAATTATTGAGGTGCAATCAGGCTCTTATTTAGGAGAAGATGATATTGTGCGGTTTGAAGATACGTATGGGCGAAAATAGAGTTTAAGATTAATCATAACCAATCACAAATCCATGAGCACCAATCAACCTAAAGTAGCTTTAATTACTGGTATTACTGGCCAAGACGGCTCCTACCTGGCTGAATTTTTATTGGAAAAGGGCTATGTGGTGCATGGCATTAAACGCCGCGCCTCACTCTTTAATACCGAGCGTATTGATCACCTCTACGAAGACCCGCACGTGAATCATCGCCATTTGATCTTGCACTATGGGGATTTGACGGACACCAGCAACTTGGTGCGCATCATTCAGGAGTGCCAACCCGATGAAATCTACAACCTAGGGGCGCAAAGCCATGTGGCTGTCTCCTTTGAGTCGCCGGAGTATACGGCGGACGTGGATGCGATTGGAGCACTGCGGATGTTGGAGGCCATTCGCATCTTAGGATTGGAAAAGAAAACCCGCTTTTACCAAGCCTCGACTTCAGAGCTCTATGGCTTAGTGCAAGAGATCCCCCAAAAAGAAACGACCCCGTTCTATCCGAGAAGCCCCTACGCAGTTGCTAAGCTCTATGCCTATTGGATTACGGTGAACTACCGAGAAGCCTATGGCATGTATGCGTGCAATGGCATTCTCTTTAACCATGAATCCAAGCGCCGCGGTGAAACCTTTGTGACACGCAAGGTCACGCGCGGTTTGGCCAACATTGCTCAGGGTCTGGAGCAGTGCCTCTACATGGGCAATATTGATGCGTTACGCGATTGGGGTCACGCCATGGATTATGTGCGTATGCAGTGGTTGATGCTCCAACAAGACAAGCCAGAAGATTTTGTGATTGCCACGGGGGTGCAATATACCGTGCGTGAGTTCATTCAAAAGAGTGCCAATGAGCTAGGAATCACTCTGAAATTTGAAGGCAAAGCTGAAAGCGAGAAGGCCATTGTAGCGAAGATTGAAGGGAACAAGGCGCCTGCTTTAAAGGTGGGCGATGTAATCGTACAAATTGATCCGCATTACTACCGCCCCACCGAAGTCGAGACCCTCTTGGGGGATCCCTCTAAAGCCAAAGAAAAGCTGGGTTGGGTGCCTGAGATTACGCTTGATCAAATGATCGAAGAGATGGTCGCCCACGATCTGGAAAAAGCAAAGCAACATGCATTACTAAAACAACACGGCTATGACGTTGCGGTTGGTAAAGAAAAGTAATCACTTGTAAAACTAATCAAACCTTATAGAGAGGCTTGCTTGTCTAACGATCGTGATCCAAAAATTTATATTGCAGGCCATCGGGGCATGGTGGGGTCTGCGATTGTGCGGGAGTTGGCGCGCAAAGGCTATACCAATTTGGTGTATCGCACTCATCAGGAACTCGACCTCACCAATCAAGCAGCCGTCCAACACTTTTTTGAATCTGAAAAGCCTGATCAGGTGTACTTGGCGGCAGCAATAGTTGGGGGAATTCATGCGAACAATACCTATCCTGCAGAGTTTATTTACGACAATTTGATGGTGCAAAATAATGTCATCCATCAAGCCTTTCGAAGTGGCGTCAAAAAACTCCTATTCTTAGGTTCCAGTTGCATTTATCCAAAGTTAGCGTCTCAACCGATGGCGGAGGACGCACTCTTGACCGGAAAATTAGAGCCTACCAATGAGCCCTATGCGATTGCCAAGATTGCCGGTATCAAAATGTGCGAAAGCTATAACCGGCAATATGGCGAGAGTCATGGGGTGGACTATCGTTCCGTAATGCCCACCAATCTGTATGGACCAGGTGATAACTACCACCCCGAAAATAGCCATGTGATTCCGGCGCTGGTGCGACGTTTTCATGAGGCTAAACGTCACAATCAATCCAAGGTAGTCATTTGGGGAACCGGGACTCCTAGGCGCGAATTTTTATACGTGGATGACATGGCAAAAGCCTGCGTATTTGTAATGAATTTACCGAAAGTGCAGTACGATCAAGTGACTAGTCCAATGCAGCAGCATCTTAACGTTGGTTTTGGTAGTGATGTCACGATTGCAGAGTTAGCCCACTTGATCGCCAAGGTAACTGGATATGCTGGCGAGATTGAGTTTGATTCCACAAAGCCAGATGGTGCTCCACGAAAACTAATGAATTCATCAACACTTCAGAAGCTGGGTTGGCAACCCCATGTCGATTTAGAGTCTGGGCTATCAATGACCTATCAGGAATTTGTGCAACTCAGCTGATTACAAGTCGCCACCTTCGTTGATCAATTTCCTCCAGTAATGCATCGTTAGTTTGTCGTAATTAAACATTTTGTTTTTAAGATTCAATTTAGCTTGTGCTAAAAATTCTGGGATTAGTTGATCCCAAGATTCAACTTCAATCACGTGCAAGTCTTGAAAAAGCTCGCTGATATGAGATTTCTTAACTATGGGAATGCAGCCAAGAATTAGAGCTTCCCAGGTATGAAAGGAATCAATCTCTGCTCCATGGGGAATTAAGACAAATTGATAACCCGATTGCTCTTCCCAGGTTTTGGCTGAAGGTAAGGGCTTGGGTTGAACATAGCAAAGCGATCAATTGATCATGTCATAGCAGGATTGCCGATTGGTTCGATCAAGTAAGAAATACCCGTTGCAAAAGACGAGGGGCAGTCGATCCTCGCACTTTTGCGCTTGCTTTACAAAGGTTTGGATTTGCAATTCTTGGAGTGTGGGCAGAATAAAGCCGCCACCCCATTGCAAGGGATCAAGCCACAAGTTATATAAATTGATTCCGATGGGAATAGCACTTAACTTGGGCGAATCGTGACCCTTATTTTGGGCTTACCACCGCACCCGATGTGGATGGTCAAGAATTAAATCCAAATCACTACCAAGGGTTGCTCTACTAATTGTCGTATCGTTATCGCCGCTCACTAAAATGAATGGCCGTTGAATCTGCGGAAGAACTACTTGTGAGAAGTAAATACGCCATTTGGATTGAATATAATTGGCAGCAAATTAACCAGATGGTTTGCTATTGGAGTTGATTCGATTAGCGATGCGATCTACATAAGTTGTGTCCATCTGAGCAATAATTGGATCGTGGGGTGAAGATCACAGGCAAACAGAATTGACCAACTATTAACAATTTGGGCGTTCAGTATCCCAAAGTCAAATACATCTTGCAGTAGGATTTTGCTAGTCGTTTTGCGACGGTCAAAACGCTCGAGGAAAATTCCGAGCCAGCGGTAAATGAAACGACCGAACATAGGTAAATAAAGGTAATTTAATGGTAACTTATGCTAGTGTTTAAAAAGATAGCAACTCTATTGCGGATATTTAACTTAGGATAAATTTTGAATCAGCCGACAGACAAATTACAGAGCCCTTCGATAGATAATCTAAGGTGGGTTCTGATCATCTTAAGTTCAATCCTATTGGGAATTTGGGCAGTTAAAGAGACGATTGCCCTTCGTAATATTCTTTTAGTTGTTGGGACGCTTTTATCGCTTTATTACATCGCCCTTGAATTTCGCTATGAAAAACTAAAGGAAGATTTATCTCTTTGGAAGCTTCTACCACTGATCCTAATTGCCTGCAGTTTTCTTTGGGTCATTGTTCATTATTTCTTTTTTTCAGTTGATCCAATTGCGCAACTTGATGAGCTAAAAAGCACTTGGTTAAGAGCACTCTTGGCATTCATTGTGGGCCTGGGAGCTGGGCTAGCTTTACGCAATTACCCAAACCGCCTCAATCTGCTCTGGTTGGGTATATTGCTTGCCTTCTGCGTTCTGTATTACCAATATATTCCAAGAGCGCTAGCGCAAAACCAATTACTAGTTCCAGACTACGATCACTATTTATTCCATTTAAAGTTTAATGCCGTTCTAGCGGGCATGATATTCGTTGCAGGTATTGATGGTGCCCTTTTGGATCATTTTCGTGCAATCCATTATCAATGGAGTCATTTGAAGCTTTGGTATTTTCTTTATTGGTTGGTTGGTACCAGTATGGCGTTGTGGGCATTTGTATTTATTGTAAATGCTCGAAATGGCATTGGCTTATCAATAATTTTGTACAGCTTTTGGTTCATTTGTGTATTGATTTTCTTCATTCAAAGTCAGATGAGACGGCCTAATGTAAAAAGTCTTTTAGCGCTTTTATTTGCCGCTATCATTTTATGTCTTGTCGTGTATTTTGCGTTTTTGCAAACAAATATTAATAGTGGTTGGAATACTATTCTCAAGGATGCAAAAATTGCAGTTCAAATTGAACGATACCCACATTGGCAAAATCCTGCCATGGGCCTTCCCCAAGGAGAGGATGGGCACATTCCAGCAGATGCTAATTATGGGAGAATAGCTTGGGCTGTAGCCGGTTTGAGTAAAATTTTTGAAAATTGGTACGGTGTTGGTACGCTGGCCTACCCCTTGGGAAAACACCCTAACCCCCCCGTAAATATGCCGCTTGGTGAAAATGACCCTGGAATCGCCACCCATAGCGGTTGGATAGAATTAGGTTTAGCATTTGGTTTTCCAATTTTAGCCTTAATTTTTTCAGTATTGTTGCTGAGCTTCATAGAGGCTACTCG
This sequence comes from Polynucleobacter sp. MWH-UH24A, assembly GCF_018687475.1. Taxonomy (NCBI): domain Bacteria; kingdom Pseudomonadati; phylum Pseudomonadota; class Betaproteobacteria; order Burkholderiales; family Burkholderiaceae; genus Polynucleobacter; species Polynucleobacter sp. MWH-UH24A. Next base: position 302,013 of record NZ_CP061292.1, read on the forward strand.
CAATGCCTATCCAGCGAGAATGACAGTGCTGGGTTTGGTAGTCTTGATTTTTTCTCTATATACCGTTGGCGAGGTAGCAATCCAACATGGTATCGAAATTTTGTATTACCTTTTGGCCTTCATTTCTGGCTTAATTTTTGTAAAACCAACGCAAGCTCCCATTAATAACTTACAGCCATAGATACCATTTATAATCTTCTAATATTTTCCATTAAAGCAAAAGGATGTGGGTGAACAATCATTTCAACGCAAACGCACCGAGTCAAGTTGAAACTGAGATTTCACTCGTTGATATTTTTAAATTTATTCAAGAGACTTGGAAACTACTTCTTGGAGCTGGAATTGTAGGAGCGTTTCTGGGTCTGGGCGGCTCCTTAGCCTTTCCTAAATACACTGCGGGAATAATCTTGCAAAACAATGGTAGTTTCGACATTCGTTCCTGGCGCTCCATGGAAAACCTTTTTCCCATTTTAGCGGCTGAGATGCTTAATAGGAAGGTAGTGCCTGAAAATCAAGTCGCTATCTTCAAAAGAATCAGTAGTCCCACTTGGTTTAAACAAAACGTTCGCGTTAACTATTTATTAAGTAAAACTGATGGCAAGGAATTGCCGGTCTCAAGTAAAAATCTCGAAAGCGTTTCGGATACGATCCAATCTTTTGTCATTACTTCAACCGCTTCATCCGAGGCAAAAGCGCTCAACGAAGCTAGTGAAGTGACTCGGTTTATTAGCAATGGTGCGACCTACATCGCCATTAAGGATCTATTATTAGGTTTCGAGAGAAAGTCCGTTCTAGATCAAGCTTCTGTTCAGGCACAGATCTCGGCTACCGAGATCGAGATCGCCTACTTGAGCGAGCGTGCCAAGAACCTGGAGTTATTGCAAAAGAGCTATCCCAACTCCACCAGCGTCATCCAGCAACTGGTCGACCCCAAGGACTCAGGTGCGAAGTATCTGCCGCTGACCACCCAAATTATTGCGATCAAAAGCGACATCATCGCAAAAAATCAGGCCCTTAAGCATCTAAATGACGAGCTCAGTGAAATCAAAATCTATCAGGCCTTCTTAGATGAGATATCACCGCAATTAACCAACCGCTTCGACGGCATCGCTATGCTCAAGATCCTCATGGCTAGCGAAGAAAACCTGCGTGCTAAGTCTGCGCCTGAGGACATCAAGGCGTTCAAAGTCCTTGATGGTATCCAACTCCAATTAAAAATCATCAAGGTGAAATTTGGCAATAGCCTGTATGTTAATAATTCCTCATCTGTTAATAAGTCCGGTAATACTTTGAAGAACATTGTTGGGGGATCTTTCATTACTGGCTTTTTGATGCTTGCGTTTCTATTGGGCAATAGAGCCTTAAGAGCGCTGGAAAATCTGCTACCAACGGCTAAAGTTTAAGGCTTTTCCCCATTTTAAAATTAATAATGAGTGGTAAATTGAGTCGTGATTCTTTAATAATGGCGACTTGATTTGATGGTACGACAGGGTGTAACATACATTCCGCCCCAGGTCTTCATGCTTACGTGTGGCCTACAAGGGTACAAACTGCAAAAGAGGCTGTCCACTCAATGAACAAATTATAGTTTCTGATATTATTTAATTAATTGGATTAAGCCTTGAGCGAGAAAAGTCTATGCCCACCGCCGACGGCAATCACTATATTCATCTTCAACCCCTGAGCCTGATTGGGGCTTGTCCCATCATGATCCAGCACCAACTAGCCAATGCTTTAAGCATGAGTCCGGGAAAGATTAATTGCAGCCTTAAAATCGGAAAGGAAAAGGGCCTCGTAAAGTGGGATAGCTTTATCCAAAACGTCAACAAGCAGGCGTGCCCGCTTATCCCGACCCCCTCCCAAGGTGCAGTCTACAAACTTAACACCTTCTTCTTGCAGTGTAAAGAGACCAAATACATTTCAACGGTACTAATTATGGCGAGTGTCTTGGTTTTGATACATATTCGCCTGGGCAGATTATCGCCTAGGCGAAGAGCGAAGAGAACATCCCATTCGAAGGAATGGTCTCAATCCCTTGAGCGGTCGGTTTGTCGTCAGCGACCCAAAGGCAGGGGAAGAGCGCTGCGAAGAAATTTGAATTTCCAGGGGTGCGGTGTTACCACATCGGGGATTGAGTATCGGCAAACTCATTACCGCTCTTTATCGATATCAGAAATTAATGGTTTCAATTAATGTTAATAAAGAAACCAAAGTATTTTATTTTAGATGTCGATGGCGTAATGACCACTGGCCATTTTCTTTATACCTCCAAGGGTAAGGTAATGAAGATTTTTGGCCCAGATGATAACGATGGCCTCTCTTTATTAAAAAATGATCTTGAAATTTGCTTTGTTACTGGAGATAAAAAAGGATTTTCAATCTCTCACAAGCGAATTGTTGATGATATGAAATTCCCATTAGAAATTGTGAGTACGATTCGCCGAATTGATTGGATCAAAGAGCGTTATGCTCTTGAGGACGTGATTTATATGGGAGATGGCATCTTCGATCACTATGTTATGCGTGAGGTCGGGTACGCAATCTCACCAGCCAATGGAGATAAATTAGCAAAGGAGCACGCTGATTTCGTAACAGAAAGGTCTGGTGGCGACAGGGCCGTTGCAGAGGCTTGCCTCCATATTATGGAGAAATTTTTTACTCCATATAATCCCCAAGTCCTACCCGATTCTCAAAATAAAGTCTCTGGGGAGTGGACCGTATGATTCAACAAAGACTAAAAACGTTTTTAAATAAAAATAAATGTACCTTATTGGGCGTGGGTCCAATGAGCCTGAATTGTGTAGACGCAGCAGTAGAACTTGCCAATGAGTATGAGGCGCCACTATTGCTAATTGCTAGTCGTCGTCAGATTGATTCTGAAGAGTTTGATGGTGGTTATGTCAATAATTGGACTACTCAAGAGTTTGCAAGATATGTTATTGACAACGACCAAAAAGGAAAAATCTTACTGGCACGTGATCATGGTGGCCCATGGCAGAGCACTAAAGAAGTAGACGAGAATTTAAGTCTACGCAGAGCAATGGATTCAGCAAAATTGTCTTATCTTAGAGACTTAGAGGCAGGCTTCCAAGTCCTTCACATTGACCCTAGCGTTGATATTCACTGCAAACCAAATGTAGATGAAATTTTGGACCGGGTGTTTGATTTATACGATTATTGCTGGACTCATGCCCAGCGCTTGGGTCGTGAAGTGATTTTTGAAGTGGGAACCGAAGAGCAAAGTGGCAGAACTAATACACAAGAAGAGCTTAACTATACGCTTAGTGAGATAATTAAATTTTGCAAAAAAAATAATATTCCTCAGCCGTCATTTGTAGTCATCCAAACGGGCACAAGGGTAATGGAAACACGTAATGTGGGTTCATTTGATACGCCATTGAGGGTTATTAATGAGCTGCCTGCTGAGATTCAGGTTCCTAAGATGATTGAAATTTGCAATCATTATGGAATAATGATGAAAGAGCACAACACTGACTACTTGTCAGATGAAGCCTTGCAATGGCATCCTAGACTGGGCATTCATGCTGCTAATGTCGCTCCTGAATTTGGTGTGGCCGAAACCTTAGCTTTGCTAGATATTTTAGAAAGAAACAGTTTGCAGAGTTTAGCAGATGACTTCTTAAAGCTTTCTTATGATTCCAAGAAGTGGGAAAAGTGGATGTTAGATGAAACCACAGCAAGCGACCGAGATAGATCTATTATTTCTGGGCACTATGTATTTTCTATGCAAGAATGCGATGAAATCAAAGCAATAGCAAGAAAAGATTTAGTAAAAAAACAGATCGATCTTGATTTCTATTTAAAAAATCAAGTCAAGAGAAGTATTTTCCGATATATGAAAAATTTCAGAATAGCGGGAGGTTAAATTGGCACGCGTTGCGACAATTATCTTAAATAGAAATCTACCGGAGGTAACAGAGCGATTATGTGAGCATCTCAAAAAGTTTGATAATGATATGACTGATATTTTTATCGTTGAGGCGGGCTCTGATGCATCTAAGTTAAGTAAGAACTGTACTTGGCACGCTAGTTGGAATGATGCTATCAAGTATGGGCTACGCTATGGTCGAGGCATGAATTTCGGTTTGAGTCAACTTTGGAAAGAAAATAGATTTAAGATTTACGATGCATTTTTTTTGCTTACCAATGATACTGAACTTGGACAAATGCCAACGATAGCCCCGCTGATGAATATCATGGACGAGCATCCTAAACTAGGAATTCTATCACCCTGTTCTGAGCTCTGGGGTGAGAAATTGTTATTAGAAAAGGAGTCAACCAAATATTTTTGGTTTATCCATAATAACTCCCTTTTGTTACGTAGGGAATTTATAGAATCGGTATGTAATATTAATAAACCAGACTTTATGAATTTTTTATTTGACGGTGAAAATTTCAGAGGGTATTTGAGTGAATCCGAATTAATTGCCAAAGCCTACGCAAATGATTGGGCTGCTGCCATCACTTCAGCAGTCTGGGCGGGCGAGAATGAGTCATATTTAATCAACCAGGCAGATCTTATCAAGACCGAAGATTATCAAGAAAATCTCCGACTGTATGTTTCTGAGGGTAAACAATGGCTTCGTAACAAATATGGATTTAACAGTCGCTGGTCTATGCAGCAATATGTCAAATTTTTTTACGATAAGTTTTTTGAGTTTCATCCCGAATATGGCGCTTACAAAATTTAATACTTAAATTATTCAAGAATTGAAAATGCAGATTATCGAAAAGCCCTGGGGGCGAGAAGAAGTTGTTGAGATTAATGATAAATACATGGTCAAGAAATTAACTATGTGGGCTGGTCATCGCTGTAGTTTGCAATATCATAATCGCAAAAAAGAAACGATCTACGTACTCTCAGGAGTTTTGAAGATTATTCAAGGGCAAACACAAGATGCGCTGATTGAAAAGCTTTACTATGCAGGTGACACTATTACCATTCCGCCCGGACTGATTCATCGCATGGAAGGTATAGAGGATAGTGTGTATTTAGAGGCATCAACTCCCGAGATGGATGATGTTATTAGATTGGTGGATGATTACCAACGGGCTCAGTAATGAGTTACAAGGTATGCATCCCCACTGCAGGAACTGGCTCAAGATTGGGAGAGCTAACTCGTTACCTTAACAAATCCTTAGTAGGTATAGCTAATCGCCCTATAATTTGCCATTTATTAGAGCAGTTTCCCGCTGATGCAAAATTTGTTATTGCACTAGGCTATAAAGGAAACCTTGTGCAAGAATTTTTGGAACTTGCATATCCAGATCGCCATTTTGATTATGCACATGTTGTTCCCTTTGAGGGAGAAGGTTCAGGCTTGGGATTAAGTTTGCTTGCATGTAAGCAGCATCTTCAGGAACCCTTTGTTTTTATTTCTTGCGATACTTTGGTAGATGAGTTTATTCCTCCGCCAGATAAGAATTGGATGGGCTATGCCGAGGTGCAAGATCTTGATCACTACAGAACTTTAGAAGTTGCATATGATCGGGTTATTGAGATCTGCGAGAAAGGGGCGGGTAAGTTTACGGGCTACAAACCTTATATTGGACTAGCGGGGATCGCTAATCATGAGGCATTTTGGATGGCAATGGAGTCTGGCGGCCCTAAAGCAATTCAGGCTGGAGAGGCACATGGTTTGCGTGCATTATTGTCAAACGGTATTGAGGCTAAATCTTTTACATGGCATGACACTGGAAATGTTGATGCCTTAATCAGAGCCAGAGAGTTTTATTGTGATCCAGATGAGCCAAATATTCTAGAGAAGGCGAATGAAGCCATTTGGTTTGTAGGTAACCATGCGATTAAATTTTCCAACGATAAGGAATTTATATCTAATAGAGTAGAGCGTGCAAAAGAGTTGGAAGGATTTGTACCTAGCATCACTGGAAGTGGTGTGAATATGTATCGCTATGTCAAGGCAGAGGGCAGAATATTTTCTGATGTAGTTAATTTGCCTTTATTTAAAAGTTTGCTAGATCATTCCGCGCAGTTTTGGAGGCTGGAAGCTCTCAATGCAAAAGATAAGCTTTCTTTTAAAGAGAAATGCTTATGGTTTTATCGGGATAAAACTTATGAACGCGTAAAATTATTCTACAAGAATTTCTCTAGGGAGGATGGTGCAGAGAAAATTAACGGTCTGAGCATGCCTTTGCTAAAAGATTTATTGGATTCCATAGATTGGGATTGGTTGGCAGATGGTTTGGCGGGAAGATTTCATGGTGATTTTCACTTTGAAAATATACTTTTGACATCATCAGATCGAAAATTTATTTTTTTAGATTGGCGTCAGGATTTTGGTGGAGATATATCGACTGGCGATATTTATTATGATTTCGCCAAGCTTTTGCATGGATTAATAGTTAATCATGAATTGATTGTAGGTAATTACTATAGTATTAATTGGAATGATGATGTAATTAACTATGACTTTAATCGCAAACAAATCCTAGTTGATTGCGAAAAATATTTTGAAATATGGATTAAAGATCGCGGATATGATCAGAAAAAAGTTTTAACTCTTACGGCTCTAATATATTTAAATATAGCTGCCTTGCATCATTACCCCTATGGGCTTTTGTTATATGCGCTTGGAAAATCGATATTAAAAAAGCAATTGGAATCAAAATGAATCTAATTAATAGAGATTTTGACCCTATCACTATGCAGCACGATTTGGAATTGTTGCACTCTTTTCCAAATTTTCCGGTGTTTATGGGGTGCTCTTCCAAAGATGAATCTTCTGATTTAATGGCGGATATGAATTGGTTCATATCAAAAAGCTCCGGATTGATTCAATTGAATCCCTTAATCCCAGCTAATGTACTTTATAAGAATCAACATGGTTCAGGATGCGTTGGTGCAATTTGGCTCCAACATCATCAAGCCTTTGCTGAGTTCGTGGAAAAATTCTCCCCTAACAACATTCTTGAGATCGGGGGTGGACATGGAATTTTGAGTAGAGAATTTAAAAAGATTCCTCATGCAAGTTGGGTAATTCTTGAGCCGAATCCCGATCCTGCGGAAGGTGTGGATGCTCGATATATCAAAGGCTTTTTTGACGAAAATTTTTCGTTAGAAGACCCAGTTGATGCTATAGTTCATTCTCATGTTTTTGAGCATATCTACTATCCAGATCAATTTATTAAAAATTTAGGTAAATTCCTTACCACTGGTAAGCGATTGATATTTAGCATTCCTAATATGAAAGTTATGCTCAATAGAAAATATAATAATTGTCTAAATTTTGAGCATACAATTTTTCTTACTGAACCTTATGTAGAGTATTTACTAGGTAAGTATGGCTTTGAATTAGTTGAAAAAAAATATTTTTTAGATGATCATAGTATTTTTTACTCCTATCAAAAAATTGACTCATTTATTTTGAAGGCTTTACCACCCAATTTGTATCAAATTAATAAAGAAATATTCCTAAATTACATAACCCACTATAAGAATTTGGTAGATACTATAAATTCAAAGTTAGATTTAGTAGGTAAGCGGAAAGAAATTTTTATTTTTGGCGCACATATTTTTACGCAGTATTTAATTGAGTTTGGTTTAAATGTTTCTAAAATTACCGGAATTCTAGATAACGATAAGAATAAGCAAGGTAAAAGGCTTTACGGTACTAAATTGATGGTTTTTTCGCCTGAGGTGCTCAAGAATTTTGATCTTCCATTTGTAATTCTAAAGGCTGGTGCATACAGCTCAGAAATTAAAGATCAGATTCTTAAGCAGATTAATCACAATACATTGTTTCTTGAGTAGGATACTATGAAAGCAGTTATTCTTGCCGGTGGGCTTGGTACGCGAATATCTGAAGAGAGTGTAATGCGTCCAAAACCCATGATTGAGGTTGGTGGAAAACCCATTCTCTGGCACATCATGAAAATTTATTCCCATCATGGAATCAATGATTTTATTATTTGCTGTGGGTATAAAGGGTATATGATTAAAGAGTACTTTGCTAACTATTTCTTGCATACCTCAGACATCACTTTTGATATGCAGAAAAATAGTATGGAGGTTCATGAACAATTTGCAGAACCCTGGAAAGTAACACTCGTAGATACTGGTGAGGAAACAAAGACTGGTGGCCGACTAAAGCGAGTTGGCCAATACATCAAGGATGAAGAGGCCTTTTGCTTTACATATGGCGATGGTATTTCAGATATTAATATTAAAAATTTAGTTACGTTTCACCAGCAGCAAAGTGCCCAGGCAACATTGACGGCCGTGTATCCCCCAGGGCGTTTTGGCGCATTGGATATTAATGATCATAAAGTGACCTCATTCAAAGAAAAGCCGAAAGGTGATGGTGGAATGATTAATGGTGGTTTTTTTGTGTTGTCTCCTTCAGTTTTATCTCTGTTGAAAGATGACTCTACCGTATGGGAGCAAGAGCCATTAGAGACATTAGCTAGAACTAATGAGATGGCAGCTTATGCTCACTTAGGTTTTTGGCACCCGATGGATACCCTTCGGGATAAAAATTATCTTGAAGAGCTTTGGTCCTCCGGCTTAGCACCTTGGAAAGTTTGGCCGTGAAATTTTCTTCTGTCACCCCAACTTTTTGGGCGGATAAAAAGGTCTTCTTGACAGGTCATACAGGTTTTAAAGGTGGGTGGTTATCTTTGTGGTTGACTTCTATGGGAGCAAAAGTGGTTGGCTTTGCTTTAGAGCCAAATACTCAGCCTAATTTATTTGAAGTGTTGAAAGTATCTAGTCTAATTGAGAAATCTCATATTGGTGATGTTCAAGATTTTGAGTATTTGAACCAATCAATGTTCTCGGCTCAACCAGATGTGTTAATTCATATGGCTGCTCAACCATTGGTAAGATATTCATATTCAAATCCAGTTGAGACCTATGCAACTAATGTTATGGGGACAGTGCATGTATTAGAGGCGTCCCGTCAAATTAGCAGCTTAAAGGCAACCGTTATTGTAACTACTGATAAGTGTTACGAAAATAAAGAGTGGGAGTGGGGATACCGTGAAAATGATCCTATGGGTGGTTACGACCCCTACAGTAATAGTAAGGGTTGCGCAGAATTAGTAACCGCAGCTTATCGCCAATCATTTTTTTCTCAGGATAAATGGATAAAACATCAAAATGCTGTTGCGTCTGCTCGAGCTGGTAATGTAATTGGTGGGGGAGATTGGTCTAAAGACAGATTAATTCCAGATGCTATCAAAGCTTTCGAGGCACGACAAACACTAAAAATTCGCAACCCGCTAGCGACCAGACCTTGGCAACATGTTTTGGAGCCTCTATCTGGATATTTGATTTTAGCTCAGGCGCTTTATGAGCGAGGAATGATCTATGCATCTCCTTGGAATTTTGGACCGCAAGATGAAGATGTCCGATCGGTTCAAGAGGTAATTAATTTATTGATTAAACAATGGGGATGTGCTAGTTGGGAAAAAGAAGGTGAGGAACAGCCTCATGAAGCAAATTTTCTTAAGTTGGATTGCTCTAAAGCTAGGCAACATTTGGCTTGGGTACCTAAATGGAATTTAGAAACAGCAATTAAAAAAAGTGTAGATTGGCAAAGAGCTTTTCAAGAAAAGAAAGATATGCAAGAAATTAGTCTTTCTCAAATTAAGCAGTATATGAATAACTAGGAGTTTGTAATTGATATGAATGTGCAAACAATTGATGAGAAAAAGAGGCAACAGGAAAAAATACGTCAGCAAATTGCAGTATTAGTTGATGAATATGCTGCAATTGAGTTTGCGCAAAGATCATTTGTTCCCGGGAAAACTGTTGTGCCGCCATCTGGCAAAGTAATTGGGGCTCAAGAGTTGAAAAATATGATTGATGCCTCTTTAGATGGTTGGCTTACAGCAGGTCGTTTTAATGACTTATTTGAAAAAAAATTAGCTGAATTTATTGGCGTTAAACATGTTATTACGGTTAATTCAGGCTCTTCTGCAAATTTAGTCGCATTTTCAACATTGACCTCGCCTAAATTAGGTGAGCGTGCTATCAAGCGTGGTGATGAAGTGATTGGCGTTGCAGCTGGTTTTCCAACAACAGTCAATCCGATAATTCAATTTGGCGCTATACCTGTTTTTGTGGATATCGATCCCCTAACGCTCAACATTGATGTCAAAAAAATTGAGGCAGCGATTGGCCAAAAAACAAAAGCTATCATGTTGGCGCACTCTTTAGGAAATCCTTTTAACTTGGATGTAGTGACTGATTTGTGTAAAAAGTACAACCTTTGGTTGGTAGAGGATTGCTGTGATGCTTTAGGATCTACCTATAAGGATCGTATGGTTGGCACATTTGGGGATATTGCAACCTTGAGCTTTTATCCCGCTCATCATATCACCATGGGGGAAGGTGGAGCAGTATTTACAAATAATTATGAGTTAAAGCAGATTGCTGAGAGTTTTCGCGATTGGGGTCGTGATTGTTATTGTCCTCCTGGAACAGATAATACCTGTGGTAAAAGATTTTGCTGGAAGCTAGGAAATTTGCCTGAAGGATACGATCATAAATATACCTACAGTCATTTGGGTTATAACTTAAAAATCACAGATATGCAAGCTGCTTGTGCTGTTGCACAGTTAGAAAAGGCTCCTGAATTTATTCAAAAGCGTAAAAACAACTTCAAATTTTTAAATCAGCGCTTAAAATCATGTGAAGATTATTTACAATTGCCTGTCTGTACGGAAGACTCTAATCCATCCTGGTTTGGTTTTCCAATTACGCTAAAAAAGAAATCACCCGTGTCAAGATTGGATTTAACTACATATCTTGATCAAAATAAGATTGGCACGCGTTTATTATTTGCAGGTAATTTAATTCGTCAGCCATATATGGTTAATGTAAAGTATCGAGTGAGTGGTGCCTTAACTCACACAGATAATGTTATGAGTAATACCTTTTGGATTGGTGTACAGCCCGCACTCACAGAAGAAATACTCGACTTTGTTGCGACTAAAATTGAAACATATTTAGGTGTAAATTTTTGATGTATCTTTGCCCGGAAGAGGATCTTGAAGCTATTTCTGATGGAATGAAGTTAGATCTTGAGAAACTTCGTAACAAAAAAATATTTTTAACCGGGGCAACAGGGTTTATAGGTAAAAACCTAGTTGAATGCCTTTTATGGATTAATGAAAAAAACAGCCTCAATATAGAAATATTGGCTATCTCAAGAGATTGTGAAAAGTTTTACCGAAATTATCCGCACTTTAAGAAGCACACCCAGTTCAAACTTTATCAAAGTGACGTATGTGATAACTTGTGTAATTTACCAATCAAAAGAATTGATTTTGTAATCCATGCCGCTACAGATGTGTTGCAACAATTCGATCCTATGCAAATTCTCAGAACTAGTTTGGATGGCACTTCAAATGTATTATCTTATTCTATTGAGTTAGGTTGTGAACGCTTTTTGTTGCTTAGTTCTGGCGCAGTATATGGCAAGTCACCCAACGCTAATGTCAAATTTTCGGAGTCGTATATTGGTGGAGCTGATCTTGTATCTCCAAAATCAGCTTACGCGTTAGGAAAGCAGTTATCAGAATGGTTGACCCAACAAGTTAGTAGCCTGAGTATCAAGGTAAAAATTGCAAGATGTTTTGCATTCGTCGGGCCTTATTTGCCGCTAAACCAACATTTCGCTATTGGTAACTTTATCGAGGCGTCTCTTCAAGGTCATACTATTGAAATTAGGGGTGATGGAACGCCATTGCGTACGTATATGTATACCTCGGATTTATGCATTTGTTTGTTGAAAATACTTTTATCAGATAATTCAAATAATGTATTTAATGTAGGAGGCGATGAAGTAGTTTCAATTAGGAAGTTAGCTAATATTGTCAAAGACACACTTAATTCTGATGTCTGTATAAATATTCATCAGGTTAATAATAAAACTATTGACTCATATATTCCTGATATCAATAGAATTAAGCAAGCTTTACACGTAATACCTAAGATTAATTTGCGTGATGCAATTCGAAAAACTGCTGATTGGAATTTGAGATATGAAAATATCAAGCAAAGAGCTGTCAAAAAATATTCGAATTAATGCGCTAAAGATGGTTACTAAGGCAAACGCATCCCACATAGGAAGCGCCTTATCAATCGCCGATATCGTTGGCGTCCTGTATGCTGATGTTCTAAAAATTTTTCCTCGAAATCCAAAAAACCCCTGTAGGGATAGATTAATTCTTAGTAAGGGACACGCTTGCGTGACTATCTACGCTGCATTAGCTGAAATGAAATTTTTCCCCAAAAAAAATTTAGAAACTTATGGTGATGATTTTTCGCTAATGATGAATCATATTAGTCACAAAGTTCCAGGGGTTGAATTTTCCTCGGGTTCTCTTGGGCATGGTTTGCCCTTTGGTGTTGGTAAAGCGCTTTATGCTAAGCGTCGGAATCTATGTTGGCGTGTTTTTGTGATTTTAAGTGATGGCGAGTTAAATGAGGGAAGTAATTGGGAGGCTCTAATGTTTGCATCTCATCATCAATTATGTAATTTAACAGTTATTGTCGACTACAATAAACTTCAAAGTTTAACGAGTATAGATAAGACGCTTGCCTTAGAACCACTTTCAGAAAAATTTAGATCATTTGGGGCTGATGTAGTTGAGTTGAATGGACATGATCATGTTATGTTGTCTCAGGTACTGAAAGTTTCCGGTATTAATAGACCTAAAGTGATCATTGCGCATACCATTAAAGGTAAGGGTGTAAGTTTTATGGAGAATCAGGTGTTATGGCATTATCGCAGTCCCAATAATGATGAGCTTTTACAAGCCATCAAAGAGATTGAGTCAGAGAATGCGTAAAGCCTTCATTGATGAGTTAATAAAGATTGCTAAGGTCAATCGGAATATTGTCTTGATAGTTGGGGATTTGGGATTCTCAGTTGTTGAGCCCTTTCAGGAGCAATTTCCAGATCGATTTTTTAATGCTGGCGTAGCTGAGCAAAATATGATGAGTATGGCAGCAGGGTTGGCTTCAGAGGGTTGTCATGTCTTTATTTATTCGATTGCTAATTTTCCGACATTCAGGTGTGCTGAGCAAATTAGGAATGATGTTGCCTATCATCAGTTACCAGTTACTATTGTTGCTATAGGGGGTGGTTTAGCATATGGAAATTTGGGCTATTCGCATCATGCGGTACAAGATTATGCGTTAATGAGGTCTATGCCAAATATGCTTATATCAGCCCCCGGAGACCCAATGGAGGTACGTGCATGTCTGCGATATTTAACCGAATATCCTCAGCCCTCCTATTTAAGATTGGGCAAGGAAGGCGAGGCGTTTATGCATGATTCTTTACCAAATTTAGAGCCTGGTATTTGGAAAAAAATATCAAAAAATAACAAAACAGCTTCTAAAGCGATTATTACTACTGGAAATGGCCTGCAGATTGCAGCCGGTTGGCAAAAAGGCGGTCGATACCCTGATTTCGAATTGTATAGTCTACCGTTATGGGGTATGAGCTATAAAAAAGACCAACCCAAACAGATAGAGAAATTTGATCAAATTATGACCATTGAAGATCATTTATTAGATGCTGGGTTTGGTAGCTGGTTACTAGAGTCCTTAACTACGACCCCCCACTTGATGCAAAGAATTAGCATAAAAGCTCTTAACCCTATTGTTTGTGGGCTAGTTGCTAGTCAGTCTGCATTACAGTCGAAGGGTGGTCTTTCTTAGAGCCATTGCTCTATGGTAAAGGTCGCATATAACGAGTTTTATCATTTACAAGTCTTATGAAAATTTTTTGTGTTGATCTCAGTTGTGTTAAGAAATACACCAATCTCGCATTTTATCGTAATTCGAAGATCAAAAAATTTAAAAAATTCAGTATATGTTCCCTGTTGTAAATTTGCTGCAATAGATTTGATAAATTTAAAGGTAAATCATGCTTTGCAGTACTGTAAAATGGTTTGTTTTCTCAGGCTAGATTTAGATAGAGTTAAACCTATGTTGGATCTAAGTAACGGGCAGTCAGTTCAAGGCAGGCAATCTATATCAAGCCTACTAAAGCGCCTCTGGCATCAAATTAGCCGTCGACGTCGTTTGCAATTTGCGATATTAGTTCTGTTGATGATGCTTAGCTCCTTTGCAGAGGTTATTAGTATTGGAGCAGTATTGCCTTTTCTAGGCGTACTAACTGCGCCAGAGAGCGTTTTCAATACGCCTTCTTTACAACCCTTTATTCAGACTTTAAAAATCACTGAGCCTTCCGAGCTTTTGTTACCACTTACGATTAGCTTCGGAATGGCAGCATTGATAGCTGGTGCTATGCGTTTGCTATTATTATGGGCTAGTATCCGCTTGTCGTTTGCCACCGGTGCTGACCTGAGTATCAGCATTTATCGACGTACGCTTTATCAGCCTTATGCTGCACAGTGTGCCCGCAATAGTAGTGAAGTCATTAATGGCATAACCACTAAAACTAATTATGTTGCTGGAGTGGTGGCAAATGTAATCAGTATTATTACTTCAAGCATCATGCTTATTGCCATCCTAATCATCCTGTTATTGGTTAATCCTGTTATAGCGCTGGCATCATTCGGCGGATTTGGTGTGCTTTATCTATTAATAATTAAATTTTCCCGTAATCAATTGATGATTAATAGCCAGATCAATGCGCGTGAGTCAACTCTTGTTATTAAATCCCTGCAAGAGGGTCTGGGCGGTATTCGCGATGTTCTGATAGATGGAAGTCAAGCAACTTACTGCAAGATTTATGCTAAAGCTGACCATTCCTATCGACGTGCTCAAGGTAACATTGCGTTTATCAGTAATAGCCCTCGTTATGTAATGGAGGCCTTGGGAATGGTACTCTTGGCTACATTGGCTTATTTACTAATGTATCAAGATGAAGGTATCGCTAAGACTATTCCAATTCTTGGTGCTATGGCATTAGGCGCACAGCGATTGTTACCTGTCTTACAACAGGCATATAGTTCTTGGTCAGGTATACGCGGTAGCCAAGCTTCATTGCAAGACGCCCTAGAATTACTCGAGCAGCCTTTACCTGATTATGCTGATCTTCCAGCTGCCTACCCATTGCCTTTCATGCATAAGATCGTACTTAGGCAGATAAATTTTGCTTATTCCATGCTATCACCTTATGTGCTGAGGGGGGTAAATTTAACCATCCCTAAGGGAGGTCGCGTTGGTTTTATTGGTGTTACAGGCAGCGGTAAAAGTACACTGCTCGATATCATAATGGGCCTTTTGCAGCCGACAAATGGAGTAATTGAAGTAGATGGTTGCCCCATTACGCTCGGCAATCACCGACAATGGCAGGCTCAAATTGCCCATGTACCACAAGTTATCTTTTTGGCTGACTGCTCTGTTGCTGAAAATATTGCATTTGGCCTACCCAAGGAACACATAGATTTTGAACGTGTCATGTTTGCTGCACAACAGGCACAGATATCCGAGACTATTGAAAGCTGGCCTCAGAAATACCAGACTTTTGTCGGTGAGCGTGGAGTACGTCTATCGGGTGGCCAGCGTCAGCGAATAGGAATTGCACGTGCTTTATACAAGCAAGCAAATGTTATTATTTTTGACGAGGCAACCAGCGCCCTGGATAGCGAAACTGAGATGGCAGTCATGCAAGCAATCGAGGGCTTAAGCGCAAATCTTACCCTATTAATTATCGCTCATCGCATTACTACATTAAAAAATTGTACACAAATAGTAGAGATGAGTAGCGGCACTATCAAACGCGTAGGAACTTATCAGCAAATGATAAATCAGCTTACGACTTAGAGCAACTTAGACTAATCGGCAGTGTATGTTAAGGTTAAATTTAACCAAGAGTTAATTCTCATAATAGCCGCCTTACTATCTAATCCCTTAAAATAGTATCTTGTTAATTAACATTTTGCGTTAAACGGAATAGAACTATGAAATGCATGGTAACAGGATGCGCAGGTTTTATAGGGAGCTCACTCGTTGATCGACTTTTATTAGAGGGACACATAGTTTATGGTATTGATAATTTTTCCTCGGGACAGCGTCGTTTTTTAAATAACGCATTATTAAATAATTCATTTACTCTTTTTGAAGTTGATTTACTTAATCTTGACAAATTAAAAAATATTTTTAAAAATATCGATTTAGTATTTCACTTATCAGCAAATGCAGATGTTCGCTTTGGTACCAATCACCCGCGCAAGGACCTTGAGCAGAACACCATAGTAACCTATAATGTCTTAGAGGCTATGCGCTTCAATGGAGTCAAACAAATTGTTTTTTCTTCGACCGGTTCAGTATATGGCGAGTCGCCAGTTATTCCCACCCCTGAAAATGGACCATTTCCAATTCAAACCTCATTGTATGGAGCTTCTAAGGTTGCGTGTGAAGGATTAATAGCCGCATATTGTGAAGGTTTTGGTTTTCGATCTTGGATCTTTAGATTTGTTTCAATTCTAGGCGAACGTTATACGCATGGACATATTTTTGATTTTTATCGTAAGCTAAAAATAAACCCAACACGTTTGGAAGTGTTGGGTAATGGTAAGCAACGTAAGTCATATCTATATATTCAAGACTGTATTGATGCGATTTTATTAGCTACAGCTAAATCTAGTGATAAAGTGAATATTTTTAATTTAGGTGTTGACAGTTATGTTCAGGTAAACGATTCTATTAACTGGATTTGCAAGGAGTTGGGGGTTAGCCCGGCGCTTGATTATTCTGGTGGGGATCGGGGTTGGATAGGGGATAACCCATTTATCTTTTTGAATACAAATAAAATAAATGCACTTGGGTGGCGACCAAAAGTCTCTATCGAAGAGGGCATTATTAAGACAGTAAAATTTTTACGATCGAATGAATGGGTATTTGAGGCACGCTTATGAATTCACCGCTCGCCTTAATCACGGGCGCCTCCAGGGGACTTGGTGCACATCTAGCTTGTAGATTTTGGTATGCTGGTTGGAGCTTGATATTGGTGGCGAGAGACAAGAAGGCTCTTGTGGATAAATGTGCTTCATTCGAGAATAGATCTTTTCAGACTCTAGAGCTAGTATCATGTGATTTGGCTTCTAATGATCAAATCAAAAATTTTTCCTGTTCCATGAAAGAAAAATATCAGTCATTAGATCTTCTTGTTAATAACGCCGCAATTCAAGGTCCTATTGGATCTTTGCAGCAAAATGATTTTGATGAATGGATTGAAGCTCTACAAATTAATTTATTGGCACCGGTTTTACTCTGTAAAGAGCTTATTCCATTATTAAATCAGGCATTAAATCCCTCAATCATTAATCTCTCTGGCGGGGGTGCTACTGGGCCTAGGCCAGGATTTAGCTCTTACTCTTCGTCAAAAGCAGCTTTAGTAAGATTTAGCGAAACTATAGCTAATGAGTTAAGGCCTCAAAATATTAATGTGAATTGTATAGCTCCGGGCGCATTGAAAACCAATATGCTGGAAAAAATTTTGGCATCTCCTTTAAATGCAGGTGAACGTGAGTTAGAGTTAGCGAACAAAGTTTTTACCGATGGTGGCGCATGTATGGATAGAGTCGCAGATCTTATCCTCTTTTTGGCTGGTAATGCTGGCAGAGGTATTACAGGAAAACTAATAAGCGTAACTTGGGACAATTGGGAGGAATGGCCAAATCATATCTCTGAGCTTGATAATACCGATTTATTTACTTTACGAAGAATTGTTGGCCGTGATCGTAATATAGATTGGGGTGATAGGTGACAAAAAAAAATCATGTATTCGGAGTGGGTATTATTGGATGCGGATTAATAGGTCAAAAAAGAGCTAATGCATTAGGTTCTGGTGGCAAGTTAATCGCATGTGCCGATATTGCTATGGATAGGGCTTTATCTCTGGCCAATCGCTTCAAAGCTAAATCATTTAACGATTGGCGAGATTTAATTGCTTTGAATGAGGTTGATATCGTGATTATCTCTACATTGCACGACTCATTAGCAGAAATTACCCTAGCTGCAGTTAACTCTGGTAAAAACGTATTAGTGGAAAAGCCAGCCGCCCGAGCCAGTGCTGAGCTGGAGCCAATTTTTTTAGCATTGCAGGAAAGCAGCGCCAAGGTTCATGTAGGATTTAATCACCGATACCATCGGGCGTTAAGAAAATCCAAAGAGATTGTTATTTCTGGTGATTTAGGTGAACTAATGTTTATACGTGCACGCTATGGGCATGGCGCTCGTTTGGGTTATGACAAAGAGTGGCGTGCTGATCCTAAATTGTCGGGTGGAGGAGAACTAATTGATCAAGGACCTCATTTAATTGATCTGTCGCGGTGGTTTTTAGGTGACTTTTCTGAAATTGATGGTTTCGCTAACACCTTCTATTGGAATATGCCTGTAGATGACAATGGATTTATGTTGTTAAAGACACCAAAAAAGCAAGTAGCTTTTTTGCATGCCTCATGCACCGAATGGAAAAATCTTTTTTCAATGGAGATTTATGGTAAGGATGGAAAATTAGATATATCTGGATTGGGTGGAAGCTATGGGTTAGAGAAATTAACCTACTACAGAATGCTTCCTCAAATGGGCCCCCCTGAAACTGTGTCGTGGGAGTATCCAATGAGTGATAATTCATGGGCTTTAGAGATGGCAGAGTTTTATGAAGATATTCAGCTAGACCGTGACCCGGCTGCTGGGCTAAATGATGCTTATCAAGTCTTAAAAATAATTGAAAAAATTTACAAGGATTCTGGTTATGATCATTGTACGTAGCCCACTTCGCATCACCTTAGGGGGCGGGGGAACTGATTTAGCTTCCTATTATGAAGATCATGAAGGCTTTTTAATTGCAGCGGCGATTGATAAGTACGTCTATGTAACGATCACACGTCCTTTTACTGATGGGATTTATCTTAAATACAGTCAACTAGAACATGTAAAAAAAATTACAGATGTGCATCATCCGATTATTCGGGAAGCGTTGAGTATTATGGGATTTCGTACGCCCCAAGTAGAAATCACCACTCTTGCAGATATCCCCGCCGGAACGGGTCTTGGTTCATCAGGTAGCTTTACCACTGCATTAATAAAGGCCTTGTATGCCCATCGTAAACGCCATATTCATCAAGAAGAATTAGCTGAATTAGCTTGTCATATTGAGATTGATCGTCTTGGTGAGCCCATTGGTAAGCAAGATCAGTATGCTGCCTCAGTTGGCGGATTAACTTGCTTTACATTTCATAGGGATGGAAAAGTAACGGCCTCTCCCCTAAAAATTAGCATGGAAACCATATTTGATCTTGAGGACAATTTACTTCTATTTTTTACTGGTTTTTCAAGAAGTGCTAGCAAGATCTTAAAGGATCAAAAGTTAAAGTCGCAGCTAAATGATACTGATATGATAGCTAATTTACATTATGTAAAGAATTTGGGGTATAGAAGTAAAGCGGCATTAGAAGAGGGTGATACCGAGTTACTTGGAGAGCTCATGCATGAACATTGGGAGCATAAAAAGCGCCGCACAAGTGGGATGAGTAATTCCCAGATTGATGACTGGTATCAGCTAGCCATAAACAATGGCGCTATTGGTGGGAAATTAGTTGGGGCCGGAGGAGGCGGATTTTTGATGTTCATGGCAAAGGATCGAACTCAATTACGGAGGGCAATGACTGGTATCGGTTTAGAAGAAGTTCGCTTTAAATTTGATTTTGAAGGTACTAAAGTTATGATGTCATCCTAATGTTCCCAGTTGCAATATTAGCCGGTGGCCTAGCAACACGACTACGTCCTATTACTGAAACAATTCCAAAGTCACTTATTCCAGTTGCTGGTAAGCCTTTTATTTATCATCAACTTGATTATTTGCACCAACAAGGTATTAATTCGGTAGTTTTGTGCATTGGATATTTGGGTGAAATGATCCAAGAGGTTGTCGATGATGGCTCCCGTTGGGGTATGCAAGTTAGCTATTCACTAGATGGTCCAACACCCTTAGGAACGGGCGGTGCACTCAGACAAGCCTTGCCACTACTGGGCGAGTATTTTTTTATCTTATACGGAGACTCTTATTTGCCTATCGTTTTTTCAGATGTAGAAAAATTCTATCTAGCTAGTGGTAAGAAAGGACTAATGACTGTACTCAGAAATGAGAACCAGTGGGATAAAAGTAATGTGGAATATCATGCGGACCAAATTATTGAATACAACAAGAATACAATTCGATCTCAAATGAATTACATTGATTATGGCCTAGGAATTTTAAAAATTGACGCACTACAGGACTGCCCTGATGGGCAGTCATTTGATCTTTCAAAAATTTATAATAAACTATCATTAGCTGGTGAGCTTGCTGGCTACGAAGTTTTTGAAAGATTTTATGAAATTGGATCACACCAAGGAATAGTCGATACAGAAGCGTATTTATTAGGAAAAATAGTAAAGGGTAGTTTATGAGTTACGCAGAAAAACATTTGAATGAAGCGGTTGAGATTATTAAAAGGATGGATGTAAGAGCAATTGAAAAAATGGCAGATCTGATAGCTCAAGTAAAAATAGATAGTGGTCGAATCTTTTTTTTAGGTGTAGGCGGTAGTGCTGGAAATTGTTCACATGCCGTAAATGACTTTCGCAAGATTGTAGGTATTGAATCATATGCTCCCACTGATAACGTATCAGAGTTGACTGCACGCGCAAATGATGAGGGATGGGTTTCAATTTTTATTGAATGGCTTAAAGTCAGCAAACTTACCTCAAAAGATATGCTGTTTATTTTTTCAGTTGGCGGAGGAAATTTAGAAAAAAACATCAGTCCTAACTTAGTTGAGGCATTGAAGTATGGAAAATCAGTAGGCTCCAAAGTAATTGGGGTGGTTGGTCGGGATGGCGGCTATACTGCTCAAGTCGCAGATTCTTGTGTAGTTGTTCCAACTGTAAATACCGATAATGTAACACCACATTCAGAAGCTTTTCAGGCAGTGGTTTGGCACCTTTTGGTTTCTCATCCGAAGTTAAAAATACATCAAACTAAATGGGAATCTACGGCTAAGTAAGCTGTAGTATAAATTCATTGAAGCGCGCAGTTTTTTTAGATCGGGATGGAGTAATAAATCGTGCGATCGTACGTGATGGCAAGCCATATCCTCCAGCATCTTTACTGGATATGGAAATATTGCCAGGTGTTTACGAAGCTCTTCAAAAATTACACAATGCAAATTACTTATTGATAGTAGTGACTAATCAACCAGATGTGGCAAGAGGTATCGCAAAGAAACAGGATATTGAGTTAATGCATGCATATCTATCATCTAAATTACCAATAGATGTCTTTAAGACTTGCTATCATGATAATAAGGATAGATGTATCTGTAGAAAACCCTTGCCTGGGGCGTTGCTCGAGGCAGCTCAACAGTATGATATCAATTTGCCGACAAGTTTCATGGTTGGTGATCGTTGGCGTGATATTGAAGCAGGAGCATCGGCTGGATGTAAAACTTTTTTTATTGATTATAACTATGCTGAAAAAAAACCAAATAAGCCTGATTTTATTGTGTCATCTTTACTCGATGTAAAAAAAATGATCCTTGGAAAAGTTTGAATGAAGAAAATTGAAGATTTAAAAATAAAGATTTTTGCTGATGGAGCTGATAAAGAAGGAATGCTTGAGATGTATGAAAAGCCTTTTGTGAAGGGCTTGACTACTAATCCTACTTTGATGAAAAAGGCAGGCATTACTAATTATCGTGAATTTTGTAAAGACATTTTGGTTTATATAAAGGATAAGCCAATATCGTTTGAAGTATTTTCAGATAATTTTGCAGATATGGAGCGCCAAGCCTTAGAGATTGCGAGTTGGGGTGATAATGTATACGTTAAAATTCCAATTACAAACACAAAGCAAGAGAGTTGCCACGATTTAGTGAAAAAACTGTCAGCCCAAAAGGTTAAATTAAACGTGACAGCACTGATGACACTTGATCAGGTACGTGAGGTAATGGCCGCTCTTAATCCAAATATACCTAGTTATGTATCAGTATTTGCTGGCCGTATAGCTGACACTGGTTATGATCCTGTACCCCTAATGACTTCTGCTGTGGAAATATTAAAATCTTCAACTACAGTAGAGTTAATTTGGGCAAGCCCACGCGAATTACTAAATATATTTCAGGCTGATGAAATTGGATGTCACATAATCACAGTAACCAATGACATTATAAAGAAATTACCTCTGGTTGGATATGATTTAAATAAATATTCATTAGATACTGTAAAAATGTTTCATTCTGACGCACTGGCAGCTGGGTATGATTTATGAGTTTTTTTTTCAAATAAATTACCAAGGTTCAAATATTAATTGAGCTATTAAAGTTAAAAGGGCGCACCATGTACACTTCGAAAGTGATTAAATACTCGCAAATTATGCATATCAATGTTATATAAAAGAAGTTATACCAAATACATAATACGATATATTAAAATTAATTTACTAAGTTCAGATAAATAATTAATAAGGAATATCTGCTATTTTGATAGCAATTTTTAATAGTTTCAAAAGTTAGTCACAATATGATTATTTATAATAGTTTATGCAATAATCGGAATTAGATTTAAGAAAATATATTACAAAAATTCTTTTTTTTGAAGATATTCGAGTTAAAAATGAAGCATAAAGTAAATTTTATATTCAATCAATAAAATGAATCTTCTGAGTAAAAGTTACAACTCTACAATTATAGATTTATATGATCTTATTTTTTGATACTTTTATTATATCAAAAAACACAGATACCACGGCTGGATCACTTAATGATACCAGGCGCGAAAAAGTCTTACGAAGTTTTAGGAATAGAACAGCTGCATATCAATTTCAAGAGAAAATTAAGGTAGTTCAATATACACTTGCAAGTTATTCTATATTAAATTGGGATGAAGTTGTCATAAGGTTTGAGTGTGAAGATATAGATGATGTTGAAGAGTTTAAAGGATTCTGTAGCGAAATATTTCCCCGGGCCATGATATTAAATCAACGTTCTGATACAGCGCTGAAGTATCACACCGCTTTAATTGAACTTCATAAAAAATTCGGAAATTCATGGATTTTTTTCTCACCAAATAATGATCATCCCTATATTAATAAGCCTAATAAAATTGAAACATATTTACAGCTTGCTGAGGTTATGGAGAAAAAATACCCTGAAGCATCGATTTCAATTACTTACAGCCACTACACAGAATCACAAAATGATGTTGGAATGCAGTATCCACAATGGGGTTATTATGACGGGTTTTTTAAAAAAATTCTTTACGAAAATGATTTAGCCTATGTGGTAAAGTCAAATAAGGCATTGCTTGATTCAATTAAAATATATCGACTAGAATTTCTAATTAATATATTTTATAAAACCAATAATACGGGTCGTGTTATTCGTATCGAAGATACTGAATTTTATGGAGATAGGAAAATAAATGAAATTTCAATTGTCCCAAAGGAAGAACTCTGTAGACATTATGACTCATATGTTCATATAACCAAGGAAGTTCCTCCATTATTCATACCGCCCGGTTTTTTTGATAATGACATAAAAATACGTTACGGTTTCAAAAAATATGAAAAAGGATATGTAAATATTAATCCATTGGCGACAAATATTGGTGAGGGTGATGGGGAGTCTGACTTACTTTGTCTGTTGGAGGACGTTCCTTTTTTTTGGAATTCAAGAATAAGCACAATTGAGACTAATAATTCTCTTTTCCTACCAAATAGCAAAGAGCAAATTCCATATTATGTAACCCTTAGGAATCCTTGGCATACAAGACCTAACTGGCAAAATTTCTTGATTTCAATATTTCGATATGTAAGGTATAGAGCAATTGTTTCTTTTGCTTTAATTAAGAACTTTTACACTAAAATAACTCAATAATTTTAATTTCTTAATTAAATGTTATATTTTGATTAATAAAACACATATATAAAAATGAAAAATTTAATTAGAATTTATTATGCTGGAATAAAACACATACGCTTAATCTGTCTTAAATTTCTCTTTTTTAAAAAGATTTCACCCCCACTATTAAAAATATATCTTCCATCAATAACAAATTTTGAACAATCAAATAGACACATTGAATTTTCACTGATTCATTCTATCGAGAACTCAATCTGCCCATCGGAATATCTAGTTGATATTGTGTCAAAGGCGAGTAAGATTGCAATTGATTGTCAGTTACCCTTGGTAGAAAAAAGATTTCACGAGGGTTATAAGTCAGTAGAAATATCGTCCCTAATTGAAACAAATTTTTCACCGAGTACATGGCCTGGTGAGCATTATAGATTGTTGGCTGCCATAGTTCGGGCATTAGATGCAAAAAATGTTGTTGAAATTGGAACATTCTGGGGTATGGGTACATTATCTTTATGTGAGGGTGGAGCTACTTCCATAATCACCTATGACATCAAAGATTGGCATTCATTTCCCACAACTCTTTTGAGAGATTCTGATTTCGAAGGTGGAACTATAAAACAGTTCATAGGGGACTTGCAAGAAGAGTCATTCTTTCAATCTCAGAAAAAAAATATTGAAAATTGTGATTTAATTTTTATGGACGCTGCTAAAGATTCAATAATGGAAAAAAAATTTCTATCTCAGTTTAGTAGATGTACCTTTAAGCCTGGCGCTATTTTAATTATTGATGATATTAAGCTATGGAATATGTTGCAAATTTGGCAGGATATTAAATTACCCAAAATTGATATCAGTGGTTTGGGTCACTATACCGGTACTGGATTGGTAGAGTTAAGCCCAATAAAATCTTAAGTGTATTTATTAAATTAATAAAACTTAAATAACTTTATTAATAATATTGAGAAATATGAGTAAAAAATCCATTCTTATAACAGGCTCAAGCGGGTTAATTGGTGGTGAAGTGTTAGCTTACTTTGCCAAGCTTGGATTTGATATCCATGGCGTCGATAACGATATGCGCGCCCAATTTTTTGGGCCGTCAGGAAGCACAGCTTGGAATCGTGAAAGACTAAAATCAATCTTTAAAAATTTTCATCACTATGAAATAGATATCCGCGATCGAAATCGTATTAATGCTTTGATAGATGAGGTGCGTCCAAACGTTATTATTCATGCAGCAGCTCAACCTTCACATGATAGAGCTGCTGAAATACCTTTTGATGATTTTGATACAAATGCGGTTGGGACTATGAATATCCTTGAGGCTTGTAGAAAGTATTGTACCGACTCCCCATTTATACATTTATCAACTAATAAGGTTTATGGAGATGCACCAAATAACTTAAAATTAATAGAAAAGGAGAGCAGATGGGACTTTGCTGATCCAGAGTACCACTTCGGAATTTCGGAACACTTTTCTATTGACCAATCAAAACATTCATTATTTGGCGCTTCAAAATTGGCTGCAGATATTCTTGTTCAAGAGTATGGAAGATACTTTGGAATACCAACATGTTGTTTGCGAGGAGGATGTCTTACTGGGCCAAGTCATAGTGGAGTTGAGCTACATGGATTTTTAAGTTATTTGATAAAGTGTAATGTTCAAAAGAAAATGTATACAATATTTGGGTATAAAGGTAAACAAGTAAGAGACAATATACATGCTTGGGACGTTGCAAACTTCATACAATATTTTATTGATGAGCCTAGAGTCGGAGAGGTTTACAACATTGGTGGCGGAGTCGAGAATAGTATTTCAATACTAGAAGCAATATCATTGATTCAATCGATAAGCGGTGAATCTATGATTACAAATTATAAAGATGAAGCCCGTTCTGGAGATCATATTGTTTATTACAGTGATTTAAGAAAAATTAGAGCGCACTATCCAAAATGGAAAGTGACAAAGTCATTACACAATATTTTTAACGAAATTTATACAGCTCAAATCGCAGAGTAAAGCTTTCTATAAAAAATCAAAACAACAAGTTTTCAAAAAAAACTTAAAATGACAGAATTATGTATTTTTATACTAACTTACAATAGACCACATTATCTGAAAGAGTGTTTGGAGAGCATTGAGGCACAGTCATATAATGATTTTAAAGTTATTGTTTTAGATAATGCAAGTCAATTCAATTGCAAACAAATAATCAATAAATTTACAAACCTTAATATAAGTTATATAAGACACTCAAAAAATATTGGCTCAACAGGAAACTTTATGTATGCATGGAGTATGAATATCGATACCCCATATACAATGATTTTTCATGATGATGATATTATGCATCCTGAATTATTGAAAATTTGTTTGTCAACTCTGAAAGAATATAAGAATTTAGCATGGGTAGGAACTAGTTTTAATACTATAAAATCAAAGAATTTTGCTTCAAAATTTGAAAATAATAAATGTGAAGTATTCAGTCAATACTATCTTGCTAATTACTTAATGAGATCTGGATCATTATGCTTTAGTTCAGTAGTATATAAAACATCAAAATTAAAAGCTATTAACTTAAAACAATATATTAGTTTATACTCGATAGTATTTGATCGACCACTTCTGTTGGAATTATCTATGGATGGAGGATGCGCAATTTGTAATGGTCAATTAGTAAGTTACAGGGTACATCCCGAGCAAGATTCTGTAACTGGGCCCTTAAAATTTAAAAACATTTTAGCCTTGATTACCTGTTATAAAAAAATTATATTGAATGAAGATAGTAATTCAGATATAAATTATTATAAAAAATGGGCAAGCGTGTCATTAGCTCAGTCATCCATTAATCTTACAATGAGAAATCAAGAATCAATCTATAAATATTTAAAAAAAGCATCATTACAATTAGAAATTGGATTATTTGAGATAACTATTGACACAATTAAAATTATAATAAAAATCCCCTTTCGATACATTAAGAGAAAATTGCTAGTTCTATTAAAAGAAAATAATTAATTATTAATTAAATGAAAATATTAAGTGATAAATAGAATCGAAATTATTCAAATGAAAGATTATTTATATTAATGACTATTAATTATTACGGAACCATCGTAATAGCAACTCTAGATATTTTTTCCGGGAAACATTTGCGTGATCAACAATATCTATTAAAATTTCCCGGAGGAATATTTTTATTTGATTTAATTCAAGAAGCTGAGAAAAACAAATTTCTAGTAATGGGGTTAGATGAATTTAAAAATGGTAAAGAATCTGTAAAGCCAGCATATTTGGTATCAGATATGGGTATTGGACTAGAGTGTTGTGGTGATAAACTCTCTCCAGGAATTTTATGGGCACTTGAGTCACCAATCGTAAGCACAAGGTTTTATAATTCATTAAATAAAATAACAGAAAAATTTCCGATCACACTATTGTGGTCAGCATGCAATGAGCGAGTTTCCCAAAAAAGTAATTTTGAAGCAATATTTTGGCCAAATCATAATTATAAAAATAAAATATTTGAAGGTAATAAAGAGGGAATAGTGGCAGTAACTGCTTATAAACGACATTTGAGACTTATATGGATACCGTCAAAATTAAATTTATATGGAATAATACGTGCTGTAGCTTCCATGGTATTGCATGCTCCACGAACTGTATGGATAAAATTTAATGATCCGTGGGTTCATCGTGATAATACTAACAATAAATTTAATTTAATTAAAGAAGTTGGATTATCAACAAAATTAGATATATATGGAAATGGTTGGGATAAAACATCATATTTTAAAAATTCAAAAGAAATGATGAATGTTATAAAAAAATGTTACAAGGGCGTAATTAATGGTGGGGTAAAACAAAAATTAGAAACAATTTCAAAATATAAGTTTTGCATCTGTTATGAAAACATAAAATTAAATGGTTACATTACTGAGAAAATTTTTGATGCCATTCAATCAAGGGTTATTCCAGTATATTCTGGAGCACCAGACATTGAAAATTATGTTTGGCCATGTTCATTTATTAATGCAGACAAATTTAGCGATGTAAAAGCTCTAGTAACCTATATAAATTCCTTATCACTTGAGACTTGCGAACAAATCTTACACTGTGGGGAAAGATATTTAAATAGCGATGATTATTCAAAGCTTTCATCGAAAAATCTTGCTAAAAAATTTATAAATAAATTAAAAGCCTTGGCTTAAAAATTTAAATGAATATACATAGTGGTTTAATAAATAAACCTGATTTACAAATAATTATTTTTTGTTTAAATAGACCAATATTATGTGAACATTTATTAGAAAGTATAAATAATTATCTTAAAGGAAATTATAAAATATCTATAATTTATGGTTCTTCTAACAAAGAATTTGAAAAAGGATTTCAAATTCTACAAAGTAAATATAGATTATATAATATAAAATTTATTAAAAAGAATTTAGGATTTTATAAAACTCCATGGCACCTTTTGTTTTACCCAAGAAATCTATTCTATTACTTAATATACCCACAATTTAGAAATACTAGAAATATATTTAATTTCAAGGAATTGTTGGAAAAAGAATTATCAGAATCTTCAGCAAGAAATGTATGCTTTCTTACCGATGATAGCTTTTTTTATAGAGAATTTGAATGGAATTCAAAGATTGGAGACATTATTGAAGATAACCCGTCTCAGAATTCATACAGTTTTAGGCATGGATTAAACATTAGGGGTAACGATGTTTCAAAGAAATTTGACAATATGCATTTGCAATGGAATTATGATTTAAATTATCAAAACGGGCACTGGGCATATAGATTTTCAATTGATGGTCATGTATACAATAGAATATTTTTATTAAATTTTGTTAAAAATAAATTATATATAAATCCAAGTACATTTGAGGGCATTATAGAAAGATATGCAGAGGTTAACTCAAAACTTAAATTTGGATTTTCTTCTTTAAATTCTATTCTTGCTGGGATGGAGTTAAACAGAGTACAGGATATATCTTTTAATAATAGCCTAGATATTGATAATGACTACCTTAATGAATGCTATCTTAAAAACTTTAAATTAAAAATTCATTTTGATGACAAATCAAAAGAATTTAGACCGACTTTGTATAAAGTTATATTAATAGATCTAAACTCACAAAAAGAAATAATTTTATATAGTGCGAATTAATATTCAAAATAATATTAATAAAATAAATCTTTATAGTATATTTTCTTTGCTATTAATTATTTATATTTATTTTAATTACGAAATAAGATCAACCATATTATCGATTATTTTACTAACGATTCCATTAGTTTTTGTAAATCCAGTTATTGGCTTATCAATTGGATTTATTTTTTATGGACTGTCTGGAATTTCAAATTTATATGAAAATTCCTTCTCATTTTCTAAACTAGAAATTTTAATTACTTTATTAATACTTTTAATAAAGTGGAATAAAACTTACACAAGAAAACTAAATACAGCATTATCCATAAAATATTGGAAGTTTTATTCACTACCATTTTTTGTAATTACAATTTTAACTATTATTTCATTTAATTTTCTCAACTATGACCTTTCAATATTTTTATCGAGATTTTTAAGTATTTCATTACTAATTGGATTATCAATATTTGTTATTATTTTAATCACTAACATAGATGAATATAAAATTTTTTATTTCTATTTATTAATTGGTACTATATTAATAAGCCTTTATTTATTTTTCGGAGGCTACTTCGGAAGACAAACAATTTTATTTGGCAATAATTATATATTTGGTTACTACAATCATGATATAGCAATTCTGATTGCATTATTAATATTATTTTCAATTCCAATTTATGAAATATCCAGTTCTAGAGAAAAATATGTATTATTAATTTGTAATTTATTTTTATTATTATGTCTTTTACTTTCATTTAGTAGAACTGCAATATTTTCACTTTTTATTTCGTTATCTTATATATTTTTATGTAAAGAACGAATATTTAGATTAAGAAGAATAATTCTATTGACTTTAGCTCTAAGTTTTACATTTATTATTATTATTTATTCCTCATCAAGTGAATTTATTGATTTAATTAAAAATAGATATTTATATGATACAGAATCAGACCGTGATTATTCAGGAGGAAGATTATCAGAGGTTTGGCCTAAGGCATTTGAATTCATAAAGGATAATATTGTATTTGGTGGAGGGTTGGGATCTGATGCAATTTATGGCACTGCTCATAACGTGATACTTGAAATTACACTTGAAGGTGGAATTATTGCTGCTCTTATTTTTTTATTTTCTATTACAATGATGTATCAAGAAAGTAAAAAAACAACCCATAAAATTTTTAATTTATCATTATTAATTTTTATGTTATCGGCTGCATTATTCAATCCTAGAACTTTATATTCTATTCCATTTGCTATAGTAATTGGAATTTCAGCCGCATTTTTCTCAAAAAAATTTTCTACTTAAAATTTTTATTATATTAAAAGGTATAATTTGAAAAAAAGTACTTTACATTTTTTACGACTTACTTTAATCATTAGTCATAATATTCCTGTCATTCCTGGTGGAAGAGTGATTAGTGGTATTTTTGAGTACTTTTTCAAAAACCTGAAATGTGATGTTACTACAAAAATTTTTAATTATGAAATTAGTCTTGATCCCTCTGAATCTGTGGAAAGAGAGCTACTCTTTGCACCTCAATTATTTGACTGGAGAGAAATTCGATTTCTTGCAGAAGCACTTAATCCCGGCTCTCTTTTTCTTGATTTAGGCTCTAATATTGGCGGATACTCATTAGCACTTTCGCATATAGTTGGAAAAAATGGCTGCATTGTTGCTGTTGATGCTGATCCTTATTCGTTTGAGAATCTATGTAGGACTATTAATCTGAATAACATATCTCAAATAATCCCCGTAAATAAAGGGATTTGGAGCAGTGACAGGGATTTCCATTTTGAACCTCAGTTGTATGGAAATCGAGGCGGCGGAAGAATGGTTTTAAATTCAACTGATACCTCAATTCAGATTTCATGCATGTCTCTAAAAAATTTATTAAATGATACATTAGGGTCTTTCGAAAAGATTGCCGCACTAAAAATTGATGTTGAAGGCTCTGAGTATGAGGTTTTAAAATCATTTTTTGAAGATGTTGAAAAAGACAAATGGCCAACTCGAATGATCGTTGAGAGAAGTCCAGATAATATTACAAAAAATATATGTAAAGATGTAAATCCCTTGCTTAAATCGTTAGGTTATAAAATAAATTTTCAACATGGTATTAATTATGCTTGGGAGAAAAATTGAACCATAATATTTTTATTTATTTATAAATGGAGATTGATATACAACACAAATTTAATAAATATGAACCCTTTATAAGTGTCATTATTTCAACATATAATTCTCAAGAATATATTACTAATTGTCTAGAAAGTTGCTTTAAACAGACATATAGAAATTTTGAAGTTGTGGTTTGTGATGGTGCTTCACAAGATTTAACTCCTTATATATTAAGAAATGTTACTCATAAAAATTTTAAATATATCTATCAGAATGAAAATAAAGGAATTAGTGCTGCAAGATATGATGCGGTGATGCTTTCCAAGGGCGATTGGGTTCTTCATTTAGATAGTGATCATGAATTACTTCCTGATTCTCTACATGAATTAGCACAAGAAATTATTTTGATCAACCATTATCCACAGGTTGGAGCAATTTGTGGCCGCTATATCTGGTCTGACAATAAATATACTCCTAAATTTTTCCCAAACAAGGATATTGTGAACTTTGAGGAGTGGCTTCTATGGATCGAAGAGGAGGGTGGTAGTGATATAGTATTTTGTGCCAGAAAACATGCTTTATTAAAATCAAATTGGTTCTTTGATCGCAGAGCTTCAATGGATGCATTGTTTCATATTAATTTTAGTAAATCATGGAAACGTAAACTTACGAATAAAGTTTTTGCTTTTCAGCATGAATCAATTGAATTCAGTTCTTCACGTGGTCATCGTGGACGAGCTGCTGCATTGAGTCGTTGGTCAAAAGATATGGCCTGGCAATATCAATCAATAATAAATGTGTATGAAAATACTATTCATCAATTTGCACCAAGATATTTAACAGAATTGTATCGTCAAGCGTTTTTGCATAATCTTTATGCTGGCAATAGGTTCTTACCCATTAAGTACGGATATATATACATCACTAGAAATCCGAAAGACATATTCTGTTTGATTATTCTTATGATTGGTTTAATATCGCCAGCAATAGTTCGTTATCTCAATCAATTTCAACATCAAATGCGTAATTATTTTAGAGTAACCAAATAATTTATTTGTAATCGATTCAATGAAGATATTAGTTATATTACCGCAAATCGAAACCCTTGGTGGAATAGAAAGACTATCTTTAGATCTTTATCATAGCTTCAGAAATATGGGCATTTCTTCAGATTTACTATGCTTGCACCCTTCGTCTCAAAATTATAGTGAAAATTGTTCTGCGAGGGGTTTTGCAATAAACATAAATGAGATCATAAGATTAAAAATGCCTGTTTCACCGAACTTATTTGATGTTCTAATTACAATTTATAGATTGAGAAAATTCATTCTAACTGGCTGTTATGATGTTGTAGAAACTGGACATCTTTCATCAACTTTCATAACATCTTTTGCCATAATTTTCTCTAAAGTACGGCACGTTGTGGGTATTCATTATGTTTATAAAAAAAATAATGATAATTCGTTGAAGTTATTTTTGTATGCACTCCTTATTAAATATTTCTCATGGAAAGTCTACTGTGTCTCTGAATATACAAAAAAGATGTGGTGTGAATATTCTTCAATGAAAAGAGATAAAATTCATGTTGTACACAACGCCATCTCTGATAAATTTTTTTTGAATAGTGATTCTTTATTATTTAACGATAATTTTGGATTATCTTTATCAACAAAGATTTTATTATTTGTTGGTCGCCATGATAGTGAGAAGGGATTTGAGGTAATATGGGATTCCTTAAAAAATGATTTAATTAATCTTGATTTGGCAATATTTTACGTAGGGGATGTTAACTTATTCGATATTATTGGTACGAAGAGGCTGGAAAAATTAAAAAGAGAGGTCGAAAATAGCCAGCTCAAGGAAAGAGTCCATTTTTTAGGCCCTAGAAATGATATCCACAACTTAATGGCATTAAGTTATATGCTGATTCATCCTACAAGACGGGAAGCCTTTGGTATGGTTATAGCCGAAGCAATGGCTATCGGTATCCCTGTCATTTCGACGGATGTAGATGGGTTATCTTCATTGTATAGCGGAAGTAGTATTGAGTGGATCCCTCCAAATGATGTAGAAAAACTACGTATCGCTGTCTTTAAATACTTAAATTTAAGCACTGATGCGCGAAATGGAATTATTAAAAAAAATAAAGACTTTGTCTTGAGGTTTCAAATGCATGACAGAGTGAATAGGATCTTAAAATTGATGAGTTTAGAGGAGTTTTCTTAAGTTAAATTAATTTTACGATATCACACATTTAAACTAAAGATTTCTAATTATTGTTTAATTGATTTGTTTCGTGCTTATAAGACCAGTTTATATAACAGTAATAAACATGATTAAATTTTAAAAATTTAAATTAATTACTTTGTGACTTATATAATAAGAGTCAGTATGTTATTTCTTAAGTTTTATCAACTTAGGTAATAACGCGATGAAATCAAGATTTGATTGGTAAAGCTTTTAATTGTTCCGATGAGAATATTTATCATACTAATTGATACTAAATTAAGTTTTAATACTCATCTTATAACAAACCATGGAGCTATTTTTCTCCAAAAAAACCTAAATTTTTCCTCATTTGGCAATGCAAATAGCATATCGTAATCAGAGTAAAATTTATAGTTTAAATTGATATTTTCTATGCTTTTAATAATTTCGGAGAGACGTGGATTTCCTTCGGCTGGGCTAAAGTCCGATATGTCGTCTATTACTATTACATGATCTTTAATTGCACTGGAAGCTATGATAGCAATTTCTTCTAATACTGGATGACTAATATCTCCGCAAGATGTACTACCCCCCGAGAAATGCCCATCCAAAAAAAATGTAGATGGCGCATCTAAGAGGGGAATTACTTTTTTTAATTCGAATCTACTGTCACCATGCAATGGTACGATATTGTTAAATTTTTTAAATTTATTTTTACAAATCGTATATAAATTATCCGATAATTCTATTGTAAATAGTTTATGAAAGAATGGCTGCATAGCGATAGTGGTATCACCATAAAGCGTTCCTGTTTCTATAAAATACTTTGTTTTATAAATAGTTTGTAAATTTTTAAGGACACTTCGCTTATATTTTGATTCATCCATTAAAATAGATCTACGGAAAGAATACCAATAATCTTCTTTGCGAAATATATTATTAGTAAGTATAAATTTGATTGATTTTACTATCATTATAGTAACCTTAATTTACTGTATTATAATTGAAAATATTAATTCAATTCAAAATAAAAAATTTAACATTTAAAATAATTTATATTTAAAAAATTCCATTATCATTTTTTTTGTATACTGATTGATATTTCATAAATAAATTTTAATTATTTTGGTAAAGTAGACTCATTCGGTAGTTCTGTTTTGTTATATCTTTTAGCCATATTACTATAGCAGACGATAGTCTACGGGAAAAAACTAGCAAGTATGTTGAATACTTTCCTGACTCGCAGCTAATCATCTTTCAACATGAGGCCTTGTGTAATTGATATGTGTGGAATTGCTGGGTTAAGACTTTTAAATTCATCCGCTGGCGCTGCGGAGGTTTCCCACGCTATTTCACGAATGACTTCAACTATTAAAGCAAGAGGCCCAGATGGTTCAGGTATTTTTATAGATCTGCCTATTGCCTTAGGTCATCGCAGATTGAGTATCCTTGATGTATCGGATTCTGGCGCTCAACCCATGAGGTTCAGGAAGCATGGCCCAGTAATTTCTTATAACGGAGAAGTCTACAATTTTCGAGAATTAAAGCAGGCCCTTCAGAAGGCTGGACACAGTGATTGGCAAAGTTATACGGATACAGAAGTAGTCTTAAGGATCTATGCCGAGTGGGGGCTTCAGGGCCTGAAACGGCTTGAAGGTATTTTTGCTTTGGCTATATGGGACCCTGAAAATCAGCGTTTAGTATTAATGCGCGATCGTTTTGGTGTCAAACCCCTTTTTTATGGAACTTGTCAATACGGACTTGCATTCGGCTCCGAGATTAAGACTGTTCTCGCAGCAGGAGGTGTCAATTCTCAGCTAGATGATCAAACTTTTTCAGAATACCTTTGGTATGGTAACTCATATGGAGATCGCACTTTTTATAAGGGCATTCAGGCTCTGCAGCCGGGCCATTGGCTGATTATTGAAAAAGGCATACAAATCCTTGAGGCTTGGTGGAGAATTGAGGAATGGCTTGAAGAGCCCTTTCAGTTGCGCGAAGCTCGGGACGCAGCAGAATTGGTCCGAGAGGCCCTGGATAGGGCTGTAGCGCGTCAGCTTATAGCAGATGTGCCAATAGGCCTATTTCTTAGTGGCGGGGTAGATTCTTCTGCAATTGCGGCATCGGCTATGCAAAATCGCTTCTACCCAATTCAAAGTTTCTCTGCTGGTTTTGATTTTGAGCGCGGTGTTAATGAGCTGCCTAAGGCTGCATTGGTAGCGAAGAAATTTGGTTTAGATCATAATGAGTTGAGGATTCAAGGTGGTGAGTTAGAGTCAGTCTTAATGAAGCTTGCTCGAGCTCATGATGAACCCTTCGCAGATGCTGCTAACATTCCGCTCTATTTAATGTCTCAGCAGTTACAAGGGCAGATTAAGGTAGTGCTCCAAGGTGATGGCGGTGATGAATTATTTGCAGGCTATAGACGTTATGCTATTTTACGCAATGCATATTGGTGGCAACTCTGGCCGCGTTCCTTTTCATCGCTATTGCATAGCCGGAGTAATCTGGGTCGGCGTTTTGTCCGCATAGCAGATTCTGTTGGAAATCCAGATCCAGCGTTGCGAATGGCTTACCTACTGACAGTCGAAACACCTTATCATCCTCCCGAGTTAGTTTTTCAACCTGAACGGCGGCAACATTTGCAGCAAACCGTTGACCCATTTTTAGCGTACAGAAAAGCAGCTCAGCGATTTAAGCAATTTGACCCAGTGAAGCAAATGTTGTTGACTGATTTAACTGTTCAGTTGCCAGCTCAATTTCTAACTAAGGTAGATCGAGCAACAATGGCTGCTGGGGTCGAAGCGAGAGTCCCGATGCTTGACGAGGGGGTTGCTCGTCTCGCTATTAAATTACCTTCGAGCTTGAACGTGAATGGGTGGCAGAAGAAGATAGTTTTGCGAGATTCTCAACGAGGACGCTTGCCAGCCAGCATTCTGGATGGCCCAAAGACCGGGTTTAATGTACCTTATGGCGAGTGGCTTCGTACGTCTCTATATGAATTTGCCCAAGCACAGCTTTTGGATAAGAACTTCCTAGAGAAATTTGAAATAAGCGGTAATAAGTTAGAGAGTATGCTCGTCCAGCATCATAAGCATCCAGTAAATCAGGGATTTATGCTCTGGAAATTGTTACAACTTGCAATCTGGCATTCGGAATTTAAATATTAGGATATATTTGAATCAAAATCATATTCCTAGGAATGCTTATCCGTCTTATATTTACCTTGTTAACGGATTAGATCTATTTATGGTGTTCCCCCCCCGTTATTTAACCAAATCCAGAATCGAGGTTCATTGAGAAACCATAGCCGCTCAATGTTTCGTGGTAACAACATATCTGGACGTTGATGATTGCTCATACATCCATTGCGTTGCAAACTCTAGAACTTCGTTAATGCTTTGCCAAAAATGTTGCGATAACCATTCATATCTGAGGTATGGTTAAAACTTTATACATAGGCATTTTTTTGATTTGGCTGATTGGATATGTTACAAGTGGTTTTAGGCTGAATTGGCGACTTTAGGTACCTATGATGACATGAGACTAGCGTAGCATTTATAGTCTGCTGAGCAGTTACAGAAAACCTTATTGATCAGAGTACAACTGAAGATCAGATATTACAAGGAGAGATCGGTATTGATATTTTCTGACGGAGTTCATTCTGATGCTATTCCGTTGATAAACTATGTTAGTAAGAAAGAAACCGCTTCTCATATAAATTATGAGATAGCTTAAATATGATGAATTAGCCGATATTGTTAGAACATTTTTTTGTCTTGAATAAATAAGATTAAAAGTATATATATCTGGGGGGGGGTATTGCTGGAATAAGTAAGAATGTAGTTTTGAGATTTTTTAAATTAAAATTTTGCTCAATATAAGGTATAGATGTATGGATAAAAAAAAAATCATTGCCATTATCGGTTTAGGCTATGTTGGGTTACCACTTGCTGTCGAATTTGGAAAAATCCGCCCAGTTATTGGGTTTGATATTAATTTAAAACGTATCTTAGATTTACGGTCCGGCAAAGATCGTACTCGTGAGTGCGGGCCAGAAGAGCTCCAAAGTGCTAAGTATCTGGACTATAGCTGTGAAAAATCAAATCTGAAAGCTGCACAAATATATATAATTACTGTGCCAACACCAGTTGATCAAGCAAATCGCCCAGACCTTTCTCTTTTAATTAAGAGCAGCGAAACTGTTGGTGAGGTTCTTAAATCGGGTGATATCGTAATTTATGAATCCACCGTTTACCCTGGCACGACAGAGGAGGTCTGCGTACCTGTTCTCGAAAAGTTTAGCGGTTTAAAGTTCAACCAGGATTTTTTCTGCGGCTACAGCCCCGAGCGGATAAATCCAGGTGACAAAGAGCGCCGTCTGGCAACCATCAAAAAGGTCACTAGTGGCAGTACTCCATTGGTTGCAAATGAGGTTGATAAGTTATATAACCAAATCATAACTGCAGGCACACACAAAGCGAGTTCAATTCGGGTGGCTGAGGCTGCAAAGGTAATTGAAAATACACAACGAGACGTTAATATCGCACTTATGAATGAGCTAAGCCTCATCTTTAACAAGCTTGGCATCAATACTTTAGAGGTCCTAGAGGCAGCAGGTACTAAATGGAACTTCTTACCATTTCGCCCCGGCTTAGTAGGCGGACACTGTATTGGCGTTGATCCTTATTACTTGACGCATAAGGCGCAAGAGATTGGTTATCACCCTGAGGTCATATTGGCTGGTCGTCGCATAAACGACAGCATGGCCAGTCATGTGGCTAAAGAGACAGTGAAGATAATGCTTCGCAAAGGCATTCCCGTGCTCGGTAGTAAGATTTTGGTACTAGGCTTGACTTTTAAAGAAAATTGCCCAGACGTACGCAACACAAAGGTAGTTGATATTGTAAGGACGCTCCATGAATTTAATATTGAAGTAGATATATATGATCCTTGGATTGACCTTGATGAAGCTCGAAATGAGTATGGACTTGAATGCTTAGAGCAAATTCCCGCTACTGGACAATATTCTGCCATTATCTTAGCAGTCGGACACCATCAATTTTTAGATATGGGTGAACATGGGATCAAAGCCTTTGGTCATCCTGGGGCTGTACTGTTCGACGTAAAAAGTATTTTGCCGATGAATGCTACTGATGGTCAACTTTAATTTATGAGTCCTTACGTTCAACTTCTAAAACGGATTCATCAATCTCCTAGTACTTGGTTAGTTACTGGTGTAGCCGGCTTTATTGGCAGTAATTTACTCGAGACTCTTTTAAAGCTCGATCAGAATGTTGTTGGCCTAGACAATTTTGCCACCGGAAATCAACGTAACTTAGATGAGGTGCAAAATCTCGTGACGCCGGCTCAATGGTCTAACTTCCAATTTATTCATGGTGATATTTGCCAAATGGAGGATTGCCAAAAGGCTTGCAACGGAGTTGATTATGTCCTTCACCAAGCCGCCTTAGGGAGCGTACCTCGCAGTCTAGCTGACCCCATTCTCACCAAC
Source organism: Polynucleobacter sp. MWH-UH24A (assembly GCF_018687475.1). Classification (NCBI taxonomy): domain Bacteria; kingdom Pseudomonadati; phylum Pseudomonadota; class Betaproteobacteria; order Burkholderiales; family Burkholderiaceae; genus Polynucleobacter; species Polynucleobacter sp. MWH-UH24A. The sequence goes on from NZ_CP061292.1 coordinate 340,888, forward strand.
AATGTCAACATTAATGGTTTTTTAAATATGCTAGTAGCCGCTCGAGATGAAAAGGTTAAAAGCTTCACCTATGCTGCCAGCAGCAGCACCTACGGCGATCACCTTTCTCTGCCAAAGGTGGAAGATAGGATTGGTAAACCACTGAGCCCCTACGCTGTAACGAAATATGTCAACGAATTGTACGCAGATATTTTTTCTAAGTGCTATGACTATCATACTGTCGGCCTTCGCTATTTTAATGTTTTTGGCCCTCGCCAAAATGCTAACGGAGCTTACGCTGCGGTCATTCCAAAATGGGTATCGTCGCTTCTTAAAGATGAAACCATATATATCAATGGCGACGGCGAAACTAGTCGAGACTTTACTTTTGTACAAAATGTCATTCAGGCCAATCTGCTAGCTGCTACAGCAAAAAATGAGGCGAGAAATCAGATCTATAATATAGCTTTTGGTGAGCGCACTAGCCTCAAACAATTATTTGTTTTAATACGTCACAACTTGAGACCTTATGGGGTGTCCGACTCTAAAGAGCCAAAATACTGTGATTTCCGCGCAGGAGATGTTCGTCATAGTTTGGCTGATATCAGTAAAGCTAAAAACTTATTGGGCTACGAGCCAACACATTGTGTTGCCGATGGTATTAAATTAGCAACACGATGGTATGTGGAACAACAGAGTTTACTTTAGTGGGGTAAAATTTATAAAAATATTAGTAACTTATTCCAGGCTAACCAATTTTACATTGCATAAACTACCCAATAACTTATTATAATTACTAGGTAGTTAGACACCTTAATATCTCTTGGGCAATAAGTGTAAAGCCCTATAAATAAAATTGAATTTGTTAACAGTCAATTTATTAACTCTTTTACAATATTTAAAAGAAAATTATTAATATAGTAGTAAATGAATTCTGGTAAAACGACAGGTAGACATTAAAAAATTAAAAATAAATTAATACTTAAATAAGTTGGCTAGTTATATTTCTTGTTTTAGCACGGATTTATTTAGGTATTGAAATAATTCCTTTTAATTCTTTGATTTAAACGATAATTTTAATTATATGTAAATTTTTTTGATGTATTTCTAGGGATCTAAATTTATGAAGTATCAAAAACGTAAACCTAGATTATTAATTGTAGGTGCATTTCCAGGAAAAAATTCTAAAATTTATGGAGGAATTGTCACAACCTGTCAACTTCTACTTAATTCTGAACTGTCGAATCAATTTGAGTTATTGCTTATTGATTCAACGCAAATAAGAAACCCCCCACCTATTTTTCTAATACGTTTATATTTGGCTATAAAAAGGTTCTATCGTTACCTAAAAATGTTATTTTCTTCTTCGCCAGATGCAGTGCTATTGTTTACATCGACTGGAGCAAGCGCATTTGAAAAAGGGATTATGGCAAGATTTGCGCGATCAAGAGGTATACCTGCTCTGTTATTCCCTCGGGGAGAGGTGCTTATAAATTCTAATAAAGACACTCTCTTAATGAAAATATTGATGAAATTTGCAATGAGTGGAGGAACTCATTTATTATGTCAGGGAGCTGCATGGCAAAAATTTGCTATCAATACAGTTGGTTTTAAAAAAGAAAATTCACCAATAATTTATAATTGGTCGGCTACTTCTAAACTATTAAAAATTGGAACTGAGCGGGATTTTTCTTTAGCTAATTCCAGGATAAATATTGTATTTATTGGCTGGCTAGAAAAAGAAAAAGGAGTATTTGAATTGCTAGATGCATGCAAGAAATTAGCAATCCAGCATAAATTTATATTGTCAATTGCCGGTAGAGGTAGTTCTGAAAAAGCGGCTAGGACATTCGTATATGATAATGACTTAGAAGATTATGTTCGTTTCATTGGCTGGATTCAGGGCAATCAAAAAGATGATTTACTAAAAACCGCTGATATTTTAGTCTTGCCATCATGGTATGAGGGCTTTCCTAATGTTGTTATTGAAGCTATGTCTGCTAAAGTAGCAGTCATTGTATCTGCTGTTGGAAACGTGCAAAGTATTCTAGATGATCGCGTGCACGCTTTATTGATCCCTCCTAAATCTGTGGAGGCTATTATGACTGCCTTAAGTGAGTTAATTTCAAGACCTAACTTTCGTATAAAGATAGGAACAAATGGATATGAGTTTGCAAAAAAAAATTTTTCTACTGAATTAGGAATATTAAATTTAATTTCAATTATTAATAACGCAATAGGAAATTTACAACACAGTAAAAATTCACATGTTTAAATATTAGTACTTTTTTAATAAATTTATGAAAAGATTAGTAAAAACTATATTTAATGAGAAATATTTTATTAATAAATAATTTTAAAAAATTATGTCAAAAAAAATATTAATTACTGGCGGTACAGGTTCTTTTGGAAATGCTGTCTCGAGAAGATTTCTCTGCTCTGATGTATCTGAAATTCGTATTTTTAGTCGTGATGAAAAGAAACAAGACGATATGCGAAAGCGTTATGCTGATCCCCGTCTTAAATTCTATATTGGTGATGTTCGGGACTACCAGTCGATATTAAATGCAATGCGTGGGGTGGATGATATCTTTCACGCCGCCGCACTTAAGCAGGTACCATCATGTGAGTTTCATCCGATTGAAGCTGTAAAGACGAATATTCTTGGAACAGAAAACGTACTGGAAGCGGCCATTCAGAGTGGTGTTAAGCGCGCAGTAGTACTTAGTACTGACAAGGCCGTTTACCCAATAAATGCCATGGGTATTAGTAAGGCTATGATGGAAAAAGTAGCTGTAGCAAAGTCGCGTAGCACTGGCCATACCTTAATTAATATTACCCGTTATGGTAATGTAATGGCCTCGCGGGGTTCAGTAATACCTTTATTTGTTCAGCAAATTCGCGATGGTAAACCCATTACAATTACTGATCCTAATATGACTCGCTTTATGATGACTCTTGATGATGCTGTGGATCTTGTTCTTTATGCATTTGAGCATGGCAATTCTGGCGAAATTTTTGTTCAAAAAGCTCCAGCTACAACGATTGAGACTCTGGCTAAAGCATTAATAAGTTTGCTTGATAAGCCTAAACATGAAATCAGAATTATTGGCACCCGCCATGGCGAAAAATTATACGAGACCCTTCTCAGCAGAGAGGAGTGTGCTAATTCGTTAGATATGGGTAAATATTATCGCGTACCGCCTGATTTACGCGACCTAAATTACGATAAATTTATCGAGAAAGGTGAGGCAAAATTATCTTCATCTCAAGATTACAACTCCCACAATACAGATCGTCTTGATGTTGAAGGTATGAAAAAACTTCTTCTCAAGCTCACTTTCATTCAGACTATTGTTCGAGGTGAGCATGCCAATGTCAAGGAGTAAATATGAAAGTTCTTGTTACAGGATCAAATGGGTTTATTGGGAAAAATTTCATAGTTCGATTAATTGAATTAGAGGGCTACAAACCAATTGCATTCAATCGCACACACTCTCTAGAGGATCTGAGTGCCTATATAGATAGTTGTGATGCAATAGTTCACTTGGCAGGCGTTAATAGGCCGGATGATATCAAAGAATTTACTGAAGTAAATCTGGATTTGACGGCTCTTGTGTGTGAAAAGATAGCCGCTACAGGACGCAAAATCCCTTTGATTATGGCATCTTCAATACAAGCTTCAATATCCAACCCCTATGGAGAAAGTAAGAGAAGGGCGGAGGGGATATGTGCAAAATTTTCCTCGGTTACGGGAAACCCAGTGGTAATTATTAGACTTCCTGGAGTATTTGGTAAGTGGTGCAGACCAAATTATAACTCAGTGGTGGCAACTTTTTGTCACAATATAGCCAATCATTTGCCAATACAGATAAATGATCGATCTGCTCAAGTGCGATTGGTTTATGTGGATGATGTTGTATCAGCCTTCATACGTATTTTAGATAATACGCCTCCCGGTTTGACATTTGTTGAAATAGAACCTGTTTATGAGATAGCTTTGGGCGATCTAGCATCTCAAATTGAGAATTTTAAGAATTGCCGTAGTACTTTATTTTCTGAGCAGGTTGGAGCCGGTTTGATTCGTGCTTTATATGCAACTTATCTTAGTTATCTTCCACCGACAGAGTTTGCATATGACATACCAAAACACGAGGATGAGCGAGGCATATTTGTTGAGATGCTTAAAACAAAAGATTCAGGTCAATTTTCTTTTTTTACTGCGCGCCCAGGCATAACCCGAGGTGGTCATTATCACCATACTAAAACCGAGAAATTTTTAGTGATTAAAGGTGAGGCCCGTTTTGGTTTTCGTAATATTATAAGTAATGAGCGTTATGAGCTTATTACCTCTGAAGATCATCCTCGAGTGGTAGAGAGCGTACCTGGCTGGACTCACGACATAACAAATATTGGTAAGGATGAAATGGTTGTAATGCTTTGGGCGAATGAAATTTTTGATCGTCTAAACCCGGACACCATTGCGAGTAAGGTTTAGTATGAAAAAATTAAAAGTAATAACTGTAGTTGGAACGCGGCCAGAGATAATTAGATTATCCCGTATTATGGCGAAGTTGGACGAGTATTGTGACCATGTAATTGTACATACTGGCCAAAATTATGATTATGAATTAAATCAAATATTTTTTGATGATCTTGGTATCCGTAAGCCAAATCATTTTCTAAATGCAGCTGGAGCTAATGGAGCGCAGACCATTGGTAATGTTATCGTTGCAGTTGATAATACCTTGAAATTAGAAGAGCCGGATGCTATGCTCGTGCTAGGCGATACGAATAGTTGCATGGCTATTATCTCGGCAAAAAGACGTAAGATTCCAATATTTCATATGGAAGCAGGCAATCGTTGTTTTGATATGCGCGTTCCCGAAGAGATTAATCGACGCATTATAGATCATACAGCTGATATTAACTTAACTTATAGCAGTATTGCACGTGAGTATTTATTGCGCGAAGGCTTGCCGCCTGACCAGATAATTAAAACTGGTAGTCCTATGCTTGAAGTATTGACACATTACGGCCCAGAGATTAGGTCATCTGATGTGTTGCAACGTCTGGGCATAGAGGCGGATAAATTTTTTTTACTCAGCGTTCATAGGGAAGAGAATATTGACTCGGAGCGTAATTTTAGGAAATTAATCAACATACTTAATACCATAGCTGAAAATTATGGGATGCCAGTAATTGTGTCTACCCATCCTCGGACCCAGAAAAAGATTGATGCTAAAGACATCCAATTTCACCCAAAAGTTCAGTTATTAAAACCCTTGGGTTTTTTTGACTATTGCAGCTTGCAAGTCTCAGCTAGAGCCGTACTTTCTGATAGCGGAACGATTAATGAGGAATCTTCCATTATGAATTTTCCAGCGCTAAATATACGAGAAGTACATGAACGACCAGAGGGTATGGAGGAGGCTGCCGTCATGTTGGTAGGCTTAAGTATTGAACGTGTGCTTCAGGGACTGAATATTTTATCTACTCAGCCTAAAGGTGATTTACGTCTGATTCATCGGGTTGCAGATTATGGTATGCCAAATGTGAGTGATAAGGTGCTACGCATCATTCACAGTTATACCGATTATGTAAATCGTATTGTTTGGAAGAAGTACTGAACTAAGACACGATTACTAGGAATGAGAATAGTTTTTCTAACGCAGTGGTTTGACCCAGAGCCAACCTTCAAAGGAATTGTTTTTGCTCATGAGCTATTAAGACGGGATTTCGAGGTTGAAGTCATTACTGGTTTTCCTAACTACCCGGGTGGTAAGTTATATAAAGGGTATCGAATTAAACTATTACAGAAAGATTTTATTGATGGTATTCAAATAACTCGCTTACCTTTGTACCCTAATCACGACCAGTCCGTAATTAGGCGAGTTTTAAATTACATTAGTTTTGCTGCTTCGGCTCTTTTTTATGGTTTGTTCATACTGAAGCGAGCAGATGTAATGTACGCCTATCATCCTCCTTTAACAGTCGGTATTGTTGCTAGTATTATCAGGTTTTTCCGAGGGATTCCGGTTGTTTATGATATTCAAGATATGTGGCCTGATACCTTGCGAGCAAGCGGCATGATTAATAGTCCCGGCACAATAAACCTAATTAGTAAAGTTTGTAATTGGGTTTATCATAATGTTGATTACATCGTTGTGCTTTCTCCTGGATTTAAGCGTTTGCTGATAGAGCGTGGGGTTCCTCAGAATAAGATCGATGTGATATATAACTGGGCCAATGAAAAAGCATTGGTATACCGTGAAGCAGTGTTACCAAATAATTTTCCAGACGAAAGCGCATTTAAGATAGTATTTGCAGGAAATATGGGGAAAGCTCAGGGATTAGATGCGGTTCTGGAGGCAGCTGCCTTACTCAAGTTAGCAAACTCACGAGCTGTATTTGTAATGATTGGTGGAGGTCTAGATGTTTCCCGCCTTCAATGTAGAGCAGCAGAAATGCTATTAAATAATGTAGTTTTTTTTCCAACTGTCTCCATGGAAAAAGTGAGTAACTATTTGTTTTCTGCAGACCTTCTACTTGTGCACTTGAAAAAAGATCCGCTATTTAGGATTACTATTCCTTCGAAAACTCAAGCGTACATGTGTGTGGGTAAACCACTTTTGATGGCGGTTGAAGGAGACGCATCAGAGTTAGTTAGCAAATCAAATGGTGGAATAGTTGTTCAGTCGGATAGTCCCAGGGAATTGGCTCAGGCCATTGCCCGTCTTGCATCTTTGGATAAATGTGAACTAACAAGGATGGGAGAGCAAGCGCAACAATACTATAGCGAGCACCTATCTTTAGAAATAGGAGTTAGTAAATTTGTAAAAATTTTTAGGAAATTTCAATGAAAAGAACGTTTGATTTTTCAGTTGCGGTAATTATTTTGATTATTTTATCCCTACCCTTGATCATCTTAATGGTAATCGTTCGCATTAAACTTGGTAACCCAATTTTTTTTAAACAGACTCGCCCGGGTTTAAATACTAAGCCATTTACAATAATCAAATTTAGAACAATGACAGAGCAATGTGATCCAAACGGCTTATTACTTTCGGATGCTCTCCGCTTAACACGATTTGGTCAATTTTTGAGAGCTTCAAGCCTTGATGAGTTGCCCGAGCTTTTAAATATTTTAAAAGGTGAAATGTCTCTAGTCGGTCCCCGGCCACTATTAATGGAGTATCTTCCGTTTTATACACCAGAGCAACTTAGAAGGCATGAGGTGCGACCGGGTTTGACTGGTTGGGCTCAAATCAATGGACGTAATGCCATAAGTTGGGATGAAAAGTTTGAACTTGATCTTTGGTATGTAGATAATCATAACTTGTGGATCGATATTAAAATAATACTTAAGACTATTGTGATAGTTTTCCAAAGAAAGCAGATTTGTGCTGATGGACATGTAACAATGCCGCCATTTATCGACTTTTAAAATTTCCTCTGACAAAAAACTAATTAATTTGACGGTTAGATGAGCATAAAATCTCATGGTAAAGAAATATCAATATTGAAGGAGTTCTTCATTTGGACGGCTCTATTTTTGTTGGCAAAGTAGAAAGCTATGATTTTTTGGTATATTTTTAGGTGATTCATTGTGGCATGAATTCTTAAAATCAAATAAATACATATATAGCACTGCCAACTACTTGTTTGGCATAAAGCTGACGAAAATTGCTTAAGAATTTTTTGAGTGTTTTTCAAACCTAACTCAACCTACACCCCACATTCTAATATTGCCTATACGGGGCTTGGTAATGTTATTTCTTCTTTTTGTATTACTAAACCTAATGTAAAGATTGACGATCTAAATACTGTGATATCTTACTCGTTATTGAGCCATGATCAAACGAGAGCTTGTGCAAATTTGATCGATTACCAGTTCGGGGAGATTTTTTGGTAAGAGATGCTAATTTTTTTGTATCAGATTAACCACCATCTCAGGGGTGTAAGTTATGAATTCGAATATTATTTATGTAGGAATATATATAAATAAGAACATTGGGGATAGCTGAACATTCTTTATAAGTTCAAAGAAAAGTATCAAATAACAATACTGGAATAAAGCATGATTGATTCATCACTCTGGCAATGGCCACATTTTACTGCTGAAGAGGCTAATTCAGTACATGCTGTCTTATTAAGCAATAAGGTCAATTATTGGACTGGTGATGAATGCCGTGAATTTGAAAAAGAGTTTGCTGCTTGGTGCGGTGTTAGTCACGCAATTGCCTTAGCGAATGGAACATTGGCTTTAGATTTGGCATTAAAAGCACTAGGTATTGGATCTGGGGATGAGGTTATCGTAACTCCCCGTACATTTATTGCAAGTGTTTCATGTGTTGTTAATGCAGGCGCCACACCTATATTTGCTGATGTTGACTTCAATAGTGGTTGTATATCTGCAGATTCAATTGCTCATGTAATTACACCCAAGACCAAGGCAATTATTCCAGTTCATTTGGGCGGCTATCCGTGTGATATGGATCAGATAATCGATTTGGCATCAAAATATGGCCTCAAGGTAATTGAGGATTGTGCCCAAGCTCATGGTGCTCGATATAAGGGTAGATCTGTAGGTAGTTTTGGGGACATTGGTGCCTGGAGTTTTTGTCAGGACAAGATTATGACAACGGGTGGTGAGGGTGGATTGGTAACTACAAACAACCATGAACTATGGTCGAAAATGTGGTCATTTAAGGATCATGGAAAAAGTTATGATGCTATTTACAGCCGAACACATCCACCAGGTTTCCGATGGTTACACGAGTCGTTTGGCACTAACTGGCGAATGCTAGAAATGCAAGCTGTTATTGGACGTATTCAGCTCAAAAGAATGTCTGATTGGAATGCTAAGCGAACAAAAAATGCTATTGCAATATGGGATACATGTAAAAAGCATCCTGCTTTACGTGTACCGGTGTTTGAGAATCATAATAATAAATCTATTCATGCACAATACAAGTGTTATTGCTATGTGAATCTAGAAATGTTAGCAGATGGCTGGTCGCGGGATAGAATAATTGAAGAGATTAACGCTCTTGGTGTGCCTTGTTTTCAGGGTTCGTGTTCAGAAGTTTATCTTGAGAAGGCCTTTGATGGTACCAGTTGGCGTCCTAAGGATAGGTTGCCAATTGCAAAGGAATTAGGCGAAACATCATTAGTGTTTTTGGTTCATCCAACATTAACCAATTATGAAGTTCTTGAGACTTGTAACGCTATAAATATTGTTATGGAAAAAGCAAGCAGATACTAAATAAATAAAATTTTATCGTTTCAGTCCTACCGTCCTAAGCCCTTGCTTAATGAAGGCAGGTTCAGAAAGGATTGATAGAAGCTCAGAAAATGTAATAAAACGACCCGTATTATTTAAGGCCAATGGGGAAAATGTACGTATGAGAGATTTTTTTTGTGCTAAGGACCCTGCAAATCTTGCATTCACATTAAGTGTATCTATTCCAAAATCAAATTTAAATAAAAAATACAATGATTCAGATGACATTTCACAATATTGTTGTTTTTTTTCTCGATTAGTTATCTTGAGACCGCGTCGCCAACTAAAATTAACATAACAATTTAAATCAGTAATTTTTATATTTTGACTGGGCAGAAGTTCGAATATACATAACAGAAAAATTAACACTTTATTGTTCCGCATTCTCACTCTTAGACACATTTCCTCACAAACGGACTTTAATTTAGGAAAGTCATAAAAATTTTTAGGTTCAAGGAGCGGCCTATTTAATGCTTTTTTATAAGCTACATTCCAAAACTGAATTGCTGATAGATTGCATTTCGAGCTTACGCCATCCCAATTTTCATAGGGCACCATTAGAAATGGATCAGAATCTGTATAACGATTGATAAACTCTACAGTTTTATCTGGTGTATTTATTTCATCATTCATATATGAATTTTCAGTATGACAAAATCTAACCATACTTGCAAATGGCACAATAAAATCTGGTCTTAAAACATCAGATTGTATTTTAATGCGCTGTAGTTTTTCATTCGCCAATAATGCTCTGCTTGTTCCGTCAAGTGATCCACCCTCAACCCAGTTTGCATACGAAAATTGAGTAAAAAGAATATCAACGGAATCAGTTGTCTCCTTTATATCTTGTACTCGATCTGGCGTTTCTAGGATACAGTCGTTAGCGTTAAGAATCTTTTTGCCATCCACTTCTATAAGGGCCCATGAGTCATAGAATGGTACTTGCCCAATAGTGATAAAAAAGCCGTTTGAAATTTGAACTCTCTCTCTATTTTCGAGTTCTAATACCATAAAGCCTTGACTTTCAAGAAAAGACTTAACTCTACCATCACGAGTTTTCTGAAAAACTATCGTAATATAACTTCGGATTTCATTGTTTATTGATTTTAAAAAAGGAATTGAAAAGTGATCTGGATGCTCGTGTGAATAATAGATAAATAATTTTTTTTCTGAAAATCGATCAAATACAACATCATCTACGATCAAGTCCCATCCATTATTAAATGCCGTTCCATTTAAATAAGGATCATTAAGAAGGATGACCTCCTCGTTCTCAATTGAAAAACAAGCATGAGAAAAAAATTGAATATTCATTTTTCACTGCGTCCATTGACAAGGGCGCCTTTCAGCATCCCAAAATATTACAAAGGCACTTTACTCTTTTCAAAGCCTTAACATGTTAATTTTTTTCTACAACTATTTGTCGCTGAATTTCTTCAGCTTATGCATTTAACACTTCATGAGATTTTATCTGAAATTCCAGTTAGATAAGTGAAAGTTTTAATTGTTAGCCCCGCGCATTAGTTGAATAGTAAAAATTTAGTATTTAAGACTACGAAATAATTTTATATATATTTTGCGTGACTTTTTGTTATGTATAGTAGCAGCATACCTTTACGTAACCTATTACAATTACTAAACTATAAAAACCTAAAATTTAATGCTGTACAACAAAAAACAAAAACCTTATGCTACAGATCGCACAATTAAAGTAGATACAAATATGATAATTAAAGGATAGGCAATGAATGGTAAGAGAGAGAGTAACTCTAATGCTAGTAATGTACCTCACTTACGACCGCTTATAATATTTGGAGCGGGTGGACACGCTGTAAGTGTTGCAAATGTTGCCTTATCTGCTGGATACACAATAAAGTACTTTGTTGATAAAAATAGAAAAGGGTTGGATTTATTAGGTTATAAAATCATAGAAGATATAACTGCGATTGACAATACTAACAACTACAGCTTTGCAATAGCTATTGGGGATAATGCTGTAAGAGAAAAAAAATACAATGAGCTAATTGCAGCAACACCTAACCTCTATTTCCCCCCTTTAGTTCATTCGACAGCAGTTATTTCATTTTTTACTAACATTGGCGATGGGTCAGTTATAATGCCCAAAGCTGTTATTGGCCCGAACTCAAATGTTGGTATGTTTTGTTTAATCAATACACAAGCGTCAATAGACCACGACTGCCTCATGCTTAACTATTCTTCATTAGGGCCTGCAGCTGTAACTGGAGGAATGGTAATAATAGGACAACGTTCTGCCATTTCTATTGGCGCAACAATTAAACACGGATTAAAAATAGGAGACGATTGTGTTATTGGGGCTAATAGTTACTTAAATAAAGACTTGCCAAATAATCAAGTTGTTTACGGTTCGCCCGCAAAGCAGATCAGAGCTCACAAGATTGGTGACGCATACTTAAGATAATCAAATTAACTCTATAGCAGCTTCAAGCATAATTAAACTCAACTCAATATGGCATTGTTTTGTTGTTATATTACAAAGTCTAGATAATGCAATTAGTGTTCTAAAGCTAAGAATTGTTATGCTAGATTGAGAAGTCCTGAAAGTAGCAGTATTTTGAGCAAACTACAAAGTAACTCTAAAATCAATTAATAAAAAACAGTATAACGATACTTTCGGATACTATCATTCCCAAATATTTTTTGATTTGACCAAAATCTAATTTGCTTACCGTGCTTTCTTAATAATATTAAATTTCCAGAATAAAACAGCTGGTTTTACAATCATTCATTATCTTTTTAGTTGTTTGGGTAATACCCAAGCTTCAGATAGTTTGATAATGCTTTTACTTTAATAAATTTGATGAAATACTTTATATTCCACTTGAATATCTAATTTATAATTAATTTATGTTCAATAATATATTCAAGCATTTTCTGCTTAATCTACCACGTTTAGTTAAGAGAACTTTAGTAGTTTTTTTAGACTTTATCATTTGCGGATTGAGTGTGTGGCTTGCGTTTGGACTGCGTGAGGATAATTGGGGGTATTTTCAGGGTCACCAGTGGATTGTGTTCCTTGTTGTTATTGGATTAGCATTCCCCCTCTTTATCTCCTTTGAACTATATCGTGCTATTTTTAGATATATTGGTACAGTTGCTTTTATTTCCATCATACGTGTTTTTATCATTTATGCCGGCTTATTTTTCGGTATTTTCACACTCTATGGCGTGGATGGAGTTCCAAGATCAATAGGGATTATTCAGCCAATGTTATTGTTTTTTGGGGTTGGCATTACCCGATATCTGGTCCGGTATTGGTTAAGCGATAGCAGAAATTTTCAAGATTCTAATCAAAGGGCCCAGTCCATTGGGCTAATTTATGGGGCTGGTTCTGCTGGACGTCAATTAGCATCAGTCTTAACTAATAATAAAGAGTTTTTAATTAAAGGCTTTATCGATGATGATGTTCATTTGCAGGGGAGATCGATTAATGGTATTACTGTCTATCGAAACAGCAACCTGCAGGATTTGATTCGTCGATTAGGTATTACAGACGTATTTCTTGCGATTCCTTCTGTTAGTCAAGATCGTAGGAGAGAAATCATTGCCTCATTAAATGGATTCAGTGTTCGTGTACGGACTTTGCCCAGTCTAATTGATCTAGCCTCTGGCCGAGTACGAATTTCTGATCTACATGACTTAGATATGAATGATCTCCTCGGAAGGGTAGCCGTCAATCCCGATATAGAATTATTGGAAAAGAACATTCGCGGTCAAGTGATTTTAGTAACTGGGGCGGGCGGTTCTATTGGTAGTGAACTATGTCGCCAAATTATTAATTTTTCTCCTAAAACCATAGTTCTGCTTGACAGTAGTGAGCATTCTCTTTATTTAATATATGAAGAATTAAAAAGAAAGCTCACTAGTCTAAAAAATGATCTTTCAAATGAAAATAGTAATGAAAGTGCTGTCCTGGATCTAACTTCATTGCCCAGACTAGAGCCATGCTTGGCCTCTGTGCGCGATAGTAATCTCTTGCTGAACATTTTTAAGACTTATCAACCATTTATAGTCTTTCATGCGGCAGCGTACAAGCACGTTACATTGGTGGAAGACAATCCTTCTGAAGGTATTCGCAATAATGTTTTTGGAACATTAGCTTGTGCCCAGGCAAGCTTAGAATGTGGGGTACCTAATTTTGTTCTGGTGAGTACCGATAAGGCTGTTAGGCCAACAAATATCATGGGTGCAAGTAAGCGTATCGCAGAACTAGTACTGCAAGCAATGCAAAATTGTGCCCCTATAGATGGCCACAAAACTAAATTTTCAATGGTCCGTTTTGGAAATGTACTTGGCTCATCTGGATCTGTTGCTCCACTATTTAATGCGCAAATTGCTGCTGGCGGCCCCGTTACTCTGACTCATCCTGACGTTACGCGGTATTTCATGACGATCCCCGAGGCGGCGCAGTTGGTGATTCAAGCAAGTTCAATGGCTACGGGGGGTGATGTTTTTGTGCTGGATATGGGCGAGCCAGTTCGAATTTATGATTTAGCCGTCAACATGATCTATCTGTCAGGCCATTTGGTTAAAGATGAAAGCCACCCTCAGGGTAATATTGAGATAAAAGTGATCGGATTGCGCCCTGGTGAGAAGCTCTATGAAGAGCTTCTGATTGGTGATAATCCACAACCGACTGCCCATCCAAAAATAATGAAGGCGCATGAAGATTTTTTACCGTGGGATGAGTTACAGCAAGAGTTAGAAAGATTGAAATTGGCTTTGGATTCATCTGATTCTGAGTTAATCAGAGATATGCTTAAAAAGTTAGTACCCGGCTACAAGCCTAACCCTGATACAGAGAGGCTGAATGAGAAGGGGAATAACCAAAATTATGAGTACGCCACTTAGTGATGATTTTGTACCAAGATCTCGCTATATATGAGAGTAGCTATAGATCATGATGTTTTCGGTTTTAAATAATTTTCAATATTTTATTAAAAAATTCTTTGAGCCCATGCGCTCATTAACGGTTTTGTGTTTCAATATTTATGGGCTATCCGAATCTAACGATTCTGGCTACAAAAAATTCAATGCGCCTATTTTATTTTGCATATGAATTCTCTCATTGAATCTATTAATCATTTCCAATGAGTGGATTGTCAAATACATACTTACTCGTTGCGTGAATCTCTATCAAATATTCAATCTTATGCAAAGCTCACTCGCTTCGAGTAACAGCCCTTTTTTTAATTTCTAATCGATATGGATCTCCTCACTAGTGGATTGCTTGTATATGTGATGTATCAGACTAAACTTATCTATCCTATTTTTTGTCTCAGCAGCTCTTTACGATTAAGCGCGCTATGACCTACGCGCACCATTGTTGGCTTCTCCATGATTGCTGGTGCGTTCGGTATTTTTAGTTCCGGCACACTAATTCCAAACGCGAGACGTGCACACTGTTGTAGGGTTTTATGTCGCAACATTCGCCTGGGCATCTGCATCCAGATGGGATGATCGGTTTTGAGTTCTGTGTAGTATTCCCGAACGGTAATTGGCTGGATGAGATCTGCGCGATAGATGGAGCACTCCATCCAAATAGGAATGCCCTCTTCGGTCTCAGTGGCTTGGCTAAAGGTGAGTCCTTTAAAATTGGGTTCTCGATGGATCATGGCAACCCAGCCATCAATCGGAATGTAGACTTCATAGCCGCCATCCAGATTAAGTTCCCAATCAATCTGACCTAGTAGGGGGCTGAGCTTAAAGCGTAAAGCGGTTCTTAAGATCAATTTCAAGGCCTCCTCGGGAACCACAGCTTCCTTGGCCCAATGACTGAGTTCCTGGGAGGTTATCGCAAGGGTATTGGCCACCTTCGTCACCAATGTATCCAGTGTGGGTTCGCTGGGCCGATGAGATTGATCCCCATCCAAAAGATCCTCGGGTAAATCTAGAATGGAGACTCTCTTCATAAAGCCACCCCTTCCATTACTTTTTCCTCAAGGATTGGTTCATGCGGCATCAGCTCCTCGGGTAAATCCTTTACCACAAAGCGCCTACTACTCTGAATTGGACTTTGGTAAGCCTTGATGAGTTCAGGATGCTCTAGACCCAAGCGTTTGGTATCAATCCGATAGGAAACTTTCGGAACTTTCCAAGTAATTATAGGTTTACCTAGGTAAGTAAGCACTTCGGCGTCCGACATGGTTTCCATGAGTTGCTGCTTAATGCTATTGATTTGCTCCTCCTCAGCATGGGTTTGGGACTCCAAGGCTTTTAGCTCTTGGATTAAGGCGATCGTCTGCGGGTTAGCTTCCATTGATTTACCCGAACAACTTCTTTGAAAGAGCGCTTGGCAATCGGCAATCGATTGGGGTTTGGGTGGAATGTCTTTTTGAATATGCTCAGTCCAAAAGAGAGCAGCTTTCTCAAATAATAAGGACTCAAGCTCAACATCTCGAGTAATCGTATAGATCCGCAAATCCGACCCTCCTAAAAGAACAGCGACATCGATCTCCGCTAGATTAGTAATCCCTAAGTACCATAAGCATTGACAGAGGTAGGGTAGGGGAATGGCGTCCGTCCCCGGTTCACCCCAATCACCCTGACTGTAGTGGTTAGCCGTTTTGCATTCCAAGAGCTTTTTCGCATTAAGACCTCCGTCAGAATGAAAGAGGGGTAACTCTTTGTTCTCCAATACAAAGCGATCAATATGCCCCACGCAAAATGAGTAGTTGGGATGAACTAGACCTTGTGAATACTCAAGCAGATTCTCACCCGTGAGGAACGTATATTCATCGGCAATAAAGGATTCGGCAAATGAACCAAAGCGCATGGCAAAACTATCTTTGGTATCCACGCGCTTACCCGTCTTCTCCAGCCACACGTCTATGGCCGAGCGGTACTTGGAGACTCCGAGAATCGCCCCAATATCGCTCCCACCTAGGAAAGCAGCGCGATTGTGTGTAAAATCTTGATTATTAAGCATTTTTAAGTTCCTTTTTATAAAAAATTAGTTCTTTAATGAACTAATTTAATTCATTTTAGGATATATTTAGTTTGATTACAAGTGCTCAAATTAGAGGCGCTCGAGCTATGCTTGATTGGTCTCGCGATGATTTATCCAAAAAGTCTGGAGTTGGAATCTCAGCATTAATGCGCTTTGAAGCTTCGGAAGGAGTGCCCGCTGGAAAGATTCAGACGCTGCAGTCAGTTCAAAGCGCTTTTGAAGAAGCTGGAATTGAATTCATCGGCACCCCAGAGTCAGGGGCAGGAGTTCGGTGGCGACCCTAATCCATTGATTTCATTGATATAAAAATTTATCTGAAAATGAGATTGATGATATCAATTTACATGCTATAATAAACTAAGTTTATTAAACTAAGTCAAAATCGTAAGGCCACTAATAATGCAAAAAATTAATATCCACGAAGCCAAAACCAAACTTTCTCGATTGGTCGAGGATGTGGTCGAAAAAGGCGACAGTTTCATTATTTCCAAGGCCGGTAAACCCATGGTTAAGGTGGTGCGGATTAATGCCCCAGCTGCTCAAAAAAATGAGCGCATGGGATTTTTTAAAAACCAGATTGCTATCCCTGACGATTTTGATCGCATGGGCGAAGACAAAATTACTCAACTGTTTAGTGGGCGAGTATGAAATACTTACTCGACACCCATGTTCTCTTATGGGCAGCAGCTCACCCCGAAAAAATAAGCCCGTCGGTACGCGCACAATTGCAGGATCCTCAAAACCAGTTGTATTTTAGTGCAGCCAGTATTTGGGAGATTGCCATCAAGCAGGATTTAAACCGGGAGGATTTTAAGATTGACGTGATGCAGTTTCGCCAAGCCTTATTAGAAAACGAATACGAGGAGCTACCGATTGGTAGCGATCATGCCGTGTTTACCCGCGCGTTAGCCAATCACCACAAAGATCCGTTTGATCGGATGTTAATTGCGCAAGCTTGGGTTGAGGATATCACTTTAATTACGGCCGATGAGCGGGTTGCGCAGTACATCGGCCCGATTCTGAAAATTTGAATGATCAATAGGAGGTATTAGAGATGGCTTTAGTCAACCCTAAAAATATTCGTCAGCAAGTGCGTGCCGATATCGCACAGGCTAAGTTTCCCTATGCAACACGAGCCCTGGCGGAGAGAACCATCGTTCGTTCGGTGCGTCAATGCCGGGTGTATCGGACCCGGTTAGGCGGGACTAAATTGCGTCCGGAGGATTTGACATCCAAACGAGGCAAAGGTAGGCCATCTGAGGCCATGTTGCGCGCCTTGCTGATTTCAGGTGTATTTCGGGCTTGGACGGCGGCTTTTCGTAAATATCCAACCATTAATAATAAAAATTACCCTTTGAGCCCCTTTGTGCGCTTCGCAACGGCAGTTTTGATGCGTGAAGGCATTGGCAAGATCGAGGATCATTTGGAGGAATTTCGCGCCTATCGCAAAAAATGCATGGTCGATTCTGGGTTTTCCGTGGTGCGCGGGGCGGTGATTTAACGGGGGGTATAAAACCGTTTACTCCAATCAGAATCGGTTGCAGAGTTTTCATGGTGAGAACTCACTTTTGATAGGAGTTTTATATGAGTACATTAATGAATCCCCAAACCGGTCCAAAAACGGAAGAGGGCAAACGAGTCTCAAGCAAAAATGCCCAAAAAGCAGCGATTTTTACTCAAGGCTATTTACCCAGCGAGGACATTTCTGCAAAGCAAGCGCAGTTTGAGGCCTTGGCAGAGCAATGGGGCGCTCAGGACCCATCGCGTTTAATGTTCTTGCGAACCATTGAGCAAGCCTACTTGGGCATCGAGCGGCAAATGCTCGCTGAGCGCAATATCATCGAAGGCGCGATGCAATCCTTGGATATGGCCCAAGCCTTTGCAAAGGCAGCGGGTATGAACCCGCTTTTAGCGATGAATATGCCCAGCTGGTATTTTGCCGAAGATGCCGACGAAACCAAAGGGTTTGCAGTCCAGGTTCACATGGCGTATTGCGAACTCAAGCACCTGCAAAAGCATTTTTCGGATCAATTGGCCGCACAAATCGCTTCACAATATCCCCAAGCCTACGCCTACATTATGGAGGGTCAACGCCAAAATACCTCTTTTTTGGCAGTGTTGGGTCAGCGCTACCGACTCGCCACTCCGGGTTTGAATTTGGGTGCTGCTGTCTCCGAAATTGCGGAGAAGTATCGCGACCATTTGATTTGGGCGCAAGACCCCGAGCGCTATGAAATGATTATTGCCGGGTTACGAAGCGCTAAGGTCCGTGAACTAATTGATTGGGATAAGAGTAATCGCTATGCGGTGAGTCTACAAAATCGTCTTTTGAAGGGCTTTCAGGGCTTGGCGCTCATGGATCAGCACGAGCAATTATCCAAAACGCTGACACTACCCCAAGTGACAAAATCGGCGCAGAATGTTCAAACAGTGATGGAGGGTGAGGGCGCCGCGGAATCATCGTAATGAATGATTCGGGTTGATGCGTGGATAAGGCATTTTGCAAAACGAAATGCCTTGTCAATTGATCTGCGGTATAAGTTGCGATTGACCCAAAGTACCGAGTGCGAATAACAGTCTCTAAATTTTTGTAAAATTCAAAAGTTCCTTAATTGCTTAAAGCTAATTAATATTAGCCTCTTTTCGCTTGAAATGAATGTTATTAATAATTGAATGAAATGGCACCTTTAATAAAACTATCGACTCTATTTTTTCTTTGGGCCATTAGCGCGTCGATAGTGATGGCCCAAGCGCCTAAAGATCTCAATACTAATTTTGAGTATGAGCTCAAGCTCAGTGTGGACGCGAGTAAGCGCGCCGCCTACCTCAAAAAAATGAACGAGCAACCGAGTCCCTATGAGAAGGTCTTCACCGTCCTCTCTGGCAGTGTGCAGGTAGCCAATATCGTTGATCAAGTGAAATTTACGGGCGGCACCTATCAAATTACCTCGGTGGGGAATCTGATTGCGGGGATGTCGACTGCTCTGGGCGGCCAGCGCTTGGTACGCGAATCCCAGGGCAGCGTCAGTCCCTCGGGCCTCGTGTCCTTGGTATATCAGGAAAAGCGTGGCAATACGGATCTGCTGATTAGTCGCTATGAACCCCCTAAAAAAACCATTACCTTTTATAAGGGCTCGTTTCGCAGTCCCACCGGTAGCACTCCTTTGGAAGGATCATTAATTGATTTAGTGAGTGTGGGCTATCAATTTATCGATCGAGCGCTACCGACGAAGCCCGTGACTTATCAGGTGAGTGATGCGCGCTCCGTGAAGCGCTACACCTTGGTGCCTGCCGAAGTGTGGGAGTTCCCGATCGATGGGAAAAAAATCAAGGCCCAACGCTTTTATAAAACCACCTCCAAAGACGATACGGCAACGTTTGAGATTTGGTTTTCGCAAGGGCGCAATCTGCCGATTCGTTCGGTGATTGGTTTGTCCGACCAATATGGCGCAACGATTCAGGTGGATCTCAAAAAAATACCAGCGCTCTAGGTGAACTAGGATTAGTGAGAGTCAAGCGACCATGGACCATCGAACCTTTCGAATCCTGATTGCCGTGCTACTTATTGTTTTTGTGGTGGTAACGCTCACATTTCAGAGTATTTGTGCGCCTGACAAAAACCCGGTCTCGGCAGCGGTGAGTTCCTATGTGGACAAAACCTTTACCGAACCCGCACCCCAGCGGGTTGATCCCCTCAGTTACGATGGCGTGAAAAAAGTAGTTGTGCGCTGGGTATCCCAGTACTGTACGCGCTAAGTCATAATTCGTTCCAAACGAAATGGACATCGGACATACCTTTTGACGATGGTGGGTCGGGCGAGACTCGAACTCGCGACCAACGGATTAAAAGTCCGCTGCTCTACCGACTGAGCTACCGACCCAGTGTGGTGTTGCTAGATTCAATACTGAATAAGCAAGGAATTTGCCAAATGAGAACACTGCATGAAAACCGCTTTAATTCATTACTTTGGCAAAACCAAGATTATAGCAAGATGTGAAAAGGCTATCTGACCCTTTAATTCCGCCATGTAACTTACCTTCACCAATGCCCAGTTCTCCTTAGCCGCGCCTGGCCACCGGCGGGTTCTTGGCAAAGTAATCCTTGATCCCCGCCAAAATTGCCTCCGCAATCCGCTCCTGATAGTTCTCATCATTGAGCTTTTTTTCTTCTTGGGGATTGCTAATAAACGCGGTCTCGATCAGGATCGAGGGAATGTCGGGGGCTTTTAAGACCGCAAAGCCGGCTTGCTCGACTTGGTTCTTATGCAGTGGCGCAAAGTTACCAATATTGCGAAGCACCGAGTTGCCCACCTGCAAAGAATCGTTGATCTGCGCAGTGGTTGACATATCAAGGAGTAAATGCGCGACTTGCTTATCTTTGGTTTTAATGTTGATGCCACCAATCAGATCCGAGGCATTTTCTTTATTCGCCATCCAGCGGGCAGCGGAGCTCGTCGCCCCTTGTTGCGAAAGGGCAAA
The DNA here is from genome assembly GCF_018687475.1 of Polynucleobacter sp. MWH-UH24A. NCBI lineage: Bacteria > Pseudomonadati > Pseudomonadota > Betaproteobacteria > Burkholderiales > Burkholderiaceae > Polynucleobacter > Polynucleobacter sp. MWH-UH24A. The sequence goes on from NZ_CP061292.1 coordinate 361,620, forward strand.
TACTGAGGCCCCCTTGGCATGCGGCTGAATAAACGCATCCGCATGAATGGAAATAAATAAATCAGCCTCCACTTGCCGTGCTTTAAAGACGCGGCGGTGCAGGGGCACAAAGTAATCACCATCGCGGGTTAAAAAGGGCCGCATCGAGTCTTCTTGATCGATTTTGTTCTTTAGGCGCTTGGCAATCGAAAGAACGATGTTTTTCTCGTGCGACCCTCGCACACCAATCGCCCCAGGATCTTCGCCCCCGTGACCGGGGTCAAGCGCCACGGTAATTAAGCGCTTAAATGGAATGCGCTGGGTGTTAGCAGTGGTGGCGCTGGGTGTGCTTTGTGGACTTTGTTGAGCGGTACTGGGACCACTCTTTTTACTGGGGGTAGCATCTTTCTTGGCAAAGGCCGCAATCGGATCTTCTTCCGTAGCCATCCCTTTTGGATTTTTCGCCTGTTCTTCTGCCAGTAACTTCTCTTTTCTGGCCGACTCTTTGACAAGTTGCATGAGCGGATCGGGCGGGTTGGTGGGGTAGAGATCAAAGATCAAGCGGTATTGATACTCGGCAATAGGTTCTAGGGTAAAGAGCTGGGGCTTGACTGCTTCTTTGAGATCAAATACGAGTCGTACCACGGTCGGTTGAAATTGCCCCACCCGAATTTGCGCCACATAGGGATCATTGGGTTTGACCTTCGCGACTAAGTCTTTGAGGGTAGGATTGAGTTCTAAGCCATCAATGTCAACGACCAGTCGATCAGGACCTGTGAGTAGTTGATGAGAAATGGGCAGCGACTTATCCGACTCTAAAGTAATGCGCGTGTAGTCCTCCGAGGGCCAGATCCGCACCCCTAAGAGTTTGGCGCCACTATTCGCTTGGACCAGTTCACTCTCAGTCAGTAAGAGGTAAAGCGCACCCAGTGAGCCCATCGATTGCAGGCCTTGTGAGATGACCTGGCGACGTTTGGGGTTCATGGATTGATTCATGAATCAGCGTTGAGCGATTGAAGGACGGCTTCACCCTTTGAGCTTTGTGCAGCAATCGCTACCGTTCTCGCCAGTTCCGATTCAGTCTCATGGGGATGAATCAGGGTGATCGCCAGATCCATGGTGGGAAGCGTGTGTTCGGCTTTCTCTGGCCACTCAATGATGCACAACGTCGGATACTCGGAATGCGTGAAGTGCTCTAAGAGACCAGCGTCGACCCATTCGGCTGGGCTTTGCATGCGGTAGAGATCAAAGTGAAAGACGTGGAGTGCTTGATTGGGCAAATCCAAAATGTGCTCTTCACACAGGCTATAGGTCGGACTTTTGACTTTCCCCCCATAGCCCATCGCTTGAAGGAGGTAACGGGTGGCGGTGGTTTTGCCCGCTCCCAGATCCCCATGAAGACTCATAAAGAGTGATTGAGGTTTTTCAGAGGTAGAGGCATAAAACCCGAGGATTGCATTGGCGAGCATTTGTACTGCCTTTGCAGTAGTCTTCTCATCTTTACAATGGATCGTATGGTTTATTGCCAAGCGCGTCATGACCTCGTGCGTTCACTCTCATTTAGGGATGGATTCTAAATTGCCCATGCATTCTCACGCATTTTCGCAAGAATTGCACACCCACTGGGGAGCGTTGCGCGCATGGCTCAATACCCGTGCCAAGGAGTTGGGCTTTTTGCAAGTGCGCATTACCGATACCGATGTCAGTCATGCCCACCCTCATTTAGTAGAGTGGTTAGAGGAGGGTCGTCATGGCCAGATGGCCTATATGGAGCGCCATAAGGATCTGCGTTCCGACCCCAGTCGCTTAGAGCCAGGCGCAATTCGTAGCATTTGCCTCACCATGCCGTATTTAAGTGAGCGAAGTAAGTTTCATGAGCAGCATGAGCCGCATGAGATAGGCGTGTCTTCAGTCGAGCAAATCCTTCAGTGTGAAGAGAAGCGTCTCTTGGAGAGTGATCAAGCGGTGATTTCACTCTATGCCAGAGGGCGGGACTATCACAAGGTGATTCGCTCGCGCTTACAAAGCTTAGCTATGGAGCTGGAAGAAAAACTACAAGCGGCGTTCAGTGGATTGAGTCATTCCTTGGAATACCGCGTCTTTACCGATTCTGCACCGCTCATGGAAGTGGAGTTGGCCCGCAAAGCTGGCTTGGGCTGGCGGGGCAAGCACACTTTGCTTTTGAACCGCGACTCCGGGTCGTTTTTCTTCTTAGGCGAAATCCTCGTCAATATCCCGCTGCCCATCGATGCGCCAGTGGAGGCGCATTGTGGCTCGTGCCAAGCGTGTATGGATATTTGCCCCACAAAGGCGATTGTTGCCCCCTATCAACTCGATGCGCGGCGTTGTATTTCGTATTTAACAATTGAGCATCACGACGCAATTCCAGTGGAGTTTCGTAGTGCCATAGGAAATCGCGTTTATGGCTGCGATGATTGCCAACTCGTATGCCCTTGGAATAAATACGCCCAGCTCTCGACCGTTCCAGACTTTGCAGAACGTCATCACTTGGGAAGCGCCTCATTACTGGAGCTCTGGAGCTGGAGCGAGGCGCAATTTATGGAGCGCCATGCGGGTAGCGCCATTTTGCGAATTGGCTATGAGCGCTGGCGACGCAACCTGGCGGTAGCTCTGGGTAACGCCTTGGCATCGAACCTCGATGATGAAGTAAAGAGAGAGATCATTTGTCACTTACAAGACGCGTTACCGAGCGCGAGTCCCTTGGTCGCCGAGCACATCACTTGGGCGCTGAGTCAAGATAGCTCACAAGGTACCGAACGGTTGGACCGCTAAAATAGCGTTGATTCATCATGAGCACTTCACCCACCGACCCAAATGATTTACTAGCGAAACGCGCTGAGCACACAGGCGATCGTATTGCCACCGAAATGGATCCGCTTGAGTCGCATCAGTCAGAGATTGATGCATCGACCGATTCAGTAGCGACCTCACGCTTTACCAGCACGCACGATGCCTTTTGGAGTGGGGTGCGGGATGGCCGTGGAGCGCCAGCGATGGTGCTTTTTGCCGGAATGGTGGGCTTTGGGGCGATGGGGCGCACCAATGGCTTTGATCTGTGGTTTACCACGGCAACGAGCTTTTTAATGTTTGCACTGCCAGGCCAGATTGTGATGCTCGAGATGATTTTGGTGGGTGCCTCATCACTCACCATTGCGCTGGCGACCACGCTCACCGCCACCCGCTTTGTGACTATGACCGCGACCCTCTTTCCGATGCTCCATGAGCGCGATCGCAATAAGGCGCTCTATGCCAAAGTGCACCTTTTAGCGATGACCGCGTGGGCGGTTTCTTTGAAAGAATTCCAAACGATTGAATCTAAACATCGCCTAAGTTACTTTGTGGGGCTTGGGATCTTGTGCTGGTTGATTTCAGTACCGGGAACGATTGTGGGATTTTTAATTGCGGGTTCAGTGCCGATGCCCATTACTTTGGGCCTCATCTTTATTAATCCCCTTTTTTTCTTACTTACCTTTACTGAGATTAAGGTGAGTGGCTATCGCTTAGCCATTCTTCTTGGCAGCATTGCCGGTCCCATCTGTTATTTACTCGATCGCGATACAAGCCTACTCACCGCGGGACTGATTGGCGGTACGTTGGCCTACTGGATTGATCGGCGCTGGATTCGGCGCTATGACCGAAAGGCGTCCTCATGAGTGTGACAGCATCTCTAGCCCAAAACCTCGATACCGCCTTTGCGATTCAACAGGGGTGGGGCGCATGGCTTGCACTCTTAGCCGCGTCTCTTGGAACCTATGTCTGCCGCGCAGTGGGAGTAATGCTCTCGGGGCAAGTGAGTCAAGATAGCGAGTTCTTTCGCTGGCTCTCGGCGGTGACCTATGCGATGGTGGCAGCACTCACCATTCGCTTGATATTTTTGCCCATTGGACTTTTGGCCACCGTACCGCTCTACCTGCGGATTCTCGTGTGCGTAATGGCTTTGGGGGTGATGCTTTCCAATCCCAATCGGCGTTTGGTGCCGGCATTGCTCACCGGTACTTTATTGATGGTCACAATCGGGGTGATTTGGAAGTAAAGACCCCAGGTATTTTGTGTGTATAATGTGTATAAAATACACGAATGTCCAGTAAACAACTCATCCAACTTTTATTACGCGATGGTTGGAGGTTAAGGAGCTCAAAAGGTTCTCATCATGTTTTTGTTCATGCGACGAAGTTAGGACATATTTGTGTGCCACACCCAAAAAAAGATTTAGGAATTGGGCTGGTTCAGAAATTGTTAAAACAAGCTGGAATAAATAAAGGTGGGTAATATGAAATATCCAATTGCCATTGAGATCGGTAGTCTAAAAAAATCGTGGGGCGTTGTGGTACCCGATCTACCGGGTTGCTTTTCTGCTGCTGATTCTGGAATTGATGAGGCGATCGAGAATGCAAAAGAAGCGATTGAGCTATGGATTGAAGTCGCGCTTGAGAAGGGAATGGAAGTTCCAAAACCAAGCTTAATTACTGATCTTCAGAAAAAAAAGGAATTTAAGGGTTGGATTTGGGCAGTTGCTGAGATCGATCCTGCTTTACTATCCGACGAGATTGAACGTATTAACATTACGTTACCGAAGAGAGTGCTTAGCCGATTAGATGCAAAAGCCAAGAAAGCGGGCGAGACTCGCTCAGGATTTATTGCGCACTTGGCTCTGTGCGCATGAGTTTTAGCTAGCATGAACTAGTTTTTAGCTTACTAGATGCTGTTCTAGAACCTTCGCAATATGCACAGCCTCGCGGCTTGCTCCATCGGCAATTTGGTGACGACAGCTCGTACCATCCGCAACCACGATTGCATTGGATTCCTTGCGAATGCGTGGTAATAAACTGAGTTCCGCCATTTGTTTGGAAGCCTCGATATGCTCCACCTCATACCCGAAGCTGCCTGCCATGCCACAGCACGAGGATTCAATTAGTTGGGGGTTGGCATTCGGAATCAGTTTCAGTAATTCAAGGGCGGGGCTTACTGCCGCAAAGGCTTTTTGATGGCAATGGCCATGCACCAGAATTGGCTGAGCGGACTCCTTGAAGTTCGGCACAAACCGATTGGCTTTGTGTTCGCTGGCTAAAAACTCTTCAAGGAGTTGGGCGTGCTTACTCACGACTTGCGCAGGCTCACCTAGGCCCATCGTGAGCGCTTCATCGCGTAAGGTAAATAAGCACGAGGGCTCTAGACCCACAATTGCTATCCCTTCTTTTGCATAGGGTGCTAGATGATTAACTAGAGCCGAGAGTCGGGTTTTCGCTTCGTCGACCATGCCAGAGGCTAAGTAGGTTCGACCACAACAAAATGGTTGTTGTTTACCTTTATCTTTTGCAGGTTGCGCCACATGAACCGCGTAGCCTGACTTTTGTAACACAGCAAGCGCCGCGTGAAGATTCTCATTCTCAAAATAGGCGTTAAAGGTATCGGCAAAGAGCACGACGCGCTTGTCATGCTTGGTGAGTTCCTCGGGGGTTGCAAATGGCAGGGGTGCTTGATTCCAAAAATGCTTGCTTTTCCAGACCGGCAAGGAGCGCTGAGCACTAATTCCGGTGAACCACTCCTGGATCTTGGCGAAGAGCGGGATGTGATTACGTAGATTCATGAGCGCAGGCAAAGCAGGAATGCGTGCAATCACTGGTGCGTAGTTGGGCAGGTGGGCGACCAAGCGATCACGCAGGGTATGACCAAAGCACTCTTTGTATTGCGCCAAATACTCAATCTTCATTTTAGCCATATCCACGCCCGTGGGGCACTCGCGTTTGCAGCCTTTGCAACTCACGCACAAATCCATCACCTCTTTCACTGCTTGGGTGGCGAGTGGCAAATGGGCGGGGGGTATATCACTCGTGTGACTAATTTGTCCTGAGATGGCAAGCCGCAAGGTGTTGGCACGACCGCGGGTGAGATCTTTTTCATTGCGGGTGATGCGATAACTTGGGCACATCACATCGGCATCAAATTTACGGCAATGCCCATTGTTATTGCACATCTCAATCGCTTTGGCTAAACCCTGCGCAGGATCGCCACCGGTGCCCGCTGCAGTAACCGCTTCGGTCACGGGATTGTTTTGGACATTCCAGGCGGACCAATCGAGCTTTGGTTGAACATTAATGACCTGATAGGAAGGCGGATAGCGAAAGTACGCACTGTCATCCATTTTGGGGGGATTGACAATCTTGCCGGGATTGAGAAGCCCATTGGGGTCAAACCGTGTTTTGATTTTGGCAAGTGCCTCGGTAATCTTGGGACCAAATTGCCAGCTGATCCACTCGCCACGGCACAGACCATCGCCATGCTCGCCACTAAAGGCGCCTTTGTACTTACGGACAAGCTCAGCGGCTTCTTCGGCAATCGCGCGCATTTTGAGCGCCCCATCGCGGCGCATATCTAGAATCGGGCGTACGTGTAACGTGCCGACAGACGCATGGGCATACCAAGTGCCGCGTGTGCCATGCTTACGAAAGACCTCGGTCAAGACTTGGGTGTACTCGGCTAGGTACTCAAGTGGTACAGCGCAATCCTCAATAAAGCTCACGGGTTTGCCATCACCCTTTAGGCTCATCATGATGTTAAGTCCCGCCTTGCGCACTTCCCATAAGTTTTTTTGCATGGCGGCGTCGGGCATCATCACGACTGATCCAGGTAGACCCAAATCGCTCATGAGCGCATCGAGGTCTTGGAGTTTTTGTAAAAGCGGTGCATGCTCATCACCGCTAAACTCGACGAGCAAAATCGCATCAACGGTTTTGGCGTTGGCGTCTACGAGCGCCGTCTCAATCGTTTTGCGAAACGCAGGGTTGTTACGCGAAAGATCGATCATGGTGCGATCAACGAGCTCCACCGCCGTGGGTCCTAATTTCACGATGTGCTGCGCGCTATCCATCGCTTGATAAAAACTCGCAAAGTTCACGACTCCTAAGACCTTGTGCTTGGGTAGACGCGAAAGTTGGAGCGTTAAGGATTTGAAGTAGGCGAGGGTGCCTTCACTGCCCACTAATAGATGGGCGAGATTGACACTGTTATCCAAGGTGTAGGGCAGCTCGCTTTGGGGATGAAAGACATCTAAGTTATAACCTGCGACTCGGCGCATCACTTTGGGCCAATGTGCGTCAATCTCGGGCTTGAGATCATCGACCAAGTGTTTGACAAAGTCACCCAAGACTTTGGCACGGCCTGTGCTCTTGGAATATGCCCCAAAGCTAGCGAGCTCACCATTAGCCAGCCAGGCGTTAATCCCCAAAACGTTATGCACCATATTGCCATACGCAATCGAGCGACTACCACACGAGTTATTGCCTGCCATGCCGCCAATGGTGGCCTGTGCAGCGGTCGAGACATCCACCGGATACCAAAGCCCATGGGATTTGAGGTGAGTATTGAGATGGTCAAGCACCATGCCGGGCTCAACCTCCACCGTAGCATGATCTGGATCAGTGAGATCGAAAGAGAGGATTTTACGAAAGTGTTTGCTGTTATCAATCACGAGTGCGGCGCCCGTGGTCTGTCCGCATTGACTGGTGCCGCCACCGCGGGGCAGAACAGGAATGCCGGACTCGTTTGCAACCCCAAGAGCCACTTCAATATCGTGTGCCGATTTAGGAACAAGAACTGCTACCGGGAATTGTTGGTAGATCGATGCATCGGTCGCATAGCGCCCGCGACTTGCACCATCAACCAAAACCTCGCCTTCAACGTGCTGTTGGAGTTTGGTGGAAATCTCGGGTGGCAGGCTGCTTAAGGTAAAGCTAGGATCGGGTGCAATTGTGGTCATGAATCAAACAAATTTAAATCAATAAACAATTGATTGTATTGATTTGGGGCTAAATTCGGGGAGGACCCTAATCCATGGCAGAATGACCCTAAAGAAACTACTCATATATCAAGGAGACCACTATGCTTGCCAATAAACCCTATTTGCGCCAAGTCGATGTGCAAAAAATTTTAGATGCCGCTAATGCCCATGCCGAAAAACACAACTGGGCGGTCACGATCGCCGTGTGTGATGATGGCGGCCATTTGTTGGGACTGATTCGACGCGATGGGTGCGCTCCAGTTTCTTCTTATATTGCTCAAGACAAGGCACGCTCATCTGCAATGGGTAAACGTGAGAGTAAGGTGTATGAGGACATCATCAATAACGGCCGAACCGCTTTTGCGACCGTCCCTCACATTAAGGGTATGCTCGAAGGTGGGGTCAATATTGATTTAGATGGTCATACGATCGGTGCGGTAGGCGTTTCTGGTGTCAAGTCCGCCGACGATGCAGGGATCGCTCGAGCCGGCATTGCGGCAATTTTGCCAAAATCCTAATGTAAATCACGCGAACCCCAGACCCAGGGGCTTAACCCTGTAAAATCAAGGGGTGCCTACAAAAACCGATCCAAACCTACCTGATCTGGGTAGTGAGCCCAGCGCTAATTTTGCTGATTTCCAATTAGATCCCAAGATCCTCAAAGCAGTTGAGGAGCAGGGCTATACCCAGGCAACTCCAATTCAGGCTAAGGCGATTCCAGTCGTCCTAGAAGGTCGGGATGTGATGGGCGCAGCCCAAACGGGAACTGGTAAGACCGCCGCCTTTACCCTGCCGATTATTCAGAAGCTCTTGCCTCAGGCCAACACGAGTACCTCACCCGCACGCCACCCCATTCGGGCCTTAATTTTGACCCCGACCCGGGAGTTAAGTGATCAGGTGGCTGATAACGCAAGCCTTTATGCCAAATTCACTGATTTGCGTACAGCCGTTGTATTTGGAGGTGTTGACATCAAACCCCAGACGGCGTTGCTGCGATCGGGGGTGGAGATTTTGATTGCAACCCCCGGGCGTCTACTCGACCACATCACCAGTAAAACGGCCGATCTATCGCAAGTGCAACTCTTGGTATTGGATGAAGCCGATCGCATGCTGGATATGGGCTTCTTGCCTGACCTGCAACGGATCATCAATTTGATTCCTGCACAACGTCAGACCTTATTGTTCTCTGCCACCTTTTCTCCAGAGATTAAGAGGCTCGCACAAACCTACTTACGTAACCCCGTGACCATTGAAGTGGCTCGGCAAAATGCCGCCGCCGATACGGTCAATCAAGTAGTGCACTTGGTGCCCTCCGAACATAAGCGCTCAGCCATCGTTGCGATTTTGCAGAATCGTACGAAGGCCGGATTAAGTCGCCAGTGCATCATCTTTACCAATAGCCGAATGGGATGTGCTCGGTTAGCGACTGCATTGGAGCGCGATGGTATCAAAGCAGCTGCGATTCATGGGGATAAAAGCCAAACCGAGCGAATGGCAACCTTGGAAGCGTTTAAGACCGGTGCAATCGATGCTTTGGTGGCTACCGACGTTGCGGCACGTGGCTTAGATATTGCGGATATGCCATGCGTGATTAATCATGAACTCCCTTTTAACGCTGAAGACTTCATTCATCGGATTGGGCGTACTGGGCGTGCGGGAAGCAAAGGTGATGCAATTGCCTTAGTTGACGATAGTGAAAAGCGTTTGCTCGAGGATATTGAGAAGCTTATGAAGCGCAAGCTGACGATTGCGCGATTACCAACCAGTGAGCGTGAGAGTAAAAGCAGTGGTTCCAAATCAATTGCAGCGGACCCATTTTTCTACATGCCTTATGAGCCTGGGCAAACCGCGGCAGCACCAAAGCAAGAACCAACGAGTGCATCGATTAAGCCAAGTGCCAATCAAAAAAAGCCAGTGCTTGGGGCACTTTTGGGCGGTACTAAAAAGTAACTAAATGATGTGGCGCTCCCGCCACTCTTGAACCTTAAGGTTTAACCATTGCGTAATACTCCCACCAATCGGATCATTTTGTAATCCCAAGTGATTTGCCGCACGGCAGAGGCTGGCTCGAACCGACTCCGAGTGAGCAATATCAACTGCAGTCGCTTTTGTTTGTTTACTGAGTTTCTCGCCAGCATCATTGGTCACGAGTGGCAAATGCAAATAACTCGGGGTTTGATAACCCAAGCAGTGCTGTAAATGGATTTGCCGTGCGGTGTTGCTGAGTAAATCTTCGCCTCGCACGATATGCGTGATCTCTTGTAAATGATCATCGACCACTACCGCTAACTGATAGGTGAAGAGTTCGTCGGCCCGGCGTAGCACAAAGTCACCCACTTGCGTATTAAGATCTTGGGTTTGCTTACCTAAATCTTGATCCGTAAAGCTGATCTGGCACTCGTGTGGTAAGCGAATGCGCAAGGCATGATTTTGAATCGATACCTTTCGTTCTCGACACGTCCCCGGGTAAATCAATTCTTGATTAGGCTTAATCGGAACACCTTCCTTTTGTAAGACCTCTTCAATTTGCTTGCGGGAGCATTGACAGCCATAGATGCGATCGATCGTGATGAGTTGTTCTAGAGCGTTTTGATAGTGAGTTGTCCGTTGAGATTGCCAGACCGGTGCCTCGTCCCATTCCAAACCACACGCTTGCAGTTGATCCAAGATCAACCGATCGGCCCCAGGTACTGTTCTGGGGGCATCCACATCTTCGATGCGAACCAGCCATGTTCCATCATGCGCTCTGGCATCGAGCCAACTGCCTAAAGCGGTCGCCAGTGAGCCAAGGTGAAGGGGTCCCGTAGGTGATGGGGCAAAGCGCCCCCGGTAGGGCCTCTTACTCGCAGGGCCTTCCTCTGACCTAGTGCCTTGATTGAATTGGGGATTTAAAGAGCGGGTCATGGGGCTCATGATTTGGGGGTGCGCACAGCTAAAATCATCTCATATGGCGCCCCCTCAATTTATCCATCTGCGTTTGCATTCGGAGTACTCGATTACCGATGGGGTGGTGCGCATCGATGATGCGGTTGAGGCTGCATCCTCTGACATGATGGGTGCGCTGGCACTCACGGATCTGGGTAATTTGTTTGGCCTCATCAAGTTTTACTCGGCAGCCCGCTCCGCAGGGGTCAAACCAATTGCTGGCGCTGATGTGTGGGTGACCAACACCCAAGAGCCCGATCAACCCTATCGCATGTTGCTCTTGGTGCAAAACCATATCGGTTACCTCAATCTGTGTGAACTCCTAAGTAAAGCATCACTCCATAATCAGCGCCATGGAAGAGCGGAGATTCATCCGCAGTGGTTCAGTGAGTCGCTCCCCGCAAACGACAAAGGAGCGAAGAAAAAAACATTGGCTGAGGGCTTAATTGCGCTCTCAGGCGCGCATCAGGGGGATGTGGGAGTTGCGCTCCTTAATGGGGATGAGGTAAGGGCGCGCGAGACAGCCACTCACTGGCAAACGCTCTTTGGTGGCCGCTATTTTGTGGAGCTCCAGCGTTTTGGTCATGCTCAAGAAGAGGCGCATATTCAGCTTGCTTGCCAACTCGCGAGTGATCTAAAAATTCCGGTAGTCGCAACTCATCCGATTCAGTTTATGAAGCCCGAAGATTACACTGCGCATGAAGCGCGCGTGTGCATTGCCGAAGGTGAGTTATTGGGCGACCCACGTCGCCCCAAACGCTTTACCGAAGAGCAATATTTTCTCACGCAAGCGCAAATGCACGAGCGTTTTGCGGATCTCCCTGTAGCACTTGCCAATACGGCAGAAATTGCCAAGATGTGCAATCTCAACCTGACCTTGGGTCAAGCGCGCCTGCCAGAATTTCCAACGCCCGATGGCATGCCTCTTGATCAATATTTGATGCAGCAGGCGGAACTAGGGCTTGATAAAAATCTACGCAGACTCTATCCCAAGGAAGAAGAGCGAGCTGCCCTTGAGCCCCGCTATCGCGAGCGCTTGCGCTTTGAAGTCAATACGATTGCGCAAATGGGGTTCCCAGGCTACTTCTTGATCGTCGCAGACTTCATTAACTGGGCCAAAAATAATGGCGTGCCTGTTGGACCAGGCAGAGGGTCGGGCGCCGGATCCTTAGTCGCCTTCTCATTAGGGATTACCGATCTGGATCCCTTACGCTACAACTTACTCTTTGAGCGTTTTTTAAATCCCGAGCGCGTCTCGATGCCTGACTTTGATATCGACTTTTGTCAGCATGGACGCGATCGCGTGATTGCCTATGTGAAAGAAAAATACGGCAAAGATGCGGTGAGTCAAATTGCTACCTTTGGCACGATGGCAGCGAAGGCAGCGATTCGGGATGTGGGAAGGGTGCTTGAGCAGCCCTATGGCTTTGTCGATGGCATTGCTAAGCTCGTACCGTTTAAGCCAGGCCAAGTGGTCACGATTGAATCGGCGAAGAAAGAAGAAAAGCAACTCGCCGAGCGGGAAAAAAATGAAGAGGAAGTGCGCCAACTCTTGGCGCTTGCGCAGCAGCTCGAGGGCATGACCCGTAACGTGGGCATGCATGCCGGAGGGGTGTTAATTGCGCCTGGCAAACTCACCGATTTTTGCCCGCTCTATACCCAAGATGGGGGCGATGCGAATGCGGGTGTGATTAGCCAATTCGATAAAGATGATGTGGAATCAATTGGTTTGGTAAAATTTGACTTTTTGGGGCTCACGACGCTCACTATTTTGGCGGGGGCCGAGCGTTGGATTCAAAAACTACATACGGAACACAAAGATTGGAGCATCAGTGATATTCCGCTCGATGACCCAAAAGCCTTTGAGCTCTTAAAGCGCGGTAATACGGTTGCCGTGTTCCAGCTGGAAAGTCGGGGCATGCAAGGCATGCTACGCGATGCCAAACCTGATCGCTTTGAGGACATTATTGCGTTGGTGGCGCTGTATCGACCGGGTCCCATGGATCTCATCCCTGATTACATTAAACGCAAACACGGGCAACAGAAGGTTGAATACCCCGATCCTCGCATTGAGCCGGTATTGCGCGAGACCTACGGCATTATGGTCTACCAAGAGCAGGTGATGCAAATGGCGCAGATGATTGGCGGCTACTCCTTAGGGGGAGCCGACCTATTGCGACGCGCGATGGGTAAAAAGAAGCCTGAAGAAATGGCGCAGCATCGACAGATCTTTCGCGAGGGAGCGCAAAAAAATGGACTCACCGAGCACAAGGCTGATGAAATCTATGACCTCATGGAGCGTTTTGCGGGCTATGGGTTTAATAAGTCCCATGCGGCTGCCTATGCGCTATTAGCTTATCAAACCGCCTGGCTCAAGGCCTACTACCCCGCTGAATTTATGGCGGCCAACTTATCGCTCTCAATGGACGACACCGATAAGGTGAAGATTTTGTATGACGATAGTCTGCACAATGGTTTGAAGATCCTGCCGCCGGATATTAATACCGGCATGTACGAGTTCACACCGATTGCAGATCCTAATGATCAAGACCAAAGCGTGGGGATTCGTACGATTCGTTATGGCTTGGGAGCGGTGCGAGGGACTGGTGAGGGTGCAATCCAAATCATTGTGGAGGCTCGCAAGAATGGATCATTTAAAGATCTGTTTGATTTCTGTGCCCGGGTCGATCGCCGCCAAGTCAATCGCCGTGCCATCGAAGCCTTGATTCGGGCGGGGGCGTTTGATTCGATTACGACCGATGCCGCTAAAGGCCTAATGAATAACTATGATGCTCGCTCTACTCTTCTTGCATCGCTCTCACGTGCGATTGAAGCCGCCGAGCAAGCCGAAGCCTCGGTGCATCAGGTAAGCCTCTTTGATGCTGAGGATGTGGCGCAAGCGCATGCACCCGAGTACGTGAAGGAACTGCCTTTTTCGGAAAAGAAACGTTTGCAAGATGAGAAAGCGGCATTGGGTCTATGTTTAACCGGACATTTGTTTGATGCCTACCGGCCTGAAGTGACGCACTTTATTCGTCAACCACTCATCAAGCTCATCGAGGGTAAGGATCAATTAGTCGCTGGCATCATTACCTCGTCACGGATGCTCATGGGGCAACGTGGGCGCATGATGATCGCCACGATTGATGATGGTACTACAGCGGTTGAACTCACGCTCTATAGCGAAGTGTATGAACCCAATCGCTCTTGGCTCAAAGAAGACGAGCTACTAATTGCCAAGGTGAACGTAAGCCCCGATAAGTTCTCAGGGGGCTTGCGAATTGTTGCCGAGAGCGTGATGGATATTGTGGGCGCACGTTTGCGTTTTGCGAGAAACGTTCATCTCAATTTAGATACCGGCATTGATCTGAAAGTTCTGAAAGCCCAGATCAATCCGTTTTTAGTCAAAGCCCCAATGGGGAACGCCCCACAAAATCCACCAAAAGGACTGCCATTAACTGCTGCTGTGATGGCCAAAGGTGGGGCTTGTTTAGTTCAGTTTCCAGAAGACGTGCGTCTTTACCCGGATGACAATTGCCTACGTAACTTGCATCAGATTTTGGGAAGCAAAACAGGCTCAAGCCCTAATCCGGTGGAAATTCAGTATGCGTAACTTTTATGACCGATTTTTGAGATAGATCTCAAAGTCGTCTTTGAGCTCAGGATGCTTGAGTGCAAATTCAATCGTTGCCTTAAGGTAGCCCAATTTACTACCGCAGTCATAGCGCACACCCTCGTACTCATAGGCAAGTACTGACTCATCCTGTAGGAGAGTTTGTATGGCATCGGTGAGTTGATATTCCCCGCCTGAACCAGGCTTAAGATTACGAATGTGGCCAAAGATCGAGGACGAAAGGATATAACGACCCACCACCCCAAGATTTGATGGGGCATCCTTAGCTGCAGGCTTTTCAATAATTCCAGTAACGGAGTGAATTCCTGTACCTTGGGTTTTGGCTGCTACGACTCCATAGGACTTCGTTTGCTCCGGCAGAATTTTCTCAACAGCTAAGACTGAAGCATTGTGTTTGGCATGTAGATCAACCATTTGTTTGAGTACGGGAGTTTTGCCATCCAACAAATCATCGGCCAAGATAATGGCAAAAGGCTCATCACGCACCAATTTCTCGGCACACAAAACCGCATGCCCAAGACCCAATGGCTCGGCTTGGCGGACATAGACGCAATCCACATGGCTGGGTTTGATGTTGCGCACAATCTCTAGAAGACTTTGCTTATTCTTCGCCTCTAGTTCTGCCTCAAGTTCATAGGCCTTATCAAAATGATCTTCGATGGCGCGCTTACTGCGACCAGTTACAAAAATCATTTCCGTAATACCAGCAGCAATGGCTTCCTCAACCGCATACTGAATTAATGGCTTATCCACCACATTGAGCATTTCTTTGGGGGATGCCTTAGTGGCTGGTAAAAAGCGAGTCCCCAGGCCGGCAACAGGAAAGACTGCTTTGGTAATCGGTTTGGTTAACATAATTGTAATTATGCCCTTATTAGAAGTAATTCCTGGGGTTTTTAGTAAGTAATAAGCAAAGCATAAATAGTGAATTAATTACATTTGACATATTGTAATTAATGCCATTACAATGTAATAACTTGCATTACAATTAATAAATGATTATCCAATTTAAACATCGTGGTTTGCAATTATTTTTTACAAAAGGCAGTTATAAAGGAATTCCCGTGCAGTTTGCATCTCGGATAGAGCGGATTCTTGATCGACTAGATTCGTCGATGAGCCCTAATGATATGAATTTGCCAGGATATCGATTTCATGAGTTAAAGGGAAGGCGAAAAGGGGTCTATGCGGTCTCGGTATCTGGTAACTGGAGAATCAGTTTTGAGTTTAAGGACTCCGATGTAGTTAATGTTAATTTGGAGGACTATCACTAATGAAGAATATTAAAAATAGTATGCGTAATCCTTCCCGAAGGCCAACGCATCCCGGCGCAGTTCTACGTGAGGATATTTTGCCTTCACTCGGAATCAGTCAGGCAGCCCTAGCGGAATATTTAGGAGTCAGCCGATTGACGGTGTCTGAAATTTTGCTTGAAAAACGTGCCGTAAGTGCGGAAATGGCCATGCGCATCTCAAAGGCAATTGGCGGATCCCCGGAGAGTTGGTTGCAGATGCAATCTGCCGTTGATCTATGGGATGTTGCGCAACGATTTAAGCAAGACCCGGCGAAGTTGCCTAAACCAATCCCAAATTTAGCTTTCGCTTGATTGACTAAGCCTACTAGCTCAGTTTATTAAGCTGTTCACTTAGCTTCGCATGACTTACTTCAAAATCCGCTAACCGTTTTTTCTCCTGCTCGAGAACTGCGGCAGGAGCACGAGCCACAAAGGATTCATTACTTAATTTGCTCTGGCATTTGGCGATCTCGTTGGCAAGACGCGTAATTTCTTTGGTAAGCCGCGCTTGCTCTGCTTTGGGATCAACCTCAATCTTCAGCAATAACTTATTGCGACCCACGAGAGCAATCGGCGCCCCAGGCGCATCTTTTTCCAAAGTGGATTCATCGGTCACGATTTTCACTTCGGAGAGCTTTGCTAGTGCGCTTAAATAAGGAGCCGCTTTGGTTAAAAACTCTTTATCGCCATAAATCCATAAAGGTACCTTCTGAGCAGGCGAGATTTGCATTTCTCCGCGTAGGTTGCGGCACGCATCAATAATGCTTTTAACCTCACCTATCCATGCCTCGCTGGTTGGATCAATCTTGTCACTTTTCGATACGGGATAGGGTTGAAGTGCAATCGATTGCGATGGTTGATTGGCAAGCACCTTACCACTCTTGGGACCAATGGTTTGCCATAATTCCTCAGTGATAAAAGGAATGATGGGGTGAGCTAGGCGCAAAATGGTCTCGAGAACACGCAAGAGTGTTCTGCGGGTTGCCCGTTGCTGAGCAGGAGTGCCCTGTTGCAACTGAACCTTAGCGAGCTCTAAATACCAATCGCAGTACTCATCCCACACAAATTGGTAAATGGCGAGTGCAATATTGTCAAAGCGGTAGTCAGCAAAGCCCTTAGTAACATCGGCCTCGGTGCGCTGCAGTTGTGAGACGATCCAGCGATCCGCTGGCGAGAAATCCAGATACCCTTCAGGACCGCATTGGTTATCGCACGGTGCAAAGCCATTGTCTTTTTCATCACCGGGGCAGCTCATCAGGACAAAGCGCGTGGCATTCCATAATTTGTTGCAAAAGTTACGGTAACCCTCGCAACGTTTTTGATCAAAGTTAATATTGCGTCCCAATGAAGCAAGCGAGGCAAAAGTAAAGCGCAATGCATCGGTGCCAAAGGCCGGAATACCTTCTGAAAACTCTTTCTTGGTTTTTTTGGTAATACTCTCGGCTTGCTTGGGGTTCATTAACCCAGACGTGCGTTTTTGAACCAAGTCATCGAGCGCAATGCCATCAATCAAATCAATCGGATCCAAAGTATTGCCTTTGGACTTGCTCATTTTCTGGCCTTCGGCATCGCGCACTAAGCCATGCACATACACAGTTTTAAATGGCACCTTCCCAGTAAAGTGGCAGGTCATCATCACCATGCGCGCGACCCAAAAGAAAATAATGTCAAAGCCGGTGACCAAGACCGAGGAGGGTAAAAAGTGATCAAGCTCTTTGGTTTGTTTGGACCACCCCAGTGAACTAAATGGCACCAAGGCAGAGCTAAACCAGGTATCAAGTACATCCTCATCACGCTTCAGTTCACCGCTATAACCGGCAGCCTTGGCTTTGGCCTTGGCTTCATCGGCATTGCGCGCCACAAAGATCTCGCCATTATTTCCATACCATGCGGGGATTTGATGGCCCCACCACAATTGCCGCGAGATACACCAGTCTTGAATGTTCTCGAGCCACTGGGTGTAGGTTGAGATCCAGTTCTCAGGAACCAGTTGAATGTCGCCCGAGGTAACCGCATTCAAGGCAGCTCCTGCAATCGATTGACCTGGTTGGTAACGATTATCAGGACTCGCTTTAGACATCGCCACAAACCACTGATCGGTGAGCATGGGCTCAATCACAGTTTGAGTTCGATCACCCCGTGGGACCATTAAGGTGTGCGGGTTGACTTTTTCAAGTAGATTGGCTGCTTCGAGATCAGCCACAATTTGCTTACGAGCGGCAAAGCGATCAAGCCCCTGATAGACCTTCGGAGCATGCTCGTTAATCTTCGCATCGAGCGTTAAGACATTAATGAGTGGTAACTGATGACGCTGACCTACAGCATAGTCATTAAAGTCATGGGCGGGAGTGACTTTAACTACCCCAGTCCCAAAACTCATATCCACATAGGTATCCGCAATAATTGGGAGACTGCGTTGGCAAAGAGGAAGCTCAACAGTTTTACCAATCAGGTGGCGGTAGCGCTCATCGTCCGGATGCACCATCACTGCTACGTCACCTAAGAGGGTCTCAGGGCGCGTGGTCGCGACTACTAGGTGGCCACTCCCATCGGAGAGTGGATAGCGAATGTGCCAAAGGCTACCTTGTTCCTCGGTACTGACCACTTCTAAATCCGAAACCGCAGTACCTAAGACCGGATCCCAGTTCACGAGACGCTTGCCGCGATAGATTAGACCTTGTTCAAAGAGAGTAACAAAGACCTCCACCACCGCCTCGGACATCTTCGGATCCATCGTGAAATACTCACGTGACCAATCAATCGATGCCCCTAGACGCCGAATCTGGCGCGTAATCGTGGAACCGGATTCTTCTTTCCATTCCCAGACTTTTTTGAGGAAGGCTTCGCGTCCAAGATCATGACGAGAAATTTTTTGGGCATCGAGTTGGCGTTCCACCACAATTTGGGTGGCAATTCCGGCGTGGTCGGTGCCTGGAACCCAGAGGGTATTTTTGCCGGACATGCGTGCATAGCGCACCAAGCCATCCATGATGGTTTGATTAAAGGCGTGACCCATATGCAAGGTGCCCGTGACATTCGGTGGTGGTAACTGAATGCAAAAATTATCCTTACCATCATCCACCTTAGCAGTGGCAATGCCGCGTGTTTCCCACTCGGGTCCCCAGAACGCTTCAATGGGAGCCGGCTCATACGACTTGGCTAGTTTGGCTAAGTCAGGATTTTGATCTGGCGAGGGTTTTTCGGGGGAGTTGGCGGTGTCAGGCATAAGCATCAAATTATAATTGGGACGATGTACGCTGATTTACTTGAGAACCTTAATCCCGAACAACGGGAGGCGGTAACCTTACCTCCAACTCACCCCGATGGACGCCCTCAATCAGCACTGATTTTGGCGGGTGCGGGTAGCGGCAAAACCCGCGTTTTAACTACCCGTATTGCGTGGCTTATTCAAACCGGGCAAATTTCTCCGATTGGGGTTTTGGCGGTCACCTTTACCAATAAAGCAGCCAAAGAAATGTTGACCCGCCTGGGTGCCATGCTGCCAATCAATACCCGGGGCATGTGGGTGGGAACCTTTCATGGTCTGTGTAATCGATTGCTACGCGCGCATCATCGCGACGCAGGTTTGCCATCGACCTTTCAAATCTTGGATACCCAAGATCAACTCTCGGCGATTAAGCGCCTTCTAAAGAGTCTTAATGTTGATGATGAGAAATTCCCACCGCGGCAATTGCAGTATTTCATTGCCAATGCCAAAGAGCGGGGTAAGCGTGCCAAAGATCTCGATCCGGGTGATGATTTTGAGGCCCGCATGATTCAGTTGTATGAGGCATACGATGCCCAATGTCAGCGCGAAGGAGTGTGCGACTTTTCGGAGCTCTTGTTGCGCAGTTATGAGTTGCTCAAACATCACGAGCTAATCCGCACGCATTATCAGGAGCGCTTTAAACATATCCTGATTGATGAGTTTCAAGATACCAATGCCTTGCAATATGCTTGGCTCAAACTCCTGGCCGGCAATGGTCAGATAACCAGCAGCTCGGTGTTTGCCGTTGGTGACGATGATCAGAGTATCTATGCATTTCGGGGTGCGGATGTTGAGAACATGCGGCTCTATGAGAAGCAGTTTAAACCCGTCACTGTCAAACTGGAGCAAAACTACCGCTCACATGGACATATTCTCGATGCCGCAAATCATTTGATTGCGCATAATCAAGATCGCTTGGGCAAGAACCTGCGAACTGAGGCCGGGGTCGGTGAGCCAGTGCGTATTTATGAGGCCGCCAGCGATGGCATAGAGTGCGCTTGGTTGATTGATGAGATCAAGGCGTTGATTCGTAGCGGTATGAGTCGCAGTGAGATCGCGGTGCTCTACCGCAGCAACGCCCAGTCGCGCATTATTGAGCACGGACTGTTCTCAGCCAATATTCCGTATCGTGTTTATGGGGGCTTGCGCTTTTTTGAACGTTCCGAGATTAAGCATGCATTAGCGTACATGCGCTTACTCGAGAATCCAAATGACGATACCTCGTTTGCACGGGTTGTGAACTTTCCAGCGCGCGGGATTGGGGCGCGTTCGATCGAAGCCTTACAAGACGCTGCCAAACAGCATCAATGCTCATTCTATGCAGCAGCCTCGTTCATCGAAGGGAAAGCCGGCAATAGCATCACAGGGTTTGTGCGCCTCATTGAACATCTGCGCGACGCGACCAAACACAATACCTTGCCGGAGACAGTGGAGTACGTGATTCAGCATAGTGGCTTGATTCAGCATTACTTGACGGAGCGTGAGGGGCAAGATCGTGTTGAGAACTTACAGGAACTGATTAATGCTGCGACCGCGTTTGTGGCCGAAGAGGGTTATGGTCAAGACGTTCAAGCTGCTACGCCACCCAGCCCTGAGCAAGCTGGGGTGGAAGACATTTCTCCGCTGGCCGGATTTTTGGCCCATGCATCGCTTGAGGCTGGGGATAATCAAGCCGAGGCCGGTCAGGATGCGATTCAGTTAATGACCGTGCATTCGGCCAAAGGCTTAGAG
This sequence comes from Polynucleobacter sp. MWH-UH24A, assembly GCF_018687475.1. NCBI lineage: Bacteria > Pseudomonadati > Pseudomonadota > Betaproteobacteria > Burkholderiales > Burkholderiaceae > Polynucleobacter > Polynucleobacter sp. MWH-UH24A. The sequence continues at coordinate 382,249 of NZ_CP061292.1, forward strand.
TTCTCCGCAGTCTTTATGACTGGTCTCGAAGAAGGATTATTTCCGCATGAGAACAGTATTTCAGAACCCCGTGGGTTGGAAGAAGAGCGACGCCTTATGTATGTGGCGATTACGCGTGCTAAAGAGCGTTTGTATCTTTCGCATACGCAATCACGCATGCTTCATGGCCAAGTGCGCTACAACATGCCCTCACGCTTTTTGGATGAACTGCCCACCGAGAGTCTCAAGCACTTAACTCCCAAAGCAAAAGATGCGCGTTGGGGCGCCGCATCGTGGCAAAAAGGACGATCTGCGAATACAAACAGTGTCGATGAGTTGTGGTGGGGCGGTAACGAGAGCGATGTACCGGTGCGAAACGATCAGGCCAGTAACGCGATTGTCACGAGCCCTCTGCAGTTAGAGCAAAACAAGAAGCGCGGACATTCTTTTCGGGTGGGGCAAGAGGTGTTCCATACGAAGTTTGGTGAAGGGCGTGTGACTGCACTAGAGGGCGAGGGAGTCGATGCCAAAGCGCAAGTGAACTTCAAACGCCATGGCGCAAAGTGGTTGCAGCTATCGATTGCTAAGCTAGTGGCGGTTGAGACCTAATACCCCGGTCTAATTTGGCAACTGCTCGTAATCATTGCCGGTAAAGCAACCCTTCCAGGTCGCAAAGAACGAGCAATACATCACGGTTAATGCAGCCATAGAGAAGGGCGCCACCACAAAAGAAGCGTAACGGCTCAAACCAATAATATCCATGAACATTCCAAGCGTGAGCGGAATCACAATTAACACCACACTCCAGATGGTGATGTAGTAAAAGAAAGCACCTTTGTTCGTCCAACAGGCCATCCAACTGGCAAACAAGGCTTTAGTGGGTGGCATATCAGCCCAAGCTACCAGAACTGGGGCAAACCACATGAGCATGGCTACTGGAATATACAAAATGCCACCGATCATCAGCGAGTAATACAACTGTTGCATGACCTCGGAGGTGATGGGTTTGTCATTGGTAATGAAAGGTAAGAGAGCCTGAAAATCAATCACCATGCTGGCAATCAAGCTCATGGTGAAGATCATGAGGGCATACACCAATCCCAGTTGGAGGATGCGCTTTTTAACCTCCGGATTATTCGTGCGAAATGCAGCTAGATAGACCGTTGGCAAAATCCGCTCTTTTTGAATAGTTTGACGACACGCGGTCATAAAGCCAACCGATAGAGCGGGGGTCAAAATGAGAACCGCAAACACACCGGCCAATGGAATCAGGATGGCCAACTGAGCCAGAAAAACATACATAAAGACCAGCATTAAAAAGCCCAACGGGTTTTGTTTAAAGAGCCAAACTCCCTGGCGGACCCATACATAGCCCTCATTGGTTGCAACGGGATTGAGATTCATAGGCGCTTAGCTTACCTTAACTTGTGTGACGGCGGTTACGAAGAATTCTCTCAAAATGGCTGGGGTCATGCGCAGTGAGCATCTGTGCATTGCGGGGTAAATAAAAATCCCACAAGCGCGAGATCCAAAATCGCAAGGCTGCGGCACGCAACATCGCGCCCCACGATTCTTCTTCGCCATCGGTGAGTGGGCGCACTGCCATATAGGATGCTAATAAGGCATGTAAACGCTCGCGATTGAGGGCACCTGAGCCATTCGTAAAGGGTTCCTCAAGACACCAATCATTAGCAGTGACGGCTAAATCAAACAACCATTTGTCATTGCCTGCGAAGTAGAAGTCAAAAAACCCACCTAAGGATTGCTGACTGTTGTGTGTAGTAAAAAGAACATTATCCCGAAATAAATCGCAATGGCAGGGGCCCTCAGGCAGGGATTGATAAACGGCAGATTGAAAAAACGCTTCCTGAAATTGCATCTCAGATAAGAGTAATTCTTTTTGAGAAGCATTGAGGTGCGGCGTGATCACAGGAACGGTCTCTTGCCACCAGGAGAGGCTGCGTAAATTAGGTTGGGATCGTGGAAATGATTGACCAGCTAAATGCATCTTGGCAAGTTCTCTACCAACTGCGTCACAATGCTCGCCCTGCGGAGTGAGTTCCGATTGGCCTGAGAGTTTACTAACGATAGCCGCTGGCTTTCCTTTAATTTCAAACCATAAGCGCCCAACATGATTAGCCATTGGTTTAGGCACCGAAATACCTTGATTGGCAAGATGGAGCATGAGCTCCAAGTAATAGGGGAGCTGTGCGGCACTTAAACGTTCAAAGATGGTTAGAACGTAGTGATTGACTTCGGATAATTTGCAATCAAGAAAGAAATTCGAGTTTTCAATCCCACCATGAATACCTTTGAGTTCAATGGCATCGCCAATTGCAAAATCGTTTGCAATCCGAGGCGCAATCTCGTCAAGAGTCAGGGGGGTGTAGACCGCCATGCGCCAAATTACTTTAGAGGAATCCGAATACTCGGAACGCTGATCAAATTATCGGATGACATCCCGCCTGCTGGAAATACGGTTTGTGGTGGCGACATTTCATAGGTACCGAAGGCCGATTTCACTTCAATTTCGGTTGGTAAATTGCTATCTCGGTATTCCCGGATTTGGGTGCCAAAAGGATCGGTGTATTCAAAGCTGGGTTTGCGCTCTTCCTTGACGCCAAGACCTGCAGGATTTCTCGATGATGGCGCTAATGGCTGATTGTTAATCTGATTCAGATCTTCTTTGCTTAGCGCTTGTGTGCCTGATGACTGCGCACATACCCCATGCGATACGAGCAGGGTAAGACACGCAATTACTGCATGCCGCTTCATCAGCGGGCTAGGATTCAGAGGTAATTTCAGAGCCATCATCATTTATTTATGAATTGAGAATTCTGCCTATTATCCTAAGAAAGTAGGATTCATCCTAGGGTGACGCCGATCCAGCAAAATCAGGGATTTTCCAAACCCGAACAACTAAATTGTACGATTGAGGGATGTCAGCACACCAATTACTCTTGGTCGACGGCTCAAGTTACCTCTACCGAGCCTTCCACGCCATGCCCGACTTACGAAATAGCGCCGGAGAGCCTACGGGGGCGATTTACGGAATGGTCAATATGATGCGACGTGCTCGCTCTGAAATCGGCGCCGATCATATCGCTTGCGTGTTTGATGCCAAGGGTAAAACCTTTCGGGAGGATTTATACCCGGAGTACAAGGCCCATCGATCCCCCATGCCCGAGGATCTGGTTGCACAAATCGAGCCGATTCATGAGGTAGTCAAAGCACTCGGCTGGCCAATTCTTATGATCTCTGGCGTGGAAGCGGATGATGTGATTGGTACTCTTGCCCAACAAGCCGCAGAGATGGGCTGGTCAACGGTGATTTCTACCGGTGATAAAGATCTTGCCCAGCTCGTCAACGACAAAGTGACTTTAGTGAACACCATGACCAATGAGAAATTGGATCGCCAGGGTGTGGTAGCTAAATTTGGTGTGCCGCCAGAGCGCATTGTGGATTACCTAGCGATTATTGGTGATAGCGTCGATAACGTTCCAGGAGTTCATAAAGCCGGACCCAAGACCGCAAATAAATGGTTGGCTGAGTATGGTGATTTGGATCAACTCATTGGCCGTGCGACCGAGATTAAGGGGGTCGTTGGCGATAACTTACGTGCAAGCCTTGATTGGCTACCCAAAGCCAGAGAGCTACTCACGGTAAAGCTGGACTGCGATCTCAAGCCACACATTAGCTCATTGCATGATTTACACGCTAAGCCCGAAGACCCAAGCCAACTAAGAGCACTCTTTGAGCGCTACGCATTTAAATCATGGTTGAAAGAACTTGATGCTAAGAGTCCATCCACTCTAACTTCGCAGGGCACAACGAATCATTCAGACTCATCTTTGCAAGAGTCTCAGTCCAAGCCCCAGCCTCAACTGCCGTCTCAAAGCGAAATTGATCGAGACTACGTGTGCGTTACAACGCGAGAAGCATTTTTAGAATGGCTCGAACAGATTAAACACGCCAAATTAACCTGCATTGATACCGAGACCACGAGCCTTGATGCTTTACAAGCCGAGTTGGTTGGGATTTCGTTATCGGTTGAAGAGGGTAAAGCCTGTTACATTCCAGTTGCCCATCGCACGGGCGAAGAGCAACTGGAGCGTGATTGGGTGCTTGCACAAATGAAGCCTTGGCTAGAAGATCCGTTAGCCAAAAAATTAGGCCAGAACCTCAAATACGACATGCACGTTTTTGGTAATTATCAGATTCAAGTGCAAGGTGTTGAGCACGATACCTTACTCGAATCCTACGTATTGGAGTCACACCTCAGTCACAGCATGGACAATCTAGCGCAGCGTCATTTGGGAATCAAAACGATTCAATACGAAGAGGTCTGTGGCAAAGGAGTCCATCAAATTGGTTTTGATCAAGTCGATCTTAAAACTGCGACCGAGTACGCGGCTGAAGATGCCGACATTACCTTGAGACTTCATCACCATTTATGGCCTCAATTGGAACGCATGCCAAGTTTGCGGTATGTGTATGAACAAATCGAAATGCCAGCCATGCGCGTTCTGGGCATCATGGAAAGTAATGGCATCACGATTGACCGTGAGAAGCTAGCCATTCAGGGGCAAGAGGTTGGAAAAAAACTCCTCGTCCTCGAAAAAGAAATCCATCAACTTGCGGGTCAGCCTTTTAATATCCAATCCCCCAAACAGATTGGTGAAATTTTATTTGGGCAATTGCAACTCCCCATCGTTAAGAAAACTCCTTCAGGGGCGCCATCGACCGATGAAGAGGTCTTACAAAAACTGGCCGAGGACTTTCCCTTACCAGCGCGGATTTTGGATTACCGTAGTTTGGCAAAGCTCATGTCAACCTACATTGAGAAGTTACCGCGCATGATCAATCCCAAAACAGGGCGCGTGCATACCAATTACGCCCAAGCCGTTGCGGTCACGGGGCGCTTAGCATCAAACGATCCTAATTTGCAAAATATTCCAGTCCGTACGGAAGAGGGTCGTCGGATTCGGGAGGCCTTTGTCCCTCAAGCGGGCTATCGCTTGGTCTCGGCCGATTACTCCCAAATTGAACTGCGCATCATGGCGCACATTGCCGAGGATGAAAACTTATTAGCTGCGTTCAAAGCCGGCAAGGATATTCATCAAGCGACTGCCGCCGAGATCTTTGCGATTCCTCTTGAGCAAGTGAGCTCGGAGCAACGGCGCTATGCCAAAGTGATTAACTTTGGTCTCATCTATGGCATGAGCGCTTATGGATTGGCGGGTAATTTAAAGATTGAGCGCGCTGCTGCTCAGCAGTACATTGCAAAATATTTTGACCGTTACCCAGGGGTTGCTCAGTATATGGAACGAACTCGAGAAGAGGCTCGCTCCAATGGGTATGTAGAAACCGTATTTGGGCGACGTTTATGGTTACCGGATATCAAAGCCAATGGACCAAAACGTCAGGGCGCTGAGCGTGCAGCGATTAATGCGCCAATGCAAGGAACGGCGGCGGATCTTATTAAGTTGGCGATGGTAGCGGTGCAAAATTGGTTAGAACAAGAGCAACTCAAGACCCGTATGCTCTTGCAAGTGCATGATGAACTTGTCTTCGAAGCTCCCCCTGACGAGCTTGAGCATCTAAAATCATCCCTACCTCAACTCATGGGATCGATTGCCGAACTGAAGGTACCTCTAATCGTGAGTATCGGAGTTGGCGATAATTGGGAAGAAGCGCATTAGCGCATGCGTTGTTGAAATCAAATAAGGAGACAAGACGATGAGTAATGATCCTATGCAAAATGATTTGGGTCGACGTGATTTCATGAAGACCTCATTAAAAGCCTCAACCGCAACGGTGACTGCCGGAGCCTTGGGGATAGGGTTTGTGGCTGCCTCGGAGCCGGTTCTGGCCCAAGCGATTAAAACCGACTTTACTGGTATTAAAGCGGGTGAGCAAGATATTCCGGTTGGTAGTTTTAATATGCCGGCTTATATTTCTCGCCCTGACAAAGCAAGCGGCCCATTGCCAATCATCATTGTCGTCAGTGAGATTTTTGGTGTGCATGAGTATATTGCTGACACCACTCGCCGTTTTGCAAAGTTGGGTTACTTGGCCATTGCTCCAGAGTTCTTTACTCGTGCAGGGGACCCCAATACCTTTGGAACGATTGCCGAGATTCAGAGCAATATTGTTGCAAAGACCCCCGATGCTCAAGTGTTGGCTGATCTGAAGGCGGCGATTGCTTGGGCAGAAAAAAATGGCGGTGATCTTAAAAAAGTGGGCGTCACTGGATTTTGTTGGGGTGGGCGTATTACGTGGCTCTCCGCAACTCTTCCAGAGGTGAAAGCAGGCGTGGCTTGGTACGGACGTTTAGTCGGTGATAAGACCGCCAATAACCCTAGACAACCCGTTGAGATCGCAGCCGAGCTCAAAGCGCCGGTATTGGGACTTTATGGCTCAGCTGATACGGGCATTCCTCTTGATACTGTGGAGCAAATGAAAGCAGCGCTCGGTAAAGCAAGCTCCAATCCTGCGGCTAAAGCATCGAAGTTCGAGATCTATCCGGATGCGCCACACGCCTTTCATGCGGACTATCGTAATACCTATCGCGAGGGTCCCGCAAAAGATGGATGGGCAAAATGCTTAGCTTGGTTTAAGCAGTACGGCGTTTCTTAAAAAAACCGATTGAATCGAGCGGATTGTCTGTGGGTTTGAGCACACTTCAAATGATTGTTTTGGTCACCGCAGGTGCAGGGCTTGCGAGTGTGCTCGCTGCCGCAAGTCTTTCCTTAACCCTGTTGGCCAAGATCGTAAACAATATGGTGAGCCTCTCTGTGGGTATTTTGTTGGCCACAGCCTTTTTGCATTCCTTGCCTGAAGCATTTGAGATTCCTGGAGCACAAACTCACTATCTCTTTGCAACCCTTTTGGGTGGATTACTTGGGTTTTTTCTCCTCGAGAAAATCGCACTCCTTCGTCACAGCCATCACCACGAAGGCGATGGGCATGACCATCATCACGGTCACGATAAGGAAGAGGCTGGTAGTAGTGGTTGGATGATTTTGGTGGGCGATAGCATTCATAACTTTGTGGATGGCGTATTGATTGCTGCCGCCTTTATGGTGGATGTGCAAATCGGTATCTTTACTGCTTTAGCCATTATTGCGCATGAGATCCCCCAAGAGATTGGAGACTTCATCGTGCTACTTAATGCAGGTTTTTCTCGGGCACGTGCACTGCTTTATAACGGGGTTAGCGGTTTGATGGCAGTGGTCGGAGGCGTACTGGCGTATTACTTTCTAGAGCGAGCCACCCAAGTCATGCCCTATTTACTGGTGATTGCATCAAGTAGCTTTATTTACATTGCGGTGAGTGATTTAATTCCGCAGATGCATCGGCGCCCCCATTGGCAGGAGTCGCTTCGTCAAATTGCATTAATTGCAATCGGAGTAGGGATTGTCGTTTTACTGACCGACCACAATCATTAATTCAAGTCTGTCAGTAGTAGCTAAATTTATCGCTCGATTGGACGACTTGGGTCCGAGCACCACTCGCTCCAACTGCCCACATGCAAGCGTGAGCCACTCAGACCCGCTGCTTCCATCGCCAACAAATTATGGCAAGCGCTGACCCCAGACCCACAGGAATGAATGATCGTTCCTGGTTTTTGCTGACCAATCAGTAGGACAAATTCTTTATAGAGTTGCTCTGCCGATTTAAATTTACCGGATACTAAATTCTCTTTAAAGCAGCGATTGGTTGCTCCAGGAATATGGCCGCCTACTGGATCCAAGGTCTCATTCTCACCACGAAAGCGATCGGGCGCGCGAGCATCAATGACCATTTTTCGAGCTTCGGCTTTGACGTTTTCTTCCATCTCGTCAATCGTCACGACGCCCTGATAGGGATAAGCCTCTGGCATCGTCGCCAAGGGAGAGGGTTCGCGACCGGTGTGACCAATACTGCCATTCCAGGCGTCTAAGCCACCATCGAGTACTTGAACCGAAGCATGGCCAATCGAGCGTAGCATCCACCACAAACGGCTTGCAAAGGTACCGCCATGGCTATCGTAGGCGACCACATGGGTGTGATTGGCAATCCCTAAATGCTGACGGGTTTTTGCCCAAGCCTCAGGGCTTGGTAGTGGGTGACGACCATTCTTGCCCGTTTTTGGACCCGATAAATCTTTATCGACATTCACATAAATAGCACCAGTGATGTGCGCATTTTTGTACATTTCATAGCCGGTATTGGCATTGGTGAGATCAAAGCGGCAATCACAGATCAATACATCACTACCTTCATTGATGAGCTCTTCCAATTGATTTGGGGTAATGATGGGATTCATATGGCCTCCTGAGTGAAGATCAATTAGTAGTTCATTTCACGACGATACCATTCGTGGAAGTGTTGCATACCATCTTCCATGGGGCTTTGATAGGGACCCACTTCGTTTTGGCCACGAGCAAGCAATGCCGCACGACCTGCATCCATTCGTTCGGCAATTTCATCATCCTCAATGCAGGTTTCCATGTACGCTGCTCGTTCAGCCTCAATAAACTCGCGCTCAAAAAGAGTAATTTCCTCGGGGTAATAGAACTCGACAATATTTCGGGTCTTATTGGGGGCAATCGGATGCAGCGTTGAAATGCAGAGCACACCTGGATACCACTCGACCATCACATTGGGGTAGTAGGTCAGCCAGATCGCGCCATGTTTTGGCATCTGTCCTTGATGGTGCCGAAGGACAGCGTCGTGCCAAGCCCGGTAGGTTGGCGTGCCTGGCTTACTCAGTTCCTTGTGGATCCCCACGGTTTGAACGCTATGCCAATGACCAAATTCCCAGTGGAGATCATCGCAAGAAACAAATTTACCTAGGCCTGGATGAAAAGGTACGACGTGATAGTCTTCAAGATAAACCTCGATAAAAGTTTTCCAGTTGTAGTTGCACTCGTGCACTTCAACATGGTCGAGCATATAGCCCGAGAAATCTAAATCGCGACCAACAGAAAGTTGCCCAAGGTCTGCTTGGACATCCCGAGGCCCCTCGAACAATAAACCCTGCCAGTTTTGCAAAGGCGATTTACCTAGGTTTAAACAAGGCTTATCGCCAAAGTGTGGCGCACCCAATAATTGACCTTCGAGGTCATAGGTCCAGCGATGCAGTGGGCAAACAATAGTATCGACTTTACCGCTACCGTTGAGCATCAAGGCTTGACGATGACGGCAGACGTTAGATAGCAGTTCCACGCCATTGGGGCCTTCATGATTGCGAACAAGGATGCGCCCCTCGTTTTCCGCAAGTAGGGTTCGATACGAACCCGTCTCGGGAATCATGAGTTCATGGCCCACATAGCCAGGCCCTTGCTGAAATAGCAATTGCAGCTCACGCTGAAATAAATCAACGTCAAAATATGCCGAAACCGGCAGTTGTAAATTGGACGGCGCAAGAAATTGCGCGGTAGCCAGATTAGTCATTCTCCCCACCCCCGAAAAGTCAGCCGAAGCTAAGCGGAATAACCAATCCAACCATCGACATGTCGATATTGGAAAGGAAGAGGGATTATACCCATGGGCAAATATTTTGGAAGGACTCTATATGCGAAGCCTTCGGTGGGTCATGTAGACCCCCGAAAATGGCTAAGACCCAATTCAGTATTAAGATGACGAAATGGCCAGCAAGAAAACAACTTCGGTTTCACCCGAATCCACCATCGACCCTCAAATGCGCTATGAGGCTGCCTTAAAGGAGCTCGAATCCTTGGTGATGGCCATGGAGTCTGGCAAGCTATCCCTTGAAGAGACCCTGGCCGCCTATCAGCGCGGCGCTGCTCTGCTTAAACACTGTCAGGGTGTATTGGCTCAAGTCGAGCAGCAAGTCAAAGTGATTGAGAGTTAAGTCAATTAACCTTGCATTGATGAGTTCATTTTCATTCGAGGCGTGGTTGGCCACCCAATCTCAGCGAGCAGAAAGCGCGCTCCTTCAGTACCTCGATCCGGATACCGCAGTACCTCAACATTTGCATACCGCAATGCGCTATGCCGTTCTTGGTGGCGGCAAACGAATTCGACCCTTATTGGTATTTGCTGCGAGTGAATTAGGGTCGATTGATCGTGTGGATGCGTCGCTCGTCAATCGTGCCGCCTGTGCCATTGAGATGATTCATACCTATTCACTGGTGCACGATGATTTACCATGCATGGACGATGATGATTTGCGCCGTGGACGGCCTACAGTGCACAAAGCCTTCGATGAAGCGACCGCTTTGCTGGTGGGGGATGCTCTACAAACCCGTGCATTTGAGATCCTCTCTAATGTAATCGACGCCGACTCTTTAATCCGTCTTGCCCAACTGGAGATGATTCAATCCTTAGCTCATGCCTCGGGGTCAAAAGGGATGGCCGGTGGTCAGGCGATTGATTTACAAAATGTGGGTAAGAGAATGGATTTACCCGCTTTGGAAGAAATGCACGCTATGAAAACTGGCGCTCTTCTCCTATGTGCCGTCCAGCTTGGCGGAATTGCGGCTCAATTACTGCCTGCCTCCATGGCTTCCCTAAATACCTATGCGAGGGCCTTGGGCTTAGCATTCCAGGTGGTTGATGATATTTTGGATGCCACTGCCGATAGCGCAACGCTTGGGAAAACAGCAGGTAAAGATGCGGCTCAAGACAAGCCTACCTATGTGACCCTGAAGGGTTTAGACTATGCAAACGAACTAGCTAAAGAATTAAAGGGGAGAGCGTTAGACAGCCTCAATGAGTTTGGGCCACAGGCGGACGCCTTGCGCCATCTGGCTCATTTGGTTGTGGATCGCAAAAAATAGTATGTTGCACTCGATGAATGACCCGAGCGATTTACGCAAGTTAACGCGTGAAGAGTTACCAGCCCTAGCTGATGAGTTAAGGCAATACATCGTGGATTCCGTATCCAAAACGGGCGGCCACCTCTCATCTAATTTAGGAACGGTTGAGCTATCCATTGCACTTCACTATGTGTTTGATACACCGCATGATCGAATCGTGTGGGATGTGGGTCATCAAAGCTACCCGCATAAGATTTTGACTGGAAGGCGCGATCAGATGCACACCTTGCGACAGTTTGGTGGGCTCTCAGGATTTCCAAGACGCACTGAAAGTGAGTACGACACTTTCGGTACAGCGCATTCCTCCACGAGCATCTCCGCAGCGATGGGAATGGCGCGGGCTGCGCAAACCAAGGGCGAGGATCGCGTTGCAGTTGCTGTGATTGGCGATGGCGCCATGAGTGCTGGTATGGCGTTTGAAGCCATGAACAATGCCGGTGTCTACGAGAACATGCCGCTGGTTGTGATTTTGAATGACAACGACATGTCAATTTCACCTGCAGTTGGGGCGCTCAATCGTTATTTGGCGCGTTTGCTAAGCGGTAATATTTATTCAGCAACTAAAAAAGGAATTGATTCGGTTCTGTCTTCGATGGCACCGCCATTACGCGAGTTCGCCAAGCGTCTTGAAGACCATGCTAAAGGCTTTGTATCACCATCCACTATCTTTGAGGAGTTTGGCTTCACATACTTTGGCCCCATTGACGGGCATGATTTGGATACTTTAATTCCGATGATGCAAAACGTTCGCAGGCTAGCTAAAGAAGGTAACGGCCCCCAGTTCTTGCACGTCATTACTCGCAAAGGCCAAGGTTATATGTTGGCTGAAGCGGATCCCATTTTGTATCACGGTCCCGGTAAATTTAATCCTCAGGAAGGCATTAAAGCGAGCGGCGCCGGTAAAAAAACATTCACCCAGGTATTTGGTGAGTGGTTGTGCGATATGGCGCAAGCCGATCCAAAATTAGTGGGTATTACTCCAGCAATGCGTGAAGGTTCTGGATTGGTGGAGTTTGAGAAACGTTTCCCAGATCGTTACTACGATGTAGGGATTGCTGAGCAGCATTCAGTTACGTTTGCGGCTGGTATGGCTTGTGAAGGAATGAAGCCGGTTGTTGCCATTTATTCCACCTTCTTACAGCGCGCCTATGATCAATTAATTCATGATGTGGCTTTGCAGGATTTACCGATCGTGTTCGCGATTGATCGTGCTGGATTAGTGGGTGCCGATGGTGCAACTCATGCAGGGGCATACGATATTGCATACTTGCGCTGCATTCCCAATATGTTGATCATGACCCCGGCCGACGAAGCAGAGTGCCGTGATTTGTTGACAACCGCCTATCATCAAAATCATCCCACAGCGGTTCGCTATCCTCGTGGTGCTGGAATCGGCAATCTGCCGTCTAAAGAGTTGCGTACCTTGCCACTCGGTCGTGGCGAGATTCGTCGAGAAGCCCAAACGACTGGCAAGCGCCTAGCCATTCTTGCATTTGGGACGTTGCTGTACCCAGCGCTCGATGTTGCACAAAAGTTGGATGCAACGGTCGTCAATATGCGTTTCGTGAAGCCCCTTGATATTGATTTAATTCAAAGCTTAGCTCGAAATCACGATTACTTTGTAACGGTTGAGGATGGTTGCGTTCAAGGCGGCGCAGGAAGTGCTTGCATGGAAGCCATGAATCTTTTGGGAATTGCCAAACCACTCTTGGCTTTGGGCTTGCCCGATTCTTTCATTGAGCACGGGGATTACAACTTGCTGATGGCGCAATGTGGGCTTGATGCCGCTGGAATGGAGGCCTCAATTCTTGGGCGTTTTCCAGATTTAGGTGCTTCACCACTGTCACTTAAGACCCCTTCTGATCAGGTCCCAGTCGGTAAGTAAAGCGCTTTAAAAACGCATTACTGAACCCGATGGATCGTTTTGAGCGAAAATGATGGTATGAATGATCTCAACACGAGCTTTCTCAATACCCAAGCACTACCCGACGTTCAAGGTAGCGACGATGCCCGGTCGCTAGCGATTGAGCGTGTTGGAATCCGTGGTATCAAGCACCCCATTCAAGTTCAAAGCGGTTTTGGTTCATTTCCAACGGTTGCTCGTTTTGAGATGGACGTGGCATTACCTGCGGATCAAAAGGGTACCCATATGTCGCGCTTTGTGCAGTTACTGCAAGATCAACAGGGCGCCTATGATGGAGCAGTCATTGTGGACATGGCTAAGAAAATGCTGCCTTTGTTGCAGGCTAAGCAAGGCCGTATGCAAATGCAATACACCCACTTTGTGAAAAAAAGTGCCCCAATCTCCGCGGTTGAGAGTTGGATGGATTACGAGGTAACCTATTTAGCTGAAGTGAAAGAAAGTCTTGATCAAATTCTTGAGGTTGATCTTTATTTGAAAGCCACCGTTCCGGTAATGAGCTTATGCCCTTGCTCAAAAGAGATTTCGGAATATGGCGCCCACAATCAGCGCTCGCATGTCACGATTTTGGTAAAGCTCGATGCCGATGCCAATCTTGGTGTTGACGAGTTAGTCCGCATTGCAGAAACAGAAGCATCTAGCGAGTTGTGGGCAATCTTAAAACGTCCCGATGAAAAATGGGTCACTGAGCATGCCTATGAAAACCCGAAATTTGTGGAGGATCTGGTGCGGGATGTTGCTACTCGCCTAAAGCGCGATGAGCGAATCCTATCTTTAATGGTGGAAGCGGAAAACTTTGAGTCCATCCATAATCACAGTGCATTTGCCAGAATTACTTTGCCGTAATAGTGAGAGCGCTGAGATCCCAGCGCGCCTTAATATCAAATGCTCCATTAGTACTTATTGAGCTTCCCTGTAAAAGTCGAAGTGCTCCTGCAAACGCAATCATCACACCGTTGTCAGTGCATAACTCGATTGGTGGATAGTGAACTTGACACCCTCGAGAAGTCGCCATGGCAGTGAGTTTTTTACGAAGCTGGGTATTCGCACCAACGCCCCCAGCAACCACCAAATCACGACATTCCATTTGCTCTAAAGCAGCCATGGCTTTATGACTTAGAACGTCGGTCACCGCTTCGACAAATGCGTAAGCGAGATTGGCTCGAAACGAGGCGTTATAGGAGTCGCTACTTTGCGCTTTTTTGACTTGATGTAAGACCGCGGTCTTAAGCCCTGAAAATGAAAAATCCAAATCCTTAGAATGCAACATTGGTCTGGGCAAATCAAATCCAGCATTTTTTCCAGTTTCTGCTAATTTCGAGAGCGCGGCACCACCCGGATAATCGAGCCCTAATAATTTTGCAGTTTTATCAAACGCCTCACCGGCTGCATCATCAACCGTTTCGCCGAGAAGTTGGTAGTTGCCAATCCGATTAACGTACATGAGCTGCGTATGCCCACCCGATACCAAAAGGGCAAGAAAAGGAAAATCTGGCTTTTTTGAGGAGTCGTTTGCCAATAGCGGAGAAAGCAAATGGCCCTCTAAATGATGCACTCCAATTAACGGTTTTTGGATCGCTACTGCCAAGGCATTGGCAAAGGCGGATCCTACTAGCAAGGCACCAGCAAGACCAGGTCCTTGGGTATAGGCAACCCCATCTAAATCATCGACCGTGCAGCCGGATTCAGTTAAGGTCTTGTTTAATAAAGGAATTAAGCGCCGAATGTGGTCACGAGAGGCTAGTTCTGGGACTACCCCACCGTAATCCTGATGCATATCAATCTGGGAGTGCAATGCGGCCCCCAAGATGCCCCCATAGGCCGATTTTCCAGCCTCCCAGGGGCGAGTGTCGTAAACGGCAAGGCCAGTTTCGTCGCAGGAGGTCTCAATACCGAGGACTATCATTGAAGGCGGGGACGTGCTAGAATCCGTGTTTTAGTGAATTTTGATCATTTTCAAGCAATCAAAGAGTAAAAGCGAGTAAAAACAGCATGACCACAGTCCGCCTTCGCGAAAACGAACCATTTGAAGTGGCATTACGCCGCTTTAAGCGCACCATTGAGAAGAATGGTCTGTTGACCGATCTTCGCGCTCGTGAGTTCTACGAGAAACCCACAGCCGAGCGCAAGCGTAAAAAAGCAGCTGCTGCAAAACGCCACTACAAGCGGATTCGTAGCCAGATGTTGCCTAAAAAGCTCTACTAAGTATTCTGGGATTTTCGGGGCACTCCCGAAATAACCCGTGATTCAAGCCCGCCATTGTGCGGGCTTTATTTTTTTAATCTCTTGGATAATGGATCTATTCCACTGATATTTGGAGAACTTGAATGACTCTTAAAGAGCAAATTACTGAAGACATGAAGTCAGCCATGCGTGCCAAAGAGGCCGAGCGCCTTGGCACCATTCGTTTATTGTTGGCCGCGATCAAACAGCGAGAAGTGGATGAGCGTATTACCGTAGATGATGCCGGTATCATCGCCATCATTGAAAAACTCATCAAGCAACGCAAAGATTCGATTGAGCAGTTTCAAAAAGCAGGGCGTACGGATTTAGTGGATCAAGAAAGTAAAGAGCTGGGGATCTTGCAGGCCTATATGCCAGCACAACTCTCGGCCGCTGAAGTGCAATCAGCCATTCAAAAGGTCATCGCAGATTTGGGAGCGAGTGGTCCGCAAGATATGGGTAAGGTAATTGGGGCGCTAAAAGCTCAGTTAGCTGGTAAGGCTGATATGGGAATGGTATCTGGATTGGTAAAAGCCGCTCTCGCCAAATAATGCTTTAATCCATGGCGCTCATTCCTCAATCCTTTATCTCCGATTTGCTCAATCGGGTCGATATTGTCGATGTCGTTGGAAAGCACGTCAAACTTAAAAAAGCAGGCGCTAATTATCAAGGCTTGTGCCCCTTTCATCAGGAGAAGTCACCATCATTTTCAGTATCCCCTTCGAAGCAGTTTTATCACTGCTTTGGTTGTGGGGCGCATGGCTCGGCAATCGGCTTCATGATGGAGTATTCCGGCCAATCGTATGTTGATGCGATTGAAGATCTTGCCCGCTCCGTAGGACTCTCCGTTCCCCGTGAGGAACGAAATGTTCGTGATGTGATTGCTCAAAAGCAAGCCCTCGCCATTGGTGAAGTGATGACAATGGCCAGTGATTGGTACTCCCAACAATTAAAAGGATCGCAACGAGCTATTGACTATCTTAAAGGCCGTGGTCTGACGGGTGAGATTGCCAAGCGCTACGGCCTTGGGTATGCACCGGATGGCTGGCAGGGTCTCGAGGCAGTATTCGATTCTTACGCTAAAGATGAAACCGCCAAGTTACTAATTGAGGCTGGCTTAATTATTCAGGGGGAGGGGGCAGATAGCCAGGGTAAGACCAAGCGCTATGACCGGTTTCGAGATCGGATTATGTTCCCCATTCGTAATCCCAAGGGACAGGTCATTGCGTTCGGTGGGCGCATCTTAGATCAAGGCGAGCCCAAGTATTTAAATTCTCCAGAGACCCCTTTGTTCTCTAAAGGAAATACCCTCTACGGTTTATTTGAGGGACGTTTAGCGATTCGGGATCGTGAATTTGTTTTGGTGTGCGAGGGTTACATGGATGTGG
This sequence comes from Polynucleobacter sp. MWH-UH24A, assembly GCF_018687475.1. Classification (NCBI taxonomy): domain Bacteria; kingdom Pseudomonadati; phylum Pseudomonadota; class Betaproteobacteria; order Burkholderiales; family Burkholderiaceae; genus Polynucleobacter; species Polynucleobacter sp. MWH-UH24A. The sequence goes on from NZ_CP061292.1 coordinate 398,589, forward strand.
TGGCCTTGGCCCAGCTGGGCTTTGCTAATGCCGTTGCGACCCTGGGAACCGCGTGTACACCATTTCATGTGCGGACATTATTGCGCCAAACCGATCGGATCGTATTCTCATTTGATGGTGATACAGCGGGTCAACGTGCCGCGCAGCGCGCATTAGAAGCATGTTTGCCAATTCTCTCCGACGATAAAGAAATTCGTTTTTTATTCTTACCGAGTGAGCATGATCCAGATAGCTACATTCGGCAGTATGGATCAGTGGCTTTTGAACAAGCAATTAACCAAGCGATGCCTTTATCGGGATTCTTTTTCAAGCTCGCTAGTGATGGCAATGATCTAGCAACTCCAGAGGGTCGAGCAAAAACCCATCACGTTGCAAAACCCTGGTTGCAATCGATGCCAGCCATTGCTTTGCGCTCTCAACTGCTGCGAGAACTTGCCAATCGCACCGCATCGAGTGTGAGCGAGCTCGAGCAATTTTGTGCGCTGACGCCAGCGACTAAAGCACCAGCCCCTAACACTCAAGCCCAAACAAAACCGCAGGCTATTAGACCGGCAATGACAAAACCCATCACCCCTCGATCGGCAAAGCAATCCCGTCCGAACGTTGAGCCACCCAAGCCAACTGATTTATCGGAACACATCATGCGTTTGTTGATTCAGTTTCCGATTCTGGGAAAAGAAATGACTTTGGAACAGCGTCAACTGGCGCTTGAAATTGCTAAAAAACGATCGGATAAGGCCCATGACCTAATGGGCGATCTAATTCACCAATGCGATGTTTTAGAGCTTGGAGAAGAAAATCAAAATTCCTCCTTTGCCGTTTTTCAGGATCAGTTGGCTACCAGTCCATTGGCTGATTTGTACCAAATCCTAAGGCAGCGGATCTTAGGCTCTGAGATTGAGCTTATTGGAGCAAAAGAGGATTTAATCGGGGTTTTAAGTAAGTTGGAACTTGTTAATCTCAAAGCCGAAATGACTGAAATTACGGGAAAAATGACCCAAGGCACAGCAAATCCCGGGGATTTAGAACGGTATCGGCAAATTAGTCAGCGTTTGAGTAAACGGTAGGAAATTTAGACAATTGATGGCATAAAACGATATTTTTTATGCTTTTGTAGGTCTTGCTTGACTCAATCGAGTATAATACGCATTTCCAGAAAAAACTATTTGAATCAGCCACTTACCTCCTTGGCCTGAGAACCTTTGGATGATCGATACGGGTAAATGAACCAGATCGTCAGGACATATGGCCTAAGTAAGTAATCACTAACTTATTAGATTGATCGATTGCAAAGATACCCATGAAAAAACCAGTTACCAAAGCTGCTCCTAAAAAATTAGCAAAACCTATTGCGAAGGCAAAAGCTGCAATTAAAAAGGCAAAGCCTGTTGCGGCTGTTAAGAAGGCCGTAAAAGTTGCTGCAAAGAAGCCCACGAAGGTACTAGTAAAAAAAGTTAGCAAATCATCTAAAGCGCCTGCAAAAAAAGCGGTCTCCAAGGTTGTGAAGCCAATTGCAAAGAATGCAAAGGCTAATGCCAAATCGGTAAAACCAGCCCCCAAATTAACCGCCAAGGAATTGGCAAAAAAGGCAGCTGAAGAAAAGGCATTAAAGAAGGCACAAGAAAAAGCAGCCAAAGAACAAGCGAAGGCGGAGGCAAAAGCTGCCAAATTAAAAGCAAAAGAAGCAGCTGTTGAGCTCGATGAAAATGGGCAGCCGATCAAAAAAACGCGTGGTCGAAAACCCAAGGCCGAAGTAGTTACTGAGCCAGGCGTGGACAACCGAACTGATCGGCAGAAGGCGCGCGATCGCAAAGCAAAAGAAAAGGCGCTGCTAAAAGAGTTTGCTGCGCAACAATTGGGTAGTGAGGAGCAGCAAGAATTACGCCGCTCGCGCTTGAAGACCCTCATTAAGATGGGTAAATCCAAAGGGTATTTAACCCATGGCGAGATGAACGATGTGATGTCCGATGAGTTATCTGAGGTAGATGCCCTAGAAACTCTGATCGGTCTTCTCAATGACATTGGCATTACTGTTTACGAGCAAGCGCCAGACGCAGAAACCCTTTTGCTCAATGAGCATGGACCCACTGCAACTTCAGAAGAGGAGGCTGAGGAAGAGGCCGAAGCTGCCCTCTCAACGGTTGACTCCGAATTTGGACGAACCACCGACCCTGTGCGCATGTACATGCGTGAGATGGGTACCGTTGATTTGTTGACCCGTGAGGGCGAAATCGTCATTGCCAAAAAGATTGAAGCTGGCCTTAAGGACATGGTGATGGCTTTGTCTGCTTGCCCAGTAACAATCTCAGAGATCCTAGCTAATGTAGACAAGATCGTTTCAGGTGAAATGGAAATTGATCAGTTTGTTGATGGCTTAGTCGATCCAAATGCCGAAGATATCCCGATGGCTGCTGATGAGCCCGAGGATCTCGAGCTCATGGAAGAGGGCGAGGAGGGGGATGATGAGGAAGGTGGCGGCGGTGGTGCAAGTACTGCAAGTGCCAAACAACTCGAGGAGTTAAAGCAACGTTCTCTTGAAAAGTTTGCGGTGATTCGGGCTCAGTTTGACAAGATGCGTCGTGCCCACGATCGCGATGGGTATAACTCACCCGGTTATTTAAAAGCCCAAGATGCGATTCGCAATGAGTTACTTGGTTTTCGTTTAACGGCGAAGAGTGTTGAAAAACTCTGCGATACCATGCGTGCGCAAGTGGATGAAGTATGGAAGCTTGAGCGCGGCATTGTGAGCATTCTGGTTGATAAGATCGGAATCCCACGCGCTGAAGTTCTGCAAGCATTTCCAAAAATGGCTATGAACTTGCGTTGGACTGCAAATCTTCTTAAGGATCCAAAACCCTATAGCGCCCTCTTGGAGCGGAATGTGCCTGCAATTCAAGAGCTGCAACAGAAATTGATCGATATTCAAACCAAGGTGGTCTTACCACTCAATGAGCTCAAAGAAGTCAACAAGCAAATGATTGCGGGTGAGAAGCGGGCGCGTGAAGCAAAGCGCGAGATGACCGTTGCAAACTTGCGCTTGGTGATCTCAATTGCTAAGAAGTACACCAACCGCGGCTTACAGTTCTTGGATTTGATTCAAGAGGGCAATATCGGCCTCATGAAAGCAGTGGATAAGTTTGAGTATCGTCGCGGTTATAAGTTCTCAACCTATGCAACATGGTGGATTCGTCAAGCGATCACGCGCTCGATTGCGGATCAAGCTAGAACGATCCGTATCCCGGTGCATATGATCGAAACCATCAATAAGATGAATCGTATTAGCCGTCAAATTTTGCAAGAAACAGGACATGAGCCTGACGCAGCAACCTTGGCTCAGAAGATGGAGATACCAGAAGATAAGATTCGTAAGATCATGAAGATTGCGAAAGAGCCAATCTCGATGGAAACCCCAATTGGCGATGATGAAGATTCGCATTTGGGTGACTTCATTGAAGACTCCAATACCCTAGCTCCAGCCGAGGCTGCATTGCATGACTCGATGCGCGATGTAGTGAAGGATGTTCTTGACTCTTTAACACCACGCGAGGCAAAGGTATTGCGGATGCGTTTTGGTGTTGAGATGAGCACCGATCACACCCTCGAGGAAGTTGGTAAACAGTTTGATGTGACCCGTGAGCGGATCCGTCAAATTGAGGCTAAGGCATTACGGAAAATGCGTCACCCCAGCCGCAGTGATAAGCTGAAGACTTTCCTCGAAGAAGATTAATCAAGTCTTAGGGGCCCATAGCTCAGTTGGTTAGAGCAGAGGACTCATAATCCTTTGGTCCCAGGTTCAAGTCCTGGTGGGCCCACCAGAAAACAAAAACCCTCATCGACCACGATGGGGGTTTATTTATAGATTAGTAGTGACCTATAAAGATAGTCTTACAATTTCAGCACTATGAATCCATCCGAGCAAAGTAATTCAAATTCAGCTAATCAAGATACTCAAGATGATCAAATCTCGGCTTCGGATAGTTTTGAGGTTAAACCTGAGCCTAAACCTACCATGAGTAAGAGAGAGATCATGGAGGAGTTATCTCGACAACGATTTCCATGGGAAGAATAGGTGCTTATTCTTAGGAAAAACTAGTGCAGTCTGGTTTTTATCTCTCGATTATTCTCGCAAGTTTAGGCGCATTACTATTTGCTGCTAAAGCGATTGTGGTGAAATTTTCCTATCAGTATGGTGCTACTGCAGATATCGTTCTGACCCTGCGGATGGTATTTTCACTCCCAATCTTTTGGCTAGCGGTATGGTGGAACCAGCAGATCACATCACCACAACCACTCATCAGAAAGGATGTGATCAAAGTCTGTGCGATTGGCTTATTGGGCTATTTTGTATCGAGCTACTTAGATTTCCTCGGACTGCATTACATTTCTGTTGGGCTAGAGCGCGTGATTTTGTATTTAATTCCAGCCATCGTATTAGTACTGTCAAAGTTCTTATTGAAAAAAACAATTGATCGGCGGCAATATTGGGCGATGGCCGTCGCCTATCTTGGGATCACCCTAGTTTTTTTGCATGATATACAGTTCAATGGACAGAGTGCTGTATTTTTGGGTGGCATATTGGTCTTTTTGTCAGCCGTGGCGTACTCGATCTATTTGATCTATGCCGGTGAGCTCGTAGGGCGGGTAGGGAGTATCCGAATGGTGGCACTTGCGAGCGCCTCAGCTACGGCTGCAACCTGCATTCAGTCACTTGTCTTGGGCGTCAGTCAGCTTTTTGTGCAGCAGCCCGAGGTCTATTACTTTGCGCTTATCAACGCCTTGTTTTGTACCTTTATCCCTATGCTTTTTATCATGATGGCCGTTAACCGCATTGGTTCAAGCTTGACTGCTCAGGCGGGTACGATTGGTCCAGTAGGCACCGCATTCTTGGGGTGGTATTTCCTCAGCGAGCCAGTGAGTGCTTTACAGCTTGCGGGAATTGCTATTGTATTAATTGGAATTGCAATTTTGTTATCGATTGGCAAGTCCAATCCAAACCCAGCAGCAGCCGAATAATGACTTAATTTTTGAATGTGACCACGTGGTCAGCGCCCAAGCGAATACCAATTTTTTCGCCAATCGCATGGTTGTGGTGGCTAGGGACAAAGGCAAATACCTCTTGGCCCGAATTGAGTTTAAGGGTGTATAAAAAATCGGCACCACGAAACGCCTTACGCACAACCTCTGCTTGCATCGGACTTTCATCGTCGTGCTGAATATCATCGGCACGTAAGAGCACATCAATTTGTTTTCCAGGACTTAATGCTTCACCTGGATCCAATTGCAGTTGTCCAAGTTCAATCTCAACGGCACCTCCATCTTGGGTTTTGCCTTTAATAAAGACACCCCGACCTATAAACTCGGCCACATAGCGTGTATTCGGTTTGTGATAAAGATCGTAGGGAGTATCCCATTGAATGATCTTGCCCTCATTCATCACTCCGATATGATCCGCAATTGCAAAGGCTTCAAATTGATCATGCGTGACGAGCAGGGCAGTTACCCCGTTGGCTTTGAGGATATCGCGCATCTCACTAGCCAGGCGCTCACGTAAATCGATATCTAAATTTGAGAATGGCTCATCGAGCAAGATCAGATCGGGTTCGGGTGCCATGGCTCGTGCCAGTGCCACACGTTGTTGTTGTCCGCCAGAGAGTTCGTGGGGATAAGCACTTGCTCTGTCGTCAAGTGCTACCCGCTCCAACCAATGCATACCAATTTTCTGGCGTTCTGCATTAGTGCCTGTCCGTAGCCCAAACATGACGTTCTCAAGAACGCTAAGGTGTGGAAATAAAGCAAAGTCCTGAAAGACCATGCCAACTTTGCGCTCTGCTGGGGAAATTCGTTGGCTGGGTGAGCTCACCGTTTTGCCATGGATTTTGATCTCACCGGTTTGCACAGGCTCAAAGCCGCAAATGGCACGCAATACGGTGGATTTACCGCAACCCGATGGGCCCAAGAGGCAGGCAATATCCCCTTTAGGAAGTTGGAAACTGAGGCTATTGACAATCCGAATGACGCCCGAGCCTTCCTGTTTAGGAAACTCGATCGCAATGTTTTCGAGGGAAATCAGGGCTGGATTGGAATTCATCCCTATAATTTTCGCATTGAATCATAAAAAATCATATAAACACCACAACCCATCTACTTATTCGATCCATTACCGCACTGAATGCGCATAAGCTCTATTTTCTTAGCTCTGACTCTTAGCCTACCTATTCTGGGGTTGATCTTAGCTGCCCTATTGGGTCAACCCAGCCCAATCGGATCGGACGGGATGGTCTCTGGGAGTACGCTAACCCACCTTTGGAATTATGTGTTGACGGATTACATCGTTACAACGCTCCTGCTTTGCTTCGGCGTTGGTATTGGTGTTTTCATTCTAGGGGTGGGTAATGCATGGCTGATAGCGAACTATCAATTTCCAGGAAAGGCAATCTTTGAATGGGCCTTAATCTTGCCACTCGCAGTTCCTGCTTATGTGATGGCGTATTTGTTTGTGGATTTCTTGCAGCATGCTGGCCCCGTGCAAACCATGTTACGTGACAATTTAGGTCTTACAGTGTCATTACCGGATCCGCGCTCCTTAGGTGGTGCGATGTGGACCTTCACTATGTGTTTGTATCCCTATGTGTATTTGGTCGCGCGCACCTCTTTTTTAGATCGCAGTGCACGATTTATGGAGGTTGCTGAAACCTTAGGTTATACCAGTGTGGAAGCATTTATCAAGCTGGTACTGCCCATGGCAAGGCCTGCGATCTTTACCGGTATTGCTTTGACGCTTATGGAGGTATTGGCTGATTTTGGGGCAGTATCCTACTTTGGCTTACAAACCTTTGCGACCGGTATTTTTAAGGCCTGGTTATCGTTTGGGGATCGAAGTGCTGCAGTGCATTTATCCCTAATGCTCCTGAGTTTTGTCTTAATAGTGTTTTATTGGGAGCGTCACAATCGAGCCAGGCAACGCTATGCCCTTACCAATACAAATACTCGACCTGCCATCCCGAAACGCTTAGTGGGTTCCCATGCGCTCTATGCCTTTTTATTCTGCGCCCTGACGCTCATATTTGCATTCATTTTGCCAATGGCAGTTTTATTTGATCTTGTTAGCGAGCAGGGTCTTGAAATGGATTCGCGCTACTGGGCATGGTTAAAGAATTCATTAAGCTTATCGGCATTTACTGCCATCTTAGCTGTACTTTGCGCACTCTTTTTGGCGTATGCCGCACGCCTTACCCAAAGTAAAACGCTGCAAGGGGTCAATCGCTTACTCACGGTTGGTTATGCCTTACCCGGCGCAGTTTTGGGCGTTGGCATTTTGTCTCTTTTGGGTTTGTTGGATATCGCATGGTTAATGTCGATAAGTGTTGGGGTATTGGTCTACGCTTATCTAATTCGTTTTCTATCTGCCGGCTTACAAAGTATTGAGACCGGATTGACTCGTATTACCCCTGCGATGGATGGCACCGCTGCGCTCTTGGGCGCCAAGCCGCTGGAGATGATTTGGCGGATTCATTTGCCATTATTAAAGCGTAGCGTTTTAACTGCCTTGTTATTTGTGTTTGTCGATGTAATGAAAGAGCTGCCTGCCACATTACTGTTGCGACCTTTTAACCTGGATACCTTGGCAGTTGCCACCTATCAATTGGCAGCCGACGAACGCTTAACCGAGCTCGCATTACCTGCCTTAAGCATTGTTTTAGTTGGACTTTTACCGGTTATCTTGCTATCGCGGGCGATTGCCCAGAAACGGTAAAAAACCACAGAAGTACCAATATGATTGATAATCATTCTCATTTGTATTACACTAAAGTTTTTGTATTCGTTAATAGGAATGGTTTGATATGCATGAAATTGGCTGGGCGCATTCGTCGGTATTGAAAAAAATTTCCCTGATACCGAGTTTAGTTTTTGGGCTTGTTATAACCTTGGGTTCATCGCCAAATCATGCGGCTGAGCCAAATACGGTACTTAATCTGTATTCTGCGCGACATTATCAAACTGATGAAGCCCTTTATGCCAACTTCACAAAAAGTACTGGTATCAAGATTAACCGGATTGAAGCTGATGACAACGCCTTGCTCGAACGCTTAAATAGCGAAGGTGTTAAAAGTCCAGCCGATGTGATTTTATTAGTTGATGCCGCACGGTTGTGGCGCGCTCAGGTCAATGGTATGTTTAGGCCAATTCAGTCCAAGGTGTTGGATCAGCGTATACCAGCCAACCTTCGCGCCAAGGCCGATGCGGATGGCACCACCTGGTATGGATTCTCAACTCGGGCGCGCATTATGGTGTACAACAAAGATCGCATTAAACCCGATGATGTGAACACCTATGAGAAGTTGGCTGACCCAATCAATAAAGGTAAGGTATGCACTCGTTCCGGTTCGCACCCCTACATGTTGTCATTGGTTGGTGCTCTGATTGAGCGTGATGGCACTGCGGCAACTGAGAAGTGGGCTAAAGGAATGGTCGCCAATATGGCGCGTGCGCCCAAAGGCGGTGATACCGATCAAATCCGTGCTGTCGCATCGGGTGAGTGCGCGGTTGCATTAACCAACTCTTACTACTTGGCACGTTTAATGCGCTCGACCAAGCCCGAGGATATTGCCGCGCTTGCCAAACTAGGCCATATTTGGCCCAATCAAAATGCCGGTGGTGTGCATATCAATATTTCTGGGGGTGGCGTAGCTAAAAATGCACCCAATCCACAGGCTGCTGTGAAGTTTTTGGAGTATTTAGCAAGCGACGCTGCGCAGATCTATTTAGCCGATGGTAATAATGAATGGCCGGTCGTTGCGGGAGTGAAGCTTGATAATCCTGCTTTGAAAGCGCTCGGACCCTATCAAGTCGAAAAGGTATCAATCGCTGCGATCGGGCGCAATCAAGTAGCAGCTCAGCGGATCTTGGATCAGGCGGGTTACCGCTAGAGTGCTATCCCCGGCCAACAAATGGCATCTTGCTGGCCATGATGGTCATGAACAAGATATTACTTTCAGGCGGCAGTTTGGCCATTTGTAAAACTGCTTGCCCAACATGATCCACATCCATCCGCGGCTCGACTTTGATCGAACCATCGGCTTGCATAATGCCGTTAGCCATGCGTTCGGTCATCTCGGTAGCGGCATTCCCAATATCAATTTGACCGCAATTAATGTTAAATGGCCTACCGTCAAGTGCAATGGATTTGGTGAGTCCTGTGATGGCATGTTTGGTGGACGTATATGGTGCGGTATTGGGTCTTGGGGCATGCGCAGAAATTGAGCCATTATTAATAATGCGACCACCTTGGGGCGATTGGGACTTCATCATGCGCATGGCTTCTTGGGAGCATAAAAATGCACCGCAGAGATTACTGTTCACGACATTCATCCACTGCTCGTAGGAAAGCTCGTCCATAGGAATTGCTGGCGCACCCGTTCCTGCATTATTAAATAGCACATCAATGCGGCCAAATTGATCTTTAAGCTGACGAAATAAGGTCTTCACCTCTTCGGGTTTGCCCACATCGCAAGCTACTGCTAAGCAGTTCGTTGTATTTCCACCAATTTCCTTGATTGCTTTTTGTAAACGTTCGAGATTGCGTCCGGTAAGCACTACCGAAAATCCGTCACTTAGAAGGGCTTTGGCTGCAGCTTTACCAATACCAGTTCCAGCACCGGTAACAAGGGCAACACGCAGGGGGTTTGAGTTCGTTGGCATGGATTTAATCAGGGCATAATGGTTAAAAATAGAATGATAAAGCCATGACCATTTTGTATCGGATCGCCTCCCGACCTGCCTATTTGGTTACGGCGTTTATCGTACTGATTGCAAGTATTTTTTTGACGATCTGGTTGCTATTGCCAGGACCCCCCAAGACGCTAACAATTGCGACTGGATTTCCGGACGGGCTTTATCACCAGTTTGCAAAACAGCTACAAGTAGAGCTCGCCAAAGAAAAGATTGTCCTAAGAATTCAGAATACGGGTGGTAGTGTTGATAACCTGGCACTGATGGCCGATTCCAAATCCGGAGTCGATTTAGCCATCATACAAAGTGGTGTGGGTAATCCAAATCAGTATCCAAAACTCACGGCATTAGCTGGTCTTTTCTATGAACCCCTTTGGGTTTGGTATCGGCCCGACGCCTTTATCAAAGACGGGGGGTCTTTACGGCAATTAAGTCAACTCAAAGGAAAAAAAGTATCGATCGGCAACGAGGGAAGTGGTACGAACATGCTCTCCCAAGCTATTCTTAAACTCAATGACATTGAGTCAACACAACTCAATCTAGTTAGCCTTAGTCCCGATGAGGCAATTAAGCAATTGCGCCAGGGTGGAATTGATGTTGCCATGATTGTTTTGGCAGGTGAAGCACCTTTATTGAAAGATTTTTATCAATTACCCGGTATTCGCTTGATGGATTTTGACCAAGCAGAGACCTACACCCGAGTTTTGCCTTACCTCAATCGAGTTGATATCCCTCGAGGCCTTGTAAGTATTGCCCATGATTTACCTAAGCAAGATATTCATGTGATTGCGCCTACCGCCACTTTGGTTGCGCACTCTGATATCAATCCTGCTACGGTGAGTCTACTGTTGGGAACCACATACGATATATTACGTAATTACTCACGCTTACAAAAGCCTGGTGAGTTTCCATCGAGCAAGGGCTTAGATTTTCCAATTGATTTAGATGCCGAGATATTCTTAAAGGATGGCCCCTCGTTTTTCTATCGGCATTTACCGTTTTGGGGTGCGGTGTGGTTAGAGCGTGTAATCAAGATCTTAATTCCCTTGCTGATTATTTTGTTGCCCATCTTTACCTATTTACCCGTGATTCTGAACCTAAGCTTAAAGATAAGACTGGGTCGCCTTTATAAGACCTTAAAGACTATCGAAAAGCGATTTGCGGCTTCAAAAAATACGGATGAGTTATTGTCTGGGCTCAATGATCTCGAAAATCGTATAGAGCGTTTGAATGTGTCTGCGATCCAGTCAAAAGAACTTTATGATCTACGAATGCATATTGCCTTGGTGCGTGATCAGTTAAAACAGGCAAAATAAGGCTTGCATGTTAGCGCCACCATTTACCCCCTTCGAACAGCTGCAGCATTCCCTCCAAGACCGGGGTTATGCGGTTCTATCCCCCGATAGCCTGAGCCAATTGGTGAAGGTTCATCTTGGGGATTTGCAAAACCTCAAGAGCTATTGGAACAATCTACCTCGCGACCCGTATTTGAAAGATGGCGGACGGTATCGCTTTCGTCGCCATGGGAGCTATGTCATTAATCCAGGGCAGGTCGAGTTAGCTCCCCATCGTGCGCATTGGCAATCGCTTGATTACAACGCTTTGCATGGTGGAATTGAGCGCTGGTTCGAGCCCCTGGAGCCCGCCCTACAAGCGAATCAGAATTGGCAGAAACTGATGTTGGGGATATCGTATTTATTTCCAGATTCACCAAGATGGTACGTCGAGGCCCATCCATTTCGGATTGATACTAGCGATGGGATTGGACGCCCCACACCCGAGGGAGCGCATCGCGATGGCGTTGATTATGTCGTAGTGATCTTGGTTGACCGAGTCGGCGTTAAGGGTGGAGAAACCCGGATTTTTGAAGCACAAGGCTCAATTGGCTTGCGGTTTACCTTACAGGATTCTTGGACGGCTTTGGTTCTAAATGATGCAAAGATGATTCATGAGACCACGCCAATTCAGCCAATCGGATCCTATGGCTATCGCGATACCCTGGTGGTCACCTTTCGGCGTAATGGTTTTCAAGAGCCACCACACCGGCAAGATCAATAAATTAGTTTGTCATGAGCATTTTGAAGGGGAATACACCATGGATGTTGTTAGCCCAAGTTGGGGCTTTATTGGGCTTTGCGGCTTATGCCGTGACCCTGACAACTTTGCAACGCGAGTGGGGCCTATCTAATTTTGAATCCGGTCTAATCGCCAGTGCATTTTTTGTGGGATATATCGCCGTAGTACCATTTGCCACGGCTCTAACCGATCAGATGGATGCAAGGCGCATTTACATGATTGGAAGTTTTTTCGCAATCACAGGTCAATTGGGGATGGGCTTTGTAGCAAGTGGCTTTATTAGCGCTTGCGCTTGCATGATGGTAAGCGGTGCAGGGTTGGCGGCCACCTACATGCCGGGGCTCAAAATCCTATCCGATAGACTCATCCAGGGCGAAATCACCCGGCACATTTCGTTTTACACAGCATTCTTTGGAGTGGGTACAGGACTCTCTTACGTCATCTCGGGTTGGGTATTGAGTATGGGTGACTGGCACAGTGTGTACCGCTGGGTTGCCTTAGGCCCAACCACTTCCTTACTCATCGTACTTGCATTCATTCGGCCGACACGCCATTCTCACTGGCAAGAAAAAATTACCATCGATTGGCGCAATATTTTTCCGATTCGTAAGTGGCAACAGGTTTTGCAAAATCGTAATGCCTCGGGATACATTCTTGGATACACCGTTCATTCGCTTGAACTCTTTGCCTCTCGTAGTTGGTTGGTAGCTTTTTTTATTCTTAGCACTCAGCTCTCAGGCGAGCAATTTATTTTGGCAGCAACCACACTTGCTGGAGTGATCAATTTCTTTGGGGTACCTGCTTCAATTTTAGGCAACGAGCTTGCCTTAAAAGTGGGCCGTCAGAAATGGGTTTGTATTGTGATGATCACGAGCGCTATTTTTGGAGTTACTCTCGCATACTCAATGGGGCATGCGAGCTGGCTTATTTTGACGCTTGCGATTGGCCATGCCATTTTCATCATGGCGGATTCGGCTACGCTGACCGCAGGGCTGGTGACGAGCGCCGATGAGAAGCTCAAAGGGGCTGCAATGGGCTTGCATTCGCTCATGGGTTTTGGCGGGGGATTATTAGGCCCAGCAATCTTTGGCTTTGTCCTTGATCTTACTGGATCACAATTGGATCGAGTCTCTTGGATCTGGGCCTATGCCTCAATCGTAGTTTGGGGACTGCTATTTGTAATCTATGAGCGTCGCAAGGGCTGGGTTCATTAAGGCTTTAAAAAAGCATTCCTGACTTTTTGTAGTCCAGTGGCTAGATCATGGCAGAAAAATTCCGCACTCATCTTGTCATAGAGGCCTGAGCGCAGGGCAATATCATGGGTCTGATGATTTAAGCCGCAGATATAGACTGTCACACCCCGAGTTTGGCAATGGTGCATAAACTCCATCAAGCTATCCATCCCAGTGGCATCGATATAAATCACATTCTTAAAATCCAATACCACTGCACATTGGGGAAGCCGTTGCTCGATTTTTTCAAGTAATTGAACAGCCCCAAAAAAGAGGGCACCATAAATGCGGTACGCTGCCACTTTATCTTCTTGGCCCTCAAGAAATGGAAAGTCTGCGACGGGGGCTGTTTCAATGCGCGAGAGACTGGAAATGCGATACACAAAGGTTACAAACGCCAAGATTAATCCAACTTGCACAGCAACAGTCAAATCCACCGTAACAGTCAGTAAAAATACACTGATCATAGTAATTCGATAGGGCAGACGAAATTGCTTGAAATCGATAAATTGTTTCCAATCACCCATATTCCAAGCAATAAAAATGAGGATGGCAGCCAAGCATGCCAAGGGAATATCTTTTGCTAGAGGTGCAGCAATCACGATAATGAGTAGTAGGGTAATCGAATGAACAATCGCAGAGATTGGTGTTCTGGCTCCAGATTCAATGTTGGTAACAGTGCGGGCAATGGTGCCAGTGACCGGCATACCACCAAATAATGGCATCACGAAGTTAGCAACTCCCTGGCCCATGAGTTCTTGATTGGGGCGATGACGCTCATGCGTTAAGCCATCGGCAATCCGAGCGCACAGAAGAGATTCAATGGCACCCAATAGTGCCAGGGTCATCGCTGGTGCAATCACCAATTGGGCACTCTCCCAAGTGATGCCTTGCCATTGGGGGCTTGGAAGACCAGCAGGAATACCACCAAACCGAGTACCAATTGTTTCTACTGGTAATGAAAAGATACTCGTTACCAGAGTCGCTAATACTAGAACCCATATGGTCCCTGGAATCATCCCTAGCTTACCGATGCGCTTATGAAACAGTCGCCAAAGAATCAGAAAAATCAAGCTTGATATTGATAGGACTAGCGTCGCTGGACTCCAGCTACTAGCACGATCAATTAGTGTTTGGACCATGCTAAAAAATTGCGATGGTAGTTGCGGGATTTGCAGTCCAAAGAAATCCTTAATTTGCGACAGAATAATCAGGACGGCAATACCATTGGTAAAGCCAACAATTACCGCTATTGGAATAAAGCGAACTAAGGTTCCTAAACGAAATAGCCCCATCAGAAATAAAAAAACTCCAGAGAGGGTGGTTGCTAGTAGAAGGTTGGCAACACCATACCGATCGACAATGGCATAAACAATCACAATAAATGCACCAGCTGGCCCAGCAATTTGTACCTTAGTTCCTCCTAGAAGGGCAACAATTAATCCTCCGATAATGGCGGCAAAGATGCCGGCCTCGGGTTTTAAACCACTGGCAATCGCAAATGCCATTGCCAATGGCAGGGCAATGACTCCAACGGTAATACCCGCTAGTACATCGCTAGAGAACTGTTGACGTGAATACCCTGTAAATGAATCAAGGATGGCTGGTCGAAAAAAAGCCATTATGACTTTAGGTTTTAAACCAATCCCCTAACCGCTGGGTAATTCCATAGGCTAGTACCGAACATATCGCCGTTAGAAAGGTGCCCCAAGCGATATCGATGAGTGCGAGCTTACTTGGAAAATCCCGAATTACCGCTAGATTAGTGAGGTTGTACGTCATATAACAAAAGAGTCCAAAAAGCGCACCATAAATGAGTGCATCAAGCCACACTTGCTTTTGCAGAGCTGGATAGATGACAAAGATAAACGCCCCAAGACCGTATAAAAGATAAAAGCCTAAAGCCGCAATCAGATTTGGATTAGGAGACATTAAGGAGCCCATTTCGTTGCGGTATAGACTCTTGGCAATACCTAATAACCAAATTAAATCAATTACTAAGAGGCAGAGCAGAAAAGCAAAGTAGGGGATTAAATACTTAAGCATTTTGGTCAGAACCAGTCGTGTAGACCGTTAATCAGACTTGACATAGTAATAACAGTATAAATCGTTCAACCATCCAATCGGGGGCTGCAATGTTCAAGAATTTAGTCGAACCCGTTGATGGCGACGATGTCAGTCTAAGTAAGGGTAAATGGCGCAAAAGTTACTTTGGTTTATGTATCCGATCTATGACGACCGTGCATAACAAACCAGCTCGGTTCTAGTTTTCGGCTAAAGCTTACTTTTTTCGTTGATTTGACTCAGCGCGGGCCGCGGCGATATTTTCATCCATACCGCGTGCAAACTCACTATCAGCAGGAACTAAGCCTTTCGCCTTGGACCAATATTCTTCCGCTTTTTTATAATCACCCGTTTCAAAGGAGGCAGTGCCCGCAAGGGCAAGCCCTTTAAGATTATTGGGATCGATCTGTAGAGCTTTTTGCACAAGGCGTATTGGCTCTCCCTTAATACTTTTATTCTCAAACGCCAAGAGATCAGCGTAGTCAACTAAGAGAGGGGCATTGTTAGGGTTGAGTGCCAAAGCTTTTTTATAAGCAGCTAGTGCCTCGGGCATACGTTGTAAGGCAGCATAAGAGCGCCCTAGCATTTGCCAGCCCTCGGCATTATTGGGGTCCTTTTCAAGTCGCTGGGCTAAGCGCTCGACCATTCCCTCAATATCCTGTTGCGTCAGCTGCGGTTGACCTTGATTAGCCTCAGGTAAGTACAACGCTAATGGAGACCCCACAAAAAGGTATAAAACAATCGCCCCAATCGGTAAGGTGCTAGCAATAAAAATGGTCGACCATCTTTTATTGCGTTGATGTTGCTCACCATTTAGAACGAGTTGATCTGCGGCGATCGCCCGCTCTTCTTGAAGTAAGCGTTTTTCAATATCAAGCCTTGACTCTTGCAGCTGTTCTTGAGAAATCCGGCCTTCTTGGCAGTCGAGTTCAAACTGACGCAACTGATTGCGAAGAATAGCGATATTTTCATCCTGTTCTAGACTAATTTTTTCTGGATTTATCTTATTTTTTCGAAACGGAATAACGATAAGCAGTACCGCAACCACGGTCATCAATACTGCAATCAGGATGAAAAGAGTCATTACTGGTTTCCTAGTTTGCGATCCAGCAATTGTCTGGCGCGCTCAATTTCTTGGGCCGAAAATGTTTCTTTGGACAGTTCTTGTTTACGTTGCTTAATTTGACGAACCAATACGATGAGACCGAGTAGCATCAGCAAGAATGGACCAACCCAAAGCATCAAGGTGGCAGCATTAAAGGGTGGGTTATACAACACAAAGTCCCCATAACGCTCAGTCATATAGTTCAGAATCTCCTGCTTTGAGCGTCCTTCACTCAATTGCTGTCGAACCTGATTTTTGAGATCCACAGCGAGATCGGCATTGGAGTCCGCAATGGTCTGGTTTTGACAAACTAAACAGCGTAATTCATTGGAAACTTCCAAAACTCTCTTCTCAAGCGCTGGATTGTCAGAGACTAAGGGGGCTGTATTGTTTTGTGCAAACGCCACACCAGGAGTTACAAAACCAATCGTGAGTCCGGCTAAGAGAATAAAGAGATGCTTCATGACTGTAGGCTAGCAATCAATGGAATAATTTTTTTCTCAATCGCCTCTTTGGTCAGTGGCCCGATGTGTTTTAGACGAATCACGCCAGCGCGATCAATCACAAAGGTCTCGGGAACACCATAGACCCCATAATCAATTCCGACCTGTCCCTTCATATCCGATACCGAGAGGCGGTAAGGGTCGCCAAATTGCTTGAGCCAATTTTGGGCAGCATCGGGTTTATCTTTGTAATCAAGCCCAATGAGTGGTGTACTGTGGGTTTTTGCAAAATCAACCAGCAAAGGATGCTCCTCTCGACAGGCTACACACCAAGAAGCCCAGACATTCAGAACCCAGACTTGCCCCTTCATTTGATCGGGAGAAAAACTCGACTCCTCTTTCCCAAGTATGGGTAAGTTAAACATCGGCGCAGGTTTACCAATAAATGGCGAGGGTACCTCACGCGGTTTAAGTTGCAAACCGATTCCCAAAAAAATGAATAATCCCAAAAAGATCACGAAGGGAATGAGATAACGCCGCATCTTACGCTTCTTTCTTGCGATAGCGACGATCAGTAATCGCCAAGAAGCCGCCAAGCGCCATTAAGAAACACCCGCCCCAGATCCAATCGATAAAGGGTTTGTGATAAATGCGAACACTCCATTCGCGGTCATTAATTGGCTCGCCTAACGATACATACAAATCGCGTGTTAGACCAGAATCGATCGCAGCCTCAGTCATGGGCATTTGACTTGCGGTATAGATGCGTTTTTCAGGAAATAGACTTGTGACTGGTTTGCCATTTTTTGTTACATCAAACTGCCCCTGCATTGCTGCATAGTTAGGACCGTTGATGGTTTTCAAGCTAACCATTTTGAAGTCGTAGCCACCAGACTGGGATACGCTACCAATCTGCATGCGCACATCTTGTTCAGTTTCAAATCCACGTACTGCAGTGACGCCGATGATAAATACAGCGACTCCAAAATGCGCTACGAGCATACCGTAGTAACCAGCCGGTTGAATACGGAGGTTTTGCCACCATGTCCTGCTGGGATTAATTCGAGCGCGATCGATTAATTGAGTTACTCCGGAGCTAATAATCCAAGCGGCGATTAAGAGCCCAAAGCCGATCATTGGGGTCCAAGATCGCAACACAAGCGGAGCAACAATCGCAGAAATCGCACTTGCGGCAAAGGCCCACTTCAGTTTGGTGGCGAGTTCAATGGGGGGTGATTGGCGCCAGCGCGCAATTGGTCCGACTCCCATTAAAAATAAAGCAGGCGTCATGAGTGGCACAAATACTGCCTCAAAGTAAGGTTCGCCCACCGAGATCTTGCCAAGATTTAAGGCGTCTAGGATAAGTGGATAGAGGGTGCCCAACAATACTGCAGCTGCTGCAACCAGTAATAGAACATTGTTGACCAGCAGCATACCTTCGCGCGAGACGGTTTCAAAGTTCCCTCCGATATTGGCTTTTGGGGCTCTCCATGCAAATAGTAATAATGAGCCACCCACCACGAGTCCCAAAAATCCCAAAATAAATACACCCCGTTCAGGATCGGTGGCAAAAGCGTGAACCGAGGTGATCACGCCAGAGCGAACCAAGAAGGTTCCCAATAGAGAAAGTGAAAAGGCCAAAATCGCTAAAAGGGCAGTCCACATTTTGAAGCCACCACGTTTTTCAGTGACGGCAAGCGAGTGCATCAATGCAGTGCCGACCAGCCAGGGCATAAATGAGGCATTCTCAACAGGGTCCCAGAACCACCAGCCACCCCAACCGAGTTCGTAGTAGGCCCAAGCACTTCCAAGGGCAATACCAATGGTTAAAAAACACCAAGCCGTAGTAACCCATGGACGCGACCAACGCGCCCAAGCAGCATCGAGTCGTCCTGATAAAAGAGCGGCAATTGCAAATGCGAAAGCGACTGCTGAGCCGACATAGCCCATGTAAAGAAAAGGTGGATGAATAATCATCCCAGGGTCTTGTAAGAGCGGATTGAGGTCACGTCCCTCAGGCGCTGGCGGAAAGAGTCGATCAAAGGGGTTAGAGGTCAAAATTGTAAATAGCAAAACACCCACACTCAAAATACCCAAGACCGCCAGAATGCGCGCGATCATTTTGTCTGGAAGATGCTTAGAGAAAACAGCGACAGCTAAGGTCCATGCCGCCAGCATGAGAGCCCATAACAAAATCGAGCCTTCGTGACCGCCCCAGACAGCGCAGATGCGATAAATCAGGGGTAAATTGGAATTAGAGTTTTGTGCCACATACAGCACGCTGAAATCATTTTGAATGAAGTTGATTGTTAGGCAAATAAAAGCGATGATGACCCAAATAAAAAGAGCCCAAGAGGCAGGTCGGGCAATGCCAATTAGATGTGGACGATTGGTTTGTGCCCCCACCATTGGGAAGACGGATAGGATGAGCGCTGTAACCAGCGCTAAGATCATTGCGTATTGGCCAATTTCAGCAATCATTTTTTACCCCCATACTCTTTCAGAGTAGGTGCGGCTTGGGGATCTTTTGATTTAGCTTTTTCAAGAGCCTCGGCGGCTTCAGGTGGCATGTAATTCTCGTCATGCTTGGCAAGGACTTGTTTGGCCTGAAAGACTCCTTTTTGATCAAGCTGTCCTTGGGCAACCACCCCTTTACCTTCTTTAAATAAATCAGGCAAAAGACCTTCGTACTGGACTGGGACATCGTGTGCGGTATCAGTAACAATGAAGTTCATCTTCAAACCACCAGGGTCTCGAACGATGCTGCCTTCTTTAACCAAACCACCAATTCGAAATAATTTGTTTTTCGGTGCTTCATTGGCATAGACCTGGGATGGACTGAAAAAGAACACTAAATTACTTTGGAAGGTCTGCAATACTAAATAGGCTGCAACACCTAATGAGGCTAGACCACCAGCGATCGCAAGACCGCGCTTTGTACGGGGTTTCATAACCCCCTATTTTGCCTAATTTCTCTCGGACTCGCGAATTTCAGAAATTAGGGTTTTTTGAAGTGCCTTATTCCGACTTCGCAGCAGGGCTATCTCAATGACTAGTGCCAAAATGGTGACCAGATAAGACCCCCAAACAAAGAGGGCATAGCCACCCATGTGAAGAAAGTCGGAGAAGCTCGACCAATAAAACATTACAGAATCTCCTTAACCCAGTCGGCATGGCGCTCACGTTCCAGAATCAGGTTTCGACACCGATACAAGGCAACCGCGATGGAATACATCCAAAAGGCAAAGACCATAATGAGCATGCCGGTTAACATTTGGGTGGCCATGGTCGGGGCTTTGGTCAGACTTACAGAAGCCCCTTGGTGGAGGGTATTCCACCATTTAACCGAGAAATAAATGATGGGAACGTTGATCACGCCCACAATCGCTAATAATGCTGCGCTTCGATCCGCTTTGCGAACATCCTCAATTGATGCGTGCAGTGACAAGAAACCAAAATACAGAAAAAGCAAGACGAGCTCAGAGGTGAGGCGAGCATCCCAGACCCACCAGGTACCCCAGGTTGGTTTTCCCCAAACGGCACCGGTCCACAAAGCAATGAAGGTCATGATGGCCCCAGTGGGGGCGAGAGAAAGCGCCAACATGCTCGCTAGCCGAGCATTGAAGATAAGGCCAATTGCTGCCCAAAATGCCATGACCAGATAAATCAGCATCGACATCCAGGCTGCAGGAACATGAATAAAAATAATGCGGTATGAATCACCCTGTTGATGATCAGTGGGTGCAATACCTAAGCCAATCACTAACCCAATGATGGTCAGGATCACACCGCTCACCACAAACCAGGGGATTAGTGATCCAGCAAGCCCATAAAAACGCTGCGGGGCTGCGTACTTAAACCAATTTAGATTGAGTAATGACAAAGTAGTAAAACCTAACAGATTAATCAGTTGAAAAGTATTGTAAGTCGATTGAGTGCGATCGTCTTTTATTCCAAGGCAATTCGAATGCTAGCCGCACTGGCAAAAGGGGCTAAAAATAATGCGATGGCAAGCATGGCACCAAGTAAAGAAAAATGGGCGGCAACCCCAAGTCCACTTTGGTAGGATTCCACTGCCCCAGCTCCAAAAATTAGGACAGGACTCACGAGCGGCAAAATAATCAAGGCTAATAAGGTTCCGCCGCCACGACTCGCTAACGTTAATCCGGCGCCGATCGAGCCAATTAGACTAAGTAGTGGGGTTCCAAGTAGTAGCGAAATAAATAGCACGCCAACCGTATCCATGGGTAAATTAAATTGCAAAGCAAGGATTGGTGAAATCAGGGCCAGTAATAAGCCACTACTTATCCAATGTGCAATCGTTTTAGCAAGGACAACGAGCGGCAAAGGTAGGGCGGTTAATGCAATTTGATCTAGAGAGCCATCCATAAAGTCTTCAGAAAATATCTTATGAAGCGATAACATTGCAGCTAAAAGAGCAGCAATCCAAAGCATACCGGGTGCAATTTGCATCAACAGATTTTGTTCGGGCCCAATACCTAAGGGAAAGAGGCTGGCAACGACGGCAAAAAAGATCAGCACTGCCAGGCTATCGCTTTTGCGCCTCAGCGCAAGTCGTAGATCGCGAGCAATCACACCTTGGAAAATTTTGAATCCAGAAGCGTTTGCACTCATAGCTCTAACCGAATCACACGAGCATTGTCATCGATTTGTAGATCTTGATGGCTGCTGAGCGCCACGATTCCTCCACGATTGACATGGTTGATGAGTAGGTTTTGTAGCGCACGATTTGCATCACGATCCAAGGCGTTAAACGGTTCATCTAAAATCCAAATTGATTTCGGCTGAGGAAGAAGTAAGCGACTGAGGGCGATGCGTTGCTTTTGGCCTTGGGATAGAGTTCGAATAAAGCGATGGGCCTGGCGATCCAAACCCGCTTCGCGAAGAGCGTTCATCGCCTCTTCATTGGAGATTGATTGGCCACCAAGTAGTGCCAACGACATGAGATTCTCAATGGCACTGAAGTCTGCTTTTAAGGCTGGAATATGCCCAAGATAAATCAGTTCACCATGAAATTGATCGCGATCTTCGGTGATTGGATCGGATCCCCAAAACACTTTGCCCGCATGTGGTGTGAGTAGACCACAAAGAATGCGCAGAAGACTAGACTTACCAGAGCCGTTATCCCCAGAGATACGAAGAATGGATCCGGGGTTGATTTCAAGGTTTAACTCTTCAAATAAGGTGCGATCCCCTCGCACGCATGTAATGGACTCGAGTCGTAAGGATTTAGACATGCGCATTCATTCTTTGGGGATACTACCCAACATTAACAGTTGTTTGGTGAACGAGCCACTGTCACTTGGGCGCATGGTCCATAAATCCAGTTGAATTTTTGGGTTGTAGGGATCAACATAAATGCCATTTTTTCGTAATTCATAATGCAAGTGTGGGCCAGTGGAGCGACCAGTAGAGCCAACGTAACCAATCTCCATTCCCCGCCGTATATCGTTACCAACAACTAATTCATTATTGTAATTACTCAAGTGAGCGTAATAGGTGCGATAGTTACCGGGATGGTCAATGATGATCAGTTTCCCGTACGCTCCGCTGTATCCCAGAAAAGCTACTTTGCCATTAGCTACACTAAATACCGGCGTGCCTGTTGGAGCTGCATAGTCAATTCCCATATGGGTTCGATAGCGACGGTCTTTGCTTTGGGCTTGCGGATTATTGGGATTGGTTCGAGAGCGAATCGGAACTTGCCCAACTCCCCGCGAGATTCGTCGATAGCTTAAGGGATTAGTCCAAAAGCTGCGTTCGATGGAGTCGCCGTTGGCAGTAAAGAATGATCCCGGAATATCATCACGATTTAACCAAAAGGCATCAGCTAGTACTTGATTCGTTGCCAGATCAAGAATCTCAATCGCCCAAATTTGTGCCCAGCGATCCCGAGTACCAAAATCAACGATGACACGCACTTGCTTAGGACTATTTTCTAACGAGGCAGAGTCATCCGGATAGAGTTGCTTTACGATCGAATTGAGTTCCCAGGCAAGCTCAACGGGTAATTTATCCCCTAAACGCTGGGGGTCATACAGAACCTCTTGCAACGGAATAAATAGCTCTGTCCAGAATTGCATCTGGGTCGCCAAGTTTTCTTCTTGAACTAAGTACCCCCCAAACCCGGAAGAGGTAAAAGTCAAAATCTGCGATTTCTCATTACGGTTTGGCCCATTCATGATACTGAGCGACTCGAGGCGACCCCGTTTTCCAAAAGCAACGACGTAGGGAGTGCACGAACCACTCGCTGAGTCGAAGAACCGTACCGTTTGATTCTTGAAGTACTCCAAGAATTCAGGATCGTTGATTCCAATCCGACTTGGAAGGTTGCTTTCTCGAAACCCTCGTTTCATGCAACCACGTTGCACCTGAAAATCGGGGGCTGCATCAAATTGACTGTATTCCTCGGTACCGGGATCAGTTAGTAGTTGACTTTGATCTGCAACGGATTTGCTTTGCAAGCCAGAGCCACTATTGGCTGCTTTACTCGGCAGGCGTTGATTTACCTGAATTCCTTTTTGGGGGGCAACTGTTTTTTTATTCGTTGGATTAGGTTTGGTCGTTTGATTTGATTGAGGCAGAGCAAGTTGACTGCATAGCAATAGGCTAATTCCAAAACATACTTTGCTCCAAAGAGCCAAAGATCGAACACAAAATCGAGAGTTATGGGTTTGATGCACAGCCTAATTATCCAATATCAAGCGAAGTCACCGACGCATTTATGCCGTAGTGCAGCATTTTTATATCCAGAAACTAGGTATGATCAGATATTGACCTTCTGGGAGCGGTAGTCGATGCAAGCCGTGATGATTCGTTTGATGACCGCCGCCTGCCTATTAAGCGTACCGCTTTCGCAGCCATGGGCGAAGAGTTGCTCTGAACAACTGGCGTCACAAGATACCTCTCGCCCTCGATCAAAGACCGTGAGCTATGACGATTGTGTTAAGCAAGCCCGCATGGATTGCGAGCGTACCGCCCGCGATCGTAAATTAATCGATGTGGCCAAAGAGAGTTTTATGAAACGGTGTCTAGCTGAATCCATCGGCAAATAATCGCTACAATCGTTTTCTTTGATTGGTTAACCAAGAAGAGGAAAAAATGCCGATTATTGAATCCGTTCAAGTGGCTAGCGTGCCCGTTCCCCTCGATGTTGTCACATCGTTTGCAACACGAACCGTGAGTGAGCGTCATTACTGCATCGTCAAAGTACGTAGTAAAGATGGTCATGAAGGAGTGGGTTTTTGCTATGTTGGTTCAGCTGCAGGGAGTATCGCTAAAGTTGCCGTTGAGCAACTATTGGCTCCGAAACTAATTGGACAAAATAGCCATCGTAGCGAAGGTCTCTGGTCTGAGATGTATGCCGAATCAATTTTGCAGGGCCGTTCAGGTGCTGTCATGCGAGGCATCTCAATTTTGGATACTGCGATTTGGGATCTTAATGCGCGATCGGTGGGCCTCCCCCTGCATCAATACTTGGGATGCGTGGTAGATGATCGTGTTCCTGCCTATGCCAGCGGAGGGTATTACTTGGAAGGTAAAACCCCTGCAAAATTAGGTAAAGAGATGGAAGCGTTTGTAAAGCTTGGCTTTAAGGCGGTGAAGATGAAAGTCGGTCGCCTATCCCCTCGCGAGGAGGAGGCTCGAGTCAAAGCAGCTCGCAGTGCAGTCGGTGACGATGTCCTCTTAACGCTCGATGCTAATAATGCGTGGCGCGATTTGCCAACCGCGATGGAGTACGTACGCCGCTTCGAGAAATACAACCCCTATTGGCTAGAGGAACCATTTTCCCCCGATGCCATCGATTTGCATGCTCGCTTAGCAAAAAATACGTCGATTACGATCGCTACTGGCGAAATCGAAGTGGGTCGTTGGCGCTTTCGTGAACTGGTTGATGCCGGTGGCGCAACCATCTTGCAGGCAGATGCGGCAGTCTGTGGCGGTATTAGTGAATTCAGACGGATTGCTGCCTATGCCGATTCCAAAGGGATTACGGTTTGCCCGCACTGGTTCCATGATCTCCATGCCCCTTTAGTTGCAGCAACACCCAATGCCCGCTTTGTGGAGTTTTTTCCAGACAATCAAGTTTTAAACTTTAGACGCCTCATCAATAAGCAGTTGGCATTTAAGAATGGCGATCTCATCTTACATAAAACACCAGGCTTAGGATTTGAGTTTGATGAAACGGCGGTGAAGAAATACGCCGGCAAATCAGCTTGGGCAAAAATCACATAACAAGATTAAAACTAGAATTAAAAAAAGCCGCTTGATGAAAGCGGCTTTTTGTTCATGCAGTTCTATGCACTCTCTTTGGGTTTGGCCCTAAAGTATTTAAAGAACTGCAGAACTAATACTAAGCCAAAACCAGCAAAACCAATCATGTCGGCAGTTGGTGAGGTATAGGCGAGTGCCACACCAGAAACAATCATCAGGGTGCGCTCAAGGAGATTGGTCTTCTCAATAAACCAACCTTGTAAACCACCAGCAAGTGCAACAATACCAACGATGGCAGTTAGTGTTGACCAAACAATCTCCATCCAATTCGCCTGAGCCAGTGCAGTGGTGGATCCCATGAGCAGCAAGCTCACACCTGATTTGTCAAGGACAAACATAAACGGCACCAAAATCGCAGGTGCTACGTATTTCCAACTTTGCAAGGTTGTTTTGTATGGATTGCCCTTACAAATCGCTGCCGCTGCAAATGGAGATAAGGCGGTTGGCGGTGAGACCTCGGATAACACGGCGTAGTAAAAAATAAACATATGCGCTGCAAATGCTGGGACGCCTAAGTTGATGAGTGCAGGTGCTGCAATTACCGCACAGATGATGTATGAAGCGGTTACTGGAACAGCAAGACCGACAATCCAGACAATAAAGGCGGTAAAAATAGCGGTGAGTAATAGAGAGCCCCCAGCGTACTGGATCACAATGGAGCTGAACTTTAATCCTAAACCCGTCAAAACCACCGTACCAACAATAAGACCCGCACCAGCACAGGTTGCCGCAATGGCTAAAACGCCGGTTGAGCCTGAGGCGAGCGCCTTTGTGAAATTTGACTCATAGAGTCCTTTGAGGATGGGTTGTTTACCCATGAACCAATCATATGGAATGATGGCCGTATCTCTACGCAGCATGCTAGTTAATGCAGAAATAATCGTTGCCCAAAGCACAGACATGACTGGCGTAAAACCCATCGCCATAAAAAGAACAATCGATATTAACGAGAAGAAATGAAACCAGTATTTTTTGCTGAGTGACCATGCACTTTCCACGGCCGCAAAATGCATCGCTTTCATGCCGTATTTACGAACATCGATTTCCACCATCGTAAAGAGTCCGAGGTAAAACAAAATAGTCGGAATGATTGACATCAATAAGACGTCTAAATACGAGATCTTTAAAAAGTCAGCAATTAAGAAGGCGGCCGCCCCTAATACCGGTGGGGAAATAATCGCACCCAAGCCCCCTGCAGCCAAAAGCCCTCCTGCGGCATTTTTCTCGTAACCGACTTTGTTAAGCATGGGGGCGGCGACAGAGCCCACGGTGACGGTGGTGGCTACACCCGAGCCAGAGGGGCCGCCGAGTAAAAACGAAGAGAGAACAATTGTGCGTCCCACGCCGGATGATTTGCCACCCATGGCGGCAAACGAGAAGTCAATAAAAAACTTACCCGCACCCGTAAATTGCAGGAATGCCCCAAAGATCGTAAACAGAATAATGAGTGTGGCAGATACGTCAACGGCAGTGCCATAGATGCCCTCAAGGGTCATATACATAAACCCAACCAAACGATCAACTGAATAGCCTTTATGGGTCCATGGAGCTGGTAGTGAGTCACCAAATAATGCGTAGAGTAAGAATAAAACGGTGACGGTAAGCAAGATCATTCCATTGGTTCTACGGACGGCCTCTAAGATTAATAGGATGAGGGCTGAACCAAAAAGGACATCGGTTGGGTTGGGTGCGGTATTGCGATCACCAAAGTCATCCCCCCCTGAAATTGCGTAATACGCAATCGCAATCGACGCAAGCGCAAAAATAATATCCCACCACATTAAGCGATTCTTATAACGCGCCATCAGAGGGAAACTTAAGAAAACTAGAAAAAGAACAAAGCTAACATGAACGGTTCGCAATACCTGAGTTGGAACAATCGAGTAGGCGGCATACAAATGGAACAGGGACATGCCAACTGCGACTAGGGTCAAAAAGATTGCAAACATCCCTTTGTAGTTATTGGAGTCGCCCTCTTCTTGTTTAATCAGCGCGTCTAATTTTTCTTGGGTTGCGCTATCGATTGCACTTTGGCTCATGATGTTGGTCTCTATTGAAAAATGGCCGCATCAGCGGCCATTCAAATAAATCGATGAATCGAATTAATTTACTTTAATGTTTTTCTCTTTGAAATACTTTAGGGCACCTGGGTGAAATGGTACCGGCGTTGCTGCAGATTTCTGACCTTCAGGGGTTACATTGATGTACTCGTAATGCGAGCGGACCAAGTCGATCTTGTTATCAAACACCGCCTTGACAATGTCATAGGCTTCTTTTTCAGACATCTTTGAGCTAGTAACCAAAATATTAGCTACAGAGATTACATTGTTGTCTTTATCCATGCCTTTGTAAGTGGTCTTTGGAATCACGTCCTTAAAGTACAGGTTGCCGTATTTCTTGTTCATGGCATCCACCTCTTTAGAGTGATCAATCATCACAATCTTAGTACCAGGCGTATTGGCCAAGTCTGTGACTGCAGCAGTTGGTAAACCGCCCACCCAAAAGAATGCGTCAATCTTGCGGTCTTTCACAGCATTAACAGACTCTGCCACACCAAGACGCTCGCGTCTCATATCTTTGTCTTTATCAAGACCGGCAGCTTCAATGACACGAAAAGCCATTACTTCGGTTGCGCTTCCTGGACTTCCAGTACTTACCCGCTTCCCTTTTAAGTCTTGCATCGTTTTAATACCCGATGCCTCGGTGGTCACAATATGCATCCGGTTGGGGTAGAGGACTAATAAAGTGCTTAAATCAACCTTCTTGCCAGAAAACTTGCCTTGACCGGTTTGCGCATCCTTGGCCGCATCCGCCATGGAGAAGCCGATGTAAGGCTTACCCGTACCGATGAGATTGAGGTTATCGACCGAGCCGCCAGTCACCTCGGCAGTTGCAGACATGCCAGGTACTTTTTTGGACAGCACGGCTGCTAAACCGCCACCCATGGGGTAATAAACACCACCAGTACCGCCAGTCGCTACGGAAAGATTTTGTGCTTGGACGCTGCCCCAAAGCAGTGCAATGCACAGTGGCAACAATTTAAGTAATTTCATGAAGTTATCTCCTGGGATCATTATTTATAGTTACAACAGACTATAAGTCTATACCAATTTAATTGGGCTAAAGCCCTTCCATTTGGAAGTTAATTTTCCCCAAGTCGCCCACTAATTTGGCTTGTTGTTCTGCGGTTAGGGATTGAAGGGGTGGCCTTACGCGAAGCCAATCCGAATCACCGCTATAGTGAGCAACGGCCGCTTTCATGCCAGGGATCATTGGAAACTGGGCAAAAATGGCCCGCACGGCTGAGAGGGATTCTTGTAAGGCATCGGCATCTGGCTCTTGCCAACGTTTGGCAAGTTGGGCAATCGCTTTTGGATTCACGTTGGCAGTGGCCGAGATGCAACCGACACCCCCGGCTTTCAAGGTGCGTAGTAGAAATACTTCACTGCCTGCATAGACCCGAAATCCTGAACCCGCTAAAGCCTTAATGACTGATTCGGTATATGGCCAATCTCCCGAACTGTCTTTCATTCCAATGACGGTGTTGGGGTAAGTCTTCACTAAGCGCTCCAATAAAGGGAGGCTCAGACCAATTTTAGTTACCGGAGGAATGTTGTAGACATAAATTTTTAACATCGCATCGGCAACTTTCTCGATGACCTCTGCATAAAACGCGAATAAGCCATCGTCAGAGATGTCTTTGTAATAAAAGGGGGGTAGCATCAAAACCCCAGCACATCCTGCGTTCACAGCGGCACGCGTCATCGTGACCGCATCGTCGACTGAGCAGGCGCCGGTGCCGGGCATTACATTCTTGGGGTTTAGTCCACCGTCAATTAATTCTTCCAGCACTGTCATCTTTTGGCGCGCCGACATTGAATTTGCTTCTGAGTTGGTTCCAAATACTGCCTGACCTACTCCGTGACTTTGCAACCATTGGCACTGGCGAAGAAGTTTTTTGGCATTGGGACTTCCATCCGCGTTGAATGGTGTTAGTACCGGGGATAAAACGGCAGAAAAACTTGATGGGTGAACAGGCATCGCAATCTCCAATTACATGGCAATAGGGGTTGGTAAGGGGCGTTGATTAAAAAAAGCATCTAAATTATCGATCGCCAAGTTGGTCATCGCTTGGCGTGTTTCTTGGGTGGCACTGCCAATATGCGGTGTGAGCAACACATTAGAGAGCTCTAAGAACTGGGGATCCAGATTTGGCTCGTTCTCAAATACGTCCAAGGCAGCTCCAGCAATGATTTGGTTTTGCAAGGCAAATAGCAGATCCGATTCATTGACGACACTACCGCGAGCAACATTGATCAAATAGGACGAGGGACCTAAAGCATCGAGTACCTCTTTATGAATCATGCGTTCAGTTTCTTTGCCACCAGGACAGCACAGGATCAACACATCACTCCATTTTGCCAGCTCGACTAAGGAAGAAATGTAGGGGTAGGGTAGATGCTTGTCGCGTGGACCATGGTAAGCAATCTTTACCTTAAAAGCCTTAAGGCGATCTGCCAGCTCTTGACCAATTCTGCCCATGCCCACAATACCGATTGTTTTGCCTGCCAAGGAGGTTGTAAACGGAAATGCTCCATTGACCCAATGTTTTTTGCTAACAAATTCATGCGCCCTAGGAATTTGGCGTAGCAGGGCAAATAGCATACCGATTGTGAGTTCACATACTGCATCGTTGAGCACCCCTGGAGTGTTCGATGCCATGATTCCCTTTTGTTTTAAATAATCAAGCGGGAGATTGTCGTATCCAACTCCACAGCAGGCAATCATTTTGACCTGTGGTAATTGATCTAAAAGAGCGGGGGCAATGGGATAGCTTGGTCTTGTTAATATGGCCTGAACATCCCTTTGAGGGATTGATCCCTTGGGGTCAGGCATCATCACTGGCGTTAGGCGCCGCAAGACCTCATCTTGCATGATTTCAGGGAAAAATCCCACTTGTAATACGCTATTGACTGGAATCATGTCTCGATTCTATTTTTATTGGAATAATGTGACATTGTAAGTCGATATTTTTATTACTTTGGATACCACCCATTGAGCACAAATAACCATTCTAAAACCGCACCGAAGAATAATCCTCAAACCGGAATTCGTAAGGGCTTGACGCGCTATGGCGATACTGAATTCTCA
Source organism: Polynucleobacter sp. MWH-UH24A (assembly GCF_018687475.1). Taxonomy (NCBI): domain Bacteria; kingdom Pseudomonadati; phylum Pseudomonadota; class Betaproteobacteria; order Burkholderiales; family Burkholderiaceae; genus Polynucleobacter; species Polynucleobacter sp. MWH-UH24A. The sequence continues at coordinate 428,684 of NZ_CP061292.1, forward strand.
TTATTTCTCCGCAAAGCCTTCATTAAAGCGATGGGATTTAGTGATAACGCCTTAGACCGACCGATCATTGGGATCACTAATACCTTTAGTGACTTTAACCCTTGCCATGGCAATGTTCCGCAAATGATTGAGGCCATCAAGCGCGGCGTAATGCAAGCGGGCGGCATGCCAATGGTATTTCCAACCATCTCCATTCATGAGTCGTTTGCGTTTCCAACGAGCATGTATTTACGCAATTTGATGGCGCTCGATACTGAGGAGATGATGCGCTCGCAGCCGGTCGATGCTGTGGTGCTTGTCGGTGGTTGCGATAAAACCATTCCTGCTCAATTAATGGCTGCGGCCAGTCTTGATGTGCCAGTGTTATCAATTCCGACGGGCCCAATGTTGACCACCTTACATCAAGGTGATCGTTTGGGGGCTTGCACCGATTGCCGTCGCTACTGGGGGAAATTTCGGGCGGGCGAAATTGATCAAGCGGAAATTGATGAAATCAATGGCAAATTAGCGCCAACCACTGGGACCTGCATGGTGATGGGAACCGCTAGCACGATTGCCTGCATGGTTGAGGCCGCCGGTTTGAGTTTGCCTGGTACAGCCGCTGCCCCAGCAGTCACTGCCGAACGCTTTCGTTTATCGGAGCTGACTGGACGCAGAGCCGTTGAGCTAGGTAAAACAGCCAGCGAAGGTCGCTTCTCACCGCGCACCATCTTAAGTCCCGAAGCAATGACCAATGCATTGGTTGTGTTGCATGCGATCGGCGGTTCAACAAATGCGCTGATTCATTTCACAGCCATTGCCGCGCGCTTGGGAATCAAACTTGATTTGGAGCACTTTGATCGCTTGGGTCGAGATATTCCGGTATTGGTTGATCTAAAGCCCAGCGGCTCCCATTACATGGAACACCTTTACGAAGATGGTGGCCTAATGGGAGTTTTACGGGAATTAAAACCCCATTTGTACTTGGATTGCCTCACGGTGTCTGGCAGAACGTTGGGCGAGGAGATTGATGCAGCAAAGGTTACGAAAGCACGTAAAGTGATTCGGATTGCCAGTGATCCAATTTACCCCGTGGGTGGTTTGGCTGTTTTGAAAGGTAATTTAGCGCCACGCGGGGCGGTAATTAAACATTCAGCAGCGAGTCCTAATCTGCTTAAACATCGGGGTCGAGCGGTCGTGTTTAAGTCTCTCGAGGATTTGGCCTTGCGCGTGGATAGTCCAGATCTTGACGTCACGGCAGACGACATCTTGGTTTTACAAAACGCTGGTCCCAAAGGAGCGCCAGGAATGCCTGAAGCGGGATACCTACCAATTCCCAAAAAACTTGCTCAAGCAGGCGTTAAGGATATGGTCCGGATTTCGGATGCACGCATGAGCGGCACCGCCTTTGGCACGATTGTGCTGCATGTCGCTCCAGAATCAGCCGAGAATGGACCGCTTGCTATTGTTCAAGACGGCGACATGATTTCGCTCGATGTTGAAAAACGGCTATTGCAATTAGAGCTCGATGATGCAGAAATTCAGCGCCGAATTGCTGCTCTTGAGGCACCAGCAAAGCGTTTAAATATTCCAAAAACTGGTTATCGGCATCTCTATCAAACAACGGTTACACAAGCGGATGTGGGATGTGACTTTGATTTTATGGTTCCTTCCGCACACGGCGTAGTACCTCTACTGAAGGGAAATTGAGATGCTATTTAATCCTGCTGAGACCAAAGTATTAATTGTGGGCGGTGGAACGATGGGGGCGGATGTTGCCCTCGTCTGCGCGCGCGGGGGATGTGCCACCCAAGTTTTTGAGGCAAGCCCTGAGCGCCGTGCCATATTACCGAATTATTTTGAAACCAAATTACAAGAAATTGGTTATCCACACCGATTGCATTTAATTTCGGTAGTTGCGTCACTTAATCATTTTGATTGGTCCGAAATTGATTTAGTCATTGAGTGCGTTCCAGAAAAACTCGAAGTCAAGCAGGATTTATTTGCCCAACTTGAGCAGGTGGTTAATCCTGAAACCGTACTTGCTAGCAATAGTTCTAGTTTTCCAATTAGTGACATTGCCAATGGTTTAAAAAGCCCTGCGCGCATGATTGGCCTGCATTTTTTTATGCCAGCGCATCTTGTGCCGTGCGTGGAAGTGATCTATGGTGAAAAAACCTCGCGTTTGGTGGCTGAAAGTTTAAGTCGTTTGATGACCGCCTGTGGCATGGTTCCGGTAACGGTTAAAAAGGACTTGCCCGGCTTTTTGGCCAATCGTTTGCAACACGCGCTCTCGCGCGAAGCTTTTGACTTAATTGACGCGGGGATTGTGACTCCGGAGGATGTTGATAAAGCGGTGCGCTTTGGTTTTGGGTTTCGTTATTTAGCGGCAGGCCCTGTATTGCAGCGCGATCATGCCGGTGTCGAGATTCATGCTGCCGCAGGGGCCAGCATCTATCCCTCACTGAATAATAAGGGTGAGATTGCGCAGTGCCTCAAAGAAAAGGTCGACTCTGGGAAACTCGGAATGAAAACGGGCCAAGGGTTTTATTCCTGGGATGCAAATGCGATTAATGCAGAGCGTCAACGTTATGATGATTTGCTTCGTGCTGGGCTAAAGCTCTTGCAAAAAGAGCTTCCTGAAATTAAATAAAGTGAACATACCGGCTCGCATTTGGGATTTACCCACTCGTCTATTTCATTGGACTTTAGCAATCTGTATTGTGCTCGGTATTGTGTTTGTCAAAATCGGTGGTAATGCCATGCAGTGGCATGCCTATTGCGGATATGCCGCACTCGCACTTATCCTGTTTCGGGTAATTTGGGGATTTATAGGATCTTGGTATGCGCGCTTTACTAATTTCATTCCCAGTCCAGCCAAGCTAATGACCTTTCTTCAAGGCCAAGTCGATGGCGGTCTTGGTCATAATCCGCTTGGCGCGCTCTCGGTGATTGCCTTACTAAGCGTGATTTTGATTCAGGCTTTGACAGGCCTGTTTGCAGATGACGATATTTTTTTTCAGGGGCCATTCGCAAAATACGTATCGAATAACACAGTAGCGTTACTCACCAGTATTCATCGCTTCAATCAGTATTTCATCTTTGCTTTGGTCGGGTTGCATATTGCTGCAATTTCGTACTATCACTTGGTTAAACGAGAAAACTTAATCCGACCAATGATCACAGGGGATAAATCGCTTGCAACTAAACCACCGTTCGAGGTGGAGATTGATTCGTTTCGCCAGCGCATGCTCGCGCTGGCAGTGTTCTTGCTAATCAGCCTCGGCCTATATTTTTTGATCGCCTGATCGGATTATCCAAGCCGAGTGATCAAGAAGTTACTTCTTGCGGAAGTCGTCGTGGCAGGCTTTGCAGGTTTGTCCTGTTGCACCTAAGGCTTTCTTCAAATTCTCAGGGTTACCAGATTGCGCTGCAGTATTGAGCTCAGCAACCGCAGCTTGCATCCGATCAGCGGCTGACTTGAACTTGGCATTTTCTTTCCAAATGGCCGGTTCAGCTTTGCCACCTTCGGTACCGGGGCCAAATGCTTGCCAAGGCAGGCTTGAGAGGGTGCTAATGATGGCAGCGTTACGCGCCACATCATCTTTGTTGTAAGGAACCTCACCTTTGACGACTGCTGAGAGCCTACCCATATGAGCGCCCATTAACGCAAAGGCGCTTTGGCGGTACTTGATAGCATCTTCTGGCTTAGCAAATTGGGCCATTGCTGGGGTGGCAATACTCAGGGTTAGGGCTGGAATGAGGGCTTTTAGGGAAACGCGAAGTAATTGACTATTCATAAATCCTCCAAGAGACTAATCAGAATTGATCCAAATAAGAATACTCCAATTTTAGGCTGCAAATATTTCACGGGGTTTGAAGGAGCTAAGCCCCAAAAAGCATCCTTAGGGGATAGGTTAATCCTCGAACGATTGCGATAAAAAAATCGCTCAAAGGAATCATCCACCATTGAGAAATAATTCCGGTGAATACTAAGCCCAAGACAATAAAGAAGCCCCATGGCTCTAATTTGCCTAATAAAAGGGCTTGGCGGTAAGGAAGTAATCCGGCCAAAATTCGACCACCATCCAATGGCGGCAGGGGAAATAAGTTAAAAACCAAGAGGCCAATATTCCAAAAGACACCTGCTTTGGCCATGGAAATCAGAAATGGCTCATTAACCCCAAATCCCTGGAGTGCAATCCAAGCCATGGCCCAAGCGATCGCCTGGAAAAAATTAGAGCCGGGCCCAGCCAGTGCCACCCAGATCATGTCGATCCGAGGGTTGCGTAATTGATCAAAACGAACTGGAACGGGCTTGGCGTAGCCAACTAAAAAAGGAGAGTTTGCCAAAATCAGTGCGATCGGGATTAAAACGGTGCCAATAGGGTCAATATGTTTGATAGGATTTAGTGTGACGCGACCAAGAAGAAAAGCCGTGTTATCGCCAAAGCGTTTAGCAGCGTAGCCATGAGCAGCCTCATGGATCGTAATGGCAAAAACTAAGGGAATCGCATTAATTGCAATAGCTTGGATAGAATAGTCAGAAATCATATTGAGATCATATCGAGAGGAGACCATTGTGACCGATGAGAAGAAACCCCTAGCTAAATCTGCCGTGAAGGCTCCCAAGCTTCCAGCCCGCCCGCCCGTAGGTAAGGGCCCTCAAAGCATGGGGGGTAAGCCACAACAAGGGTTTGGAGGTGGTAAGGGCATGATGCGTAAAGCCGGCCGAGGCCGATAGGCCCCCAAAATATGGATAATGTGGCCTATATTGATTAGATAAAGGGGTACACCATGAACGAATGGCAAAACGAGAGCAAAGACGTTATCAATAAAAAGATGATTACCTTGGTTGTGATGTTGGCGGCTGCAACGAGCTTAGCGATTTTGTTTGCCTTAGTTGCTGCGCACATGGGTTACGTATTTGGCTAGACGCCTATGCAATTAGTGCGATGAAGTAATCGGTAATGTCTACCGCTTCTGTATCGATCATCGCCATCTTTTTTGGAGCAGGTCTTGGTGCGCTCTTGCGCGCTTTATTCAATGTTCTTGCAGAATCATTTTCTTCATCGATTCCAATAGGAACATTGATTGCGAATCTTCTAGGGGCTTATTTAGTTGGTATTGCTCTGGCGTATTTTATTGATCAACCAACCATTTCACCCCAATGGCGTCTCTTTATCATCACCGGGTTTCTGGGTGGCTTGACCACATTCTCAAGTTTTTCTGCTGAAGTCGTGCAATTGATGCAGCGCGATCAGTTGCTGCTTGCTTTAGGCCTTGCCTTAATGCATGTCTGCGGATCTTTATTGCTAACCTTTCTTGGAATTTGGACTGTTCACACTTTCAAATAAGCCCAAAGAATCCTAGGATTGCACCCAAGCCAATCAAATAAAGAGGATGGCGCTTACTTAGTAAGACAAACAGAATACTAAAAACAGTTAATGCATAGGCTGCCCAATTGCCATTAATGCGGATGGCGATCTGCCAGGCAGATGCTAGCACCAAGCCTACCGCAAGAGCGCTGGCAGAGTACTCAATGGTTTTCTTCCACTGCAAATGCCGAAGTTTAGCGATTACCCGCTGTAAATAAAAAATCAAGATACACGATGGCCAGCAAACAGCTAGAGTCGCCATTACGGCGCCGGCTAAGCCAAAAGCATTCCAGCCAATCAAGGTCACCGTTAATAAATTGGGACCTGGGGCTGCCTGGGCAATTGCAAAATAATGAATAAACGTTTCAGGATCAATCCAACCCTCTTGATTAACTGAGATGTCGTACAAGGTTGGAAGTAGGGCATTGACCCCTCCAAACGCAATTAATGAGAATAAGGACAGTTTGATAAACAGTCCAACTAGGCCGATCATCATCGTGCTTTTCTCCACGCAACCGCTAGAGCGAGCGGCAAGGTGATGGCGACAACCCAGCCAAGCGCTAACTGATAGATGGTTGCAATTACGATACTGATGGCAATTACCGCCAGCATTGGTGGGTAATCCAGTTCGTCTTTAAGCATCTTAAATCCCGTAGCTGCGATTAAGCCAACACCGACAGAAGAGATGCCTCGCAAAATACCTTGTACGCGCTCAAACTCGCCGTAGTGATCGTAGAGTAAAGCAAGCAAAATCACGATGGTCATTGGCGCGAGCATTAATCCCCCAACGGCGGCAAATGCTCCTCGCACCCCTCCAAAGCGTTCGCCCACACACACTGCTAAATTCACAATGTTGGGCCCCGGAACTAATTGGCAAACACCTAATAGCGCATTGAACTCTTGCGAGGTGAGCCACTGCTTTTTCTCAACTAGGGTTCTTCGGGCCCATGGTAGTACGCCCCCAAAGCCCGATAAACCAATTAGTGTGAACGTAATGAATAAATGGGCCGGGCTTCGCTGCATAACTTCTAATTTGACGGGAAGGGCATCGGTACGGGCTTACCATGAAGCCAGGCATCCAGTGTATCGACAAGGCCCGAAGCAAAGGTCTTAAAAATAGGCTCAGCCACAAAGCCGAGATGGGGGGTCATGAGTAAATTTGGAATGCGATGCAGTTCTGAGTCTTTTGGTAGCGGTTCTTGATCGAAGACATCGAGGGCAGCCTGTCCTGGTCGACCACGCCTCAGTGCTGCGATTAGGTCCTCGGTCACAATCAGACTCGAGCGGGAGGTATTGACCAACAGCGAGTCATTGCGCATCATCGCTAAGCGATCTTGATGCATGAGTCCTTTGGTACGCTCGCCAGCCACCAAATGCAAACTCACAATTTTTGAGGTTTGTAGAACCGTTTCCAGTGGCAAGAACTCACATCCCACTGCATTCGCACGCTCCTTGGTCATATTCGGGCTCCAGCAAACCAAATCCATCCCAAATGCAGCGCCTACCTTGGCCACTAAGCTGCCAATACCACCGAGTCCAATAATGCCAAGACGTTGACCGTGAAGCATGGGTAATACGGACTGGGCATTCCGCCACTGCCCGCTAGTCATCATCTGGGATTGATTGACCATCTGTTTGCTTGCAGCAAGAATAAGAGCCCAAGTGAGTTCGGCAGTGGTCTCTTTAGAGGGCCCGCCGCGCGTACACGCAATCGTTACTCCTTGGTTTAGCAAAGCCGCATGATCGAGTAAGCCATTACGGACTCCAGTAAAAACAAATAACTTGAGGTTTGGTAGGCGTTTGATGAGCGATGCATCAAATGGGGACCGATCACGGATTAGTGCAATGGCATGCGCATCTTGAACGGCTTGGTAGAGTGATTCGCCAACAAGGGGCTCATGAAAAAATCGCAATTCAGCACGTGCTTGAATTTGCGACCAATCTGCATAGTGTTGTAAGCAGCGTTCATAGTCTCCTAAGACGGCAATGATGGGTTTGGTATGCATAGGAATTCGGAGAATTAATTAATAAATCGATGATAATTGATGTTTAATCTTCATCCTAAGGAAGCAAAATGATTCTAGAAGTGGTTGATATTCGTATCGACGAAAGCAAGCAAGATGAGTTTAATGAGGCAATTTTACGGGGGGTTCGCACTGCGATCGCACCCGCTAAAGGGTTTCGGGGCTTTAAAGTCAATCACAGCATTGAGTCGCCTAATCGCTACCTACTCATGATTTATTGGGACACCCTTGAGAACCATATGGTGGATTTTCGGGGATCCCCAGCGTTTATCGAGTGGCGAAGCATTGTGGGCCCATTTTTCACTCAACCACCCGCTGTTGAGCATTTCAACTTAGTGGGTAAATCTGACTAAGTTTGACTAAGCCTGACTTTTCTTAGGCTTGAGTCGACCCTGGGGCTTCGCAGAAAGGCTAGGCTCTAGGGTTTCGCGCTCATCAAAGACAAAACAATCGCCCACGAAGTGACCCCCACCAATATCCTCAAAGTATTGCAAGATCCCGCCATCCAATTGATAGCTGTGTTCAAGACCGCGCTCGCGCAAATAGAGGCCTGATTTTTCACAGCGGATTCCGCCGGTACAAAAGCTCACAAGGGTTTTATCGCTTAATTCGGGTAGACGTTCTTCAATTGCTTGAGGAAACTCACTAAATTTAGTGATATTAAAGTGCAACGCATTCTTAAAAGTCCCGTACTCTACTTCAAATCCATTTCGAGTATCAATCATCACAACAGGACGTCCAAGATCATCTTGGCCGCGATCGAGCCATTCTTTTAATTTCTTAGGAGAAATAAATTTCGCCCGCCCTTTTTCTGGGGCGATGGTCGGATGATTCATGCGAATAATTTCTTTTTTAATCTTGATCAACAGCTTACGAAATGGTTGCGTTGCTGACCAGCTATCCTTTGTTTGAAACGATGCCAGTCGAGGATCATTTCGCAAAAAGGAAAGAAAACTCTGAATATTGGTTTCTAGCCCAGCTAAAAATAGATTGATGCCTTCCTCCGATAACAAGATGGTCCCTTTAAGGCGCAGGTCTGAAGCAGCTTGATAAAAAGATTCTCTGAGCCGATCGAGCTCATCAAGCCGGACAAACTGATAGCCGGCAATATTGAGGATGGGAAGGGCATTGGGACCCAAATGTTCTTGATTCATGGCACTATTATCGATCAAGTTTATGGGTACACTACTATCACTAAAACACATCTCTGATTCCAATGACAAACGATCGTTTAATTCCATACCAGCCCCAAGATCTTGCAGAACCGGCCGATCTGGTCGCTGAGATTCGTAAGCGGCGAGGTGGCCAACTCATTAATTTGGATCGAATGCTATTGCATAGCGAGCCAGTAGCGCGTGGCTGGAATCATTTTATTGGCAATGTACGTCAACAACTGTCACTTGATCCTAAGTTACGCGAACTCGGAATGTGTGGTGTCGCAGTTCTCAATGGCGCTGAGTATGAGTTTTTCCATCATGCGCCACCTTTTTTAAAAGCAGGAGGCACCCAAGCGCAGGTCGATGCAATGCGGCATTTGGGGGAGGATGATTTTGATCCAACACCGTTTAGCCTATTGGAGCGGGATGTTCTCGAGTTAACCTTGCAAATGACCCGAACGATTCAGGTTGATTCTGAATTAATGAAACGACTGCAGGCGGCTTTTGGTAATACTGTTTTAGTTGAGCTGGTGACCGTGATTGCAGCGTACAACATGGTCTCTCGATTCCTCATTGCCTTAGATATTCATCCTGAAGATCAAGCTCCAAAGGCGTAAGTTATGAATCGGCAGATTATCCAAGTGATACCGGGTATTGCAACCTCTGACGGGGCGGGAGTGCGCTTGCGTCGCAGTTTGGGTGGTCATCATCGGCAACGTTTAGCCCCTTTTTTGATGCTCGATGAGTTTTCATCTAATGATCCGAATGATTATGTTGCGGGATTTCCGGCTCATCCGCACCGTGGTTTTGAAACCGTGACCTATATGCTCGAGGGTCACATGTTGCATGAAGATCATTTGGGCAATCGTGGTCACTTAAAAAGTGGGGGTGTCCAGTGGATGACCGCTGGTCGCGGAATCATTCATTCCGAGATGCCACAGCAGGAAAGTGGTGTAATGCGTGGGTTTCAGTTGTGGATTAATTTACCCGCGCGCGAAAAAATGAAGCCTGCGGGGTATCAAGATATTCAAGATGCATCCATTCCGAGATTTCATTTACCGCATGGTGGATTAATAAAGGTGATTGCTGGGAGGTGCCAGTCATCGAATGGTACGGTCATTCAAGGCCCAATTCACGGCTTAAGTACTGAACCCCTGTTCTTTGATATTCATTTATCCAGTGATGAGGTCTTTAGCCATCCGGTACCAAGCTCGCATCATAGCTTTATCTATGTTTATGAAGGTGATTTATCAATTGGCGATCAAGCGCAGCAAGCCCCACGTCAGGCAGCTCTCATTTTGGGTGAGGGCGATCAAGTGACTATGCAATCTGGTGCGAATGGGGCTAAAGCCATTTGGCTTGCAGCAAAACCGCTTTATGAGCCAATTGTGCAACATGGCCCTTTTGTTATGAATACCCAAGAAGAGATCATGCAAGCGATCACAGACTATCAACAAAATCGATTAACTACGCCCTAAGAGCAAGTCATGAGTCTTTATCAACAACTACTTCAGCGTGCCGCTGAGCAAAAACCAATTCGGATTGGATTAATTGGCGCTGGTAAATTTGGTTCGATGTATTTAGCTCAGATCCCAAAGACCCCTGGAGTGCAGTTAGTAGCAGTAGCAGATTTGATGCCCGCTGTTGCTAAACAGAATTTATGCACCGTTGGTTGGGATGCCGCTCAATTGGAGGCTTCATCGATTGATTTGGCGCTTCGTGATCGTACATGCTATGTGACGGATGATTGGCAAGCGATTGTGCAGCATCCAGCAGTTGACGTTGTTGTCGAATGCACAGGCAATCCGATTGCAGCGGTCGAGCATTGTTTGCGCGCATTTTCAGAGGGTAAGCATGTTGTGAACGTCACTGTGGAGGCAGATGCTTTTTGTGGACCCTTGTTGGCCAAAAAAGCAAGAGATGCGAACGTCATTTACTCCCTTGCCTTTGGAGATCAGCCCGCACTGATTTGCGATTTGGTAGATTGGGCCCGCACCTGTGGGTTCCCAGTCGTGGCAGCCGGAAGAGGACACCAATGGTTGCCGCATTATGCCGACTCAACCCCAGAAACAGTTTGGAATTACTACGGTTTAACTCCTGAGCAGGCAAAACGGGGCGGTCTTAATCCCAAAATGTTTAATAGTTTTTTGGATGGCTCAAAGCCTGCTATTGAATCAACTGCGGTCGCTAATGCCACCGGATTAGCCGTACCGAGTAATGGTCTCTTGTATCCTCCAGCCAGTATCGAAGATATCCCTGTCGTCACACGGCCTATTTCTGAGGGTGGGCATTTGGAACAAAAGGGAATGGTCGAAGTAATTTCTTCATTAGAAAAAGATGGCAGAAGGGTGCCTTACGACATTCGGATGGGGGTTTGGGTCACGGTTGAGGCTGAAACCGATTACATTAAGAATTGCTTTGAGGAATACAAAGCTCATACCGATCCGAGCGGACGGTATTTCACGCTTTATAAGCGTTGGCATTTAATCGGGCTTGAGGTTGGTCTGTCTGTTGCAAGTGTGGCCCTTCGTAAGGAGGCTACCGGAGTGCCCTATTGTTGGAATGCCGATGTCATTGCCACCGCAAAACGTGATCTCAATCCAGGCGATGTCCTCGATGGTGAGGGTGGCTATACCGTATGGGGGAAGTTATTACCCGCGAATAAATCGAGTGCAATGGGTGGATTACCTCTGGGCTTGGCACACCAGATTAAAGTCATCAGACCGGTAAAAAAAGGACAAAGTCTTTGTTGGGATGATGTGCTCATCGATAAAAAAACCGATGCTTACAAAATTCGAATGGAGATGGAGCGATTATTTAAAGAAGCGATTCGCGCTTAGTCAATTTCTTATAAAGATCAATTCCAAATTTACAAAGGGAGATAAACAACAGAGCTCCTAAAACATCGCCAACCAGCATTGCAATCGCATTGGAGAGGCTGCCACTCGGTATACCGATTAGCACAAACCATAGCTGATGTAGAGCGGTACTCAAAAGAGCAAAGACCAGCACGCTAATGGCGATCATCTGGATGTTAAGGTTACTCAAATCAGCATTAATTTTGAGATTGCGAACAACCACTAGACGAGCAATGTAAGGGCCAAACCCTGAGATCAGTCCAATCCCAATCATACTAATGATGTCATCGTCCAGATCGCGTTCAAAGGTGATCAATGTAGAGGCAATAGAAATGCCAATTGCTCCGGACAACCCAAAAATTAGTACTAAAAATAGTCGGAGTCCAGCTGGCAGATAAATCCAATTCACGCCGGGGGCGACTTCTAAGAACGCGGTCAGCCAATCATTTAGATAAAACAAGAGGGTATAAGTGAGGGCACAAGCAATAATCGTTTTTGCAGAAATCACTGATTCTGTTGAAGAATTTGCCGTACCCATGAAAAGTTGACGATGATTATTGTTAATAAATTATTTTTTAGTATAGTGTGCATATTATTCTTTTTTAACTAATAAAGTTCATGCCACAACGCTCTTTGTCTTATTTACGTTTTCTGAATTGCTTGGATGCTCTTGATCGCATTAATCCAGGTAAGAAATTAGATTTTACAGAGGAGCAGTTATTAAATCGGGTGATGTTGGCTTGGGATCGTGAACAAACAATTTTGGTTGGTGATTTATTAACTGCCCATGAGCTTGGATCTCAAGCAACCCTTCACGGACGTATTAAAAATTTACAAGTAATGGGCTATATCAAATTATCAATTGATAAAGCCGATGCTCGTAAAAAACATATCATTCCAACAAAATTAGCTTTGAGCCACTACGAAAAGCTCTCCATGCAAATGGAGAGTGTTTTACAAACACGGTAGTTGGCAACTATTTCTGTATAGCCCCAATACTAAATTGGTGGAGTCGGCGGGAATCGAACCCGCGTCCGCAAACACGCTACAACAAGTTCTACATACTTAGTCTAATTATTTAATTTAACCAAGGCAACGCGAATCGACACGCTTTGCATTAGCGATTCACTAAATTTTCGTATCAACCCTCGTGACACGAGTTGATCTTATCTCTTGTAAATGACCCTGATGTAGCTTGCGCTACCTGACCCAAGAGAGAATCAGTTCAGGGGCAGCCGCATTTAAGCGGCTAGTGCGTAACGTTCGTCGTTAGCAGTTATTGCATTCCCATTGATTTACGAGATAACGGGTCCTCGGTATGCCCTTGATGCTTTGTAATCCACGTCGAAACCATGTCGACCCCGGAATTATTTCAACATTAGGACACATATTTTAAGTCTTTAGTGAATAAATTGCACTGTTAATTTGTAAACAAAATTTGATTGAGGTCGTGTGGGTGATGAATCATGTAGTCTGCGCCCCAAGTGTGCGGTGGTTCCTCACATCCGCAATAGCCATAGAGCGCAGCTACTGTTTGCATTCCAGCAGCTTTACCAGACACAATATCCCGAATATCGTCCCCAATATAAATGGCTCGACTCGGATCAACTTTTGCAAGATGTGCGGCATGCAAAATGGGTTCTGGGTGAGGTTTAGAGTGGGGGGTGGTATCGCCTGAGACTACGCAATGCGCTCTTTTTAATAGACCCATTTGCTCGGTAAGTGGCTGCGTAAATCGTTTCTGTTTGTTAGTCACAATTCCCCAAGGGATCTTGCATTCTTCAAGCTTTTGTAAAAGCGCTTCCATACCGTCATACAGTTTGCTGTGAACTAAAAGAGCCTCTTCATAGAAGTTTAAGAAGCGATCACGCAAGGCAAGGAACTCGGGGTGATCGGGATAAATCCCAAAACTTTTCTGAATCAATCCTCGAGCTCCGGCCGATGCCATCGGTCGAAGGATCTCATACGCCATGGGGGCGCGTTGATTAGCGATCAGCAAACGATTGGCTGCAGCAACCAAATCTGGCGCGGTATCGGCGAGCGTGCCATCAAGATCAAAAAAAACCCCCTCAAATACGGGCGTGCCCATCATTGTGGCTTATGGGTTGCCATCATATAGTTCACATCCGTATCGCTGCCTAAGCGATAAATTTGTGTGATGGGGTTGTAGGTCATCCCCTTGAGCTCGATGACTTCCAAACCAGTTGCCCGAGTAAATTGAGCCAACTCGGACGGCTTAATAAATTTTTCATATTGGTGGGTACCTTTTGGAAGCAGTTGCAAAATATACTCCGCGCCAATAATGGCAAAAAGGTAGGACTTTGGATTGCGATTAAGGGTGGAAAAGAAAATATGCCCACCGGGTTTGCATAGCTTTGCACATGCTTGAACTACTGAAGATGGATCGGGAACATGCTCCAACATCTCCATGCAAGTAACTACATCATACGATTGGGATTCTTCCTTTGCCAAGTCTTCGGCCGAAATCGTTAGATAACGAACAGAGGTGCCACTTTCAAGCTGGTGTAACTCAGCAACTTTAAGGGCCTTGCTTGATAAATCAATGCCAGTTACGGTCGCTCCTGCTTTAGAGAGCGACTCAGCAAGTATCCCACCGCCGCATCCCACATCAAGTATTCGTTTGCCTTGTAAATTGGTAATCGATTGAATCCAGCCGAGCCGCAGGGGATTGATGGCATGCAGGGGTTTGAATTCGCTAGTCGGATCCCACCAGCGATGCGCTAGGGCACTAAATTTATCAATCTCACTGTGGTCGACATTGCTCATTGGAAAGCCCATTTAAAAGAATAAGTAAGACTATACAAAAAAAGCAATAAAAAAGCCCGGCGAACCGGGCTTTTGCAGTCCAGAGGACTAAATTACTTAACAGCTTGGGTGCCAACTACTTCGATCACAGCACGACGGTTCTTGGCACGGCCTTCGGCAGTTGCATTGCTGGCAACTGGATCGGCTTTACCTTTACTTTCGGTATAAACACGAGTTGCTTCTACACCGCCATCATTGGTCAAGAATGCTTTAACTGCATTGGCACGGCGCTGGCCGAGGGCAATGTTGTAGGCATCGGTACCGACGCTATCGGTATAACCAACAATAATGACTACTTCAAGCTTCATCTTCTTGATGTCTTGAGCAAGCTTGTTCAAAGTCGCAACACCAGCCGACTTTAGAGTGGACTTGTCAAAATCAAACAAGGTATCTGCTTGCAGAGTAATTTTCTTCTGGGTCACTTTGCTTGCAGCAGCAGGAGCAGCAGCAGGCTTAGGAGCGAGCCAGCCATCGCAATTTGGAGCAGCAGTTGCTGGGGTCCAAGTCGCATCGCGCCAGCACAGGGTGCCATCGCCGTTTCTCCATGGTGTACCAGTGGAGTTAACCCAGTTATCAACATTCTTTGGCTGGGCCATCGCTGAACCGGCAGAAATCGTAATCACTGCAGCGAGTATCAGTTTTAGGGTTTTGTTCATTTTTTATCCTCAAAAAACATTTAATAAATTAATGCAACCGAATCGCCTAAAAGCCCAAAAAAGCCTAAAGCGCTACAACATAAATAGGTACTAACTATCAGAATATTAGCACAGGTTATGTGTCTACGAAATGATATTATTTCGAGATGGAACAAGCCGCTAAAGAAACACTCCCGATATCCCTAGAAGACGAAATGCGGCGGTCCTATTTGGACTACGCCATGAGCGTAATTGTCGGCAGAGCCTTGCCGGACGTGCGGGATGGGTTAAAACCCGTACACCGCCGGGTTTTATACGCCATGTATGAATTAAACAACGATTGGAACCGGGCTTTTAAGAAATCTGCACGTATTGTGGGTGACGTGATCGGTAAGTACCACCCTCATGGCGATACGGCGGTTTATGACACGATCGTCCGCATGGCCCAGGATTTCTCATTGCGCTACATGTTGGTCGACGGTCAGGGTAACTTCGGATCGGTCGATGGTGATAATGCAGCGGCAATGCGGTACACCGAGATTCGGCTTCGTAAGATCGCCCATGAGCTATTAGCGGATTTGGATAAGGAGACCGTTGACTTTGGGCCGAACTATGACGGCAGTGAAAAAGAACCGCTGATCCTTCCTGCAAAGGTTCCCAACTTGTTAATTAATGGCTCCTCCGGCATTGCGGTAGGAATGGCCACCAATATTCCACCTCACAACTTGGACGAGGTCATCAAGGCCTGCCTTCATGTCCTGCATCAGCCGGACTGCACCATTGATGAATTGATTGAGATTATTCCGGCACCCGATTTTCCAACCGCTGGAATCATTTACGGCGTTCAGGGAGTTCGTGAGGGGTATCGGACTGGACGTGGTCGAGTCGTGATGCGTGCTAAGACCCATTTTGAGGATATGGATAAGGGGCAGCGCCAAGCCATCATTGTGGATGAGTTGCCCTATCAAGTGAATAAGAAAAACCTGCTTGAGCGCATTGCCGAGTTGGTCAATGAGAAAAAAATTGAGGGCATCTCGGATTTGCGCGATGAGTCTGACAAATCGGGAATGCGCGTTGTAATCGAACTGAAGCGCGGTGAAGTACCCGAAGTCGTTCTCAATAATCTATATAAGAGCACCCAGCTTCAAGACAACTTCGGTATGAATATGGTGGCTCTGGTAGACAATCAGCCTCGTCTACTAAACCTTAAGCAAATGCTTGAGTATTTCTTGGCACATCGCCGCGAGGTGATTACACGACGTACCATTTTTGAGTTACGTAAAGCGCGTGAACGAGGCCATGTTCTTGAAGGTCTTGCTGTTGCCCTGGCCAATATCGATCGATTTATTGCCATCATTAAGGCAGCAGCTAATCCAGTGGTTGCCAAACAGGAGTTAATGGCTCAAGCTTGGGACTCATCGTTAGTTCGCGAGATGCTAGCCCGCGCTGAAGGCGAGGCTCCAGGTGGTCGTAACGCCTTCCGACCCGAAGGTCTTTTGCCAGAATATGGCATGCAAGACAGCGGACTCTACCGCTTATCCGATGATCAAGCCCAAGAAATTCTGCAAATGCGCCTCCAGCGTTTGACTGGTCTTGAGCAAGACAAGATCGTGAACGAGTACAAAGAAGTGATGGATCAAATTGCTGATCTATTGGATCTGCTTGCAAGGCCTGAGCGCGTTACCAAAGTGATTGAGACCGAGTTGCTCGAAGTAAAGGCGGAGTTTGGTGCTGATGGCAGCGATTCAGGTCGTCGCTCATTCATCGAAATGAATGCCACAGAGCTCTTTACTGAAGATTTAATTACCCCAACCGATATGGTGGTAACACTTTCTCACGCTGGGTACATGAAGAGCCAACCCTTGAGCGAATACCGGGCACAAAAGCGTGGGGGCCGGGGCAAGCAAGCGGCAGCAACAAAAGATGAAGACTGGATTGACACTCTTTTTGTCGCCAATACGCACGATACGATTTTGTGTTTCTCCGACCGGGGTCGGATGTATTGGTTAAAGGTTTGGGAAGTTCCACAGGGAAGCCGAACATCGCGCGGCAAACCAATTGTCAATATGTTCCCCTTAGTCGAGGGCGAAAAGATCACTGTGATTTTGCCGATTCAGGGTTATGAAGATGATCACTATGTGTTTATGGCAACTCGCCGGGGCACCGTTAAGAAAACTCGCTTATCAGACTTTTCGAATCCTCGCAAAGCCGGAATCATTGCGGTTGATTTAGATGAGGGCGACTTTTTAGTTGGAGCGGCTATTACAGACGGTAAGCATGATGTGATGTTGTTCTCGGATGCAGGTAAAGCTGTTCGTTTTGATGAGAATGATGTGCGACCGATGGGTCGCACCGCCCGCGGTGTTCGTGGCATGAATCTCTCGGATGGGCAAGAGGTGATTGCCATGCTAGTTGCTCCTGCGGAAGTTGCCGAGGGGGCTGTGGCGGCAGTTGAAGATGCAGCAGCGCCAAATAGTGTTCTAACCGCAACCGAGAATGGTTACGGTAAGCGCACCCCGATTGCTGAGTACACTCGTCATGGGCGCGGTACGAAGGGCATGATTGCAATTCAGACCAGCGAGAGAAATGGTAAGGTCGTTGCCGCAGCCCTAGTTTCACCAGAAGATCAAATCATGTTAATTACCACGGGTGGAGTGCTCGTTCGTACGCGGGTATCCGAGATTCGGGAGATGGGGCGTGCCACACAGGGCGTCACTCTAATTAACGTCGATGAAGGAACCCATTTATCTGGATTGCAACGCATTGCGGAGAGTGATTCGGATGAAGAAGGCGATGACATGGGCGATGAGCAAAGCAATAGCGAGTCAGATGTATCGCCTGATGCCTAAGCTGAGCCTCGACTAACCGGACTGCATGATGAGTTTTGACCGCCGCATTTATAACTTCGCAGCGGGCCCGGCAACCCTACCCGATGAGGTTTTGGAGCAAGCTCGCGACGAACTCTTGAACTGGCAGGGTCTCGGTACAAGTGTGATGGAAATTAGTCACCGCAGCAAAGAGTTTATGGCGGTCTATGAAAAAACTCTAGCCGATCTTCGTGAGCTCATGGCTATTCCAAGCGATTATGAAATCTTGTTACTACAAGGTGGTGGTATCGGTCAGAATGCGGCAATTCCAATGAACTTGATGCCGCTAGCAAGTAAACCCAAAGCAGACTTTGTAGTGACTGGAATTTGGTCTGAGAAATCAGTGAAGGAAGCGCAAAAATATGGGGAAGCTCATATCGCTGCTAGTTCGCAAGCACAGGGATTTCGATCGATTCCCGATCAAAGCACATGGACCTTATCCCAAGATGCAGCCTATGTACACATTTGTGCGAATGAGACGATCGGTGGCGTTGAATTTGCTAAGTTTCCAAAGCTTGGTAAAACCCCTTTGGTTGCTGATATCTCGAGCAATATTCTTTCAAAAGCAATGAATGTGAGCGAGTGTGGCGTACTTTTCGCAGGCGCTCAGAAGAATATTGGTCCTGCTGGCGTGACCATTGTGATTGTGCGCAAAGACCTCATGGGTCATGCGATGCCCATTACCCCTTCAATCTGGGATTGGGCAAAGGAAGCAGCAAATCAATCGATGTTTAATACTCCACCCACTTTCCCAATTTATGTTTCCGGCTTAGTATTTGAATGGATTAAGCGGCAAGGTGGAGTAGCGGAAATGGAGCGTCGTAGTCAGCAAAAGTCGTCGATGCTATATGAATTTATTGACCAAAGTTCGCTTTATGAAAGTCGTGTGGATCCAAAGTGCCGTTCGAGAACCAATGTTACTTTCTTTCTGAAAGACGAAGGTTTAAATGCAGAGTTTTTGGAACAATCGAGCGCCGCTGGTCTGGCGGCCTTACGAGGTCATAAGGCCGCTGGAGGGATGCGCGCTAGTATTTACAATGCGATGCCAGTTGCGGGCGTTAAGACCTTGGTGGAGTTTATGCGAGAGTTTGAAAGGCGTGCCTAATGTCAAATGATGATCAACGATTGACTCCGCTTCGCGCTCAAATTGATGCGATTGATCAAGAGCTATTAGAGCTTTTATCCAAGCGAGCAAAGGCTGCTCAAGAAGTCGGCCATATTAAGAATGAGTCATCTGCGCCTATTTTTCGTCCTGAACGAGAAAATCAGGTGATCCAGAATGTTTTGCAAAAAAATCCCGGTCCGTTACTGGCTGAGGGCCTTGCTTCGATCTGGCGCGAAATCATGTCCGCATGCCGCGCCTTGGAATCTAAGCAAACTATCGCATATTTAGGGCCAACAGGTACCTTCTCGGAGCAAGCGGCGCATCAATTCTTTGGCCAGTCGATTTCTGGTTTGCCATGCGTGAGTTTGGATGAGGTCTTCAAAGCCGTTGAAAAAGGAGCCGCCACGTTTGGCGTTGTGCCGGTTGAGAATTCCAGCGAAGGCGCTGTTTCTCGAACCTTAGATTTGCTGCTAGAGAGCCCACTGCAAATTAGTGGTGAAGTTGTGTTGCCCATCCGGCATCATTTGTTAACAAAGCATGGAAATTTAGATGGCGTAAAAACGGTTTGCGCCCATGCCCAGGCTTTGGCCCAATGCCAACAGTGGTTAAGTGTGCATGCCCCGCAATTACAGCGTCAAGCCGTCAGTAGTAATGCAGAGGCTGCGCGGATGGCGAGCAAGGATTCAAGTATTGCTGCGATTGCAGGTGAGCCAGCCCAATTGGCGTATGGTTTGCAAATCGTTGCAGCGCAGATTCAGGATGATCCCAATAACCGCACACGATTTGTCGTGATCGGCCAATATGCCTGCCAGCCATGCGGACAAGATCAGACCTCTTTGGTACTGTCGGTTGCCAATCAACCTGGGGCTGTTCACCACTTATTGGGACCATTGGCTAAGCATGGCGTCTCCATGACACGGTTTGAATCGCGACCAGCCCGCAAGGGATCTTGGGAATACCATTTCTATATTGATATTGAAGGGCATACCAGTGATGCCAAGGTAGCCACTGCGATTGCTGAGTTAAAAACGATTGCTGCTTTTTATAAAAACCTCGGTTCCTATCCCCGCGCTAAAAATTAAGAGTCTGATTCATGACCAAAAAAATTGGCTTAGACCATGTGCACGCGATTGCACCCTATGTTGGTGGTAGACCCATTAGCGAGGTAGCGCGCGAGTTTGGTTTAGACGAAAGCGCGATTGTGAAGTTGGCTTCTAATGAAAATCCCTTGGGAATGCCAACATCGGCCAAAGAAGCAATGTTGCGTGCCGCCAATGATCTGGGCCGTTATCCTGATTCCAATGGCTTTGAACTCAAGCAGGTTTTATCAAAACGTCTTGGGGTTCCAGAAGACTGGATTACCTTGGGAAATGGCAGCAATGATATTTTAGAGCTCACTGCTAGAGCAGTAGCGCACGCTGGCGATGCTGTCGTATTTTCTAAACACGCGTTTGCGGTTTACCCTTTGGCAACTCAAGCGATTGGTGCCAAAGCAGTGGAAGTTGCCGCCGATGCAAGGTACGGACACGATCTGCCGGCTATGCTACAGACCCTGCGATCACTCGGGGAAACTGCCAAGTTGGTATTCGTAGCGAACCCAAATAATCCTACCGGTAGTTATCTTGAACCCAAAGTCATTGAGTCATTTCTCACTCAAGTACCACCTCATGTCGTGGTGGTACTAGACGAGGCATATAACGAGTACCTTGCCCCAGAGCAGCGCTACGACGCAATCGCTTGGGTAAAAAAATACCCCAACTTAGTGGTCTCACGTAGCTTTTCGAAAGCTTACGGATTGGCAGGACTGCGGATTGGCTACGGTATTGCACAGCCCCATTTAACGGATCTGCTAAATCGAATTCGACAGCCGTTTAATGTCAATAGCTTGGCACAAGCTGCCGCAATTGCAGCCCTAGGCGACGACGCATTTTTACAGCGGGGCTATGAATTAAATCGAGCCGGTTATGAACAGTTGACAAATGCTTTTGAACAGATGGGTTTAACCTACTTACCCTCATCAGGAAATTTTGTCTTAGTGAAGGTGGGCAATGACAATGAAGCGGGTGCACGCGTTAACCGCGAGTTATTAAAGCGGGGTGTGATCGTGCGACCCGTTGGTAACTATGGGCTACCCCAATGGCTCAGAATCTCGATCGGTTTGCCAGAAGAAAATGCTATTTGCATTCAAGCCCTCAACGCTATTTTGAATCAGCCACAAGGTACGGCATGAGTCGCAATCAGTTTGGAACGGTCGCCATCGTTGGCGTTGGTTTGATTGGCGGATCGATTGGCTTGGCACTAAAGGATGCCGGGGTTGTCACTGAAGTGATCGGGGTGGGTCGAAGCGCAAGCAATCTAGAAGAGGCTAAAAAATTAGGTGCGATTGATCGCATCGATAATCTTGAGGGCGCATGTAAACAAGCCCAGTGGATCGTTTTGTGCGTTCCCGTTGCGCAAATGCGCGCATGCTTTCAAACGATTGAGCCGCATTTAAATCCGCACACTTTAATTACGGATGCAGGCAGCACTAAAAGCGACCTGATTGTGGCGGCCAAGGAGATTTTGGGTAAGAAGGTTTGTCAATTTGTTCCAGCCCATCCGATTGCGGGTGGGGCACAGCATGGCGTTGTTGCCGCAAAAGCTAATTTATTTCAGGGAAAGCAAACCATTATTTGTCAGTTGCAAGAGAACTCTGCTGCGGATGTGGCTTTGGTCGAGAGTTTTTGGCAGGCACTGGGTTCGCGTATCAAACGGATATCGGCAATTCAGCACGATGCAATCTACGCAGCGGTTTCGCATTTGCCCCATTTGTTGTCATATGCATTAATGACGAGCGTTCTCAATTCTGAGGATGCGGAGCAAAAACTTGGTCACGCAGGCGCAGGATTTAGGGATTTCACGCGAATAGCCGCTTCCAGCCCAGAGATGTGGCGTGATATTTGCCTTGCTAATAAATCAGCGATTTTGCAGGAACTGGACCAATATCTTGTGATTGCAAAGGCTCTACGTGAGCTGATTGCTAAAGAGGATTCGCAAGCGCTTGAGAAGGTTTTTCTTAAAGCCAGTGAAGCGCGCAAGCGGTGGGAAGAGTCGTAATGGCGAGCGAGTCATTGCAGATTGGACCTTTTCAAGGCGCTAAGGGTCAGATGACCTTGCCTGGATCAAAAAGTATTTCGAATCGGGCATTGTTACTCGCAGCATTAGCAAGCGGTACGACCACTCTTAAGCAATTACTTGATGCGGATGACACCCAGGTGATGCGTAATGCCTTGCGCCAATTGGGTGTGAAGGTTGAGGATCATGGTCGTGATTGTGAAGTGACGGGTTGTGCTGGCATTTTTCCAGTGAAGCACGCTGATTTATTTATGGGTAATGCTGGAACCGCGATTCGGCCTCTCACGGCAGCATTGGTCATGCAAGAGGGCAAATACCGGCTCTCTGGGGTGCCGCGGATGCATGAGCGACCGATTGGCGATTTAGTTGATGGACTTCAGCAAATTGGTGCACAGATTACTTACGAGCAAGCGGTTGGTTATCCACCAATCCAAATCCATGCAGCTAGGGTTGCACCACCTGAAGTAATTCGAGTGCGGGGCGATGTCTCCAGCCAATTTTTAACTGCTTTGTTGATGGCGCTTCCGCTGGTGACGCGCAAACCGATTCAGATTGAAGTAATTGGCGAGCTCATTTCTAGGCCATACATCAACATTACGATTCAATTAATGGCTCAGTTTGGGGTGAAGGTTAAGAATCCTACGCCGCATCAGTTTGTGATTGCCCCCACCCAAACGGGAGCCGTTTACAAGAGCCCACAAACCCTCTGGGTTGAGGGTGATGCATCCTCCGCATCCTATTTTTTGGCAGCCGGTGTACTTGGCCGTGGTCCGGTGCGCGTTCTTGGGGTTGGTAAAAATAGTATTCAAGGTGATATTGCTTTTGCAGATGCCATTGAGCAAATGGGAGCACGCGTGTTGCGTGGCGATGATTTTTTAGAGACTTGCGGTGTAAATCATCTTGATGGAATGTTGCGAGGGATCACAATTGACTGTACAACGATTCCAGATGCAGCGATGACCTTAGCTGTGATGGCATTATTTGCTCAAGGAAAAACACGATTAGAGAAAATTGCGAGTTGGAGGGTGAAAGAAACCGATCGGATTGCAGCCATGGCAACCGAACTGCGCAAATTAGGGGCTGTGGTTCATGAGGGTGATGATTTCATTGAGATTCATCCATTAAGTAATGGGCAATGGCAGACTCCACCAATGGGAATCGATACCTATGACGATCACCGCATGGCGATGTGTTTCTCGTTAGCAGCTTTTGGTCCGAAGCCAATCGTGATTAATGATCCGCTTTGCGTTGCTAAAACCTTTCCGCATTACTTTTCAGAGTTAGCACGAATCGCTAATTAATTTCTCGTGAAGGAGTACTTGGGTTGAACCAGCCCCCAGTTATTGCAATCGACGGACCTACTGCCTCTGGTAAAGGGACAGTGGCTATGCACGTTGCAAATCACCTTGGATTTCATTACCTGGACAGCGGTGCCCTGTATCGTCTAGTGGCTCTTGCCAGCCAGCAAAATGGTATTTCGCCATCCGATTACGGCGCTTTGGGTGAGCTTGCCCTCACCATGCAGATTGAATTTAAAAATGGACTAGTTTTCCTCGGAAATCTGGATGTCACAGAGGCCATTCGAGATGAGTCGATTGGGGTTTTGGCATCTCAAATTGCAGTTTATCCAGAGGTACGAGATGCTCTATTAGCCCTCCAGAGGGGGTTTCGAAGGAGTCCAGGCTTGGTGGCCGATGGCCGAGATATGGCGAGCCGGATCTTTACCAATGCCCTTTTAAAGGTATTTTTAACTGCTAGTGTCGAGGCTCGGGCGGAGCGTCGATATAAGCAATTGATCGCTAAGGGAATTTCTGCTAGAATGAATGTCCTTTTGCAAGATTTGCAGGAACGTGATGCCCGCGACATTCAACGAGCAACCGCGCCTTTGAAGCAAGCAGAAGGGGCTTATTTGCTCGATACCTCGAAGTTATCCGTTGATCAAGCAGTTGAGCAGGTACTTTCTTGGTACCAAGTTGCAAGTCGTAAATAGAAATTAGAAGTTGAAGTTTGGTGCTTAAGTTAGCTCCTACGGTAAAAAATCCGCTAACTTGAGTTTGATTAACCTAACCCGTCAGTAGTTGACGGCACAAAGTGAACCTCATGTCTGAATCTTTTGCAGCACTATTTGAAGAATCCCTAACTCGTTCTAATATGAAAACCGGCCAGGTTATTTCGGCTGAAGTCGTTCGTATTGATCATAATTTTGTGGTTGTTAATGCCGGCCTTAAGTCCGAAGCATTTATACCCGTTGAAGAATTCCAAAATGACCAGGGCGAGCTCGAAGTTAACCCTGGTGATTTCGTATCCGTCGCAATTGATGCCTTAGAAAATGGCTATGGCGATACGATTTTGTCACGCGATAAGGCAAAACGCCTTGCATCTTGGATGAACCTTGAAAAAGCCCTCGAGGGGGCTGAGATCGTTACTGGTACTGTTACCGGCAAGGTAAAAGGTGGATTGACCGTGATGGTGAACGGTATTCGTGCCTTTTTGCCTGGATCGCTCGTTGATACCCGTCCAATCAAAGATACCAGTCCTTACGAAGGTAAGACGATGGAGTTTAAGGTCATTAAATTGGACCGTAAGCGCAATAACGTCGTTCTCTCGCGCCGTGCGGTGGTTGAGGCCAGCCAAGGTGAAGAGCGTGCGAAGATGATGTCTAACCTCCAAGAGGGTAGTGTTGTTCAGGGCACCATTAAAAATATTACCGATTACGGCGCATTCGTTGATCTCGGTGGTATCGATGGTCTTCTTCACATTACCGACTTGGCATGGCGTCGTGTACGCCACCCCAGCGAGATGCTGACCGTTGGTCAAGAGGTAACTGCGAAGATTCTGAAGTTTGATCAAGAGAAAAACCGTGTTTCTTTGGGTATTAAGCAGTTAGGCGACGATCCTTGGGTTGGTATTGCGCGTCGTTACCCTCCAAACACACGTCTTTTTGGTAAGGTTACTAATCTGACCGATTACGGCGCATTCGTTGAAATCGAGAGCGGCATTGAAGGTTTGGTTCACGTATCGGAAATGGATTGGACCAATAAGAACGTGGCTCCAAGCAAAGCAGTTTCCTTAGGAACTGAAGTGGAAGTCATGGTCTTGGATATTGATGAAGATAAGCGTCGTATTAGCTTAGGTATCAAGCAATGCAAAGCAAATCCATGGGAAGAGTTCTCACGTAGCCATCAAAAGGGTGACAAGATTAAAGGGGCTATTAAGTCGATTACCGATTTTGGCGTCTTTATTGGCTTGCCTGGTGGAATCGATGGTTTAGTTCACCTATCTGATTTGTCTTGGAATGAACCAGGCGAAGAAGCAGTCAAGGCATTTAAGAAAGGCGATGAGCTAGAGGCCGTTGTATTAGCAATTGATGTTGAGAAAGAGCGCATCTCACTTGGTATCAAGCAAATGTCAGGCGATCCCTTCAATAACTTTACCTCGACGAGTGACAAAGGCAGTATGGTCACTGGTACCGTGAAGAGTGTTGATGCGAAGGGCGCTGTGATTGCTCTTGCTGATGAGGTGGAGGGTTATCTGCGCGCCTCCGAGATTTCGACTGATCGTGTTGAAGATGCACGCAATGCTCTGAAAGAGGGCGATTCTGTCACCGCCATGATCATTAATATTGATCGCAAATCACGTTCGATTAATTTATCGATCAAGGCAAAAGATAGCGCTGATCAACAAGATGCTATGAATAAGTTACAGGGCGATGCTGGCTCTGGCACGACTAATCTTGGCGCCCTGTTGAAAGCGAAGATGGATAATCAAAACTAAGGTGATTCCGCCATCCATGCGGTGGCGGGCTAATTAGATATGTCAGATCAAGAGCACCAAGCGATAACCCGTTCTGAGCTTGTAGAGAGCCTTGCGGAGCAGTTTCCGCAACTCTTGCCTCGGGATGTGGAGCTAGCAGTAAAAACCTTGCTTGATACGATGACCCAAGCTTTAGCTGAGGGAAAGCGTATTGAGCTGCGGGGTGTGGGCAGTTTTGTATTGCATCATCGACCTGCTCGTACCGGACGCAATCCCAAGTCAGGAGAAAAGGTTCTCATTCCAGAAAAGCGCGTTCCTCACTTCAAACCAGGTAAGGAACTTCGTGAACGCGTTGATTACAAGCCGCTCGATCAAAAAATTATTCTTGATTCAGGAAGTTCGGGTGCCTAATCCTGTGGTGGTAGATCTCCCAAGGATCTAAAAATAGTACGTCTATTCATTCGCCACTGAAATGATTCAAATTGAAACCGGTTGGTTACTCCTGATCCCCATATTCTTTGGTTTGGGTTGGCTGGCTTCGCGCTGGGATTTGCGCTTAGAGGCACGCCAGGATGAGCGTGAGCGACTAAAACAGCAGCGCTCTACGTTCAAGGGTTTAAATCTATTACTCAATGAACAACCGGATCAGGCGATCGAAACCCTAGTCAAGGTCGCTCAATTGGATCCAGAAACGGTTGATTTGCATTTTTCCCTGGGCAATCTATTTCGTCGTCGTGGTGAGACCGAGCGAGCAATTCGCGTTCATCAACATCTGGCCAACCGTGAAGATTTAAAGCCGCGTGATCGAGATCATGCTGCTTATGAGCTTGGCCGTGATTTTTTGCGAGCAGGCTTATTGGATCGCGCTGAAGCGTCTCTCAATCAAGTCGGTGCGGGTAAATATGCCATACCGGCCAAAGAGAGTCTTTTAGAGATGTACCAGGTTGAGAAGGATTGGAAAAAAGCAATCATTGCTGCTAACGAACTGCAGGGTTTGCAAGACAAAAGCCATCAATTAGAAATCGCGCAGTTCTACTGTGAGATTGCTCAGGAGGCTTTGCGACGGACTGATTTTCCTGAGGCAGAGGGAGCAATCCATCACGCGCTATCGGCAATTCCAAATCATGCGCGCGCTCTAATATTGCAAGGGGATTTCTATTTAGCGAATGAGCGCCCCCAACAAGCGATCGATGTCTGGGCAATCGTGGCGAGAGAAAATCCGGCCTATATGCACTTAGTGGCTGATCGTTGGATGGCGGCACACCATGCTGTAAATCAGGTGAATCTCGGCTTGGATCAATTACTTGGCCTCCTAAAAACACAAGCAATTGGTGAGCTCTTGGATATTGTGCATAAGCATATGATGCAAATTCGGGGGGCTCAGGCGGCCGAGGTGATGTTGGTCGATGTGATGCAACATTCACCGACGCTCAGTGCATTATCAAAGTTAGCGGAAACCCGTTTAGCCTTAGCAGAGGTGACTGGTCCAGAAACGCGGGTGGCTGATCTTAAATCCACTCTTGGATTGTTAAAACAGCGGACAACCGCCTTAGCACGTTATACCTGTGGAAATTGCGGATTTCGAGCAAGGCGTTTTTATTGGCAATGCCCTGGCTGTAATCATTGGGAGGCATACTCACCGCGACGGACTGAAGGCGCAGTTCCAAGTGGTCCGTCGATGTAATAAATCATGCAAATCATCCAGTTAATATTCGATATTTAGGGGTAAGGATTGAAAGTTACTATCGTTGGCAGTGGCTATGTAGGATTGGTTACCGGGGCGTGTTTAGCCGAACTTGGTAATACGGTTTTTTGTTTAGACCTCGACCAAAAAAAGATCGATATCTTAAATTCTGGCGGAGTCCCAATTTACGAACCCGGATTGCAAGAAATGATTGCTCGCAATCGCTCTGCAGGGCGCATTCAATTTTCAACCGACGTTGCGGCGGCTGTTGAACATGGTGAAATTCAGTTTATTGCCGTAGGTACCCCCCCGGATGAAGATGGCTCTGCGGATCTGCAGTATGTGATTGCTGCGGCTCGTAATATCGGTAAATACATGAATTGTTCAAAGGTCATTGTTGATAAGTCGACGGTGCCGGTCGGTACAGCTGAAAAAGTCACGGCAGCGATTGTTGAGGAGTTAAAAAAACGTAATTTAGATCCTGCATGGTGCTCGGTGGTTTCTAACCCGGAGTTCTTGAAAGAGGGTGCTGCAGTCGAGGACTTCATGCGCCCAGATCGCATTGTGATTGGCACTAATCAGGATGCTGCAGGTCTGCGCGCTAAAGAACTCATGCGTAAACTTTATGCGCCATTTAATCGGCATCACGAGCGCACCTATTACATGGATGTAAAGAGTGCTGAGCTGACAAAATACGCTGCTAATGCGATGTTGGCCACGCGTATCTCGTTTATGAATGAGCTTGCTAATTTAGCGGATGCGGTTGGCGCTGATATTGAAGCGGTACGTCAGGGTATTGGTTCGGACTCGCGGATTGGCTATGGATTTTTATACGCAGGAACTGGCTATGGTGGTTCTTGTTTCCCTAAGGATGTGTCGGCCTTATCCAAAACTGCCTTACAGCATGGACGAGATCTAAAAATCTTAGAGGCTGTCGAGGCTGTTAATCGCGAGCAAAAGACGATATTAATTGAAAAGATCACTAAACGTTTTGGTAATGATCTTTCTAAGCATCGATTTGCAATGTGGGGTTTGGCATTTAAACCGAATACCGATGATATGCGAGAGGCGCCTAGTCGCTTCATTATTGCGGAGCTGGTTAAGCGGGGTGCCCAAGTGGTCGCTCATGATCCAGTAGCAATGACCGAGGCCCAACATGCACTTGAATTGGATTTTCAGACAAAGCCCGATGAACTTAAGCGGGTTTCTTTAGTAAAGACTCCTGAGGATGCCTTAGCAGGGGCTAGCGCATTAATCATTGTGACCGAGTGGAAGGCATTTCGTAGCCCCGATTTTGATCACCTAAAGCAAGCAATGCAAAATCCGATCATTTTTGATGGGCGTAATCTGTATGAGCCCCAGTCGATGACTGAGCTTGGTTTTGAGTATTACGGTATTGGTCGGCATAATTGAGTTATGAATTGAATCTAGAGCGATGACCGAAAAAGCCGACCGTACACAATTTAGCAAAACCCGCCTTTTGGTAGTGGGTGATGTCATGCTCGATCGCTATTGGTTTGGCGATACGAGTCGCATATCGCCTGAGGCCCCAGTTCCTGTGGTGCAGGTTGGCAAGATCGATGAGCGCTTAGGCGGTGCAGCCAACGTAGCTCGTAACGCTTCTGCTTTGGGAGCGCAAACTAGTCTACTAGGGGTAATTGGAGTTGATGAGGCCGGCAAACGAGTGGAAGCCTTATTGCACGACAGTGGCGTGCATAGCTGCTTACAGACGGATTCGCAGGTGCCTACTACCGTTAAATTAAGGGTCATAGCCCGGCAGCAACAATTGATTCGTTTAGACTTCGAGGAGGCTCCAAGTTCGGGTTCCCTGGCTCAGAAGCTCAAGCAGTTTGAGACATTACTGCCCGAGACCGATGTTGTCATCTTATCGGATTACGGTAAGGGCGCCTTAGAGCAAGTGACCAGCATGATTGCGCTAGCCAAGGCAAAACAAAAGATTGTTCTGGTCGACCCAAAGGGTGATGCGTACGCGAAGTACAAAGGTGCGAACGTATTAACTCCCAATCGCAGCGAATTGCGGCAAGTGGTCGGCGTGTGGTCGAGCGAAGCAGAGCTTAATCAAAAGGCTCAGGCCTTGAGAGAGCAGCTTGAGATCGACGCTTTACTGTTAACCCGCTCTGAGGAGGGCATGACATTATTTACATCGGCTGGCGCAAGTCATGTTCGTGCCCAGGCGCGGGAGGTATTTGATGTGTCAGGCGCTGGGGACACCGTGATCGCTACTTTAGCAGTCGCATTGGCTGCCAAATGGCCTCTGGAGCGTGCGATGGCCTTGGCCAATCGCGCTGGAGGCATAGTGGTCGGTAAACTGGGAACGGCAACCGTTTGTGCAGAGGAGCTACAGTGACCTATATTGTGACTGGTGCCGCCGGATTTGTGGGCGCCAATATTGTTCGTGCTTTAAATGCCCGTGGTGAAAAAAATATTATTGCGGTCGATGATTTGCGACCTGCAGACAAATATCGCAATTTGGCCGATTTGGATATCGCAGATTACGTTGATAAAAATGATTTTTTAGAGGGATTTCATGAAGGCTGGTTTGGAAAAGTAAAAGCAGTTTTTCATGAGGGGGCTTGTTCGGACACGATGGAGGCTGATGGAGTTTTCATGATGAACAATAATTATCAGTACTCCATCAATCTTTACGAGATTTGTACTAATCAAAAGGTTCCATTTCTATATGCATCATCGGCTGCAACCTATGGAGGGTCCGATACGTTTGTGGAAGATCGGCAATATGAGAAGCCGTTAAATATTTATGGGTACTCAAAATTCCTATTTGACCAATACATGCGTGCACGTATGGCCGAGAAGGCTCCGACAGCTCAAGTTGTAGGATTTCGGTATTTCAATGTATATGGACCGCGCGAATCTCATAAAGGGCGGATGGCCTCGGTTGCATTCCATCATTACCATCAGTTCAAAAAAAACCAAACAGTCAAATTATTTGGAGAATATGGCGGTTACGCACCAGGTCAGCAATCGCGCGACTTTGTTTCCGTTGAAGATGTGGTGAAAGTGAACCTCTTCTTCTTGGATCATCCAGATAAGAGTGGTATTTTTAATCTGGGTACCGGTCGCGCTCAACCCTTTAACGACGTTGCACTGGCAACCGTGAATACTATGCGCAAGCTCGCCAATCAGTCGGCGTTACCCTTAGCGGATCTAGTTCAGCAGGGACTTATTCAATACATTCCTTTCCCGGATGATTTACAAGGTAAATATCAGTGTTTTACCCAAGCTGATCTCACACAATTGAGGGCCGCAGGTTATACGGATCACTTCCTAGATGTTGAGCACGGTGTCAGTCAATATATCAAATGGCTATCGGCTAATTCTGATTTTTTAGCAAATCCCCTCTAGATCATTTATTTCGTCAACCCAATCGACCATTGGGCGTTGAGGAAAGCCGTGACACATTCGTCATGGATTATTCATCAACCGCAAAGGAGAAATATATGGGTTTATCGTCTTTGTTTCATACATCCGCTAACGCCTTATCCAAACAATCGATGATTGGCATGATGGCTTTAGCGCTGGCATTGCCGCTTAGTACATCCTTTGTAAATGCTGCTCCAGTCAACGTCAACACGGCAAGTCAAACTGAGCTAGAGAGCATTCGTGGACTGGGACCCTCAAAAGCAAAGGCAATTATTGCTGAGCGAGAAAAAGGCGGGGCATTTTACGATTCATATGATTTGCAATCGCGTGTTCGAGGTATTGGTGAGCGCTCAGTTGGCAAATTAATGGAGAATGGCTTGAAAATTGAAGGCCAAAGCGGATACCGTGAAACAAAAAGTAGCCCTCGTGCAGAGGCGCGTTCCACTAAAAAGACACCGAAGTATCAAGCTAAAGCGCCTGCGGCGGAGGGCGAGCGATCGACTGGTTCGCGTCAGCGCTATTGAAACCAACTGCTTTTGATGGAGTTGTCGCTAAAATAAGTCCATGACCCAATCCAATCCATCCGCAGCACTTTATCCAACCATCTCTCAGACCATTGGCAACACGCCATTGGTTCGTTTACAGCGTATTCCAGGTATGGATAATGAGCGGCGCGGTAATGTAGTTTTGGGTAAGTTGGAGGGTAATAATCCAGCGGGGTCGGTCAAAGACCGACCCGCGCTGTCGATGATCAAGCATGCTGAGTTGCGGGGCGATATTAAGCCCGGAGACACCTTGATCGAGGCAACGAGTGGTAATACCGGTATTGCAATCGCGATGGTTGGGGCGATGTTGGGCTACAAAATTATTTTGGTCATGCCGGAAAACCAAAGTCTCGAGCGTCGACAGAGTATGGCTGCGTATGGAGCAGAACTTATTTTGACTTCCAGTTCTGGCGGGATGGAATTAGCCAGAGATTACGCTGAGCAATTACAAAAAGAGGGGCGTGGAAAGCTATTGGATCAATTTGCTAATCCAGATAATCCGCGGGCTCATATCGAGACTACGGGGCCAGAGATTTGGCGCGATACGCATGGCCAGATTACTCATTTTGTTTCTGCGATGGGGACTACAGGAACAATTACTGGCGTGTCGACGTATTTAAAGTCAATGAATCCCGACATTCAAATTATTGGTGGACAGCCCGAAGAGGGTTCACAGATTCCTGGAATTCGGAAATGGGCACCTGCTTATTTACCAAAAATCTATCAAGCCGAACGCGTCGATCGAATTGAATACGTGACCCAGGCCGAGGCCGAGGAAATGGCACGCCGCATGGCCAAGGAAGAAGGCATCTTTTGTGGTGTTTCTGCTGCTGGCGCCTTAGTCATCGCGCTACGCGTTGCGCAAACGGTTGAAAATGCCACCATCGTTTTTATTGTGTGCGATCGAGGTGATCGTTATTTATCAACAGGCGTATTCCCAGCCTAATTACTTGGCTTTAGTGGCTTGCTCGATTTCTTCGCTTTGCTATCTTTCTTAGCTGCTTTAGCTGGCGTGGATCGATTTTTGCTAGCTGGCACCTGCTCGAGTTTCTCGATCCGCTCTCGCGTGATCACACTTTTATTTTGATACCCAAGTGCCTGCGCAAATTCAGCAACACTTTGGGCATAAAAGTAACTGCGGTTGTAGTTCACGATACTTAGAAAGTTTTGTAGTCCAGCCACGTAAGTAGTTTCTGTCTCTTGATTGGCTCCGGGTGAAGGGAGATCAACAACCAAAGCCTTGCTGCTTGGTTCTACTCCGCCTTGAAGGAGATCACCATTGTTGGGTTCCAAAATACCCAATTGAATCAGTTCTGCTACCGTGATTTTGGCAATCGGCTGGCCATCAGCGAGTTCGATAATTTTTGCTTGCGTTTTATCATTTTCAATCACTGGAAAGTAGATTGGCATACCTGGTTGCCAGCCGTGTACTTTAAGAAAGTTGGCGACGCTAAAGATTGCATCGCGTCGATTATTGCGAAGATCGATTACGCCATCGCCATCACCATCGGTGGCAAATTGCAAAATACTTCCAGGCATGAATTGAGGAAGGCCAATAGCGCCTGCATAAGAGCTACTTTGATTGAGGCAACGATTAAAATAATTTTGCCTGTTCTTGGCCTCTTGCCAGCATAAAATAATCAGGTCTTTGAGCTGATTCTCAAATAGAATCTCTCGCGCAGCTTGATTGGGGGCCTCTGGGTAATCAAAAGCAAGCGTGGTCAGTACGTCCTTGACCCGAAAGTTTCCCATTTGCCGACCATAAATTGTTTCCACACCGATAATGGCTGCAATGACTTGATGAGGGACACCCGATTCTGATTCGGCAGCCTCTAGAGCGGCTCGATTTTGCTCAATAAAGCTAAGACCGGCCCGAATCCGAGCCGGTTCAACAAAGCGCGAATGGTATACCCGCCAATTTTTTTGAAAGCTAACTGGCGGGGGCGCAACTAATTTTTTGATTTGAGATAGGTTTTGGACATCTTTAAAACCATTCTCTAAAAATATTATGGGGATATTTTGTTGCTCGGATACTCGATTGAGGAGGTCTTGGAGTGATGATGTATCTCGTTTGGCATTGGAGGTGCTGGTCTTACTCGGAGGGACCTTTGCGATGGATTTCGGGTCCTCATTGTTGGCTGTGTCTGGCTGCTGAGTGGTGGATGCACAAGCGCCTAACAGAACCGTTAGTGCGAGGCTGGAGAAAAACGGTAGAAAGTTCAAGATCGCGCTAAGATAATAAAAATAGTATTTTTAATACAAATTCATACTAAGTATAGTTAGTTGTTATTCACTGAGAGACAAATATGAGTACTGCCTACATAAGCCACCCCGACTTTATGAAACACGAGATGGGCCGCCATCACCCAGAATGCCCAGAACGAATTGCAGCAATTGAGGACCAGTTAATCCAAAGTCGTCTTGATGCACACCTAAAGCGAATTGATCCACCACTTGCCTCGGAAGCGGATATCACTCGAGTTCATAGCGAGGATCACTTAGCATTTGTGAAGAGTAAGGCACCTTCTAGTGGCTACTCGATGATTGATGGGGATACGATCATGAACCCTGCCACTTGGACTGTTTCGTTACGTGCGGCTGGCGCCGCGATAGCAGCGGTTGATGCAGTCATGCAAGGTGAAGTGAACAATGCATTTTGTGCGATTCGTCCCCCGGGGCATCATGCCGAGCCGCATCGCTCAATGGGATTTTGTGTATTTAACAATGTAGCTATTGCGACACGCTATGCGATTGAAACCTATGGTTTAGATCGAGTGGCTGTGATTGATTTTGATGTCCACCATGGTAATGGTACAGAAGCTGCATTCATCAATGATCCTCATGTACTGATGTGCAGTTTTTTTCAGCACCCCTTCTATCCATATAGTGGTCTTGATGGCGGAGACAATATGGTTAATGTGCCCTTACCAGCAAGCACCAACGGCAAGGTTGTGCGCGAAATGATTAGTCAAACCTGGATTCCACGTCTTCATGAATTTAAGCCCCAATTGATTATTATTTCAGCGGGTTTTGATGCCCACCGTGAGGATGATTTAGGCCAAATGGGCCTGGTTGAAGATGATTATGTTTGGATGACAAAGCAGTTGATGGAGATTGCTAATCAGTATTGTGAGGGCAAGATTGTGAGTTGCCTTGAGGGTGGATATAACCTTTCGGCATTAGGTCGCAGTGTGGCTGCTCATTTGAAAACTTTAGCCGAGATCTAGTCTAAATCACGATAAAATAACGATTTGGGTAAGCATAAAGGTCGTCTTTTATGAAGATTTTGGTCGCAGTCAAACGAGTTGTCGATTACAACGTTAAGGTTCGCGTAAAGTCGGATCAATCCGGGGTGGATATTGCGAACGTCAAAATGAGCATGAACCCCTTTGATGAAATTGCTGTTGAAGAGGCGGTGCGACTAAAGGAAGCAGGCCTTGCTACAGAAATTATTGCCTTTTCAGCAGGCTCTCAAGCGTGTCAAGAGACGTTAAGAACGGCTCTGGCGATTGGCGCAGACCGAGCTATCTTATGTGAGACCGAGATCGAATTACAGCCCTTGGCAGTTGCCAAATTACTTCAAGCAATCTATCTCAAAGAACAGCCGCAACTCATCATTATGGGTAAGCAAGCAATTGATGATGACAGTAACCAAACGGGGCAAATGGTGGCCGCTTTGCTCAATCTTCCGCAGGCAACATTTGCCTCTAAAGTAACGATTAGTAATGGCCAGGCATCGGTCACGCGTGAGGTTGATGGCGGTCTTGAGACCGTTGCAGTCTCTTTACCTGCCGTGATCACAACCGATCTTCGTCTAAACGAGCCGCGTTATGTCACCCTGCCCAATATTATGAAAGCCAAGAAAAAGCAGTTGGATGTTGTGAAGCCTGATGATCTCGGTATCGATATCACGCCACGGTTGAAAACAATTCGGGTCGAGGAGCCACCTAAACGCTCTGCGGGGATCAAAGTGGCTGATGTTGCAACCTTGATCGATAAACTAAAAAACGAAGCAAAGGTACTGTAATGGCCGCACTGGTTCTCGCTGAGCATGATCAGCATTCATTAAAAATGGCTACGCATCACTCGGTAAGCGCTGCTAAGCAGTGCACCAATGAAGTGGATGTTTTACTAGTTGGTCATGATATCGACCCGATCGCACAAGAGGCCAGTAAGATAGAGGGAGTTCGTAAGGTTATCTATGCAAATGCACCGCATTTTGCGAACCAGTTACCGGAAGTAGTTGCCGAGCAAATCCTTGCCCTAGCTTCTAGTTACGATTACTTTCTAGCACCCGCTACGGCCCATGGTAAGAGCGTGATGCCCCGGGTTGCGGCAAAGCTTGACGTTGCACAGCTCTCCGATATTACTAAGGTTGTGTCGCCCGATCAGTTTGAGCGTCCCATTTATGCAGGTAATGCAATTGCGACGGTACAAACGATTGACTCCAAAAAGGTAATTACGGTTCGAACGACTAATTTTGATCCTGCGAATACTGGCGGATCATGTTCAATCGAATCAATTACTACCTCAGAACCATTTGCTGCGAGTCAATTCATTGGTCGTGAGTTGACTAAATCGGATCGTCCCGAACTAGCGGCTGCCAAAATTATTGTTTCTGGAGGTCGTGGACTTGGCTCTGCCGAGAAATATAAAGAGTTAATTGAGCCATTGGCCGATAAGCTTGGCGCCGCCCTCGGTGCTTCGCGTGCTGCAGTGGATGCAGGCTATGTTCCCAATGATTATCAAGTTGGTCAAACTGGGAAAATTGTGGCCCCACAGCTATATATCGCAGTGGGGATCTCGGGAGCAATCCAACATCTCGCTGGGATGAAAGACTCTAAAGTAATTGTGGCGATTAATAAAGATCCAGACGCACCAATCTTTGGGGTAGCAGACTATGGCTTAGTTGGCGACCTTTTTACCTTAGTACCCGAGTTAACTAACTCGATCTAATACCACCTTATTGACTCAGCTTTTTAGCTTCCTCAATCTGGTAGATGAAAAAT
This sequence comes from Polynucleobacter sp. MWH-UH24A, assembly GCF_018687475.1. NCBI lineage: Bacteria > Pseudomonadati > Pseudomonadota > Betaproteobacteria > Burkholderiales > Burkholderiaceae > Polynucleobacter > Polynucleobacter sp. MWH-UH24A. Next base: position 465,020 of record NZ_CP061292.1, read on the forward strand.
TGCTCAAAACCAATTGCTAGAAAGCTCATCATCGCTCCTGCACCAATCACCAGGGACAGGATTACGCAAATCACTACTGGCCAGCCAGACTCCGTTTTTTGTTTCCCTTGAAATGACGCGTTGAATTGCGCATCCCATTTTTCATCGGGACGCAAACCAAACACAATCGTGCTTAACCAACTTGCTTCCAAGGCAATAAATCCAAGAACAATTAAAACCCAAGCTGCTGCAGAGGACTCTGGACTTGTGCCTAAAAGCAAAAACCCTAGAATCCCAGCAATTAGAGACGTAAGCTGGATCCAACCCCAAAAACTTTTGATACCGAGTAAATAAAAGCAATTGAATCCAGTACCAGGAAGAAAGAGCCCCAGCGCAGAAAACATTAACTTAGACCGAAATGGAGTGCTCATGGATTAGTTCGTTGGATTAAGTTAAAACCTAACACCTCGCGGTTGGGACCAATGATAAGTAAATAATTGCCATCGCGTGCAATGCTTCGGTAATCCCTCAATAGATACAAGAATTCGCGTTCAATCTCGTCGCGATTGGAGGCGCAGGCCATACGTGTCGTGGCAATTTGTTCAATCTGAAATCCCCGCGAGTCTTCTATGATTTGCGCATTAAAGCGATTGCAGCCACTATAGCCACTTGCTCGGCCTTGACTAAATTGCAAGCTAATTTTTTGACCACCATCGCTAGGCATCGATCGAAGACGAACTTCACCCATGGTGTTAGGCGCCATATTCCAGCGATTGAGTTCCCATTGCGTGCCCACCAATTCGGAGTAGGGCGGGGTTGTTTTTCCAGGACATGGTGGGACCAGATTGGCACAACCGATTAAAAAAAACGGCGCCAGGGTAACGATACCCATCAGCTGCCTTTTGGCTTGTAAAACCCGAAGCACTGAGTTTTCTTTGTAACCTATTGATCTATATATATTTTTTTTGGTCACGGTCAATAATCTTTCATGGAATGATGGAGTTTTTTGGTCATTTCGTCTAGAATATGAGGTTTTCTGTAATCGTCACTCTTGTTGGTCATTTAAGCCCTTTGGAGCAAAGACGATTTGGTCAACCATTTTGTAATCATTTGATTTTAAGGAAATACCTATGGTCGTTATTCGACTTGCCCGCGGCGGCTCTAAAAAGCGCCCTTTTTACAGCATCGTTGCTACCGACAAACGCAATCGTCGAGACTCGAATTTCATCGAGCGCTTGGGTTACTTTAATCCTAAAGCCTCTGAAAAAGAGCAGGCAATGCGCCTATCCCAAGACCGTTTAACGTATTGGTCTGGCGTGGGTGCGCAAATTTCGCCAACGGTAAAGCGTTTGATCAAGGATCATCCAGCGGCCTAAAACTTGGCCATAATTAATGGGGGAGCGGTGAGCGGTCATCCATCCCCCTCTGATTTAGTTGATTTAGGCATTGTCTACGATGCCCAGGGCCTCAAAGGCCACATTAAGGTTCGCCCATACTCCCCTGACCCAGTTGCTCTTCTCGCATGCCAAGAGGCATATTTACAGGGCTATGAGGCTGGAGCCAAGCCCACCGTTTATCGCGTTCAATCTGCAAAAATTCACTCTGGCTATGTGGTGATGCTTTTGAACGGCATTTGTGATCGGGACGCTGCATTAGCCCTTAAGGGTTGGGCGGTATCGCTTCCTAGAGATGCATTTCCACCACCTGAGCAAGATACCTATTATTGGATTGATTTAATTGGGTGCGAGGTTTACAACGAACAGGGAATTCATTTGGGGGCGATTCTTGATATGGCTGAATTTGGCGCCCATCCAATCATGACGATTGGTAGCGAGCTGATTCCTTTTGTCCCAGCGATTGTTAAATCGGTTCAGTTAAAGTCGGCCGAGTTTCCAGCGGGTAGGGTGGTCGTGGATTGGCAGCCAAATTGGAGTCAATAAGCATGGAAAAGACCAAAATGGATTTTGATGTGCTTACACTCTTCCCAGACATGTTTGCTGCTCTTACTCAGTATGGCGTGACTGGACGCGCCTGTGAGCAACAACTAACTTCTGTAACCACCTGGAATATCAGAGATTTTTCGGAGGATTCCCGAAAAACCGTTGATGATCGAGCTTATGGTGGAGGCCCAGGTATGGTGATGATGGCAAAACCCCTGGAATCTTGTTTGGAGGCCGTTGGCCGGTCCCAAGTAAGTCGAGGATTGGGCAGCGGACCGGTTTGTCTTCTCAGCCCCCAGGGAGAGCCGTTTACCCAAAAGTTAGCAACAGATATCCTCAATTACCGACAATTAACCCTAATTTGCGGTAGGTATGAGGCAGTAGATCAACGTTTTATCGATGGAAAAGTCGATTTAGAGATCTCAGTCGGGGATTTTGTCGTATCGGGGGGCGAGTTACCTGCCATGATCCTTATGGATGCTGTAATTCGCTTAATTCCAGGGGCCTTGGGAGATGAAGGTTCGGCTCTGCAGGATAGCTTTATGAATGGGCTTTTGGACCACCCCCACTTCACCCGTCCGGAGATTTATGGAAATAAATCCGTCCCCGACGTGCTTTTGGGCGGACATCACGCTAAAATAGCGGTTTGGCGTCGGCAAAAGTCATTAGAGCTGACGTTCAAGCGCCGCCCAGACCTCATCGTCAAAGCGCGCGCTAATGGGTTGCTAAGTCCTAAGGATGAGGCGTTTTTGAAGACGCTTGAATCCTAACGGTTTGGCGAAAATTAAATTGCATCCTCTATTGAGTCCACTTGTGTGGGATTAACGTCAATACGATGCCAAAGGAGTTGAAATGAATTTGATTCAAACTATTGAGCAAGAGGAAATTGCTCGTCTAACCGCCAACAAAACGATTCCAAGTTTTGCGCCTGGCGACACCGTGGTTGTTAGTGTGAATGTTGTTGAAGGGACCCGTAAACGTGCGCAGGCCTTTGAAGGTGTAGTAATTGCTAAGCGCAACCGCGGCCTAAACTCCAGTTTCATCGTCCGCAAGATTTCATCTGGTGAGGGCGTGGAGCGTACTTTTCAGACTTATTCCCCGCTGATTGCTAGCATTGAAGTGAAGCGTCGCGGTGATGTACGTCGTGCTAAGTTGTATTACTTGCGCGATCGTTCTGGTAAGTCTGCACGTATTAAAGAAAAGTTAACTGCACGCGCTAAAGAGACAGCGGCCGAGCAAACGGCTGAGTAATTCATTTGGTTCATGCCACTAAGGCGACTTCGGTCGCCTTTTTGTTTTCTTAAATCACCTAAAATGACGGCATGGTTAATTCATCTGCATCGATCAGAAAAAGCTTAGCGGCGCCACCTCATTTCAATCCCCGCAGCGTACCAATTTCACATCGCTGTGAAGATCAAACGCGGGTGTCTGATCATCTGTTCAATGCAAATGTTCTGCGTCAGCGCTTCGCCTCGCCACCAGCCTGGACTCCTGAAATTACCGATGAAAATCGACATGTGATCGCAAGTAACATCATCGCGCAACGGGAGGCAGAGGGGCTAACCACAGAGGCTGCTATTTTGTTGCCAATCGTGATGCAATCAAACGGTTTGCATGTGCTTTTAACGCAACGAACGGAGCATTTGCATGATCATGCTGGGCAAATTAGTTTTCCAGGTGGGCGCAAGGACTTTGCCGATGAATCCATTATTACTACCGCATTGCGTGAAAGCGAAGAGGAGATTGGCTTGCCCAGCGACCATATTGATGTAATTGGGACCATGCCAGAGTATTTGACCGTGTCCGGTTATCGGGTGACCCCCGTGGTTGCCTTAGTCGCGCCTCCTCAGGCATATCGTCCAGACCCATTTGAGGTGGCGGATGTTTTTGAGGTTCCTCTGTCATTTCTGATGAACCCAGCAAATCATGAGGTGCGGGTATGGCATAGTGATGAGGGCTCACGGCGATTTTATGCAATACCGTATGCGGATCGCTTTATTTGGGGCGCTACAGCCGGAATGTTACGAAATCTATATCATTTATTAAAAGCATGACCTTTTTCTCCATTCTCTTCGCACTGATTGCCGAGCAATACCGGCCTGTTACCGCATCGCATTGGATCCGGAGAATGAGTGCCGCATGGCTCGATTGGGTCGCCAAAGAGTTTGGTGGTAAATCTGAGCAGGGCGCAACCCCAGTGGGCGCTCGTCTAGCGTGCTTGGTTGGCTTTGGTCTTCCAACCCTATTGGTGTTTGTGATTTATCTACTTGCATATGTTGTGAGCCCACTATTGGCGTTTGCGTGGAACATCATCATCGTCTATCTATTCTTCGGTTTTCGTCAATTTAGCCATTCGTTTACTGAGGTCCACGAAGCGATTCAAAACCACGATCTTCTGGCAGCCCGAAAGGCGCTACAAGAGTGGGTAGGGGATGAGTTGGACACTTCCCATTTATCTCAAAGCGAAATCATTGCCATTGCTCTGGAGCGAGCGATTGTTGGAGCGCATCGCCATGTGTTTGGCGTATTTTTCTGGTTTCTTATGCCCATTGGTCCTGCTGGTGTCGTTTTATATCGATTGGCGGATAAAGCAAGTCGTCGGTGGGAGGCGTTTGGTCTGAACCTATCAGAAGCAGCTAAACATTTTTTCTTTATCCTGGATTGGGTGCCAGTTCGCCTCAGTGCAATTAGTTTTGCAATCGTGGGCAATTTTGAAGATGCGATTTATGCATGGCGTAACTTAACCAGTAAGTGGGCGGATCCGCTTTCAGCTGTTTTACTGGCCTCGGGTAGTGGCGCACTCGGAGTTCGTTTGGGCGAGCCTTTACGGGAGCCAACCAGTGATGAGGCATTAGCAAGGGCTGAGGCGGGCGAGCCACCTGTTTATGAGATTGGCCATGAGCCCAGCGAGCGATCCATGCGCTCGGCAATTGGTCTTGTGTGGCGAGCCCTTATCGTTTGTATGGTGGTTTTAGCGATGTTGACCATCGCTCTCTGGATGGGCTGATTCCCTGGATTTGGATATCGGCTGTTTTCGAGTCTGAGACCAGCTGTTTAAAGAGTGTTAAGCGCTCGCTCGCAATTGCACCTGATAAGACAGCCGCTTGAACCGCGCAATCGGGCTCGTTGTCGTGTTTGCAATTATGAAAGCGGCATTTTCCTAAATAGGACTTGAACTCCCGAAACGCATGTTGTAACTGGCTTTCGGATACATGGGCAAGGCCAAATTCCTGAAAGCCTGGTGAATCAATAATCGCTCCCAAACAATGGATATCGCGACCCCATTCCGGTAAATCAAAATAGCGACAGGCTGTCGTGGTGTGTTTGCCACTATCTAGTTTTTGAGAGTATTCCTGGGTTACGGCTGCGGCATTGGGAACCCAGGCATTGAGAAGAGTTGACTTACCCATACCAGATTGACCCACCAAAACCGATACCTTGCCCCTTAAGAGCGGGTGAAGTATGTCAAGGGATTGGGGATTAAATTTTGCAGAGACCTCATGCACGGCATAACCCATCGATTTGTATGGGGCAAGCTGATCACGTGCAACCGTAAGCTTTTCTTGCAGATCGCATTTGTTCAAAATAATATGAAGGTCGATTTGATTTAGTTCGGCTGCAATCACAGCGCGCCCGAGAAGGTCTGGAGAGAATGCAGGCGCGGTTGCTAAAACAATCAATATTTGATCGACATTCGCAGCGATACTCTTACTTTTGAATGCATCCGAGCGATACAGTAAATTCTTGCGAGGCTCAATCTCAAGAATGCGCGCTTGATCAGCCGATGTGGCCTCAAGAATTAATCGATCACCGACAGCACCGAGGTGTTGTTTGCCGGGGACGCTCACTTGAATAAAGGGTCCACCATGGGATCCATCAGCCTCAATTCGTTGCGCTAAATAATGCCTGCCGTACGAAGCGCTCAGAAGGGCACGAAATGAACCCATTACCGAATATTACTCATGCAAAACGTTGTAAGTGCGCAATCCGCAATGGAGCAGGGGGATGCGAGCTATAAAAAGCGGTGTAGATGGGGTCCGGGGTGAGGGTGGAAGCATTATCTTGATAAAGTTTCACAAGAGCAGAGATGAGGGCATTTGCAGATGACTTTTGGGCGGCAAAATGATCTGCTTCGTACTCATGTTTGCGGGAAGCAAGACTTCCCAATGGTGTAAAAAAGAATCCAAATACAGGCGCTACCAACATAAAAAGGGCGAGCGCAAGACCACCGTTATAGCCGGTAAGGTCAGGAGTTACTCCGAGGCTAAAATAGAACCAGGGTTGAGTACTAACCCATCCCAGAATGGCTAGCATAACAAAACTGAGGGCAAATGAGACAAGTAGACGTTTGCGAATATGTTGACGTTTAAAGTGACCTAGCTCATGGGCTAAAACCGCTTCGACTTCTAAAGGCTCTAGTTTTTCAATGAGGGTGTCAAAAAAGACAATACGTTTGGCTTTACCAATGCCTGTGAAATAGGCGTTACCGTGGGCACTGCGTTTGCTACCATCCATCACGAAAAGACCTTGACTCGCGAAGTCACAGCGTTTTAAGAGCTGCTCAATTTGAGTTTTTAAGGGGCCATCCTCAAGCGCCTTAAATTTGTTAAATAGGGGCGCAATTACCGTTGGAAAGAGCCATAGCAACAAGGCATTAAATAGTGTCCAAACGATCCAAGTCCACAGCCACCAATACGAGCCACTTGTGGCCATGAGTTCGAGAACCAGCCACAGTAGCGGCAGGCCAAGCACCGCCGCTAGAGCAGTTCCTTTGATGGTATCTAGCCAAAAGAGGCGCGGAGTCATTCGATTAAAGCCAAACGCTGCCTCAATACCAAATTGCTTTTTCCAGGTAAAGGGTAAATCTAAAATCCCCGAAATGAATGCCAAGGAAACTAAAAGAAGCATTTGCTGAGCAATGCCTGATCCCAGCATGCTTAATAGCGTTTGATTAAGCCACTCTAAGCCGCCAAGTAAAGTGAAGCCGATTAAGACAAATGCACCAAAGGCATTTTCGAGAAGTCCGAAGCGTAATTTTGCAATGGTGTAATCAGCCGCTTTTTGATGATCGGCTAAAGAAACTCGGGAAGCAAATTCATTCGGTACACTAGCGCGGTGGAGGGCGACGTGGCGTATTTGTCGCATGGCCAACCAGTGGCGCATGCCAACGCTCAATAGTAGGGCGGCAATGAAGATCAATGTAAAGGTCATGAAAGTATTATAGAGATGAGTGAACAAATGAAGCATACCGCTAACGGTAATGATCCTCTGGTTTGGGTCGATATGGAGATGTCTGGCCTTAAGCCCGATAGCGACCGTATCTTAGAAATTGCAATGATCGTCACGGATGCTCACTTAAACGTAATAGCCACAGCACCTGTATGGGTTGTTCATCAAGCCGACGAAGTATTAAATGGCATGGATGCTTGGAATAAAGGAACCCACAGCAAGTCTGGGCTTATCGATAAAGTGAAGGCTTCCTCGCTCGGTGAACCCGAAGTCGAGCAGCAGTGCATTGCCTTCCTAAAGCAATATGTGAAGGCAAACACTGCGCCAATGTGCGGTAACTCAATTTGCCAAGATCGACGCTTTATGGCCCGCTACATGCCTCAGCTCGAAGCTTATTTTCATTATCGGAACGTTGATGTTTCAACCATTAAAGAATTGTCAAAACGTTGGCAACCTAATTTAGTGAAAGGCTTTGAAAAGCAACAGGCCCACACGGCTTTGGCCGATATTATGGAATCAATCGAGGAACTCAAGTATTACCGCGAACATTTCTTTCGGATGCCCACGCCAACAAACGATTAACTACTTCTTTTTCTTGGGCCTAAAGGCTTTGACGATGGCATCATCGGTTTCGATGCATGGCCCACCCATTAGCTCAATGCAATAGGGTATCGCTGCAAAAATTCCATGAACTAAGGTCTTGCCATCAGGATCTTTTAAGCCCTCTAGAGTTTCTTGAATAGACTTGGGTTGCCCGGGGAGATTGAGGATAAGCGCACTATGACCTTCAATTTCTCGCAAGACAGCCACTTGCCTCGATAAAATCGCAGTAGGTACAAAGTGCAGACTAATTTGACGCATTTGCTCCCCAAAGCCAGGCATCTCGCGAGTCCCAACTTCTAAGGTTGCTTCAGGGGTAACATCGCGGCGCGCTGGACCGGTTCCGCCCGTTGTTAACACGAGGTCACAGCCCATTTCATCAACGAGCTCAATCAAGCTTGAGGTGATATGTTCGATTTCATCGGGGATTAGGCGTTCATGAAAAACAACAGGCGTGGTGATGACCCGAGACAGCCAATTTCGCAGACTGGGAATGCCCTCGTCAACGTAGACGCCCTGGCTGGCTCGATCTGAAATCGAGACCAAACCAATTTTTGCTTCGTTGGGAAAACGACGTTCAAAAGGGTTCGGGTGCTTCATGGTTCTATTCTAGCTATCATTAGAGGATGTTTGCATATTCACACGATCAGTTCAGAATCATTATTGACTTTATTTTGGCAGAAGCCAAGCGAATTGGCGCGACGGACGCCGCCGCTGAAATTTCAGAGGGCCACGGATTATCGGTGACCGTAAGAAAAGGGGCGGTAGAGACCATTGAACAAAGCGTCGATAAACAAGTGGGCGTCAGTGTCTACTTGGGTCAGCGTCGGGGTAATGCGAGTACAAGTGACTTCTCGCCTGAGTCGTTGCGGACTACGGTACAAGCTGCGTTTCATATTGCCAAACATACTGCAGAAGATGATTGCGCTGGATTAGCCGATCCGCATTTACTCGAGCATCACCCGCTTGACTTAGACTTATTCCATCCCTGGGAAATCGATAGTAAAAAAGCAATTGCCATTGCCAGGCAGGCAGAGAAGGCCGCTTTTGCCGTTGATCGGGCGATTGCTAATAGCGATGGGGCTTCGGTATCGGCGCATCAGGCCCACTTTATGTTGGGGACTAGCAATGGATTTATTGGCGGTTACCCATATTCAAGGCACTTTATCTCATGCGCCCCGATTGCAAATGCAGCAGGTAAGACTAGTTCCATGCAGCGCGATGATTGGTATAGCACTTCTAGGATGGCTAATGAGCTCGCTAAACCAAGTCTGATTGGCCAATATGCAGCCCAACGCGCTCTATCTCGCTTAAATGCGAAGTCACTGAGCACGCGCCGTTGCCCGGTAATTTTTGAGGCACCAATTGCTGTTGGACTGATTGGATCCCTAGTTCAAGCAACGTCAGGCGCTGCGCTCTACCGACGCTCGAGTTTTTTGCTAGACAGTCTTGGTAAAGCGGTTATGCCAAAGCATCTTGATTTATTTGAGTTGCCACATTTAAAACGACAAACTGGTAGCGCCCCTTTTGACGAGGAGGGAGTTCGCACTCAGGCTCGCTCGGTTGTTGCCAAAGGGGAGCTTCAAGGGTATTTCTTATCCAGCTATTCCGCCCGTAAGTTAGGAATGCAAACCACTGGTAATGCCGGTGGTGCACATCATTTGAGATTGCACAGTCAACATACCCCAACAGGTGGCCTACCGGGCTTACTGAAAGAAATGGGAACTGGCCTATTGGTGACTGAGCTCATGGGGCAGGGCGTTAATTACGTAACGGGTGACTACTCACGTGGTGCATTTGGTTACTGGGTAGAAAATGGTGAAATTCAACACCCGGTCGAAGAAATCACTATTGCTGGCAATCTCAAAGAGATGTTGATGGATATTGCGGCGGTGGGCGACGACACGATTATTCGTGGGACAAAGGAAACGGGCTCTATTTTGCTCGGATCAATGACAATTGGCGGAAAATAGTTATTGATGAATTCGGTTTAGGGTCACATAGCTAAACTGAATAGCACCTTCGCTCGCCGCAACCCGCTCAACAATTTCCCAATTTTGTGGATCGGGAACCTCAAAAAAGGTATCACCCTCAACCTCAAGTTCAATCTCAGTAATAAAGAGTTGGTCTGCCAATGGAAAAGCTTGACTAAATAATTGTTGGCCACCAATCACAAACACTCGCTCAAACTCGCGCAAAGATTTCAGGGCATCATCGAGCGATAAGACCAGCTCAGCCCCCTTTACCTGGTAGTCAGAATTGCGACTGACGACGATATTGCGTCTTCCTGGCAATGGTCTGCCAATCGATTCCCAGGTTTTGCGTCCCATAATAATGGGATAACCCATGGTAACTTTCTTAAAAAATTGCAAATCGGCCGAGATCTTCCAGGGCATTTGATTATCTTTGCCAATTACATGATTGCTTGATCGCGCAACGATCATCGAGATAGCAGGATTTGTCATTAATCGACTTTAGACGGCAACCGGTGCTTTGATATGGGGGTGGGACTCATACCCCACGATTTCAAAGTCTTCAAACTGGTAATCAAAGATTGACTCAGGTTTGCGATGAATTTTAAGGCTTGGTAATGGGTAGGGTGTCCGCGAGAGTTGAAGTTTTACTTGCTCTAAGTGATTGCTGTACAAATGACAATCACCGCCAGTCCAAATAAATTCGCCGGGTTGAAGATTGCATTGCTCAGCAACCATGTGCGTTAGTAAAGCGTAACTAGCAATATTAAATGGAACGCCCAAAAAAATATCGGCACTGCGCTGATAGAGTTGGCAGGAGAGTTTTCCATTAGCCACGTAAAACTGAAAGAAGGCATGGCAGGGCGCCAGCGCCATTTTTGGAATATCAGCGACATTCCAGGCCGAGACAATAATTCGGCGGGAATCCGGATTTGTTTTGATCGTATGGATAATTTCTTTGATTTGATCGATATGCTCGCCATTGGGCGCAGGCCAGGATCGCCATTGATAACCATACACTGGCCCAAGGTCTCCATTTGGAGCGGCCCATTCATCCCAAATGGATACCCCACGTTCTTTGAGCCATTGATTATTGGTATTGCCGCTCAGAAACCATAGGAGCTCATAGATAATCGACTTTAGGTGAAGCTTCTTCGTGGTCACTAGCGGGAAGCCCTCTGCGAGATCAAAGCGCATCTGATAACCAAAAACCGATAAAGTTCCGGTTCCCGTACGATCCGATTTTTGGGCGCCATGTTCGAGGACATGGTGCATGAGTTGATGAAATTGGCGCATGCGAAATTAAGTCAATGCAGGCAAGGCATTATTTTTCGAGATGCTCGAGCTTACTTTTGACATCTTTCCAATCATCCGCATCAGCAAGAGGCGCCTTGGATTTTGTGATGCTGGGCCATTGCTTAGCGAGCTCAAGATTGATTGCAATAAAGTTTTGCTGATCACCCGGCACATCATCTTCTGCATAAATTGCATTGACGGGGCATTCCGGTACACAAACCGCACAATCAATGCATTCATCCGGATCAATTGCTAAAAAATTAGGGCCTTCACGGAAACAGTCAACAGGGCATACATCAACGCAATCGGTGTATTTGCAACGAATACAGGATTCAGTGACAACGTAGGTCATAGCTCACTCTGAGGAAGAAATACGATCATAAAGACAAAAATAATCAACCATTGGATTTTATCCCAAATGGTGTAAAGTCTTGATTCTACCGATATCACACCCTTATTCAGAGCCATGACAACCAAACCCAAAATCCTCGTTGCCCGTGCCATTTTTCCAGATGCCTTAGCAAAATTGGAGGAGAAATTTGAGGTTCAATCGAATCAGGCGGATGACGTTTTTTCTCCAGAGCAATTACGCAAGCATCTTGCCGAAGTCAAGGGAGCCTTAGTATTTGGCAGTGAGCGAATTGATCGCAACACCCTCTCTGATGCGAAAGACCTAAAGATTGTGGCTAATATTTCTGTTGGCTATAACAATTTTGATGTGCCTGCAATGACTGCAGCTGGGGTAATGGCTACCAATACCCCGGATGTGTTAACCGATACAACGGCCGACTTTGGCTTTGCACTTTTAATGGCGACAGCCCGACGAATTACGGAGTCAGAGCATTGGATTCGGAATGGTCAATGGGACAAGATGTCCATCGTTTACAACCCACTGGGTATGGACTTGCATCACACCACCTTGGGCATTATTGGTATGGGCCGAATTGGCCAAGGGATTGCGAAGCGCGCTTTAGGCTTTGGGATGAAAGTGGTGTACCACAACCGCAAGCGCTTAAGTGAGGCCGACGAGAAAGCATGTGGTGCAAGGTATGTTGATAAAGAAACCTTACTGCGCGAAGCTGACCATGTTCTTTTGGTAGTGCCTTATTCTGCAGAAAGCCATCACTTGATTGGCGCTAAGGAAATTGCGCTGATGAAACCAACAGCTACATTGGTCAATATCGCGCGTGGCGGTATTGTTGATGACGCAGCTTTAGCGGCTGCGTTAAAAGCAAAAACAATTTTTGCTGCAGGTCTCGATGTTTATGAAGGTGAACCCAAGGTTCATCCGGAGTTACTCAAATTGAGTAACGTAGTATTGGCACCGCATATTGCGAGTGCCACAGAAAAAACTCGGCGCGCCATGGTTGCTTTGGCCATCGATAATTTAAATGCTGCTCTTGAAGGAAAGCGCCCACCAAGCTTGATCAATACCGAATTGTGGAAGAACTAATTTTGCCAAGCTTTACTGCTGAATATCGTCCGTCTCTTCGGGAAGTTCTTTAAGGGCAAGCTCAATACCGCCAAATTTTTCTGCAACCCAGTTGTAGACTTTACAGGCAATCCATAAGAGCCCAAAGCCCAGGATGGCATTAAGCACAAGGGCAGAAATGACTGTAAATCCAGGAATTGAGCCGTCTCGAATAAAGGCAACAAACAGAGCCAACAGTACGATTGGGACGGAGAAGCACAGGTAAACCAAAACTAAGGTTTTGGCAGTGTGCATGGGATCTAAAAATACAATTTCTTTTTTAGTAAATTTCATGATCCCGTCATCTTAAAGCAGTCCATCAAAAATCTCCACGTCTACCCAATCGCCCGGCTCAACATTTCCTTGGTCATGGTGAAGAACGATAAAACAATTGGCCTCACTCATGGAGCGCAAAATCCCAGCACCTTGGCTACCCGTTGTTTTAACGACCCATTGACCCTGGGGATCTTGAAAGACAATCCCCCGCTGAAACTCCGTACGCCCAGATTTCTTTCGAATTCCTTGGGCTGATCGGACTGGGATTAATGGAATCTCAACTTGCTTGGCGCCATTGAGCTGCAACAGCGCATTGCGGACAAACTGATAAAAGGTCACCATCACCGCTACGGGGTTACCAGGCAAGCCAAAAAATACGGTGGACATTGGCCTATTTGAATCTGGCTTTAGGCTACCAAATGCCATGGGTCGACCTGGGCGCATGGCAATTTTCCAGAATCCAACTTCACCTAGCTCTTCCATCATTTGCTTAGTGAAATCCGCCTCTCCAACCGAAACCCCGCCTGAGGAGATGATGACATCGGCCATTTGAGCGGCCGTAATGAAAGCTTTACGAAGATCATCGGGGTTGTCTCGCACGATGCCGCAATCCATCACCTCCATGCCTAGCCGCTCGATGCATGCCCGAAGACTATAGCGGTTACTGTCATAGATCTTGCCAGGCGCTAAGGATTCATGGATGTCGCAGAGCTCATTACCAGAAGAGAGGATTGCGACCTTGATACGTTGATAGACATCGAGCTCACGAATACCCAGGGATGCCATAAGACCGATGTCAGCCGGCCGTAAAATTCGCCCTTGCGAAATCGCCGCTTTACCAGACTGCAAATCTTCACCTCGTAAGCGACGATTCTCGCCGGCACGGACGATCTCATTTGAAAAGCTCACCAAACCATTACTAAGGGTCTTCGTAAATTCCTGCGGGACAACCGTATTGCAAGTTGCGGGCATCAAGGCACCCGTCATGATTTTGATGCATTGACCCGGTTTAACGTTCAATGATTCTGTTTCTCCAGCGTGTAAAGTTCCGATGACGCTTAATTCAATATTCTGGCGATCATCGCGTAGTTCACGACCATCAAATGCATACCCATCCATGGCAGAGTTATCGTGGGCTGGTACATCAATGGGTGATAAAACATCGACCGCTAGAATACGGCCGAGGCATTGATGGAGAGGCAAGGTCTCTTTTCTAAGATGGATTGCCAAAGATTCGTAACTGGAAGCGATTAAGTCAGCAATTGCTTGTCGTGCCTCAGATACAGATAAAAAATCCGACTGGAACTCTTGGTTTGCTTTTTTGGTTTCCATTGTTTTAATTGGTAAATTTTTCGAGTTGAGCAAGTTCGTCCGGGGTATTGGCATTGGCAAACGCAGATTCATTTTGAAAGACAGTTGTACATGCATTCTGAGATGCAAACCACCGATCAATCTTGCGTTGCCCATCGGCTAGAAATTGTTCCAAGGAATCAACTACCTCTCGCTTCATCAGGCAAAAGACCGGTTGCGCCCAAATCTTCCCCGATAGATCTTGGCTCGATGCATATGCAATATGAGACCCTTGCTTCTTAAGGGTATGGGCAAGCACTTCCACTAAATCGGTTGGGAACAACGGAGAATCGCAGGGCGCGGTCATCAAATAAGGCGTATTGCACGCCTTTAGGCCTGCCAGATAGCCTGCCAATGGGCCCGCATAGTCTTGATTTTCATCGGTTACGATAGGGTAGCCATATTGTGAATAGACTGTCTGATTGCGATTAGCATTAATTACTAAATTTGCGACTTGTGGACCAAGGCGATTGATCGCATGTTCGATTAAGGGTTTGCCTTGAAACGGTATAAGTCCCTTATCGATTCCACCCATTCGTAAGGCGCGACCACCTGCAAGCAGTAGGCCGGTGATTTCGGAACGCGCAATCATCCGCAGACCTTAACCACCAATATAGGACATTTCAACTTTACGTTGTTTGCGTTCTAAATCTTTCGTGTGCAGGTGTCTGATTTCCGAGTAGCGATCTTCACGGTTTGACCAGGTTTGCATCACTGCGTTTGCAATTTCAAGATCGGAGCGACCGGATCGAATGAGGGTTTTGAAATCAAACCCTTCGGTCGCAAATAAACATAAGAATAGCTGACCATCAGTCGACAGGCGGGCACGCGAACATTCATGACAGAACGCTTGAGTAACGCTGGATATCACACCAATTTCGCCGGCGCCATCCTGATAACGCCAGCGTTGAGCGACTTCGCCGCTGTAGTTTGGGTCGAGTTGCTCAAGTGGGAACTCTTCGGAAATTTTGGCAATGACTTCGGCGGATGGCAAAACTTGATCAAGATTCCAGCCATTCGAGGAGCCAACATCCATGAATTCAATGAAACGAAGGGTTATACCGCGATTTCGGAAATACTTTGCCATGGGCAAGATCTCGTGATCATTCACTCCTTTTTTGACCACCATATTGACTTTAATTCCCTGAAAGCCCACCTTTTGGGCTGCCTCAATTCCATCGAGCACATCACGCACTGGATAGTCGACGTCATTCATGGCTTTGAAGACGACATCATCAAGCGCATCTAAGCTAACTGTCAGTCGTTGCAAACCCGCCTCTTTTAAGAGCGCTGCTTTTTTACTCAAAAGACTGCCATTGGTCGTTAAAGTTAAGTCCAGCATCTGATTTTGTGGCGTTCGAATCTTGGCCAGCATGGAAATTAAGGTCTCTAGATTCTTGCGAAGTAATGGTTCGCCGCCCGTTAAGCGAATCTTTTCAACACCGAGAGAGACAAAAATGGTGGTTAAGCGATGAATCTCTTCAAAACTTAATAATTCAGATTGCGCGAGATACGGGTAATTCTGATCGAATACCTCTTTGGGCATGCAGTAGGTACACCGAAAATTACACCGATCGGTAACGGAGATGCGTAGATCACGCAATGGGCGTTGACGACGATCAAGGGTACGACCGTGGACCGCACTTAGGGTGTTTGGGATCAACGGCAAAGGACCCCCGGGGGTCTCTTTGCGTATTGGAATGACAGGCTTCACCATAATTCACATTATGGCCTTAAACGACTAAACCGTTTTATCGATGGTTTTTTCTTGTCCGCCCGTCTCAACGAGCACCATCGGGCCAGTTGGAAGGCTAGCAGGAGATTTAGGTACTCGCGGAACACGGGGCGCTGGGCTTTCTGCCTGAATCTGGGTTTGAACTTCTGCCAATTTCGATTGATCTGTTCCCACCCAAACCATCCCTGCTCCTTGTACAACATCCTTTAATGGCTCTTCAGCTAGGGGTGTGAATGCAACTCTAGGTAGCTCAGGTAGGGAGGGTGCAGCAACTGCCTCAAGATTGATGGTGGGCGCTGCAAAGGTTTCAATAACTGGCGTAGCTATTTCTTCGCGCCGTTCCCTTCGTTGATTGGGGCGCCGCCCCCCGGTTGACTCTCGAAAGGTGCTCACAATGCGAGTCAAAGGCACACTGGCGGAGCGACCACCGAGGCCCATCGGAAAGCCTGGATTGGATTCTGAATTCGTTGCCGAGCCACTGGTTTCATGGCGTTCGGCTCGTTCGCCACGGTTACGACCTCGACCTCGACGGTTGCGACCACGGCGGCGTTCATCTCCGGAGCCTTCAGATTCATCATTTGCACCCACCACTTGTGGTGCCGCGTTAGCAATTTCTACTTTCTCTTGATTATTTTGTCGTTCACCACGGTTACGATTTCGACCCTCTGGGCGCGGTGGGCGATTTGCTGCGGCTTCAGTCGGCTCAATTGTTTTCTCAATTCGCTCAGACGAGTCAACGCGTTGATTGCGCTCATTGCGATTACGACCCCTGTTGCGATTGCGATCGCCATTACGCCCCCGATAATCAGAACGCGGATTTGGTCTGGTCTCTGGGGCTGCCGGTGGATTACTCGATGAAAATAATTTTTTGATAAACCCTAAGAACCCACCCGATTCGGAAGCGGATGAATTCGATTTGGAATCACGGACTGGACGCGGTGATGCTGCGGGTGCCGGTTGACTGGGGGTGATACCTTTGACTGCTGCCTCGGGACGAGCTCGTACTTCTTCATTTTTGCGGCCGATGACAGCATCCGTTTCCAGTTCGCGTGAGGCTTCTTCCACCATGACATAGCTAAGTTTTTGCTCATCTAGGCGCGGATCATCATGGCGAAGGCGTTCTAGTTTGTAATGAGGGGTCTCAAGATGCTTATTGGGGATCATCAAAATATGGACCTTAAAGCGGGTCTCAATCTTGATTACTTCAGCACGTTTTTCATTAAGCAAGAAGGCAACAACTTCAACGGGTACTTGGCAGTGAATTGCAGCCGTATTCTCCTTCATGGCCTCTTCCTGAATAATTCGCAAGACTTGTAGCGCGGAAGATTCAGTATCGCGAATATGGCCCGTTCCATTGCATCGTGGGCACGTAACGTGACTACCTTCTGATAGAGCTGGACGCAAACGCTGACGCGAGAGCTCCATCAAACCAAACTTAGAAATCTTACCCATTTGTACGCGGGCGCGATCATGGCGTAAGGCATCGCGTAAGCGATTTTCAACATCCCGTTGACTCTTTGATGACTCCATATCAATGAAGTCAATCACGATCAAGCCACCAAGGTCACGAAGGCGCATTTGCCTTGCAATTTCATCGGCCGCCTCGAGATTGGTTCGGGTTGCAGTCTCTTCAATATCCGATCCACGCGTTGCGCGTGCTGAGTTCACATCTACAGATACTAAGGCCTCCGTGTGATCGATTACGATTGCACCGCCAGATGGTAGTGGAACCGTTCTGGAATAGGCTGTTTCAATTTGATGCTCAATTTGGAAGCGTGAGAAGAGGGGCACATCATCCTGATAGCGCTTCACCCGAGGCAAGTTATCTGGCATTACCACTGACATAAATGCCTGAGCTTGCTCATAAATGTCATCGGTATCAATCAGAATCTCGCCAATATCAGGCTGGAAGTAATCGCGAATGGCGCGGATCACAAGACTCGACTCTAAATAAATGAGTAAGGGCGCGGAGTTCCCCTTGGCTGCTTCATCAATCGCTTTCCACAATTGCATGAGGTAATTGAGATCCCACTGCAGTTCAGTAGCATCTCGACCGATACCTGCAGTTCTAGCAATAATGCTCATTCCATCGGGTACTTCAAGTTGCGCCATGGCTTCACGTAACTCTTGGCGATCTTCGCCTTCAATGCGGCGCGAAACACCACCTCCGCGCGGATTGTTTGGCATTAACACTAAATAACGACCTGCCAGGGAAATAAAAGAGGTGAGGGCAGCGCCTTTTTGACCGCGTTCTTCCTTTTCGACCTGAACAATGATTTCTTGACCTTCGCGTAAAGCATCCTTGATGGAGGCATTGCGGACATCAATACCATCCTTAAAGTAGGTTCTAGCTACTTCCTTAAAGGGTAAAAAACCGTGTCGCTCCTCACCATAGTTAACGAAGCAGGCTTCTAGGGATGGCTCGATTCGGGTAATGACACCTTTATAAATATTGCCTTTACGCTGTTCACGCCCGGCAGTCTCAATATCGATATCGATTAATTTTTGACCATCAACGATGGCAACTCGCAACTCTTCTTGTTGCGTTGCATTGAATAACATGCGCTTCATAACACTCTCCTAAACAGGAGGCGGACTTGAGCGACGCGAAGTGGATGACTGGCAAGCTCTGAGGAAAAACCCAGAGTGCTAAAGTGAGACAAACAAAATTCCTAAAAAGGAAAAATACCAATTAGATTGGCTTAGGTCTCACATGAACGCTCGCCACAGAGATCTCCTTTAGTTCTCAATGTAGGCGCTCGTTTAAAAAACGGTCATCTGCTTTCGGGGGTCGCGGCAAATATCACGCCAACCCTTGCGCCTCATTAAAACGGGAGAGGAGCAACCCCGGGAGTCTATTCATGGGCGACTCCAAGCTCCGGAATTCAAATTCTTAGTCATCAATGACTTAGAGCCTTGATTATAGGGCACAAAACGGTCGACAATGGGAATGATCCAATGAATAAAACCACGACTCCCCCCTCAAAGCCACGGAATACTGGCAAGGAAGCCCCTAAAACTAAGGTTTTGGCAGCTATTTTGGAAACTGTCGGTCCTGATTTTGCTGGTCAACGACTTGATAATTACTTACTTCGATGGGCTAAAGGGGTCCCAAAAAGCCATATTTACCGAATTATTCGCTCGGGCGAAGTGCGGATCAATAAAAAGAGGGCGCTGCCAAGCTCACGCTTAGTTGAGGGCGATGTCGTTCGTCTACCCCCTACCCGCTTAGCCGAACCAAAGAAATTAGACCGCGTAATTTCGGAGGCTCAGGCCAAAACCCTAGCAACGGATATCCCTATTTTGTTTGAGGACGAGTATTTACTGGTGATTGATAAACCCTCAGGACTCGCAGTGCATGGTGGCTCGGGCGTTCAGTTAGGTGCCATCGAGTTATTTCGTAAGGCAAGGCCAGAGAATGCATTTTTGGAACTGGTTCATCGCTTAGACCGAGATACTTCTGGAATCTTGATCATGGCAAAAAAGCGCAGCGCTTTGCTGGAAATGCATCGACAGATTCGGGAGGGGTTAACCGATAAACGCTATCGATTAATTGCCCATGGAGCAATGGATGCAATCACTGGAACGAAGCAGTTAAAGTTTCCCCTGCTGAAATATGTATTAGAGAACGGTGAGCGTCGGGTTCGCGTTGATCCAAAAGGTCAGCCAAGTCACACCAATATTCGGGTAACCGAGATTGTTCAGCATGACAGCACCAGCTTTACCTTGGTCGAAGCCCAGCTCAAAACCGGGCGAACCCATCAAATTCGTGTGCATTTACAAAAAATTGGACATCCAATATTGGGCGACGATAAATATGGATTGGAATCGGGCGATAAACATTTGAAGGTTAAGCACCTTTTTCTCCATGCACATTTTGCAGTCTTTTCGCATCCCAAAACTTCAGAGAAAATACGAATTGAAACTAATCTGCCAAAACGATTTCATGATTTTCTCGCGCAATGGGACAGTCGTTTTTTGGCTCAAACCTTACAACCGAAAGAAATCGATTGAAGACAAGTGAACGTCGCTATGAGTTAATCGTATGGGATTGGGATGGCACAATTATGGATTCCACGCCAACGATTGTTCAGTGCATTCAGCAAGCCTGTCGAGATCTTGATTTTCCAGTCCCCGAGGACTCAATTGCGAGTTATGTGATCGGTTTGGGAATCCATGACTCCTTACGGCGTGTGGTGCCGACGATTGACCCTAAGCATTTTCCAACGCTTGTTGAGCGCTTTCGTTATCACTATTTGGCAAAAGATCATGAGTTGGATCTTTTTCAGGGTATGCGCGACCTACTTGAAAACTTAAGAAATCAAGGTTTTATGTTGGGGGTAGCAACTGGTAAGCCTCGGCGGGGACTCGATCGATCATTGGGTCATCATCGGTTAGAACATGTATTTCATGGCACCCGAACTGCAGATGAATCCTTCGCTAAGCCTCACCCAGGCATGTTATTGGACTTGTCGGATCGTCTTGGGGTCCCAGTGCGCAAAATGCTCATGATTGGGGATACCACGCACGATCTTCAAATGGCGCAGGCGGCTGGTGTTGATGCTATCGCGGTTACGTATGGCGCTCATCCAGCGGATGCATTACGGTCAGCAAATTCTTTGGCTTGCTTAGATAATGTAGAGGTTTTAGGAAATTGGTTAATGCAAAATTTGTATCAAACTTCCCAAGTTCCTGCTGAATCAAGTGAAGCGAGTTAAGTTTATGAATCAAAATCCTGAGTCGTCCAATGCAAATGCGCAATGGGAGCGAAGCGCACTCGAGCATTTGCTTCTCGAAAACTTAAAAGAAAATCGAAAGGCCAGACGTTGGCGAGCCATTCTACGCATTCTGACCTTAATTGTTTTGGTGGGGTTAATTACACAAATTTTTGATCTCGGTTTACCTGGAAGCGGAAGCAGTGGCAAACATACTGCACTTGTTAGTATTGAAGGGGAAATCTCACCTAATTCGGTTGCAAATGCATTGGATATTAATTCAGCATTAAGTGCTGCATTTGAAAGCAAAGAGGCTACCGGGGTAGTGCTTCGTATCAATAGTCCAGGGGGCTCTCCCGTGCAAGCCGGCATGATTAATGATGAGATAAAACGGTTGCGTGGTTTACATCCCGACAAGCCCTTTTATGTTGTAGTTGAAGATGTGTGTGCCTCTGGTGGGTATTACGTGGCGGTCGCTGGAGACAAGATTTTGGTCGACAAAGCTAGCATCGTCGGTTCGATAGGGGTCATCATGGGCGGCTTTGGGTTTACTGGACTCATGGATAAGATGGGGATCTCGCGACGCTTGATCACAGCGGGCTCAGATAAGGGTATGTTAGATCCGTTTTCAAAAGAAAACCCGAAGCAAGTCGAGATGGTCAAAAAAATGCTCGATGAAATCCATCAGCAATTTATTACTGTTGTGAAAGAGGGTCGTGGGGAGCGCTTAAAGAATGACCCCGATATTTTTTCGGGTCGCGTTTGGAATGGTGAGCAGGCAGTGCAATTGGGGTTAGTCGATGGCTATGGAACGGTCGATTCCGTCGCACGTGATATTTTAAAAACCCCCGATGTGGTGGAGTACACCTTAAAAGAGAACTTTGCTGAGCGCGTTGCTAAGCGATTTGGAGCGGAAACGGGCGCGGCGATCAGTAAAGCCTTAACGCGAAGTGCGGAAATGCGTTAAGCAAGCATTAGATAAATAGTCGGTTTGTTTTTGACTAACTCAGAGATGGCGTCTGGTTTGCTATATCGCTTGCGCCATGACTCGATTGATCCTGTCCACACCCATTCACTCTTTAGTGTGAGATCGATCGCTAAACAGAGTTGAGTTTGTGCCGATAGCGAATCCAAGCAGCTTTGTAGCATTGCGCTGTTTCGATAGGGGGTCTCAATCCAAATTTGGGTCTCACCATGACGTCTCGAGGTCTCCTCTAGCTCTTTTAACTTTTTTGAGCGCTGCGCTGTGTCGACAGGAAGATAGCCGTTGAATCGAAAGAATTGACCATTGAGTCCGCTTGCCATGAGTCCTAGCAAGATCGAGCTGGGGCCTACTAATGGGATGACTTTGGCTCCCCACTGATGTGCGACTTGGACGATCTCTGCCCCAGGGTCAGCCACCCCTGGGACACCTGCCTCTGACAATAGGCCCATATCGTGCCCCGCTCGAAGTGGGGCAAGCAATTCCTCAGGCTTAAGACTTAAGGCATGTTTGCGGTCTGGGCCGCGCCACTCTTGCATGACCATGTCTTGTAAGGAATGGTGAAGTGACTCGATTTCATGAACGGCATTTAAAAATGCGCGACTCGTCTTTGCATCTTCCACAATCCAGTATTTAAGCTTAGCAATCTGGCGCAGGTTCTCAACAGGGATTACATGAGGGAGTTGTGTAACCCGATTATCACTACCCAAGGTATTGGGCACTAAGTACAAGTTACCAATTTGCATGCAATTAAGAATTTTGAGAATCTGTTAAAGGAATGCCCGCTTGATGAAATAGGCTTGTCAGGGCAATCAAAGGTAAGCCAATCAGTGCGGTTGGGTCCTCACTTTCAATTTTTTCTAGCAGAATGATCCCCATCCCTTCCGATTTGGCGCTACCAGCACAATCATAGGGTTTTTCAAGTCGTAGGTATTGATCTAAAACTTGCTCGGGCAGATTACGAAATTGAACAGTGGTTGGGACATGGATTGTTTGGCAAAAATTCTGACCGATCAGGCAAAGCGATGTATGAAAAACAACCACTTGACCTTGCATTTGCTTAAGTTGCGCTAGGGCGGCCGCATGCGTGCCTGGTTTGCCAATGATGCGGCCACTCAAATCGGCGCTTTGATCAGAGCCGATTACCCAAGCAGTTGGATGTAATACAGCGATCGCCTGTGCTTTTGCTTGCGCAAGTCGCAGCGTGAGCTCTTTGGGACTCTCGCCAGGTAGTGGAGATTCGTCAAGATTAGGCGCAAGCGTTACAAATGGCAGCCCGAGTCTTTGGAGTAGCTGTTTTCGGTAAGGCGAACTTGAGGCGAGAATGAGGTTAAAAGTCGGTAACATTAATGACGAAGTGATGTTTGATAATGTCAATTATTTGAATGAATTACAAATCGCTGATCGGATGACACACAATTCGCCTTACCCCATCCAAACTCTGGAAATCAGCCCTAGTTCATTGCTTAGAGTCGATATGTTAGCGCCTGTCTCCTATGAAGGCGAGGGATTTATCCAGCTTGCTAATTTTCCGAGACTTTCAGCAGAGGCTGCCTCAGTAAATCCAGAGGATGGATTTGATTGCCAAATTCTTAGCTGGCACCAGGACGATCGGCCCTTAATGGGGGTAAAGATTCGGGGGCGAATGGCAATTGCCTGTCAACGGTGTCTAGACCCCCTCGGTTTGGAGCTCGAGATCCATAAGACCTATGTTTTTTTGAAAACGGAGGGTGAGGCAGATGAATTCCCCCTTGATCGAGATGATGAGGAGGCAATGGTCGCCTCAATCCACTTTAATTTGCTTGAAGCGATTGAAGATGAGATTTTGCTAGAACTGCCTCATGCCCCAAAACACCCGGTCGGTCAGTGCCAATTGAGGTCATTGGAGGCGGACTTGGAAAAGCCAAATCCCTTTAAGATATTGAAAAACCTCAAGAAATAATCATCGTTTTGTTGAGGAATGCGGGTTTTCACCACTTTCTATGCTAGAATTGCGCCTTGCTTAGGAGTTCATTATGGCCGTCCAACAGAATAAAAAATCCCCTTCGAAACGTGGCATGCACCGTGCGCACGACTTTTTGACTGCGCCTGCAATTGCAGTAGAGTCCACTACCGGTGAGGCTCATTTGCGTCACCACGTATCCCCCAATGGCTACTACCGTGGTCGTAAAGTCGTCAAAACCAAGAACGACTAATTCCATATTGTTTGATCGAAGCGGCTCAGGCCGCTTTTTTCTTAGACACAATCGACGTTTCATACACATTCAATGAGTGTCACTCTAGCGGTTGATGCTATGGGCGGGGATTTTGGGGTGGAAATCACTATCCCCGCTTGCTGCGATTTTCTGCAAGATCACCCCGATACCAAGGTTATTGCAATTGGATCTGCCCAAGCGATTGAGCAATCGATTCGTAACTGCAATCCAAATTTACTGGACCGCTTTCAGATTATGGGCGCCTCCGAAATTGTCTTGATGGATGACCCCATTGAGATTGCCTTGCGTCGTAAAAAAGATTCTTCCATGCGTGTCGCTATTGAGCAGGTGCGTGATGGCAAAGCCGATGCCGTAATTTCTGCCGGTAATACGGGTGCATTAATGGCAATCTCTCGGTATATCTTAAAAACCTTGGACGGCATTGATCGCCCCGCGATTGCGACTGCGATACCGAATGAGTTGGGCAAGGGTACGACCGTGCTTGATCTTGGAGCAAATGCCGACTGTGAGCCAATCCACCTTGTGCAATTTGCGCAGATGGCTGATGTGATGTTACGGGTTGTCAATGGTAATCCCAAACCTTCCATTGGCCTTCTCAATATCGGCGAAGAAGTGATTAAAGGTAATGAGGTTGTGAAACAAACAGCGGAGCTATTGCGCCAAAGCCAATTGCATTTTTATGGCAATGTTGAAGGGAACGATATCTTTAAAGGAACCACAGATATCGTAGTTTGTGATGGCTTCGTTGGTAATGTTGTTTTAAAAGCCAGCGAAGGCTTGGCAAAAATGATGAGCGGGATGATCCGCGAAGAATTTAATCGATCCTTGTTAACCAAATTAATGGGCCTAGCTGCTTTGTTACCATTAAAGAGAGTACGCCAGCGAGTGGATCATCGTCGCTACAACGGCGCTGTTCTTTTAGGCCTGAAGGGGTGCGTAATTAAAAGCCACGGTTCGGCGGATCGTTTTGCCTTTAAGGTATCGCTTGAGCGTGCATATGATGCCGCCAAGAATCGGATGGTCGAGAAGATTGCTGAGTCATTCACGTTGAGGTCTGCATGAGTATGAGTCGATTTGCTCGGATTGCAGGGACCGGTAGTTACTTACCCGAATTAAGGCTAAGTAATCAAGACTTGGTTGACCGTTTGGCTAAAGAGGGCGTTGAGTCTAGTGATGATTGGATTAAAACCCGCAGCGGTATCTCGGCGAGGCATTTTGCTGCTGCTGATCAGTTGACCAGTGATTTGGCGGTCAAGGCAGCTCAACTTGCCATCATGGAAGCGCAATGGAATGCCGCTGATATTGAGTTAATTATTTTGGCAACCTCCACACCCGATCACCTCGGTGGTTTTCCAAGCACTGCATGTGTGATTCAGGACAAACTGGGTCTCACCAACGGTTGTGCTGCTTTTGATGTGCAGGCGGTATGTGCTGGGTTCTCGTATGCCTTGAGCACCGCAGATGCGTTTATTCGTGCTGGCATGTATCAAAAGATCTTAGTTATTGGGGCCGAAGTATTCTCTCGAATCCTTGACTTCAAAGACCGCGGTACGTGCGTCTTGTTTGGAGATGGTGCGGGCGCAGTTGCGCTTGAGGCCTCCGATCAGGCCGGAATTTTGGCGAGTGCTTTACATGCTGATGGCAGTCAACGTGACATCTTGTGCATTCCCGGGCGAGCAAGCTGCGGTGGAATTGAAGGTATTCCTTTTTTACATATGGATGGCCAAGCCGTCTTTAAATTAGCGGTTAAGGTGTTAGAACAGGTTGCCCACGAGGTTTTGCAAAAGGCCAATATGCAGCCTGAGCAAATTGACTGGCTTGTTCCGCACCAAGCTAATATTCGGATTATGGAAGGAACTGCACGCAAAATGGGAATGTCCATGGACCGAGTGATTGTTACCGTTAATGAGCATGGCAACACTTCTGCAGCCTCCATTCCCTTGGCGCTTGACCATGGTATCCGATCGGGTCAAATTAAGCGCGGTCAACACATCCTTCTTGAGGGTGTTGGCGGTGGCTTTGCTTGGGGCGCTGTGGTGTTGCGTTATTAATGAGAAAAAATTGATATGACATTTGCATTTGTATTCCCAGGACAAGGCTCACAATCGGTGGGTATGCTCAACTCGTTAGCTTCGCGAACGGAAGTTCATGCCACCTTGCAAGAGGCATCCGATGCCCTGGGTGAGAACATTAGTAAGTTAATTGCAGAGGGACCTGCTGAGGCCTTAGCTTTAACCACGAACACCCAGCCAGTGATGCTTACTGCGGGCGTTGCCTGTTATCGAGCCTGGTTGGCCTCTGGTGGACCGAAACCTAGCATGGTTGCAGGGCACAGCCTAGGAGAGTATTCAGCCTTAGTTGCTGCAGGCGTGATTCGTTTTAAAGATGCGCTCCCTTTGGTACGATTTCGGGCACAAGCCATGCAATCAGCAGTGCCAGTCGGCACAGGTGGCATGGCTGCAATCTTGGGACTTGATGATCAGCAGGTGATCGAAGTTTGCGCTCTCGCCAGCAAGGAGAGTGGAAAGGTCGTTGAGGCTGTTAATTTCAATGCCCCAGGTCAAATTGTGATTGCCGGTGCTACTGAGGCAGTTAGCAAGGCTTGCGAGCTTCTCAAAGCCGCTGGCGCAAAGCGTGCCTTGCCGCTTCCAGTCTCAGCCCCATTTCACTCCTCGCTCCTGCAGCCTGCATCGGAAAAACTCAAGGCCTATTTAGAGAGCATTGAATTTCATCCACCTTGTATCCCGGTCATCAACAATGTGGACGTCACGGTTTTGGATAATCGAGATCTAATTAAAGATGCATTAGTTCGTCAAGCGGCTAAGCCGGTTCGCTGGCAAGAGACAATTCGTGCGATGGCCGATCGCGGAGTCACACGGGTTGTGGAGTGCGGCCCTGGCAAAGTGTTAGCAGGATTGACAAAACGGATTGATGATCGACTTCAGGGAATGGCGATTATCGATGACTCAAGCTTGATGGATGCATTGCAACAGTTAAAAACCTAATCGAAATCCGAAATCCATATGAATCTAGACTTAAATAATCAAGTGGCACTAGTAACTGGTGCATCTCGAGGTATCGGGCAGGCGATTGCTGATGAATTGGCGTCTTGCGGCGCTACTGTAATCGGCACGGCAACCTCCGAGTCGGGTGCTAATGCAATCTCCGAGCGATTAAGGACTCACAAGGGGGTTGGCAAAGTTCTGAATGTTACTCAAGGGGCTGCTTGTGAAGCCATGATCGAAGATATCGTCAAGCAATTTGGGCGTATTGATATTTTGGTTAACAATGCAGGCATTACCAAAGATCAATTGGCGATGCGAATGAAGGACGATGAGTGGTCCGATGTCATTTCCATTAATCTGAGTTCGGTATTTAAGTTATCTCAAGCGGTATTACGACCCATGATGAAAGCGCGATCGGGCCGGATTATTAATATCACATCGATTGTCGGTCATATGGGTAATGCCGGTCAGGCAAACTATGCGGCTGCTAAAGCTGGGGTCGCTGGCATGACCCGCGCCTTAGCGCGCGAGATTGGGAGCCGTAATATCACGGTTAACTGTGTAGCCCCCGGGTTTATTGATACCGATATGACCCGCGCTTTGAGCGAGGATCAGCAAAATAGCCTTAAGGCCAATATTCCGTTAGCTCGCTTAGGCACCCCTGAGGATGTCGCCCAGGCAGTTGCTTTCTTGGCCTCGCCTGCAGCAGCCTACATTACCGGAAATACCCTGCATGTCAATGGTGGCCTATATCTGGCTTGAGTCTCCTGTCAAATTATCGCTGTCACAAACAAACTGATAAAATCCTTGAATTCGTTTTAACAAGTCCCGGAGGGAATGAATGGACAACATCGAACAACGCGTTAAGAAAATCGTAGCTGAGCAGTTAGGCGTACCAGAAGCAGACATCAAAAATGAGTCTTCTTTTGTGAACGACCTTGGCGCAGACTCTCTTGACACAGTTGAATTGGTAATGGCTTTAGAAGATGAGTTTGGTATTGAAATACCAGATGAAGAAGCCGAAAAAATTACCACTGTACAGCTTGCGATTGATTTCGCAAAAACGAAAGCTGGACAGGCTTAATACTTATCTAGGCTAAGCCGTGCCCGCATCAAATCAACCACGTCGCGTGGTGGTCACCGGCTTAGGTCTGATTTCACCAGTTGGTAATTCGGTCGCATCCGCGTGGGCTAACCTGATCGCGGGTAAAACTGGCATTGCAACGGTTACTAAGTTTGATCATTCAGCGCTGAGTGTGCATTTTGCTGGTGAGGTCAAGGATTTCAATGTCGAGGAGTACATCTCTGCTAAAGAGGCTCGGCACATGGATACCTTCATTCATTATGGAATAGCTGCTGGCACTCAGGCCATTAAAGATAGCGGCCTTGAGGTAACTGATCAAAATTCCGAGCGAATTGGTGTGCTGGTCGGTTCAGGAATTGGCGGCTTACCGATGATTGAGGATACTAATTCCGAGTTGCTTTCTCGCGGACCACGCCGAATTTCTCCGTTTTTTGTCCCAGGCTCCATCATCAATATGATTTCTGGGCATTTGAGCATCCTCTTTAATCTAAAGGGCCCAAATGTTGCAGCGGTGACTGCATGCACTACGGGTTTGCATAGTATTGGTTTGGCTGCCCGCTTGATTCAATATGGCGATGCAGATGTCATGATCGCTGGCGGTGCCGAATCGACAATCTCAGCATTGGGGATCGGCGGCTTTGCTGCCGCAAGAGCATTATCAACCCGTAACGATGATCCCGCTACCGCTTCGCGCCCTTGGGATAAAGATCGCGATGGCTTTGTTTTGGGTGAGGGCGCCGGCGTCATGGTGCTCGAGGAGTACGAGCATGCCAAAGCGCGTGGCGCCAAAATTTATGCGGAGTTATGTGGCTTTGGTATGAGTGGTGACGCTTATCACATGACTGCGCCCAATATGGATGGCCCACGCCGTTGCATGGTTAATGCAATGCGCGATGCGGGAATTACTGCAGATCAAATTCAGTATGTAAATGCTCACGGTACGTCAACACCATTAGGCGACAAAAACGAGACTGACGCCATCAAAGCAGCGTTGGGTGACCACGCTAAAAAGGTAGTGGTAAATTCCACCAAATCGATGACGGGGCATTTATTGGGTGGCGCTGGCGGACTAGAATCAGTTTTTACAGTTCTTGCATTGCACCATCAAAAATCACCACCCACCATCAATATCTTTAATCAAGACCCTGAATGTGATCTTGATTATTGCGCCAATACCGCAAGGGATCTCAAAATTGATTATGCGGTTAAAAACAATTTTGGATTTGGGGGTACCAACGGTACCTTGATATTTGGGAAAAAGCCCTAATATTGTCAGTATTGCAACTAATGGGTTGAGTTAACGCTCAATTTCGTATGAAAAAAATTCTTTTGCTCGTTTTCTCAGCACTTAGCTGGGGAATCCTATCGTTCTCACCGACGGTCTCTTCTCAGACAAATACTCAGCCTCCACGGGTCGCGATTCCAGATTTTGTGGACTTGGTTGAAAAAGCGAGTCCTGCGGTTGTTAATATTCGCACTACCGAGAGAACTTCAAATCAACAGGCTCAAGGTTCTACCCCGGGCATACCCGATGAGCAAGCAGAATTCTTTCGCCGCTTTTTTGGAGTGCCGCTTCCAGGAGCACCAAATACGCCAAGAGGGCAAGGTAATCGACGGGGCCAACCGGAAGAAATTGAGCGCGGTGTTGGTTCGGGTTTCATTATTGATTCCAATGGAATTGTGATGACCAATGCGCACGTGGTTGAGGGCGCAACAACGATTTATGTCACCTTAACGGATAAGCGCGAGTTCAAAGCAAAACTCTTGGGCGCAGATAAGCGAACCGATCTGGCGGTTCTTAAGATTGATGCCACGGGCTTACCAAAATTACCTCTTGGCGATTCCTCGAAGGTGAAGGTGGGTGAGTGGGTTGTTGCGATTGGCTCTCCCTTTGGTTTAGAAAATACGGTGACCGCTGGGATTGTGTCGGCAAAAAGTCGTGATACGGGCGATTACTTGCCGTTCATTCAGACCGATGTTGCCGTTAATCCAGGAAATTCTGGTGGGCCACTATTAAATACTGCAGGTCAAGTGATCGGAATTAACTCGCAAATCTTTAGTCGCTCGGGTGGCTATATGGGGATTTCCTTTGCAATTCCAATCGATGAGGCCATCCGGGTTGCTGATCAACTGAGAACCACCGGGCGTTTAGTGCGCGGACGAATTGGTGTGGCGATTGGCGAAATTAATAAAGAAGTGGCTGAAAGCCTAGGTCTTGGTAAACCGCGCGGCGCTTTTGTCCGCAATGTTGAGCCTGGAGCGCCCGCTGCTAAAGGTGGTATTGAAGCCGGTGACGTGATTTTGAGTTTTAATGGTCGCGATATCAACAAGTCCACTGACCTACCTCGCATTGTTGGTGAGACTAAACCAGGTACCTCTGCAACAGTTAGGGTTTGGCGTAAAGGAGCGAATCGTGATTTAACGGTCGTGGTTGCGGATGCGGAGCCTGATAAAGCCGTTGCCCGAAAGTCGGAGACCCCTGCCCCACAAGCGGGAACTGCGAACAAATCCTTGGGCATCAGTGTTACTGAACTTACCGAGGCTAAAAATAAAGAGTTGGGCGGTAAAGGTGGCGTAGAAATTACCAACGTTGGGGATGGGGCTGCAGCGAGAGCCGGCTTACGGGCTGGTGATGTGATTGTTCGAATCGGGGACGCTGATATCCCCGGGATTAAGCAATTTGAGTCCGTCACCAAAGCCCTTGACCCTAGTAAGGCGGTCCCTATTTTCGTGCGTCGCGGTGATGCCACGATCGTGGTGCCGATCCGACCTGCCCAGAAATAAACCCTGCTTAGTACCTGATTGATGGGGAGGGGTGACCACAAGTCGCCCCTTTTTCTTTGGTTATTTCCCTTGAAGGTTAGGGAAAAGCGCTGATTTTTCCTCTCCCAGTACAATATGGAAAAGACATCTTATTGCAGCGCATCATTGTGTTGCGTTGCGACAAGGCGTTTTATCAATACCCCAATCGAATAGCGCCAATGGATCACATCCGTAATTTCTCCATCATTGCCCATATTGACCATGGTAAATCGACCCTAGCTGATCGCATTATTCAGCTCTGCGGCGGTCTGTCCGATCGTGAGATGGAGGAGCAGGTTCTTGATTCTATGGATATTGAGCGTGAGCGCGGAATCACGATTAAGGCTCAAACTGCTGCGCTCAGCTACAAGGCCAAAGATGGGAAGACCTATAACCTCAACTTGATTGATACGCCAGGGCACGTGGATTTCTCTTATGAGGTCAGCCGTTCACTCTCAGCGTGTGAAGGGGCATTATTAGTTGTCGATGCCAGCCAAGGGGTGGAGGCGCAAACGGTTGCCAACTGCTACACCGCAACCGAATTGGGTGTTGAAGTAATCCCAATCCTAAACAAAATTGATTTACCTTCTGCGGATCCAGAGTCGGCTAAGAAAGAGATTGAGGATGTGATTGGGATTGATGCGACCGATGCCACCACCTGTTCCGCCAAAACAGGATTGGGTGTTGCTGATGTCTTAGAAGAAATGATCCGACGTGTACCGGCACCTAAAGGTGATGCCACACAAGCTTTGCAAGCGCTCATTATTGACTCATGGTTTGATAACTATGTGGGTGTGGTGATGTTGGTCCGGGTTGTAAATGGAACCTTAAAACCAAAAGACAAAATTAACTTGATGGCGACCGGCTCCACCCACTTGGTGGAGCAAGTTGGTGTTTTTACTCCTAAGTCAGTGACTCGCCCACAACTTAGCGCCGGTGAGGTCGGTTTCATTATTGCTGGTATCAAAGAACTGAAGGCAGCCAAAGTGGGTGATACCGTAACCCATGCATCGGGTCAGCAGGGTCGCACCCCTGCACCACAGCCACTTCCTGGTTTTAAAGAGGTTAAGCCACAAGTGTTTGCTGGTTTGTATCCCGTGGAAGCAAATCAATACGATGCCTTGCGTGAGTCTTTGGAAAAGCTCAAATTAAATGATGCTTCCTTGCAGTTTGATCCAGAGGTCTCTCAAGCCTTAGGGTTTGGATTTCGTTGCGGCTTCTTGGGTTTATTGCATATGGAAATTGTGCAAGAGCGTTTGGAGCGTCAGTTTGATATGAGCTTGATTACAACTGCACCGACGGTTGTTTATCAGGTTGAGCAGCGCGATGGTACGAATGTGGTGGTGGATAACCCCTCCAAAATGCCTGATCCCAGCAAGATTGAAACGATCTTAGAACCAATCGTTACGGTTAATTTATACATGCCTCAAGAGTATGTAGGCTCAGTGATTACCTTGTGTACGGGTAAACGGGGCATTCAAACCAATATGACTTATTTGGGTCGTCAGGTGCAACTCACTTATGAGTTACCGATGGCAGAAATCGTGTTGGATTTCTTTGATCGCCTGAAATCGGTATCACGAGGTTATGCCTCCATGGACTATGAGTTTAAAGAGTATCGACCAGCCGATGTGGTGAAGGTTGATATCTTAATTAATGGCGATCGGGTTGACGCCTTATCCATTATTGTGCATCGAAGTAATAGCCAATCGCGTGGCCGTGAAGTGGTTGCGAAGATGCGCGGCATTATTCCAAGACAAATGTTTGATGTGGCGATTCAAGCGGCAATTGGTAGCAATATTATTGCTAGAGAAAACGTCAAGGCTTTACGAAAGAATGTGTTGGCGAAGTGCTATGGCGGTGACATTACCCGTAAGCGCAAATTACTGGAGAAGCAAAAAGAGGGTAAGAAGCGTATGAAACAGGTCGGAAATGTAGAAATTCCGCAAGAAGCATTTTTGGCAATTCTTCAGGTAGAAGAGAAATGAACTTTGCCCTCATCTTATTCATTCTGGCGATCATTACGGGCATCGCATGGGTTGCCGATAAGCTGTACTTTGCTCCGCAACGCAAAGCTGCCGGAATTGAGCGGATGCCACTTTGGCTGGAGTATTCGGCAAGTTTCTTCCCAGTTATTTTGGCCGTATTCATACTGCGCTCATTTTTGATTGAGCCCTTTAAGATTCCATCGGGATCGATGATTCCGACCTTACAGATTGGCGATTTCATCGTGGTAAACAAATACACCTACGGTATTCGGTTGCCGGTGATTAATCAGAAAATCATTGATATCGGGGCCCCAAAGCGTGGTGATGTGGTTGTCTTTCGTTATCCCAAGGATCAGTCGGTTGATTACATCAAACGTGTGATTGCGATTCCTGGTGATGACATTCTTTATGAGGATAAAAAGGTCACCATTAACGGTAAGCTACTTCAATATACGGGTGGAGCCCCATACCTTGATCCTGAGAGCATGCGGTATGCCAAGCTTTTCCAAGAGAGTTTTCCAGCCGATCTTGGCGGTAACGCACACGAGATATTGAATGATCCCGACCGCAATACGATCTATCAAGGTGAGAGTTTTCCTGGATCGGAGAACTGCCAATACCAAGGAACAGCCTTGCGCTGTAAGGTCCCAGCAGGGCATTATTTTGTCATGGGTGATAACCGTGACAACAGTTTAGATTCCCGATTTTGGGGATTTGTGCCCGATCAGAATTTAGTAGGCCGAGCCTTTTTCATTTGGCTCAATATGGGCTCCCTAGGTCGGATTGGAAGTTTTCAGTAATGAATGCTCGGGCAACGCTCGATCTTGGTCCATTGCAGGATCGTTTGGCCTATCAATTTAAAAAGCCCGAATTATTAAATCAAGCATTGACCCATCGCAGTCATAGTAAAAAGAATAATGAGCGCCTCGAGTTTTTGGGGGATTCCGTATTGAATTGTGTGGTGGCCGAGATTCTTTATGAGCGTTACGCCGACCTCGACGAGGGTGATCTATCGCGAGTACGAGCAAATCTGGTGAAACAACAGGCACTCTATGAGATTGCTCAAGCTCTAATGCTATCGGACTATCTTAAGCTTGGCGAGGGGGAATTAAAAAGTGGCGGTTTTCGCAGGCCCTCAATCCTAGCGGATACGCTCGAAGCAATTGCCGGTGCAATTTTTATTGATGGAGGTTTTGAGGCAGCGAAGGCAAGCTTGCGTAAACTGTACTCCACGATCTTGCAAAATGTGGATCCTAAAACCTTGGGCAAGGATGACAAAACTTTGCTGCAGGAGTATTTACAAGGCTTTCAGTTGCCCCTGCCTACATATAATGTGGTGGCTACGACTGGTGCCGCTCACAATCAGCAGTTTGAGGTCGAATGCATTATTCCCAATCTAAAAGTTAGTGTTAAGGGGGAGGGCGCATCACGACGTGCTGCAGAACAGGGCGCAGCAAAAATTGCTCTGGTCGCTGTGCAAAAAGCGTTGCCTCAAGAGTCGCGTAAACCCAAGAAGACCCGCGCTGCGAAAAAGAAAGCTGCCAAAGCCGATCCGGTTAAAGGCCAACTTCCTCTTAAATTAAAGGATTGATGTGTTCAAGTGCGGCACGATCGCATTAGTGGGCAGGCCCAATATGGGTAAATCGACCTTATTAAATGCACTCGTAGGTCAGAAAATTAGTATTACCTCGCGCAAAGCGCAAACAACCCGCTACCGAATTGCTGGGGTACAAACGCGCGAGCACGCGCAATTTATCTTTATGGATACCCCGGGGTTTCAGACGCGGGTCATGAATACACTCAACCAAACCCTTAATCGAACGGTGACGAGCACTTTGCACGACGTCGATGTGATCTGTTTCATTGTAGAGGCGGGTTACTGGGGTGCCGATGATGTCAAGGTTTTACGATTATTGCCAAATGACAAGCCAGTACTATTAATTGCAAATAAGTTGGATTTATTTGCGTCGCGTTTTGATGATTCACAGGATCGTGATTTAGCACTTTTTGAGTTCATGAAAAAAATGGCACAGCCATGGGGAACGATCGCTCAGCAAACGAAGGGGTGTGAGGTAGAAAACCTAGAAAGCCCCGAACAAACTTTTGCCGAAGTTGTTCCAATGAGTGGCAAGAATAAAGATGATATTGAACGCCTACTCGATGTGATTACGGAATACCTGCCTGAGGGGGAAGCGCGATATGAGCCCGATACACTGACCGATCGAAGTGAGCGCTTCATGGCCGCTGAGATTTTACGAGAGAAGGTATTTCGCTATACCGGTGATGAGTTACCTTACTCAAGCTCTGTGGTGATTGATCAATTTAAGCTTGATGGCACCATGCGACGCATTGCTGCAACTATATTAGTTGATCGTGATAGTCATAAAGCGATGATTATTGGTCAGAAAGGTGAGCGGTTGAAGAAGATTTCAACCGAAGCCCGTTTGGATATGGAAGCATTATTTGGCAGTAAGGTTTTCTTAGAAACCTGGGTTAAGGTTAAACGGGGATGGGCCGATGATCTTGCTGAACTGCGTGCACAGGGTTTGGAATAAATGGCAGGGACTCGCGTTCTGGATGAGCCGGGATTTGTTCTGCATAGCATCCCGTATAAAGAAACAAGCCTTATTTTGGATGTATTTACTCGTACGTACGGACGGCTCGCATTAATTGCTAAAGGCGCGAAGCGGCCTCATTCGAGTTTGCGACCAGTTCTACAGCGCTTTCAGCCACTACTCATCTCTTGGAGCGGTAAATCCGAACTTCGAACCCTCACCAAATCAGAATGGGTCGGAGGTTCCCCTGCCTTAGTTGGGGATGCGCTTTTGTGTGGTTTTTATCTTAATGAGCTATTGGTCAAGTTTTTAGCTAGAGAGGATGCGTACGAGTCACTCTACGATCACTATGCAAATACAGTTTATGCACTTTCTCAAATCGAATCTTCTGGAACAACTATCGAGCAAACCTTAAGACCCTTTGAGCTGACTCTTTTGCGTGAGACTGGGTATGCGGCAGCCCTTGATCATTGTGTGGAGACCCACTCCCAACCAGCCAATGGTGAGCGATATGTGTATCAGCCTGAGAAAGGAATTCGTCCATGGCAACCCGATGATCCCTCTCATTGGCCAGTACTTGAAGGGTCGGTATTGCGAGCCATGGCGCAAGGTGACTTTTCTGGGCCTGAGACCCTTAGCCAGAGTAAGCAATTAATGCGTTTCCTACTGAGTATTCATCTGCAAGATCAAACGCTAACCACCCGTCAGATCTTGATCGACCTAAAAAAGATCTAATCAGGAGTAAGGCTTTAATATTAGCTATGACCCCACTTGAGCTCGGAATTAATATCGATCATGTAGCAACCGTGCGCAATGCTCGAGGCACGTATTATCCTGATCCAATAGTTGCGGCACGAATTGCGGAAGAGGCAGGTGCAGATTTAATTACCTTGCATTTGCGTGAGGATCGCCGTCATATCAAAGATGCTGATTTGTTTGCACTCAGACCACTGATTCGTACCCGTATGAACTTGGAATGTGCCATTACACCGGAGATGCTGGGCATTGCGATTCAGGTTAAGCCGCAGGATGTGTGCTTGGTCCCCGAGAAGCGGACCGAGGTCACCACCGAAGGAGGTCTCGATGTTTTAACCCATCGCGATCAAGTACGCTCTGCCATCGAACAACTTCACTTTGCTGGTATTCGGGTATCGCTTTTTATTGACCCGGATTCCCGCCAAATTGATGCCGCTTGGGAAATCGGAGCCTCCGTGATCGAATTACATACTGGCGCGTACGCCGATGCCAAAGAAGATCGCCAATCGTTTGAGCTAGAGCGAATCATAGAAGCAGCACACCATGCAAAGAATTTAGGTTTTCGGGTCAATGCAGGGCATGGTTTAAATGAGCAAAACGTTCAGCCCATTGCCAAAATCCCTGAAATCAGTGAACTCAATATTGGGCATGCCATCATTGCTGAGGCTATTTTTAAAGGTCTTCCAAATGCGATTCGGGATATGCGCAGACTCATGAATGAGGCGCGTGGACGATGATTATCGGAATTGGTACCGATCTCTTACAGATGGGTCGTTTGCGGGCGGCGTATGAACGCACTCAAGGGCGCTTGGCCAAGCGCGTTTTGGGAGACGATGAATATCTAGTGTTTCAGCATCGACTTGGCCGTAATTACAAACGGGGGATGGCATATTTGGCCACCCGTTTTGCTGCCAAAGAGGCCTTTTCAAAAGCAATTGGCTTAGGTATGCATATGCCAATGAGTTGGCGGTCTTTGCAAACTCTTAATGAGCCAAGTGGTAAGCCGTATACAAAATATTCAGGTGCACTATTGCAGTTTATGGAAGATAAACAATGGCATGCGCATGTGACAGTAACTGACGAGCAAGAAATGGTGATGGCTTTTGTGGTCGTGAGTTATGGCACACCCATTGTCACCACCTTTGATCCACAAAATTATCTAGGGTAAGACCGTGGCAACCCAAAAAAAATCGACTCATAACCCAGGCCCCATTATTTTGGATGTTGAGGGGCTTGCCTTAAATCAACACGATATCCGAAGAATTCAGCACCCTCTGACGGGAGGTGTGATCTTATTTGGACGGAACTTCCAATCTCGTAAACAATTAACTGCACTTACCAAGTCAATCAAACAAGTCCGCGCTGACATTCTGATTTGCATTGATCACGAGGGCGGTCGAGTACAACGTTGTAAGACGGATGGCTTTACGCACCTACCTGCTATGCGCCGCCTGGGCGATCTATGGATGCGAACTGGACCCCAAGCAAGCTCCGCTATTACTGCGATGAAAGTAGCCACAGCAAGCGGCTATGTGCTTGCAACTGAGCTTAGAGCGTGCGGGGTTGACTTTAGTTTTACCCCAGTATTAGATCTGGATTATGGCCGTAGTGGCGTCATCGGAGATCGTTCATTCCATCGCAACCCAGAAATTGTGTATGTTTTAGCAAAATGCTTAAATGAGGGACTCCGTTTAGGTGATATGGCCAATTGCGGTAAGCACTTTCCAGGGCATGGTTGGGCTAAGGCAGATTCCCATATTGCGATTCCCAAAGATGAGCGCTCACTTAAAGCCATTGAGAGTGATGATATAAAACCCTACGAGTGGCTCGATATCAGCCTTTCATCGGTGATGCCTGCTCACGTCATTTATCCAAAGGTTGATACTTTGCCCGCAGGCTTTTCCAGCATTTGGATACAAACCATCTTACGAAAAAAGCTAAAGTTTAATGGCGTAATTTTTAGTGATGATCTCTCCATGGAGGGAGCTAGTGTCGCTGGTGATGTGGTGCAAGGTGCTCAATTAGCACTTAGGGCAGGATGTGACGCAGTACTAATTTGTAACCGTCCCGATCTTGCTGATCGCTTACTCAATGAACTAAGCGTTACTCCAAAAAAACACACGGAGTCTTCAATGCGGCTCAAGAAATTATTTCCGAAGAGTGAATCCCAGTCCTGGGATGAATTGCAGAAAGACGCCGAGTACCTGCATGCCAAGGATTTACTAAAAACCCTTGGCCTTATTGATTAATTTGCGCGGCTACGATATTCGCCCGTACGGGTATCAATCTCAATCTTGTCTCCAGTGCTACAGAACAAGGGAACTTGAATCTCAAAGCCAGTTGCAATTTTGGCGCTTTTAAGAACCTTACCAGAACTGGTGTCGCCTTTTACAGCTGGTTCGGTATAGGTAATCTCACGAACAACCGTGGTGGGTAATTCCACGGAAATGGCGCGGCCGTCATAGAAAACAACCTCAACCGCCATACCTTCCTCAAGATAATTCAGTGAATCACCCATATTGTCTTTCTCGACCTCGTATTGGTTGTAGTCGCCATCCATAAAGGTGTACATCGGGTCTGCAAAATAGGAGTAGGTGCATTCTTTCTTTTCAAGAATAACAACTTCAAATTTATCGTCTGCCTTATAAACGCCCTCATTGGGAGCTGCGGTAAGTAAGTTCTTGTACTTCATTTTGACCACAGCAGAGTTGCGGCCGGAGCGGCTGTATTCGTGTTTTTGGACCACCATGGGGTCACCATTAATCATGACAACATTACCCACGCGGAGTTCTTGAGCGATTTTCATAATAATTCCTGATATTGACGGATAGTAGGCCCCATTTGGACCAATTGATTCAAACCCAGCATTTTAACTGGTTAATGATTTAACTGACAAACTTCACCAATCTGCCCACCAAGCCACCATCGGATTGTCGGTCAATTAAAGCGCTTTGCCAGTGTTTTGCGTGTTCTGTCCATGCCGGTAGATTGTTCCACCAGTCTTGGGCGCTCTGCCAATCCATTGCTTCTGTAATCAGGTCCTGCAGTTGTGGCGTAACACCCTCGAGATAAAGATCTAAAAAAGCCTTGAGCTTCGTATGATGAGCTCCATCATCCTGGGGATAGATATTCCAAATGAAGGGTTTCCCGGCCAACTGTGCTCGAATAAACGAATCTTCCCCACGTACTATATTGAAGTCACAATGTGCCAAGAGCCAGTCGTAATCATCTTGAGGTATGAATGGCATCGAGATGAGATTTAAATTGAGCCATTGGTGATGTTGTAGGTTAAGTAATTGGGCATTACCAAATGCCAAAAAAATATCAAAGGATTCTTGCAGTTGATTGAGATTCGCGAGCCATTCTTTAATCGGCGCCCCTGGATAGGAAAAAATACTAATCTTTTTTGAGTGGGGGCGAGACTGTTCCCAAATTACCTTTAGGCTTTTTGGGCAGTGTTCCGGATCATGCTTTGGAATCGGATCAAGCAGCAGGCCTCCAGTATTGGCTTGGAATCCTGGGAAGAAAAAGTATTTTTGTAGGCCATGCGTATTTGGGGATGCTTTGCCATGAAAATCGGCAACCCATGGCTCTGCGCTTAAATATTCAAGGTGAATAAGGATGGGCTTATGCGGTGCAACCAAGATTGTATTGAGATAGCGAGTAGGCAGTTCACATGAAAACGCTTGGATCACAACATCGGGTAGCTCTGGTGGATGGCGAGCATTTTGATAACTGGCTTCCCAGGGAAGGATCTCGATGCCTTTGAGATGGGATTGCCCCATTGTGATTAGCTGTAAGGTAGGCAAATCATCGCAAAATAGGCGTATATTTTGATCATATTGAGTTGCCAATGATCGCGCTAGACGCCAACAAATACCAGCATCACCATAGTTATCGATAATTTGGCAGAAAATATCCCAACGCATGAGTAATTTACTTCCTGAATCCTTAAGTAAAGATTTAAAGGGACTCCCTGGGCTGCCAGGTGTGTATCGCTTTTTTGATGAATCAGGGCATATCTTATATGTTGGGAAAGCCAAGGATCTTAAACGGCGAGTCTCAAGCTATTTTCAGAAAAAAAACCATTCCCCCCGAATTGAGCGGATGGTCAAGCGCATTATCCGTTTTGAAATCACCATTACACGTACCGAAACCGAGGCCTTGATTCTTGAAAATAATCTGATTAAAGAATACAACCCGCCGTTCAATATTCTATTTAGGGATGACAAATCCTATCCGTATCTCATGCTAACAGGGCATGATTTTCCTCGTTTGGCCTCGTATCGCGGCAAGGTTGATCGTCGTCATCGCTACTTTGGGCCCTTCCCAAATTCATGGGCAGTTCGTAATAGTGTTCAAATTTTGCAAAAAGTCTTTCGTCTTCGAACCTGTGAGGACACAGTATTTCGTAATCGTAGTCGTCCCTGTCTCTTGCATCAAATTCATCGTTGTAGCGCACCGTGCGTCGGTAAATTGAGTAAGGAGCAATATGCTTTGGATGTTGGTCAAGCATTGCGCTTTTTAGAGGGTAACCATCAAGTTGTCCTCGCTGAATTAGAAAAAGAGATGGAAAAATACAGTACGGCCATGGAGTTTGAGATGGCTGCTGTAATTCGTGACCGAATTGCTGATCTATCCAACATTCTTCAGCAGCAGGCGATGGATACCGTGGCTGAGGGGGAGGGTGATGTCGATATTTTGGCGGCTGCCGAAATCGATGGCCAAATTTGTGTCAATTTAGCCATGGTTCGTGGTGGACGGCACTTAGGGGATCGCGCATATTTTTCCAAGAGCATTAGAGCTTCTGCGGATGAGCCAATTGATTTGCAAAATATTCTTGAGACATTTATTCAGCAACACTATTTATCGACAGACTCGTCTTCTGAGCTGGCTGTGATCACACCCCCCGTGATGATTACGAACGTGCCATTAAAGGGTGAGCGTGCCGAGGTGATCTGTCAAGCACTGCTAGATCGCTCAGCTCGACCCATTTCGTTTCTATACCAACCGCAGGGTCAGCGCAAACATTGGTTAGCAATGGCTGAAGGTAACGCCAAGATCGCCCTACTGCGTCGCATTGCCGAAGCGGGGGGACAGCTTGCGCGAGTAAGAGCTCTTACGGATGTGCTTGGTATTGATTTAGAACAACTTGATCAATTACGTATTGAATGCTTTGATATTAGTCACACATCGGGAGAAGCCACCCAAGCATCGTGTGTTGTGTTTGCCAAAAATGAATTACAGGCAAGTGAGTATCGACGTTTCAATATCACTGGAATTACAGCGGGAGACGATTACGCAGCAATGCAGCAAGTATTACAACGCCGCTACGCACACTTTCAGGAAATCCCGGTTGATAAAGTGCCGCAGCTTGTCTTGATTGATGGTGGCAAGGGTCAGGTTGAAGTGGCTAGGAAGGTCTTTAGTGAACTTGGAATTGATATTGGGCTGATTGTGGGTGTCGCCAAAGGTGAAGATCGTAAGATTGGCTTGGAGACTCTGATCTTCGCTGATGAGCGTGAGCCGATTCGATTGGGTTTGGATAGTCAGGCACTCATGCTAATTGCTCAGATTCGAGACGAGGCGCATCGTTTTGCGATTACTGGAATGCGTGCGAAGCGTGCAAAGGCAAGAACTGTTTCTAGGCTTGAGGAGATGGAGGGGATTGGGGCGAAGCGTCGACAAAAACTGTTGGCGCGCTTTGGTGGGCTGCGTGGCGTTGCGAATGCGACGGTTGAAGAATTAGCCAGCGTTGATGGAATTTCTCAAACCTTGGCTGAGCAAATTTACCGACAGCTCCATTGATGGATCAATTAAATCGTTTATTCTCCAAAAATGCCATTTAACTTGCCCATTGCCTTGACCTGGTTGCGGGTTGCAGCCATCCCATTATTGGTAGGCATTTTCTATTTACCCAATGATTGGTTATCGTTGACCGAGAAAAATATACTTTCTACTGGACTTTTTGTTTTTGCGGCGATTACCGATTGGTTAGATGGATTTTTGGCGCGACGCATGAACCAAGAGTCGGCTTTCGGGCAGTTTTTAGATCCCGTAGCCGACAAGTTAATTGTGGCGGCTGCCTTACTCGTATTACTGAATTTGGATCGGGTTCAGGCCTGGGTAGCGTTGGTCATCATTGGGCGTGAGATCACAATTTCTGCGTTGCGGGAGTGGATGGCTCAAGTCGGCGCCTCGCGCAGCGTTGCGGTGCACATGGTCGGTAAGTTAAAAACCACGGCCCAGTTAATCGCGATCCCATTCTTGCTATTTAATGGTCAAATTTTGGGAATGCATAGTTCCCTTTTAGGGACTTGGCTAATTTGGATTGCTGCCTTTTTAACGCTCTGGTCAATGTTTTACTACCTACAAAAGGCGTTACCACAACTCACCAATAAGCCGTAATACCAAGAAATTTTGCTCATTGGGGCCTAATCCCTGAATCTTTGCTAAACTGTCGATCCTGTAATGCGGGAATAGCTCAGTTGGTAGAGCGCAACCTTGCCAAGGTTGAGGTCGCGAGTTCGAGCCTCGTTTCCCGCTCCATTCATTGATGGGAAGCCCCAAAAGCTTCCCATTTTGTTTGAGTTGAAGTTTGGTGCATTCCAAATCAACTAGGGCGCGTTGGCCGAGTGGTTAGGCAGGAGCCTGCAAAGCTTCGTACGGGGGTTCGATTCCCTCACGCGCCTCCACCCAATGTTCTTGACGAATCAACCCGCTGCCCTAAAATAAAGGAAGTTGGTATTCTTACCAATCAGTCTTGGAAATTAACCATGAATCGATTCATCACCAAAACACATATCGTTGCCCTTGCTGCCGCTGCGATGCTGGGCGCTTGTGCTACCGGCGATAGTCCGACGGGAACCCAAGAAGAGATCAATCAAATCCAGTCGCAATTGCTTGGTGATATGCCATTGCCAGCTGGAGCCAAAATTATGGGATCGGATTCTTTAATCATTGGTCGCGGCGATGGCTGGGTAGGCCGCGTCAACATTAGTGCTCTACAAGGTGCAACCGATGTATATGCCTTTTTTCAGTCTGAGTATCCCAAGGCGGGCTGGACTACGGTTACGGCAACTAAAGCAAAAACCAGTTTCTTGGTCTTCACAAAGGGTGATCGTACTTGTGCGGTTGAGATTAATGAGGGATCATTGGCCGGCCCCAAATCAATCATCACGATCACTTCTTCGCCTAAAAATGCGAATGTGATAGCGCCGACCCGTAAACCTTAAAGACCGTTGGCTCTGATTAATCCAACAGCTTGACCCTCGAGGGCAAAGTTAGAGTCCGCACGAACGATAATGTGCTCAAAATCAGGATTTTCAGCCTGGAGTTCTAAGTAGGAACCGTTAGCCCCTTTCTTTTGCTGGAAGCGTTTTACGGTAACTTCATCATCGATGCGAGCAACCACAATATCGCCATTGCGCGCTTCCGTTGTCTTTTTAACCGCCAAATAGTCACCATCGAGAATGCCTGCATCACGCATGCTCATTCCTTTGACGCGCAGTAAGTAGTCTGCACCTTTACTAAATAAGCTGGGGTCAACTGGGACTTGTTTTTCGATATGCTCAATGGCGGTGATGGGTGAGCCTGCAGCAACTCGACCAATTAATGGCAGGGTAAGCTGTTGCAAACTTCCTGAGGGTAAATTCAGTTGACGAAAATTTTTACCTTGCGAAACAGGCTGCGTGTTTGTGACCCGAATACCTCGTGATGTTCCAGGGCTTAATTCGATATACCCCTTTTTGGCTAATGCACGCAGATGCTCCTCTGCAGCATTGGCTGAAGCAAAACCGAGTCGGTTAGCAATTTCAGCTCGGGTGGGAGGGAGACCACTTTCTTCAATGGCTAAAGTAATGAGCCCTAATATCTCCTCCTGCCGAGCAGTCAGTTTTGGTAGGGATGGACTTTCAATCACTGTATTTATGTTCATACTGGGATTGTATACAGTAAAAAATGGCATTTCAAGAACTTTTGCTTGGTTGGATAATGCCAAAATGTCAAATTCCT
Source organism: Polynucleobacter sp. MWH-UH24A (assembly GCF_018687475.1). NCBI lineage: Bacteria > Pseudomonadati > Pseudomonadota > Betaproteobacteria > Burkholderiales > Burkholderiaceae > Polynucleobacter > Polynucleobacter sp. MWH-UH24A. The sequence goes on from NZ_CP061292.1 coordinate 508,985, forward strand.
CAAGCTCCCCATTTATTTTGGTAATTGGTACCGGCGGCACGATTGCTGGTCTCACAACCGATTCAGGCAATGGGGGTTATCAAGCTGGTCAAGTACCGATTGCAACCCTTTTAGCCCAAATTGAAACAAAATTTTCTATAAAAAACATACAGTTATCTAATATTGATAGCTGCGACATGAGCGAGTCTCTTTTAAGCAAATTAGGACTCCAGGTTCGTACGGGGCTTGCAGATCCCAAAGTAATGGGAATTGTTATTACCCATGGCACCGATACGATGGAAGAAACCGCTACTTTCTTGGAGCTTGTCTGCGGAGGATATTCCAACAATTTGGGCAAAAAAGTAGTTTTGACTGGATCAATGCTGCCTTCAGATCACCCAGAGGCAGATGGCCCTCGAAATTTATCCGCTGCGATTGAGTTTGCGGGGGAGGGGGGTGGTCCAGGTGGAGTTTGGGCTGTCATGGGCTCCAAGCCAGTACCAGGGCTTCGTTTAATAAAGGGGCATAGTTCGCGTGTCGACGCCTTTCTTGAAGAAACCCTACCGAACGGTTGGACTCAAGTTAGTAACGACTTACCCATACCACCAGATAATCAATGGCCATGGGTAGAAATTATAACTAGCCATTCGGGTGCAAGACTGGACATCATCCGACTACTACGGGATCAGGGAGTTCAGGGTATTGTTTTAGCGGGTACCGGGGCTGGAACCGTTCACGAGAACCTTGCGCCCGCTCTGGAGCAGTTTATGGAGGCTGGTGGAGCCGTAGTGCGTGCCTCCCGAATCGGTAGGGGCTATGTCGGTGGCACTCTCGCTAATGGTCGATTAGGAATGGCCCTCGGTGCAGGCTTTTTAACCCCTACTAAAGCCCGTATTGCACTGCAGCTAGCCTTGTTCGCCACAGTTCAACCGGGCGCTAAGACATTGAGTTGGCGAGATTATTTTGCTAGAATAGTGGGCTTATCGGAAGTTCGGTAAGTTGTTTTTACAATTTGTTCCACCCTTGCTGCACTGGTGCTTAGTTCTTGACAGCGGAATTAAGCAAGACGCCTAGGCAGTTTTATCCATAAGGAGTGATTAATGCGTCATTATGAAATCGTTTTTATCGTCCATCCGGACCAAAGCGAGCAGGTTCCAGCGATGATTGATCGCTATAAGTCGATCCTAACCACCCATGGTGGCAAAGTGCATCGCATCGAAGATTGGGGCCGTCGTCAAATGGCTTACATGATCGACAAGCTTGCTAAAGCCCACTACGTTTGCATGAATATTGAATGCGATCAAAAAACGCTTGAAGAACTCGAGCATGCATTCAAGTTCAATGATGCCGTTCTGCGTCATCTAATCGTTAAGATGAAGAAGGCTGAGACTGAGCCATCCATCATGATGAAAGAGGTGCAGCGTGAAGAAGCTCGCAAACTAGCCCAAGCTGATGCACCAGCAACAGCCTAATTATTGTTGAAAAGGAGGCTTTGATTCGTAAAAGTCGGTCTGATTGTGAAGCGTAGTTCAAATCTTCTCATCCTGACTGCTTCTCTGATCGCAAAAGACGCCATTCGATACACCCCAGCTGGTTTGCCAGTCATTCATTGTCAACTGCATCATGATGGTGAAGTTGGTGAAGCAAACCAAATGCGGCAAGTCCGGATGAATGTTGAGGCAGTAGCGATTGGCGATATCCATCACGAGTTAGTAACGATGGATTTGGGAGCAACAGCGAAGTTTGAAGGATTTTTAACGCAAAAGACCTTACGAAATGAGCGCCTCGTTTTTCATATTACGAAGATTACATTGAATTAATAGGAAACCATTATGGCTTTTGGAAAAATGAACAAAAAGACAGACTTCAAAAAGAAGCCTGCACAAAACCCACTTTTTAAGCGTAAGCGCTATTGCCGCTTTACAGTTGGTGGTGTTGAGCAAATTGACTACAAAGATGTTGAGACGCTCAAAGACTTTATTGGCGAGAACGCTAAGATTACGCCAGCTCGTTTAACAGGTACCAAGGCGCTGTATCAGCGTCAGTTAGATACTGCGATTAAACGCGCACGCTTTTTGGCATTATTGCCATTCTCAGATCAACATAAGAAATAATTAGGAGCCCACAATGCAAGTTATTCTGCTTGAGAAGGTAACCAATTTGGGCAACCTTGGTGATGTTGTCCGGGTTAAAGATGGTTTTGCCCGTAACTTTTTAATTCCCCAGCGCAAAGCGCGTCGCGCGACCGAGGCAGCGATTGCTGACTTTGCTGCACGTCGTGCTGAGCTTGAGAAGATTGCTGCAGAGAAACTCGCGGCTGCACAAGCTATTGGCGAGAAGCTTAAAGGTTTAGTTTTGGAGATTAGTCAAAAGGCGGGTGTGGATGGCCGTTTGTTTGGCTCGGTAACCAATCATGACATCGCCGAAGCTTTGGCGAAAAAGAGTTTTCAGATCGAGAAAGCAGCAGTTCGGATGCCAACCGGTCCATTGAAAGTGGTCGGCGACCATCCAGTAGCAGTGGCTGTTCATACTGACGTTGTTGTTGATATCAATATTCGTGTGATTGGTGAGCAGGCCTAGTTGACTTCGGTACACTAGCTTCATGGCTGAACCTCGCAACCGTCCCGTACCGATGAGCCCAGGCATGCCTGGGCCTGGCGATGCGGTTGTGCAGGCTCTAAAAGTCCCACCCCATTCCGTCGAGGCTGAGCAATCGGTTCTCGGCGGTTTGCTTTTGGATAACACCGCATGGGATCGTTTAGGCGGCGTTCTCTCCGAGCGCGATTTTTATCGTAGTGAGCACGCCCTAATTTATCGCGTGATCGAACGTTTAATTGGCGACAACCGACCAGCTGATGTCATTACCGTGTTTGAGGCGATTAAGAATGAGCCTGAAGCGGATTTGATCGGTATCGATTATTTAAATTCCTTAGCGCAAAACACTCCAAGTGCAGCCAATATTAAGGGCTACGCAGAAATCATTCGTGATCGTAGTATCTTGCGACGTTTAATTGAAGTCTCAGACAGTATTGTTAATACGGCATTTATGCCTGAGGGCCGATCAGTTCGCACTTTGCTGGACGAAGCAGAATCACGCATCCTACAAATTGGTGAAGAGGGGAGTCGCAAAGCGGATTACCTCGAAATTGAGCCCCTCTTAAAGGCGGTCGTTGCGCGTATTGATGAGTTATATAACCGCGATGGCGGCAGCGACATCACTGGAATCGCAACGGGCTTTATTGATCTTGATAAACAAACCAGTGGTTTGCAAAAAGGGGACTTAGTCATTGTGGCCGGTAGACCCTCGATGGGTAAGACCGCGTTAGCCCTTAATTTTGCTGAGAATGTGGCATTGCATGAAGGGCTTCCAGTAGTAGTATTTTCGATGGAGATGTCTGGAGCGCAATTAGCAACTCGTTTACTCGGATCGGTTGGTCGAGTTGATCAAAGCCGGATGCGAACGGGTAAATTGAATGATGACGAATGGCCTCGGGTCACCGATGCGATTGCTCGACTGAGTAACACCCAAATCCTTATTGATGAGACTGGATCGTTGACGTGCCTTGAGTTGCGCGCCCGGGCTCGTCGCATTGCGCGTAATTATGGCGGCACCCTAGGAATGGTTGTGGTTGATTACCTGCAATTAATGAGTGGTAGCTCGGGCGGTAGTGGTGAAAATAGGGCTACTGAAATTTCTGAGATTTCACGTTCCTTAAAGTCTCTAGCTAAAGAGCTGCAGTGCCCAGTGGTGGCTTTATCTCAGCTAAACCGTGGTCTTGAGCAACGCCCTAACAAGCGACCTGTGATGTCCGACCTGCGCGAGTCTGGAGCGATTGAGCAAGACGCGGATTTAATTCTGTTTATTTATCGTGACGAGGTGTATCACCCCGATACCACCACCGATAAAGGTGTTGCTGAAGTCATTATTGGTAAGCAACGTAACGGTCCGATTGGAACTGTCCGCCTGAGTTGGCAAGGGCAGTTCACCAAGTTTGATAACTTGGCTCCCAATACGGCCTCGTATGGTGGTGGATTTAGCCCCTTTTAATTACTTGTAATTCGGCGGGCTTCGGTATAACGCGCTGCCCAGTACGGCGAATCAATCCGTTCAAGGCGGACCGTTCCTCCTGCGCTGGGAGCGTGCACAAAACGACCTTGGCCGACATAAATTCCAGCATGGGAGTACCGTTCCCCAGTTGTATTAAAAAACACCAAATCCCCTGGAGCTGGAGGCTGTTGACCAATGCCGGTACCGACATTACTCATTTGCTGAATCGTTCTTGGTAGCTTGATACCCGAGCTATTCTGATAAACGTAAGCAATTAAGCCGCTGCAATCAAAACCGCCGGCTGGGGTATTGCCGCCATAGCGATAAGGCACCCCTACTAAACCCATGGCAGCGATCGAAATTCCCTCATTACCGACGCTCGTATCGTTTTTAAAGTGGGCGATACGAGGATTACTTGGAGCTCCACTGGTTGTTCGCGTGGGAGAGGTGGAGCAAGCACTGAGTGTCAATACACTCAGTGCAACCACGACAGTAAGAAGTAAATTTTTGTTACAGGGCTTCAGCAGCATGATCGGCTAGTCGCGAACGTTCGCCACGAGCCAAGGTGATGTGACCACTGTGACGCCAACCCTTGAAGCGATCAACCACATAGGTGAGACCCGACGAACCCTCGGTGAGATAAGGAGTGTCGATTTGAGCAATATTTCCAAGGCACACAATTTTGGTTCCAGGACCAGCTCGTGTAACAAGCGTCTTCATCTGTTTAGGCGTTAAGTTCTGCGCTTCATCAATAATCAGAAATTTACTCACAAACGTACGACCCCGCATGAAGTTCATACTTTTAACCTTAATTCGAGAACGAATTAGTTCTTGGGTAGCGGCGCGACCCCACTCTCCCGCAGTGTCATCGCTGCGATGTAAAACCTCTAAGTTGTCGTCAAAAGCGCCCATCCAGGGCTGCATTTTTTCTTCCTCGGTGCCGGGTAAAAATCCAATATCCTCACCGACCGGAACAGTCGCTCGAGTAATGATGATCTCGTTATAGCGTTTGCTATCTAACACTTGCTCAAGGCCGGCAGCAAGGGCGAGCAAAGTTTTGCCGGTACCGGCTTGACCAAGAAGCGTGACAAAATCAATGTCAGGATTCATGAGCAGATTCATGGCAAAGTTTTGCTCACGATTGCGCGCGGTAATGCTCCATACATTATTTTTCTGATGCGAGTAATCCTTCAGAGTTTGAAGCAAAGCGGTCTTGCCATTGATTTCGCGCACGAGGGCATAAAAGGGTGTCGTGCCGTCTGGATTTTCTTGATACACAAATTGATTAATGAGCATACTAGGAACCAGCGGGCCAGTAACCCGATAGAACATCGTGCCGCTCTTACCGTCGGCCCAACTTTCCATGGCTTTACCATGCTTGGGCCAAAAGTCACTCGGTAGTGCCATCACACCCGAGTACATTAAATCTCGGTCTTCTAAGACCTGGTCATTAAAGTAATCTTCAGCAGGAAGGCCGAGAGCCCGAGCCTTGATGCGCATATTGATATCTTTGGATACCAAGACCACTTCTTGTTGTGGTTTTGCTTTTTGCAGATCACGCACCACCCCTAAAATGAGGTTATCACCTTTACCCTCGGGCAGACCCTCGGGCAAAGGAGCATTAGAAAACTGGGTCTGGAAGAACAATCGCCCGGTTGCATCCTGATTTCCTAATTTATTAAGTGGGATTCCTTCATCGAGCTGACCGCTGGTACCGGCAATGAGTTGGTCGAGCGAGCGACTCACCATGCGCGCATTTCGAGCAACCTCACTCATTCCCTTTTTATGGTTGTCGAGCTCTTCAAGCGTTGTCATCGGCAGGTATAAATCGTGCTCCTCAAACCGAAAGAGAGACGATGGATCATGCATTAATACATTGGTATCCAATACAAAAAGACTTGGTGGACCTGTGCGCACCGTGCGCTTTGGCCGCTCTGGCTTGGAGTCCAACTGCTTTTCTAGATGTTGGGCTGGAGCAATAGTCTTAATCTGTTCCAATGCTGCCTCTGCAGCGGACAGATCATCGTCTTCATCGACATTTGCTTCTACCTCTTGGGCCCAACTTGGCGCTAGTGCTTTTTTCATCTTTTTTGGGGGATTTTTAAGATCCGGTGTTTTCTGACGACTTAAATTGATTTGATCAGCAATTTGGGTGGGCAGTGGAGGTAATGGCATTCGAGGACTTCTCCTAAATGAAAAAACCGCCTGCTAAGAGCGAAGGGCGGTTTTGAGGGGTGATGCAGAGGGCGGGGTGATATGCATGATTTACGAGGGGGCCGGTATCCCGTCGTGGCCTAGATAGACCCCGATGCGGGTTTAATGGCATCCATCGCTTACGGTGCATATAGCCATACTGTAACCCAAATTGATGTCTTTGCAAGTACCGTATAAATCCCTAGGATATTGCTTTGGCGGCAGTGAGTACCTCGGCCACATGGCCAGTCACCTTAATGCCACGCCACTCCTTCTGGAGAACGCCTTTGCTGTCAAAGAGGAAGGTGCTGCGGTCAACGCCTCGAACTTGTTTGCCGTACATATTTTTCATTTTGATGACATTAAAGATCGTGCACAGTTTTTCTTCGGTATCGGCAACCAATTCAAAAGGGAGACCTAGTTTTTGGCGAAAGTTCTCATGCGAACGCAAATTATCCCGTGACACTCCAACCACCAAGGCATTGGCTTGATTAAATGCATCAATGTGATCCCGAAACTCTCCCGCTTCAACGGTGCAGCCTGGCGTTGAATCTTTGGGATAAAAATAGAGTACTAGTTTTTTACCTTGATACGCTTTTGGCGAGAAGGTGAGGTTTGATGTTGCCGGGATCTCGCACATTGGCATCGTCTGCCCAATCTTAATTGTCATCGTAATTCCCCTCGTCAATGGTTATGTGAAATTAGTTGCATGGCGCATTTGGATCATCAGTTCACCGCTGCGATTGGCAATACTGCCATACTGAAATGGCTCAGTGGCTATTTTATCGAGTTGCCCAGTCGCCAGCCAAGAGCGGTGCAGTTGACCCATCGTAACCAGTTCGTGACCTTGCGCCAGCCACCCCTGGAGCAATGCTTTGAAGGCAGGCAACAACTTTTGCCCTTCTAGCTCAGCATGCAGGGTAAAGACTTGATCATTCGGATTACTTTGAGTGAGCTCAAGAATTGCCTTAGCCGCTCCCAAAGCATCCCTTCCGTCCACTCCAATGAGTTCATCAAAGGTTGGCAACGTAGTGGGGTATTGCACATGCTTACTTCGCACGGAATTAAATTGAATGCGGTAAGGCGCAAGATTGGGGGCGGAACGACCGTCGGAGGCATATTGCATGCCCCAATCGTCAAGTTGCTTCAGAGCTGCTTCATTCATTTGCCAGCCTGCAGCACCATGCGTTAGAGGAGGGTGTTTAAAGATCTCACAAAAACGATCGTAGGCTTTTTGCATTTGGAGTCGAGTCCATGCTGCATCGCGTTGATAGACATGATCTTGCCAATAGACATGATCCCAGGTATGAATCCCCGTTTCATGACCCCCTTGATCAACAGCACGCATTTCATGCGCAGCAGTTTTACCGATGTCAGGCGCCGGGAGAAGAACCCCGTATAAAAGGGTTTTGATGCCATAGTGCTCTACCACCGAGGTGCGCGATACTTTCTTCAGAAAACCTGGACGGAAAATTCGTTTTAATGCCCAACCGGTATGGTCAGGACCCAGGCTAAATAAGAAGGTCGCCTGAATTCCGAGTTCCGCAAATAGTTTAGCTAGATTGGGCGTGCCAACTTGGGTTCCGAGTAAGGTATCAACATCAACCTTCAGTGCAATTTTTGCCATGGAATTAAGTGTTACTCAACCAGATGCCGCGCTTTATCCACATCATGGCGATAGGCTTCAAATATCTTGCTTAGCGCATCGTTCATGGCAATAGTGGGTTTCCAACCCAATTCAGTCATCGTATTTTCAATAGCAGGAACTCGGTTTTGGACATCCTGATATCCAGCACCATAGTAGCTTTTTGAGGTTGTCTCGATTAATTGAACTTGATCAGCCGTCACTGCATACTCCGGGATTTTCTTAGCAATCGCCAGCATCATCGTCGCCAGCTCTTTGACCGAGTAGTTATTTTTTGGGTTTCCCACGTTATAGATCTTGCCATTGGCAACATCACCTTCATTGGTGATGATGCGCATTAAGGCATCAATGCCGTCATCAATATAAGTAAAGGCCCTTTTTTGGGAGCCACCGTCGACAAGATTGATTGGCTCGCCGCGCACAATGTGCCCCAAGAACTGGGTGACCACCCGCGAGGAACCTTCTTTGGGGGTGTAGATACTATCCAAGCCAGGGCCAATCCAATTAAATGGTCTAAACAAAGTAAAGCGTAAGCCCTCCATGCCATAGCCCCAAATCACTCGGTCCATTAATTGCTTGGCGCAAGCATAAATCCACCGCGGCTTATTGATCGGTCCATAAACCAGATTGGATGAGGCTGGATCAAATTCAGCATCGGAGCACATGCCATAGACCTCGGAGGTTGATGGAAAGACAAGGTGCTTACCGTATTTCACTGCTGAGCGAACGATCGGAAGATTGGCCTCAAAGTCAAGCTCAAATACACGCAGTGGCTGTTGTACATAGGTTGCTGGCGTAGCGATGGCAACGAGTGGTAGGATGACGTCGCATTTGCGAACGTGATACTCCACCCATTCGCGATTAATGGTGATATCGCCTTCAAAGAAATGCATGCGAGGGTGGTTGAGAAGATCACCAATCCGGTCGTTTTGCATATCCATGCCATAGACCTCCCACGACGTAGTCTCCAATATGCGCTTTGAGAGGTGATGGCCAATAAAACCATTCACACCCAAAATCAGAATCTTTTTCATAACACCATTCCTTTGATGAACTTCAAAAGCCAACGACTGACTACTCTTATGCTAAAAATAGCTCAAGAACCTTGCCATCGCCGCACAGGCCGAAGTAGCGATTATCGACGAGATGCATCCCTAGCCCAGACTTTTTGAGGATTGCGGCTTGACTGGGGCTGAGAGCAACGCCAGGATCGAGAGGAAGCGAGCTTTTGGTAAGAATCACTTTTTCCCCGCTTAATTCGGCAAAGGCCCCAGGATAGGGTGGGGCCACCGCCCGAATTAGGTTGTAAATTGACATGGCTGACTTTGTCCAATCGATGCGTCCATCCTCGGGTTTGCGTCCCCCAAAGTAGGAACCCTCTGTCAATGGATTGGGTCGCCGAGGAAGCTTGCCCTGCATGAGCTGGGGTAGTACCTGTTCCATCACCTGTTTTGCTGCCTGACTGACTTTATCAAATACCTCTTTAGCAGTTTCATGAATTTCAATAGATACAGCGACTTGTCCCACAATATCCCCAGCATCGGGTTTTACTTCCATGACATGCAAGGTTGCACCTGTTTCGGTCTCGCCATTCACCACAGCCCAGTTCACGGGGGCGCGGCCGCGGTACTTAGGTAAGAGTGAGCCATGCATATTGAGAGCTGCAATGGTTGCAGTCTCAAGTAATTCAGTGGGCAGCATGAAGCGGTAATAAAAAGAAAAGAGATAATCGGGTGCAATCGCCTTAATCTCAGACACCAAATTTAATAATGCACTCGGTTGCACGATTCGGCATGGCAAACCCCGTTGCTCGCAGAGTTTTTGAACGCTGCTAAACCAAATCGTCTCATTGGGATCATCGGCATGGGTGATGACTAAATCAATTTGCATCCCGGCATCGATTAAGGCTTGTAAACAAGCAACACCGACATCGTGGTAGGCAAAAACAACTGCGTGCTTAGGAGTTTGATTCAAGATTTAGGATTTGGATTGCTCGAGGACAGCACTTACCATATAGCGGGGCCGTTGACGTACCTGTTGATAAATCCGGCCGATGTATTCCCCCAAAAGGCCTAGGCCGAAGAGCATCACGCCAATTAAAAAGAAGGTGAGCGCAAAGAGTGTGAACACACCCTCAACCTCAGCGCCTAAGACAAAACGACGAATCAAGAGAAGCAGGAATAGCGAACCGGCTGCACCGGCCAGTAACATGCCTAGAATCGAGAAGAGCTGCAAAGGCATCACTGAAAAGCCGGTGACCAAATCAAAATTAAGACGAATCAATTGATACAGGCTGTATTTGGATTCTCCAGCAAACCGCTCTTCATGTTTAACGGTAATTTCAATTGGATTGTTGGCAAAGGTGTACGCTAGTGCCGGAATAAAAGTATTCGCTTCTTCACACTGCCGAACTAAATCAATGATGCGACGATGGTAGCCACGCATCATGCAGCCTTGATCAGTCATCGTGATTCGAGTGAGCTTATCGCGTAATCGATTCATTGCGCGCGAGGCTGTTTTTCGGAACCAGGAATCTTGGCGATTTTCTCGAATCGTGCCAACGTAATCATGGCCCTCCTCAAGCTGGCGCACAATTTTCCCAATCTCTTCGGGAGGATTTTGTAGATCCGCATCCAAGGTAATGATGTATTCACCGCGTGCGTATTCAAAACCGGCCATGATCGCCATGTGTTGGCCAAAGTTATTTGCAAACAAGATCACCCGCGTTACATCGGGCCGCTTTTCGTATTGCATGGCGAGCATTGCAGCAGACCGATCTTTGCTGCCATCGTTGATAAAGACGAGCTCATAAGGAAGTGCATATTGACTCGCAACATGATCAAGCGCGGGGTACAGGCGATCAAATAGAGCCTGTAATCCCTCCTCCTCGTTGTAAACCGGGATTACGACGCTCAAACGTGGGTGAGTAAGACTGTTCATGCCCACATTTTGCCTGATGTAGGGATGTTTACGCTAAAACCTCTTGCAGAGCCTTGACCACACGATCAATATCGGCTTCGGTCATGGTAGGGAAAAGTGGCAGAGTTAAGATCGATTGACCAATTTGATTAGCAACCGGTGTTGCTTCTGGAGAGTACCCTCGCTGACGATACAGTGCAAAGCCAGTAATGGCGGGGTAATGCACCCCGGTACCTATCCCACGTTCTTTTAACGCAAGCATGATTTGGCTCCGAGTTTGACCTAAGCGCTCTAATGGCAATAGGACTTGGAACATATGCCAGTTACTGTTCACAAAATCGGCGATTGGTAGGCCCAAACCTATTTTGCTCAAACCCGATTGTTCGAACCGATCAAAATAATGGCGTGCGAGAGCGATACGTTGAACCTGAAAACGCTCCAGTTGTTTTAATTGATGAAGACCGATAACAGCATTCACATCAGTTAAGTTGTCTTTGCCGCCCAGAACGTCAACCTCCATGCCATCTGGCCCATGACGCACTAATCCTTGCAGACGTAGTTTTTCAGCGAGACTCACTTGATCTCCACCAAAGCGATCGGTATTGAAGACTAGACAACCACCTTCAATAGTCGTCAAATTTTTATTCGCCTGGAAGCTAAAACTCACTAAATCATGCCGGCCTTTAGCACCAATACGTAAACCATTCCAGGAAGATCCGAGCGCTTGCGCAGCGTCCTCGATCACACGTAATTGATGACTCTCTGCAATCGTATACAGGGCATCAATATCAAGAGGCAAGCCAGCCAAATACACCGGCATGATGGCTTTAGTTTTGTTATTAATCACAGATTGGACTTGATGGAGATCGAGATTTCGGGTCTTTGGATCAATATCAACAAAAACAGGCTTTGCGCCCACGGCTAAGATCACATTGGAGGTTGCGACCCACGAAATTGGAGTTGTAATCACCTCATCGCCCGGCCCAATCCCAGCGACCTGAAGAGCAATTTTCATGGTAGCCGTGCCGTTTGCAAAGCAGCGCACAGTTGCGCCTCCTAAGTAAGCACATAGAGCAGATTCAAACTCTAAAACCTTGGGGCCGGAAGTAATCCAACCAGAGCGCAATACATCGGCAACCGCTGCAATGGTCGCTTCATCAATCGTTGGCTTTGTAAAGGGGATAAATGGTTGACTCATTGACCTATTGTCGCAAAGCCTCACGTGGATGTCGAACTACAACACGTCGGCTATCCCGACCTAATTCCTCCATGGGAAGTCCGCGGGTTTTGAGCTCCTCATATTGGCCTGGGCTCATGAGTGCGAAGGCGTTGGGATCTTGGTTCCAGACGATCACAAACTCATTGAGCGTCGGTATCCATTTTTGGGGTTCTTGTTTGGCGCCAAAGGTCAGCTCGTCGGTAAATTCAACCATGATGGTATTACGTTCTAGATAGAACGGAACAGTATGATCGAGCAAACGAACCGAGTAGATCTTGGCATCGCTTGGGATTTGTGACTTGACCTTTTGCGCTAGGTCATACCCCGATACTGCACGACCTAAAGTCTCGTGCCCCGTTCCTGCGATGGTGGCGGTCAAGAAAAAGCCAAAAGCGAATAGCGCAATACTGAGAAGCGCATTGCGCTTAGCCAGGAGACTCGCCACCAGGCTAAATACCAATAAACAGGAGAGAGCCACAACTATCCAGACGGTGTATGCCTGATAGGCGTCGACCTCATCAGGTTGACCATTACGTCCAACTTCGGATAGAAAGAAAAATCCCGTGACGGCAAGCAAAGTGAAAAATAAAGTTTGGAAACGCCACCCGATTGAAAGATGCGCATGGGACTCTAAATAATCGGCGATTGACTTGGCTGCCAAAATAGCTAAGGCTGGAAATACCGGCATGATGTAGCCCGGTAATTTTGAGCGGGAAATGCTAAAGAAAATAAGGATGACTGCAAACCATGCCCAAAGCATCCATGAGGCTGAGAATGATTGCATGCGGTATTGCATGAGGGTTTGCCTTGCAGACTGAAAGAACTGGGGCATCCAGGGCAAAAACCCAACAAGCACCAATGGCAAGAAAAAATAAAATGGGGCGGTACGTCCATGAGCGGTTGCGGTAAAGCGCTCAAAGTGTTCATAAATAAAGAAGAAGTGGGCAAACTCGGGATTCTCTATCGATACCGCAATGAACCACGGTGCAGTAACGATCAGGAAAATTACTAATCCGCTAAAAATATGTAATCGACCTAGAATTTTCCAGTCAAAGCGCGTCACGATATACGCAAATAACACCATTCCTGGGATCACAATGCCAATCAGCCCTTTTGATAGGGTGGCAAGGCCCATTGCCAGCCAACAGACCCACATCCAATGGCGACCCGATTGGGGGCGCTCATGTTCATAGGCATGCTGAGCTAGTAACAGCGCGCACAGAGCTAAATTTAGAAAAGCCGATAGGCCCATATCGAGGGCATTGAAATGCCCACCCACAACCCACATTGGGCTCGATAAGAGGATTAATGCCGCTAAATATCCCGTGACCCGGCCAAACAATTGGGCTGCAGTAAATCCAACCAATAAAATCGTGAGATAACCAGTGAGTCCGCTCCAAAAGCGTGCTTGCCATTCGCCAAGACCAAAGAGTTGAAACATAATTGCCGATGCCCAAATATGCAGTGGCGGTTTCTCAAAATATTTGTAGTCGTTATAACGGGGTGTGATGTAATCGCCGCTCACCATCATCTCGCGAGCCATTTGGGCGTAGCGACCTTCGTCTGTTGGAATTAGATGTCGATAGTCAAGCGTTGCAAACCATAAAACGCTTGCGAGGACGAAGACAGCCAATAATGCAACCGAATTCAATGGTGTGAGATGACGTTCGGCAAGCATCGCGTCAATCTTTTTCTAAGAGGATGGCAGCCAATACTTTGCGTCCTTCGCCCATTAGGATGTTGTATGTGCGGCAGGCTGCTTGTGAATCCATCATCTCAAAACCAATTTTGGCTTTAATCAGAGGTTGCAGAATTTTGGGGTTCAGAAACACCTGCTTCTTACCCGTGCCCACAATAACCAACTCGGGTAGCAAGGCGCTAATCATTGAGAAATGATCCTCTGAAAGATCCTGGCTTTCCTTAACCGGCCATGCCAAAACTTCACCTTCAGGTTGAACGATTAAGGCATACGAATACGGGGTTTGGTTGACCTCAAGAAAGCCAATTCCGTAGCCAGTGATCGTATTTTGGCTAGATTGTGGGTCAGAATGTAACTTCACGCTGAGGCTCTGTCATAATTGAGGGATTATAGCTAGCAAATTATCCCTAAATTTCAATGGCTTAACCTTGTAGAAGACCCGATTGTGAAACCAATACAAAAGTCCGACAAATTAAATAATGTCTGTTACGACATTCGTGGCCCCGTGCTTGAGCTCGCCCAACGCATGGAAGAAGAGGGTCATAAGATTATCAAGCTCAATATTGGTAATGTCGGCGTATTCGGCTTTGACCCTCCCGAAGAAATTCAGCTCGACATGATTCGTAATTTAGGAAATGCATCCGCGTATTCGGATTCCAAGGGTATTTTTGCAGCACGTAAAGCTATCATGCAGTATTGCCAAGAAAAAGGCATTCAAGGCGTTACCTTAGATGATATCTACACGGGTAATGGTGCTTCTGAACTGATTGTTTTGGCCATGAATGCACTTTTGAATAATGGCGATGAGGTGTTGGTTCCTGCACCCGATTACCCTTTGTGGACCGCGGCTGTCTCCTTATCAGGGGGAACCCCGCATCATTATTTGTGCGATGAGTCCAAAGGTTGGCAGCCCGATTTAAACGATATGCGTTCCAAGATTACGCCGCGCACCAAAGCGATCGTGGTAATTAATCCAAATAATCCAACAGGTGCCTTATATTCCAAAGAGGTTTTACTGGAGATTATTGCAATTGCTCGTCAACATAATTTGATCCTGTTCGTCGACGAGATCTATGACAAGATGCTCTTTGATGGCGAAAAGCATATTTCGCTCGCATCGTTATCGACCGACGTAGTCACCATTACCTTCAATGGTTTGTCAAAAAATTACCGCTCTTGCGGTTATCGGTCCGGCTGGATGGTTGTTTCTGGCGATAAGGCGATGGTTGCCGATTACATTGAGGGCTTAAATATGCTGTCCTCGATGAGGCTGTGCGCAAACGTTCCTGGGCAATACGCCATTCAAACGGCATTAGGTGGCTACCAAAGCATTAATGACCTGGTTGCTGCAGATGGACGCTTAACTCGTCAACGTGATCTAGCCTATAAGCTCATGAGCGAGATCCCTGGGGTAAGCGTTACCAAACCGAAGGCTGCTTTATATCTATTTCCAAAACTCGATCCACAAATGTATCCAATTAAAGATGACCAACAATTTATTGCTGATCTTCTAAAAGAGGAAAAGGTACTTCTTGTCCAGGGTACGGGTTTTAATTGGCCCAAGCCAGATCACTTTCGGATTACTTTTTTACCTCATGAAGATACCTTGCGCGAAGCAATTAAGCGGATCGCCCACTTTCTTGAGCGCTATCGCATGAAACACGCAACTAATCCAGTCGCAGCTACTCCAGCAAAAGTATGATGAAACCCATTCAGGTCGGACTTCTTGGCATTGGCACCGTAGGCAGTGGAGTCTTTACTGTCCTCGCCCGTAATCAAGAGGAAATTCAGCGGCGCGCAGGCCGCGGCATTCGAATTCATACAGTTGCTGATTTGAATACGCAGCGGGCCCAAGAGCTAGTTCAAGGTCAGGCTCAGGTGGTGAGTGATGCGCGCACCATCATTCAGAACCCAGAAATTGATATCGTGGTTGAGCTCATTGGGGGCTATGGCATTGCTAAGGATTTAGTTCTTGAAGCGATTTCGAATGGAAAACATGTCGTCACCGCAAACAAAGCATTGATTGCTGTTCATGGCAATGAAATTTTTAAAGCGGCGCATGACAAAGGAGTCATGGTTGCATTTGAAGCCGCGGTCGCAGGCGGAATCCCAATTATCAAAGCATTGCGTGAAGGCTTGAGTGCAAATCGCATTGAGTGGATTGCTGGAATTATTAATGGCACCACCAACTTTATCTTGTCAGAAATGCGCGATAAGGGTTTGGACTTTAATGCTGTGTTGAGTGAGGCGCAACGCTTGGGCTACGCTGAAGCAGACCCAACTTTTGATATTGAAGGAATAGATGCGGCACATAAAGCAACCATCATGAGCGCGATTGCGTTTGGGGTGCCAATGCAATTTGCCCAAGCACATGTTGAAGGCATCACTAAGCTATCAGCGATTGATATTCGATACGCTGAACAGCTTGGGTATCGCATCAAGCTTTTGGGGATTACCAAGAAGACCCCAAGCGGCATTGAGTTACGGGTCCATCCAACGCTGGTGCCTGCAAAGCGTTTACTAGCCAACGTTGAAGGCGCAATGAATGCTGTACAGGTATTCGGTGACGCTGTCGGTACGACCCTTTATTACGGTAAAGGTGCGGGTTCGGAGCCAACGGCTTCTGCGGTCATTGCCGACTTGGTCGATGTCACGCGTTTGCAAACCGCGGATTCTGAAAATCGAGTGCCTCATTTAGCCTTTCAGCCAAATGCCTTACAAAATACTCCAATTCTGCCAATTTCAGAGGTAACAACGAGTTATTACTTGCGCTTAGCAGTTGCCGATCAGGCCGGCGTTTTAGCCGATATCACACGGATTTTGGCTGCTCACGGCGTATCGATCGATGCGCTATTGCAAAAAGAAGCTGCTGAAGGGGAAAGTCAGACGGATCTTGTGATCTTGACCCATGAAACTAAAGAAAAGAATATGACAGCAGCTTTATTGGAGATGCAAAATCTGAAAACGGTGATTGGTGAGATCGTTAAGATTCGTCTTGAAAATCTTTCCTAGATTAAGTTTCTACATATGCGTTATCAATCGACTCGAGGCGCAAGCCCAGAACAATCCTTTCAAGGAATCTTATTAGGGGGCTTAGCGCCCGATGGTGGTTTATATTTGCCAACCCACTATCCTCAAGTAACTAGTGCGCAGTTAAATTCTTGGAGGGGCTTGTCGTACCCCGATTTGGCATTTGAAATTATTCGTTTGTATTGCGACGATATTCCCGCTGATGATTTAAAAGCGTTACTCCGCAAGACCTATACCGCGCAGGTCTATTGCAATGGTCGTCCTAGCGATTTAGCAAGCGATATTACTCCCGTGCATTGGTTGGGTAAGGAGCATGGGACGCAGTTAGGTCTCTTATGTTTATCGAATGGTCCAACCCTTGCTTTTAAAGACATGGCCATGCAGTTATTAGGTAATCTCTTTGAGTACGCATTGCGACGCGCTCAGCAAGACCTCAATATTTTGGGCGCCACTTCTGGAGATACTGGAAGTGCAGCTGAGTACGCCATGCGAGGTAAAGAGGGTATTAAGGTTTTTATGCTGTCGCCACGCGGCAAGATGAGTCCATTCCAGTCGGCGCAAATGTACTCCTTGCAAGATCCCAATATTTTTAATCTGGCTGTCGAAGGGGTATTTGATGATTGCCAAGATATTGTGAAAGCGGTCAGTAATGATTTGGAGTTCAAAGCCAAATACCGGATTGGCACAGTGAACTCAATTAATTGGGGTCGGGTTCTAGCTCAGGTGGTGTATTACTTTCAGGGGTACTTGTTAGCAACCGCGTCGAGTAATGAAGAAGTCTCCTTTGCGGTGCCGTCTGGCAACTTTGGAAATGTGTGCGCTGGGCATATTGCCCGAATGATGGGCTTGCCCATTGCGCAACTCGTAGTGGCTACCAATGAAAATGATGTATTGGATGAGTTCTTTAAAACTGGTATTTACCGAGCCCGTAAATCAGCGGAGACTTTGCATACCTCGAGTCCTTCAATGGATATTTCTAAGGCAAGTAATTTTGAGCGCTTTATCTTTGATTTACTTGGTCGCGATGGCTTGCGCACTGCTCAATTATTTAAACAAGTTGAAACTGAGGGCGGGTTTGATTTATCGAACGATCCAGTATTTAAAACCATTTCAAAATTTGGATTTGTCTCTGGGCGCAGCACGCATCACCATCGCTTAGAGACAATTCGAGATATTGATCAACGCTATGGTGTGATGATCGATACCCATACCGCAGATGGTATTAAAGTTGCGCGAGAATATTTGCAAACAGAGATCCCAATGTTAGTTTTGGAGACCGCTTTGCCAATTAAGTTTGAGGAAACGATTCAAGAAGCATTGGGTCGTCCGGCTGAATGCCCAATTGCATTTACTGACATTAAAGATAAGCCTCAGCGCGTGACGAATATACCAGCTAGCACTTCAACAGTGAAGGCATTTATTCAAGATCACGTTCATTGATCATGGCCATCAGCCCATCTCCTGCGTCGAACACTAAACCACCATTGCTCAGTGCGGCTGAAGCTCTATCGCATTTGCTAAAAAACCCTGAGCCCGTTGAGGGTCGTGAGTTGGTGCCAACCCAAGATGCGCTAGGACGTGTTCTTGCTGAGAATATTGTTAGTACGGTTGATGTGCCACCACTCGATAACACGTCCATGGACGGTTATGCGGTAGCCACTCAGGATATTCCGCAGCCCGGAGTTACCTTAAAAGTGGATCAACGTATTCCAGCGGGATCGGTCGGTGAGCCACTTAAGCCTAAGACCATTGCCAGAATCTTTACTGGTGCGCCAATACCGCCAGGAGCCGATGCGGTCGTGATGCAGGAGGACTGCACAACTCAGGCTCAATCGGATTTAGTCCAAATTAATTCCATCCCCAGTATGGGGCAGTGGATTCGACGGCGCGGCGAGGACCTCAGTGTTGGAAAAGTCGCTTTATCTGCCGGCACTGTTTTAAGACCTCAGCACCTGGGCGTTGCTGCCTCTGCTGGCTATGCAGAATTGCCTGTCAAACGCAGGGTCAGAGTAGCTGCCTTTTTTACCGGCGATGAACTGTCCTTACCCGGTGAACCTTTAAAGCCGGGCGGTATTTATAACTCGAACCGTGACACCTTGTTGGGTCTCATTCGGAGTCTGGGATGCATCGGAACGGATTACGGCATTGTTCCTGATCGATTGGAAGCAACTCGTCAGGCGCTACGAACTGCTAGCGAAGATCATGATCTAATTATTACGTCGGGCGGTGTTTCAGTCGGTGAAGAAGATCACATTAAGCCTGCTGTTCATTCTGAGGGGCGATTGGATTTATGGCAGATTGGCATTAAGCCAGGTAAACCGCTCGCATTTGGAGCGGTTCGTAAACAAAATCAGACAGGCAGTGAGGCATGGTTTATTGGCCTTCCTGGTAATCCAGTATCTAGTTTTGTGACCTTCATTCTATTTGTTCGTCCATTTATCTTAAAACTTCAAGGGCGATCTGATTTCACACCGCCATCTTTTTTAGTGCGCGCTGATTTTGATTGGTCAAAGCCAGATCGTCGTAATGAGTTTTTGCGAGTCAAACTAAACGCAGTCGGCGGCCTTGATCTCTTTCCAAATCAGAGCTCGGGCGTTTTGACCAGCGCAGCCTGGGGGGATGGATTGATTGATTGCCCTGCCGGACAGGGATTTAAAAAGGGTGATATGGTTCGATATATCCCTTTTAGTGGACTACTTTATTAATTCATCACCATGAAACTGCATTTGCGTTTTTTTGCCTCGATACGCGAGGGCTTAGGTGTGGCGCAAGAGGAGCTTGTGATTCCCGATTCGGTAAAAACCATTGCGGATCTTCGTGCTTTCTTAATGATGCGTGGCTCGCCTTGGGCTGACATTTTGTCTAAAGACCGAGTATTGCGTTGTGCCCTCAATCAGCAAATGGTCAGCGCAGACACTGTTTTATTGGAGGGTGCTGAAGTTGCTTTCTTCCCCCCGGTGACTGGAGGCTGATATGCCAGTTCGTATTCAAGAGCAGGATTTTGACCTAAGTACAGAAATTGCAAATTTACGAGCTGGCGACGGTGCAGTAGGTGCTATCGCTATTTTTGTTGGCACGGTTCGAGATCTCAATGACGGCACAACTGTTCAACAAATGACCTTAGAGCATTACCCGGGAATGACCGAAGCAGCCTTGCAGTTGATTATTGATCAGGCCAAAGGGCGCTGGGATCTGAACCAAGCACTGATTATTCATCGGATTGGACCCTTACAGCCGCTCGATCAAATTGTCTTGGTCGCCGTTACCAGCGCCCACCGTGGAGAAGCCTTTGCTGCATGCGAGTTCATCATGGACTACCTAAAGACACAAGCACCATTTTGGAAGAAAGAAGATACCCCAAATGGTGCTCGCTGGGTTGATGCCCGCGTTTCAGACGACAAAGCGTTGTCGCGTTGGTCTAAAACTTAGGGCCTTACATAAAAAACTGTCTTTTTTGGGAGCGCGGAAGACGCTTAACGGCACTTTCTGCTTTAGACGCACTTGAGCGGTCTGGGTAAGGCTTTACCTCTAGAAGCTTCACCGGCCCCCGTCCGCGTGTATAACGCGCACCAATCCCTTGGTTATGGGCAACGATCCGCTCTTCAAGCTTATTGGTGATGCCTGCGTAATAGCTGCCATCGGCGCATTCAAGTAAGTAAAGATACCAAGCCATCGCACATTGCATTGAAATAAAAAACTTGAATAATGAAGGTTTACCCCCATATTCTAATTAGACTCTTTAATTAGTAAATTAATTTATATAAATCATGCGGATAGATAAACTAACCACTAAATTCCAAGAAGCATTAGGGGATGCACAAAGCCTTGCCCTAAGTAACGATAACCAGTTCATTGAGCCCGAGCATTTGCTTCTTGCGATGGTACGTCAGCAGGATGGCGGGGCGCGAAGCTTATTAACACGGGCGGGCGCTAATGTTGCTGGGCTGGAAAAAGCTGCTGAGGCGATGATTGCTAAATTACCCCAGGTCCAGGGTACTGGGGGCGATGTTCAGATTGGTCGAACTTTATTAAATTGGCTTAATCAAACCGAAAAGGAAGCGAGTAAGCGCGGTGATCAGTACATTGCTGGCGAGTTATTCCTATTGGTTTTGGCAGACGATAAAGGGGAGTTGGGTAAGGCGGCTCGCGAAAACGGTTTAAGCCGTAAGGCTTTAGAGGCGGCAATTGATTTGGTTCGTGGCGGTGAGTCAGTCAACTCAGCCGATGCCGAAGGCCAGCGTGAGGCCTTAAAGAAATACACCCTCGATTTGACGGAGCGCGCTCGGCTCGGAAAACTTGATCCGGTGATCGGGCGAGATGATGAGATTCGGCGTGCCATTCAAATTCTTCAGCGACGCAGTAAAAATAATCCAGTCTTAATTGGCGAACCTGGAGTCGGTAAGACCGCGATCGTCGAAGGCCTGGCGCAACGCATTGTGAACGGTGAGGTGCCGGAAACATTGAAAGACAAGCGTGTTCTGGTGTTGGATATGGCCCTTTTATTAGCCGGCGCAAAGTATCGTGGTGAATTTGAAGAGCGTTTAAAAGCAGTGCTCAATGATGTGGCAAAAGATGAAGGCCGCACCATTATGTTCATTGACGAGATTCATACGATGGTTGGGGCTGGTAAAGCCGATGGCGCGATGGATGCTGGCAATATGTTAAAGCCAGCGC
Source organism: Polynucleobacter sp. MWH-UH24A (assembly GCF_018687475.1). NCBI lineage: Bacteria > Pseudomonadati > Pseudomonadota > Betaproteobacteria > Burkholderiales > Burkholderiaceae > Polynucleobacter > Polynucleobacter sp. MWH-UH24A. The sequence continues at coordinate 530,391 of NZ_CP061292.1, forward strand.
TAGCTCGAGGTGAGCTCCACTGCATCGGCGCCACCACGCTTGATGAGTATCGTAAATACATTGAAAAAGATGCCGCACTAGAGCGCCGCTTTCAAAAAGTCATGGTTGATGAGCCAAGCGTTGAAGCAACGATTGCAATTTTGCGCGGCTTACAAGAGAAATATGAGCTGCATCACGGCATTGAGATTACAGACCCTGCGATTGTAGCTGCAGCTGAGCTCTCTCACCGCTATATCACTGACCGGTTTTTGCCTGATAAAGCGATTGATCTAATTGATGAGGCCGGTTCTCGTATCAAGATGGAAATTGATTCAAAGCCTGAGGTCATGGATAAGTTAGATCGCCGTCTGATTCAGTTAAAGATTGAGCGTGAAGCGGTTAAAAAAGAAAAGGATGATGCCTCCAAAAAACGCCTAGATCTCATCGAGGAAGAAATTACCCGTTTGGGTGCAGAGTATGCCGATCTTGAAGAAATTTGGAAGGCAGAAAAGGGCGCAGCCTTAGGTGCCGCCTCCGTGAAGGAAGAGATTGATCGCGTTAAAGCTGAAATCGCAAAGTTACAGCGCGAGGGTAAGCTCGAGAAGGTCGCTGAATTGCAATACGGTAAATTGCCCGAACTCGAGCAAAAGCTGAAGTCAGCTGCTGCTGCTGAAGCAAAGGCCGAACAGAAAGATTCAGGCCGTCCGAAACTACTTCGCACACAAGTTGGTGCTGAAGAAATTGCGGAAGTGGTCTCGCGTGCGACCGGTATTCCCGTTTCGAAAATGATGCAAGGTGAGCGCGACAAGCTCTTAAAGATGGAAGAGCATTTGCATGAACGTGTTGTGGGGCAGGATGAGGCGATCCGTGCTGTATCGGATGCAATTCGTCGCTCTCGCGCCGGTCTTTCCGAAGAAAATAAGCCCTATGGTTCATTCATGTTCCTAGGACCTACAGGCGTTGGTAAGACCGAGTTGTGTAAAGCGTTGGCTGAGTTTTTATTTGATAGCGATGACCGATTAATCCGGATTGATATGAGCGAGTTTATGGAAAAGCACAGCGTCGCTCGCTTAATTGGGGCTCCCCCTGGATACGTAGGTTACGAAGAGGGTGGTTATCTCACTGAGCAGGTTCGTCGTAAACCCTATAGTGTGATTTTATTTGACGAGATTGAAAAAGCGCATCCTGACGTATTTAATGTGTTGTTGCAGGTATTAGACGATGGGCGACTAACCGATGGTCAGGGACGCACAGTCGATTTTAAAAACACCGTGATTGTGATGACCAGTAACATTGGTTCTCATTTGATTCAGTCAATGACAGGTAAAAATCAAGCTGAGGTGAAAGAAGCAGTTTTTGGTGAGCTCAAAAATCATTTCCGTCCTGAGTTCTTAAACCGAGTCGATGAGATTGTGGTTTTTCATGGGTTGGATCAAAAGAACATTGCCTCGATCGCAAAAATCCTCTTGCAAAACCTCTCAGAGCGGTTAGCCCGCCTTGATATGCAACTGGACATCAGTGATGCAGCGTTGAATAAATTAGCAGAAGTTGGTTTTGACCCTGTTTTTGGGGCTAGACCACTCAAGCGTGCCATTCAGCAGCACATTGAAAATCCGGTATCGAAGATGATCTTGGAGGGCAAATTTGGCCCACAGGATGTGATTCCAGTGGATGTGGATAAAAAGGGCGATTTCAGCTTTTCACGTCTCGTCCATTAAGCGTTTTGGAGGATCGGGCGACTGGCGCTAAACTAGTGCCATGTCGCTTGCCCAAGGCAGTTTTTACTCCAGTGATAACCGTACGATCGGCTTAATCAGCCTCGCGCACGGTACCTCGCATTTTTATCATTTAGTTCTCCCCCCACTTTTCCCCTGGTTGAAGATCGAATTTGGCTTGTCGTATGCCGAGCTTGGTTTGTTGATGACCGTGTTCTTTGTGGTTTCCTGCATCGTGCAAGCATCTTCAGGTTTTCTAGTCGATCACAAAGGTGCTCGTCCGGTCTTGTTCGCTGGGATTGGATTATTGGCTTTATCCGCAGTGACCTACGCTGTGAGCTCAAGCTATTTGGGGTTAATGATCGGTGCAATTTTGATGGGGTGCGGTAATGGTGTTTTTCATCCGGTCGATTACACCTTAATCAATCATAAAATTTCAGCAAAACGATTACCGTACGCCTATTCCTTTCATGGAGTCACCGGTTATCTCGGTTGGGCTTTGGCCCCAGTTTTTATGGTGGCTATTGCAGAGCTTGCAAATTGGCGCACAGCGATGATGGCAGCTGCGATCTTGGCGATCTCAGTTCTTATATTAATCTGGTTTAACCGCGACTTACTGACGGATGATGCCAAGGAGCGTCAAGCCAGTAATTTGGCAAATGCACGCAAGGAAGATCCCAACCATCAACCGCTGGGAACTTTTGATTTCTTAAAGTTACCTGCTGTTTGGTTATGTTGGCTCTTTTTCTTTTTTAGTATGGTGGCAATGTCGGGTATTCAATCGTTTGCCCCTAGTGCCTTGTTTAAGACCTATGAAATCTCGGTTGCCTCTGGTAACTTTTTTCTAACCCTATTAGCCCTTGGAACTGCAGGTGGTATGTTGTTTGGTGGTTATCTGGCAAGCCGCTTTGCTGCGCCAGAACTTACCGTAGTCATCTGTTTATTTGTTAGTGCACTGATGTCGGTAATTATTGGGGCGGAGTTAGTATCGGCCGCCTTGATTCCTACCTTGTTTATTGTGATTGGCATTGGCTTGGGTATTGCAGCACCATCACGTGATTTAATGATTCGCTCCGCAACACCGCAAGGTGCCTCTGGTCGAGTCTATGGCATTGTTTACTCAGGCATCGATCTTGGCGCCTCAGTGGGTCCGCTCGCCTTTGGTATTTTGTTAGATGCTGGCAGACCTAATTGGCTTTTCTTGGGCGTTGCCTTTATTCAATGCTTGATTATCTTTACAGCGTTTAGAGTCGCAGGTAGCATTCCCAATCGACCGGCTGCGGCCAGCTAATGCCTATTTCCATATGATGAAATATTGATTTCATCAGATAAAAAGATGGAGAAATCAAAATTAGCAGCCAATTTCATTTTGCAACTCATTATTTCGTATTACAAAAATTAATTCGTAAGTAATTGAATTAATTACATAAGTTTTTTTCCATTTACTCCAACTTTTCAAGCTTTAATAATAGTTAGCTCTCTAAACTCTTATATAAGACATAAGAGTTTGGGTTTTTTAAGCCCTCGTCGACATCAATTTTTATCTTGAATGAAGGAGAGCAATATGGTGACTCGTAAAGCAGAAGCAGCAACAATTCAAAAGGATTGGGATACTAATCCACGTTGGCAAGGGGTAAAGCGTGGTTATACCGCTGAAGATGTTGTGCGTCTTCGGGGTTCTGTTCGTCCAGAGTACACCTTGGCGAGACAGGGCGCAGAGAAATTATGGAATTTAGTCAATAACGAAGCCTATGTAAATTGTTTGGGCGCGTTAACTGGCGGTCAAGCCATGCAGCAAGTAAAAGCTGGCGTTAAAGCAATCTACTTATCAGGTTGGCAAGTGGCCGCTGATAACAATACCTATGCAGCAATGTATCCAGATCAATCACTCTATCCAGTGGATTCCGTACCGAAGGTGGTTGAGCGGATCAACAATACATTTGAGCGCGCCGATCAAATTCAGTGGTCAAAAGGTATTAATCCAGGCGATCCTGGTTACATCGATTACTTTGCTCCAATCGTTGCCGATGCCGAAGCTGGCTTTGGCGGTGTTCTTAATGCATATGAATTAAGTAAAGCATTAATTAAAAATGGCGCAGCTGGTGTGCATTTCGAAGACCAATTGTCATCCGTTAAAAAATGCGGACATTTGGGTGGTAAGGTGCTATTACCCACTCAAGAGTCAGTGCAAAAATTAATTGCCGCTCGTTTGGCTGCGGATGTGATGGGTGTACCAACGATTATTTTGGCCAGAACCGATGCCGAGGCTGCTGATCTATTAACTTCAGACTACGATGAAAACGATAAACCGTTCTTAACGGGCGAGAGAACCCCTGAGGGTTTTTATAAAACCCGTAAAGGTTTAGGACAGGCGATTTCTCGTGGTTTAGCGTATGCGCAATATGCTGATATGGTCTGGTGTGAGACCGGTACTCCCGATTTGGATTTTGCCAAGAAGTTTGCTGAGGCAATTCGTGAGAAGTTTCCAGGAAAAATGTTGGCTTATAACTGCTCGCCATCCTTTAACTGGAAGAAGAACTTAGACGATGCAACGATTGCTAAGTTTCAACGTGAGTTGGGTGCTATGGGTTACAAGTACCAATTCATTACTTTGGCCGGTATCCATTCGATGTGGTACAACATGTATGACCTTTCGCAAGACTATGTCAAGCGCGGTATGACAGCCTATGTTGAGAAAGTTCAAGAACCCGAGTTTGCAGCGCGTGATCGGGGTTATACCTTTGTTTCCCATCAACAAGAGGTTGGTACTGGATATTTTGACGATGTCACCACCGTTATTCAGGGTGGCAAATCATCAGTGACTGCGTTGACTGGGTCGACTGAAGAAGAGCAATTCCATTAATGATTCATCCGCCCAATCGGCGGATTATGCAGTTGTGAAAGGCGCTTACAGCATCTCAAAAGGGTGACTTAAGCGCCTTTCTGTTTTACAGTAGTACTCATGAGCGATTGCATACTTTGTAAAGAAGATGGCGGCCACATCATTTGGCGGGGCGACGACGCTCGCGTGGTTCTGGTCGATGCACCTGATTTACCTGGCTATTGCCGGGTGATTTGGAATCGACATATCGCTGAGATGAGTGAGTTATCGCGTATCGAACGAGAAATCTTGATGGCTTTAGTGGATGTGGTTGAGTTTGCTGTGCGGCGCGTGATGCGGCCTCAAAAAATAAACTTAGCCTCATTGGGTAATCAAGTTCCACATCTTCATTGGCATGTGATCCCTCGTTTTGCCGATGACCCCTATTTTCCTGATTCGATTTGGTCACCGCGGCATCGCGATACGACTCATGCCGTTCTCAAGTCGCGACGTGAGCTCGCTAAGGGGATTCCTGAGGCGATCCGTTTGGGGATTGCCGATTTGGCGTAACCATTAATCGTTAAATCAGTTGCCGTATTGACTCAATGTATGCGTGTGCGTCTAAAGCTTGGCCATTACGCTGAGATTCCCAAAGAGCACGCCCCAAGCATTCCATCATTTGATGATGGGCTTCATGCTCAGAATCTAATTTACGACTCAGTTGCTCGGCAACTAACTTGATTCCCGGAGGCTGATCAATTGAAATTTGCTCGCTGATGGATAAGTGCATGGATAAATGCAAGAAGGGATTAGTTTGTCCTTGTTCAGGGGTAAATTCCTGGACAAGCGCTTCATTGTTCGACAAAATAGCGTGATACTCGGGGTGGAGCTTGATCCATGAGCAGGCCATCATCTCAAGGGGTGTTAATACACCCCCAGTTAATTGTTTTTGCCAGGCATTGCAAAAGAATTGCCGAACCTCATCGCGACTTGGATTAAACAGCGCCACGTATTTTTCCTTGATTGGTTTTGTGTCGATAAGAGCATAAAGGCTCAACGATGCATTGTGCACAATCCGGATTGCGAGCCTTACACACATAGCGGCCATGCAAAATCAGCCAATGATGAGCATCGACCTGGTAGTCCTTGGGAATTCGTTTCATGAGTTTATTTTCAACTTGCAGGACATTTTTACCAGGGGCCAGACCTGTACGATTAGATACTCGAAAAATATGGGTATCTACTGCAATCGTTGCTTCCCCAAATGCTGTATTGAGGATGACATTGGCCGTTTTACGGCCAACACCAGGCAGTGCTTCTAGTTCGGATCGGTTTCTAGGCACTTGTCCGCCGTGGCGTTCAAGTAATATCCGGCAGGTCTCTTGCAAATGCTTTCCCTTCGTCCTGTAAAGACCGATATGTTGGATATAGGGACGCACTCCTTCTTCGCCAAGTGCGAGGATCGATGCGGGAGTATTCGCAACTGAAAATAAACGACGCGTCCCCTTGTTCACCGATACATCAGTAGCTTGTGCAGATAGTAAGACCGCAGTTAATAATTCAAATGGCGAGCTGTATTCCAGTTCGGTGGTTGGCTTGGGGTTATTTGCCTTCAGTTGCTCAAAAAAAGCAATGCGCTGCTCAGGGTTCATGATGCTTATGAGCCTGATTGTTTTACACGTGCAATCGCCGCAGCAATAATTGCGCGTTTACGCTCGATTTCTTCACGTTGTGCTTGGCTTGTTGCTTGACTCTGATCCAATGCGGCTAATTTGGCTTTGGCTTTAGTAGCCAATCGCTCCTCTTGGTCGCGCTCTTCGCGTTCGAATCGATTTAAATGGGATTCATAGCGAGCTCTTGCTAGATCTGCTTGAGCGGGCGACCAAGCATTCCAACCAGTTTGATCTCCTGTCACATTTAGCATGTGAATGCAATCCACTGGACAGGGGGCAACGCATAGGTCACAGCCAGTGCACCACTCAGGAAGCACGGTGTGCATTTGCTTGGATGCGCCAACGATGGCATCGACGGGGCATGCCTGAATACACAGCGTGCAGCCAATGCAGGCTTTTGGATCGATCCAAGCAACTGGACGTGGCCGTTCAACTCCGCACTCTGGGTTAATGGTGCGAGTCTCACCATCTAACGGGTAATTCAGGATTTGGCTAAGACGAATAATTCCTTCTAAACCACCTGGGGGGCAGCGATTGGGTTTTTCGCCCTCAGCAAGGGCCTCTGCATATCCGCGACAATCTGGATAACCGCATTTCGTACACTGCGTTTGAGGAAGCGTGTCTTCGAGTAGGTCGGCAAGCGTAATTGAAGGCATGGACTTTCAATCCGATGCAATTTAATTCGCGTCTTGATTGCTTGGATTGGATCGGTGGTGGGCCCGAATAAATTGCTGGATACGGGGATAAACTTTATTGCGCCAGCGACTTCCAGAGAAAATACCGTAATGTCCGGCACCACTCACTTCGTAATGTTCTTTCCTCGATTCCTCGATGCCTTTACATAATTTGTGGGCTGCTCGCGTTTGACCGCTGCCGGAGATATCATCCATTTCACCCTCGATTGTCAGCAAGGCTGACTGCAAAATATCCTGTGGTTTAACGAGCTCGTTGCCAACCATCCAATTCCCATTTGGCAAGGCGTAATCTTTGAAGACAGTACGAATGGTATCTAGGTAATAGTGAGCATCCATATCCAGTACTGCGTTGTATTCGTCATAAAAACGGATATGGGCTTTTGCATCCTGCTCGTCACCACGAACTAAGTTTTGAAAATAATCCCAATGCGATTGAAAATGATTGCTTGGGTTCATGGCAATAAAACCCATGTGCTGCAAGAAGCCAGGGTAGACGCGTCGTCCAGCACCAAGATGAGGCGGCGGTACGTTGTAGATCGTATTTGCTTCAAACCATTCAATTGATTTACTCATCGCCAGCGAGTTCACTGCGGTCGGTGATTTGCGAGCATCAATTGGGCCGCCCATCATAACTAAGGAGCGTGGTGTACTTTCACCACGTGAAGCCATTAATGAGATGGCGCCGAGAACCGGAACAGTTGGTTGGCACACAGAAATCACATGAAGATTTTCAGCACCAATATGACGAACGAAATCTTCAACGTAATGGACGTAATTATCTAAACCAAATACGCCTTGGTCGTTTGGAACCATCCGCGCATCAATCCAATCGGTGATGTAAACCTTGTGATCTTGCAACATCGTGCGAACGGTATCGCGCAATAAGGTGGAGTGATGGCCGGAGAGAGGAGCAACAATTAAAACAACCGGGTCTTGCTTCATTTTGGAGATGACTTCAACATCATCCGAAAAACGCTTAAAACGAACTAGATTACAAAATGGTTTCGCAATGGTAGTTAATTCTTGGACGACTACCTCTTTGCCATGGGCATTGACACTACGAATTCCAAATTCAGGTTTCTTATAGTCTTTGCCAAGACGGTGGAGTAGTTCATAACTCGCTGCCAGACGCTCCGCACCTGGCACCAGGGAGAGTGGGTTAGCTGGATTAACAAAAGTCTCAGCGGTTGTTTTTGCCCACTCCGTTAGGGGTTGCAATAATGCTTTTTGGAAATCGTAGATTTGATAAAGCATTGAATACTCTCCAGAACCAACAAAGAACCCTATTTTGACATGAGAACCCGGGCAATGGCCTGAGCAACCCGATCTATATTTTTACTATTCAAGGCAGCAACGCAAATACGTCCAGTGGATAAGGCGTAGATGGCATCCTGCTCTTGGAGTTTTGCGACTTGATCAGCAGTCAATCCCGAGTAGGAGAACATCCCCCGTTGTGCTTCAATAAATGAAAAATCGTGCGATATTCCAGCTGCCGCCAGTTTTTCTTTCAGGCCGTGGCGCATCGATTTAATCCGATCGCGCATCTGGGCTAATTCATCCTCCCACATTTGACGCAGTTTAGGTGAGTTGAGCACCGTTGCCACAATCGCAGCACCATGGGTTGGGGGATTTGAGTAATTGGTTCGAATGACGCGTTTGAGCTGAGAGAGGACTCGGGCAGACTCTTCCTTATTTTGAGTCACGATGGACAAAGCCCCAACGCGTTCACCATATAAGGAGAATGATTTGGAGAAAGAGCTCGATACAAAAAAGGACATTCCTGAATCCGCAAACATGCGTACAGCGGCCCCATCTTCTTCAATGCCATCGGCGAAGCCTTGGTAGGCAATATCTAAAAATGGAATTAACTGTTTTTGTTGGCAAATTGAAATAATCGTTTTCCATTGATCCTTCGTGAGATCGGCACCCGTTGGATTGTGGCAACAGGCATGCAAGATGACTAAAGTTTTTGCTGGAAAAGACTCCAAGGATTTCACCATGCCATCAAAGTCAACGCCGCGTGTTTTGGGGTCAAAGTAGGTGTAATCCAAAACCGGGTATCCCGCAGCCTCAAAAATGCCACGATGGTTTTCCCAGCTCGGCGAGCTAATTGCTGCTTGTGAATTCGGCTCAAGGCGTTTTACAAAATCTCCACCGACGCGCAGGGCACCAGTACCACCAAGGCACTCTGCGGTGACCACTCGGCCGGCTTGAATTAAGGCCGAATCTTTACCAAATAGTAAGTTTTGGACGGCTGAGTTATAGGGGTTCGGTCCTTCAATCGGAATGTAGGCGCGCGGTGCTTCTTTGGCAACCACTTCTTTCTCGGCTTCGAGAACAGCCCGCAAGAGTGGGACTTTGCCCTCGTCGGTGTAGTAAACCCCCACCCCTAAATTCACTTTGCCTGGTCTTTGGTCGGCGGTATAGGCCTCGGTTAGGCCAAAAATTGGATCTTTGGGGGCAAGCTGGACGGAAGAAAACAAGTTCATGTTGGAAATATTAATTAGTTGTTGTAAATCAGGCTCTTAGAAGCAGTTGGTGGAATTGGAATAAAAACGGCAAAATTGAAGATTATTTGTAAATCGCTAGGTGATTAGTCCTTAGCCATAAATGATAGCCGAGATGCCAAAGCTCACCCCAAAATCAAGCAGCAAAAAAAAGAAGTCAGAAGCCATGGCTCTTACCGATCCAGCGGGGGTTGTTGAGGCTCTTCCTCTGAAGATGGAAGAACCAGTAACTCTCGATGAATCGAAGTTTGTTCGTTTCCCAAATTCACCCTATCAGCTCTATCAGCCGTTTCCTCCGGCGGGAGATCAACCGGCAGCAATTGATCAGTTGTGCGAAGGACTAGAAGATGGATTGCTCTTTCAAACTTTATTAGGAGTTACCGGTTCAGGCAAAACGTTCACGATGGCGAATGTGATTGCGAGGATGGGGCGCCCTGCGATTATTTTTGCCCCAAACAAAACACTCGCTGCGCAGTTGTACTCCGAGTTTAGGGAATTCTTTCCTCGCAATGCCGTCGAATATTTTGTGAGTTATTACGACTACTATCAGCCCGAAGCCTACGTTCCTCAGCGCGACTTATTTATCGAAAAGGATTCGTCGATTAATGAGCATATTGAGCAGATGCGCTTATCTGCTACGAAAAGTTTATTGGAACGCCGAGATGTGGTGATTGTGGCAACGGTGTCGGCTATTTATGGTATTGGCAACCCTGGCGATTACCACAGCATGGTATTGACCTTAAGGCCTGGCGACAAATTAAGTCAACGGGATATTGTGACGCGACTCATTTCTATGCAGTATGAGCGCAATGAAATGGACTTTCAGCGAGGTATTTTTCGGGTCCGCGGTGACACAATCGATATTTTCCCGGCCGAGCACAATGAGTTGGCAATCCGCGTCGAATTATTTGATGATCAGGTTGAATCACTTCATTTCTTTGATCCATTAACCGGAAAGATTAAGCAGAAATTACCGCGTTTTACGGTCTACCCGAGTTCGCATTATGTGACGCCGCGAGAGACTGTTTTAAAGGCCATTGAAACCATTAAAGCAGAGTTACGGGAACGCTTAGATGAGTTTGTCAAAGGCAATAAATTGGTGGAGGCTCAGCGTTTAGAGCAGCGCACCCGATTTGATCTTGAAATGCTCTCTGAACTCGGATTTTGCAAAGGTATTGAAAACTATTCGCGGCATTTGTCGGGGGCAAAGCCGGGTGAGGCGCCACCCACCTTAGTCGATTACCTTCCCGAGGACGCACTCATGTTCTTAGATGAGAGCCATGTTTTGATTGGGCAACTCAATGGGATGTACAACGGCGACCGTTCACGCAAGCATACTTTGGTGGAGTATGGCTTTCGCTTACCATCGGCAATGGATAACCGGCCTTTGAAGTTTCCGGAGTTTGAGACCAAGATGCGCCAAGCAATTTTTGTCTCAGCAACCCCAGCCGATTATGAAAACCAAAAAACAGGTCAGGTCGTTGAGCAGGTCGTTCGGCCGACTGGATTAGTCGACCCAGCAATTGAGGTCCTTCCCGCCAGCTCTCAGGTGGATGATTTACTGGGTCAAATCCATGAGCGCGTTAAAGCGGGTGAGCGTGTACTGGTTACCGTGCTTACTAAGCGAATGGCCGAGCAACTGACCGAGTATTTGGCTGATAACGGCGTCAAAGTACGTTACGTTCACTCGGATATTGATACGGTCGAGCGCGTTGAAATTATTCGGGATCTACGTTTGGGCGTTTTTGATGTCTTGGTTGGCATCAACTTATTGCGAGAAGGTCTTGATATCCCCGAGGTATCGCTTGTCGCCATTTTGGATGCGGACAAAGAGGGATTTTTACGAGCCGAACGAAGTTTGATTCAGACCATTGGGCGGGCAGCTCGTAATGTTCATGGCAAAGCAATTTTGTATGCCGACAAAATGACCGAGTCCATGAAAAAAGCAATGGGAGAAACTGAGCGCCGCAGAAATAAGCAAATTGCGTTTAACTTGAAGCACGGCATTCAACCCAAAGGGGTTCAGAAGCGGATTAAAGACATCATTGATGGCGTCTACGATGTTCAGGAAAAGCGCGTGGAGTTGCAAATTGCGCAGCGCAAGGCGCAGTACGAGATGATGAGTGAGCGGGAGTTGGCCAATGAGATCAGCCGCCTCGAAAAGCAAATGATGGCTGAGGCCAAAAATCTTGAGTTTGAGAAAGCTGCTACGACGCGCGATCAGATTGCTAAAATCAAAGAGTTGGCATTTGGCGCGCTTGCTAAAGATTCCATATAAATCAAGCGCTTATCCTTTTTTATCCCCACATTATCTCTATGGCTTATTCCTGATAAAAATACTCAGGAATATGTTATACTTGACCAGAATTGTCAGGTATTACCCCTCTGGCAATGGCTGTCCATATCAACCCACAACCAAGGTGATTTATGAGACTTACTACTAAAGGTCGTTTTGCTGTAACTGCAATGATAGATTTGGCCCTGCGTGAAGCGCATGGTCCTGTAACTTTAGCTGGAATTAGCCAGCGTCAGAAGATTTCTCTTTCGTATCTAGAGCAACTCTTTGGAAAATTGCGTCGCTTTAATATTGTGGAGAGCACGCGAGGCCCTGGCGGTGGTTATACCTTAGCCCGTAAAGCTGAAGAGGTGAGCGTGGCCGACATTATTGTGGCCGTGGATGAGCCTCTAGACGCTACTCAGTGTGGTGGCAAAGGAAACTGCCACAGCGAGGAAGATACCCATAGTCGCTGTATGACCCATGACTTATGGACTAATTTGAATGCCAAGATGGTTGAGTACTTAGACTCGGTCACCTTGCGCGATTTGGTGAAACAGCAAGAGAGTCGCGGCGTCGTGATTGCAGATATGCGCGAGAAAAAAGTGCGCGTTGAGCCTGCAAAACTGAAAAAGACAGCGGTTGCTGCGGTAACTAAAAAAGAAGAGGCTCCCAAACGGCCTCTCATCAACTCAGTATTTAATTTAGCAAGACAAGGTTAAGTATGAACGCTCCACTAAAGGCTGCCTTACAGCCCGTTTCCATCTATAGCCCTAAGCATTTCCCGGTCTATATGGATTACTCGGCCACGACGCCGATTGATCAGCGCGTGGTTGACAAAATGCTGCCTTATTTGCGGGAGCAATTTGGTAATGCAGCCTCTCGCAGCCATGCATTTGGGTGGGCGGCCGAAGAGGCAGTAGAGGAGGCGCGGGTTGAGGTTGCCAAATTAGTACACGCCGATCCTCGCGAAATCGTATGGACAAGTGGTGCGACCGAGAGCATTAACTTGGCGCTTAAAGGTGCAGCCCATTTTTATAAAGAGAAGGGTAAGCACATCATTACGGTGAAGACCGAGCACAAGGCAACACTCGATACCTGCCGCGAGCTTGAGCGTGAAGGATATGACCTTACTTATCTTGATGTGATGGAAAACGGCCTGATTGATTTTGCGCAGTTTGAAGCTGCCATTCGTCCCGATACCATTTTGGCATCGGTGATGTATGTCAATAACGAAATTGGCGTGATTCAAGATATTCCACGACTTGGCGAATTGTGCCGCTCGCGTGGCGTCATATTTCATGTGGATGCTGCGCAAGCAACGGGCAAAGTTGAAATTGATCTGGAGAAGATCAAAGTCGATCTCATGAGTTTCTCGGCACACAAGACCTATGGTCCCAAAGGGATTGGCGCATTGTTTGTGCGCCGCAAACCCCGGGTGCGGATCGAAGCCCAAATCCATGGCGGTGGTCACGAGCGCGGAATGCGTTCGGGAACCTTGCCTGTTCATCAGATTGTTGGCATGGGCGAGGCGTTTAAGATCGCTCGAATCGAGATGGCCGAAGAAGCCGCGCGGATTCGTAAATTACGTGATCGCTTGCTAGCTGGTCTAAAAGACATTGAAGAGGTTTATGTGAATGGCGACATGGACCAACGCGTTGCCCATAACCTCAATATCAGCTTTAACTACGTTGAAGGCGAGTCCATGTTGATGGCATTAAAAGATATCGCCATCTCTTCGGGATCGGCTTGTACCTCGGCCTCCTTAGAGCCCTCGTATGTATTACGTGCTTTGGGGCGCAATGATGAGCTTGCCCATAGCTCGATTCGCTTTACGATTGGCCGCTTTACCACCGAAGAAGAGGTGGATTTCACGATTGCTTTAGTTAAAGACAAGATTGCGAAATTGCGGGAACTTTCTCCCTTATGGGAAATGTACAAAGATGGCATTGATCTCAATACGATTCAATGGGCCGCCCATTAATAGGATTTGATGTTCTAGACAAGGTAAATTGAAATGGCATATAGCGATAAAGTAATTGATCATTATGAAAACCCCCGTAACGTTGGTTCCTTTGCCAAGGGCGATGAGCAGGTGGGCACAGGAATGGTTGGTGCGCCGGCATGTGGCGACGTGATGAAATTGCAAATTCGCGTCAATGATCATGGCGTTATTGAAGATGCGAAATTCAAGACCTATGGCTGCGGTTCTGCGATTGCATCCTCCTCATTGGTGACTGAATGGGTGAAGGGGAAAACCCTTGATCAAGCCTTAGAGATTAAGAACTCGCAAATTGCGCAAGAGTTGTCGTTACCGCCTGTAAAAATTCATTGTTCCATCTTGGCTGAAGATGCCATTAAGGCGGCAGTGAAAGATTACAAAGACAAGCATCCTGTTAAATAAAACTGCCATGTCCATCACCCTGACTGAAAAAGCCGCTAATCACGTCAACCGCAGTTTGCAAAAGCGCGGTAAGGGCTGTGGTTTGCGCCTGGGTGTTCGTACTACGGGCTGCTCAGGTCTTGCCTACCAATTGGAGTATGTTGATGAAGCTGCTCCAGAAGACCAAGTATTTGAATCTCACGGTATTAAGATTTTTGTTGACCCAAAGAGCCTGACCTATATCGATGGAACTGAGCTTGATTTTGTCCGCGAAGGCTTAAATGAAGGATTTAAGTTTCAAAATCCCAATGTGAAAGATGAGTGTGGTTGTGGCGAATCTTTCCGCGTCTGACAACTACTTCACTTTTTTTGGCCTTACCCCCCGTTTCATGCTTGATACGTCGGTATTGGATCGCGCGTATTTAGCGATTCAAAAAGAAGTTCACCCCGATCGTCATGCCTCGGGATCCGATACCGAGCAACGTTTAGCCATGCAAATGGCGACCTATGCCAATGGCGCCTATCGAACCCTGAAAGATCCGATCGCCCGCGGTCTCTACTTATGCCAGCTGCATGGTGTTGAGGCCAATCTAGAAACGAATACCGCGATGCCGGTTCAGTTTTTAATGAAACAAATGGAATGGCGCGAAGCCTTAGATGATCACGCTGATGATTTGGAGGCTTTAGAGGCACTTGCGATCGAAGTTGAGAAGGCACGTCACCATTCATTGCTGGAACTCACTGATGCCTTTGAGCAGTCAGCCTATGGTCAAGCGGTGGATATTCTTCGCGGTCTACTCTTTATTAATAAATTTGCCATCGAGCTCGATGACGCAATCGCGCAACTGGTCTAAAGCAAACGAATATGGCCTTATTACAAATCGCTGAACCTGGAATGGCACTAGCACCTCATGAGCGCAAGGTGGCGATTGGAATTGATTTGGGAACGACCAACTCCTTAGTTGCAGTGGTTCGAGATGCCTTACCCAAGGTCTTAACCAATGCTGCTGGTCAGGCTTTATTTCCTTCGGTGATTCGGTATTTACCAGACGGTAGAACTCAGGGGGGATTTGAGGCTTTAGCCCATGTGATCAAAGACCCCAAAAATACGATTGTCTCGGTAAAGCGTTTTATGGGACGTGGTTTAAATGATTTCACGCAACACGACTTTCCATATGCATTGATTGATGAGCCTGGCATGGTCAAGTTGCGAACCGTCGCAGGGGATAAAAGCCCAGTGGAGGTGAGCGCAGAGATCTTGGCGCGATTGCGCCAACTCGCTGAGGACTCTGTGCAAGATGAAATTGTTGGTGCAGTGATTACTGTGCCAGCCTACTTTGATGATGCCCAGCGTCAGGCTACCAAAGATGCTGCTAAGCTTGCCGGACTTCATGTTCTGCGTCTACTTAATGAGCCCACTGCAGCAGCAATTGCGTATGGCTTAGATAATGCCTCGGAAGGTATTTATGCCGTCTATGATCTTGGCGGCGGCACTTTTGATATCTCGATTTTGCGAATGAGTAAGGGCGTGTTTGAAGTTTTATCCACCGGCGGGGATTCCGCCTTGGGAGGCGATGACTTTGATCGGCTTATATATATGTGGATGATTCAAGAGACTCAGCTTTCAAGTCTTGAGCCACAGGATCAACGAGCGTTACTGAGTGCGGCCAAGCGTGCCAAAGAAGAATTAAGCGAAGTGACCGAGACCTCGATTGAGCTCACGCTGATGAACGGACAACCCATCTCCTTGGTGCTCACCCGCGACCAATTTGAGAGGCTGACTAAGCCTTTAGTGGATAAGACCATGGTTTCTGTTCGCAAAGCACTGCGTGATGCTCAGCTCCAAGTGGGTGATGTGAAGGGCGTGGTGATGGTTGGTGGCGCTACGCGAATGGCACATGTTCAAGCAAGCGTTGGTGCATTTTTCAAGACCCAGCCTCTAAATAACCTTGACCCCGATCAGGTGGTTGCTCTTGGTGCAGCGATGCAGGCCGATCTTCTAGCAGGGAATCAATCTAAGAATAATGAGTGGTTATTACTTGATGTCATCCCACTGTCCCTTGGATTGGAGACCATGGGCGGCCTTGTAGAAAAAATTATTCCTCGCAATACACCCATACCGGTCGCTAGGGCACAAGATTTCACAACCTTTAAAGATGGTCAGACCGGTCTAGCGCTGCATATTGTGCAGGGCGAGCGTGAGGTCGTCGATGCGTGCCGATCATTGGGGCATTTTGAGCTCAAAGGAATTCCTCCAATGGTTGCTGGTGCTGCACGGATTCGAGTGACATTCCAGGTCGACGCCGATGGACTTTTATCGGTACATGCGATTGAACAAAGTTCCGGAGTCCAGGCATCGATTGAGATCAAACCCTCCTATGGACTCAGTGATGCTGAGATTGCACGCATGTTGCAAGATGGATTTCAGGCGGCTGGCGATGATATGCACGCTCGTGCATTGCGCGAGGAGCAGGTGGAGGCAAGGCGCTTATTGGAAGCAGTGGGTGCTGCACTGCAAGAGGACGGTGATTTGTTAACGGATGTTGAGCGCGCCTTAATTCGTAAAGAGATGGCCCTGTTGCAAACCCTTTTAGAATCGGAAACGAACAGTGATGTGTTACGCAAAGCCATTGAAAAAGCTGCGAAGACCACTGATCCGTTTGCTGAAAAGCGCATGAATGCGAGTATTCAGCGCGCACTGACTGGAAAAAATGTTGCTGAAATTTAATTCATGAGATTGATGGAATGACCCAAATCGTAGTGTTACCCCATTCTGAGTACTGCCCCGATGGTGCAGTGATCGAGGTTGAGCCGGGAACTAGCATTTGCGAGACCTTACTCGCCAATGATATTGAAATTGAACATGCCTGCGATATGGTATGCGCTTGCACCACCTGTCATGTGATCGTGCGTGAAGGCTTTGGGAGTCTCAATGAGCCCGATGAAAATGAAGAAGATATGCTCGATCGCGCCTGGGGCCTGTCGCCACAGTCCCGTCTGTCGTGCCAAGCCATCGTGGCTAAAACGGATTTGGTCATTGAAATTCCCAAGTATTCGATTAATCACGCCAAAGAAAATCATTAGTTCTCAATTCTATGTTGGGTCGAATTCGCCAAAAGCAAATTGATTCAATCGAAGCGGTATCAGTCACCCCCAATCCGATTATTTGTCCGATTTGTGAGCGTGAGATTCCTCCTGCTCAAATGGATGCGCATCATCTCATTCCGCGCTCAAAAGGTGGTAAAGAAACCCAGTATCTGCATCGCATTTGCCATCGTCAGATCCATGCTCTATTTACCGAGACGGAGTTGGCTAGGCGCTTGAACTCTGCCGATGCAATTCGTGAGCATCCGCAGATGCAACGCTTTATTGAGTGGGTCAAAAATAAGCCAGACGGCTTTTATGAGCGGGTTGCTAAAAGCACCCGCCTTAAAGAGCGGTAACTTTATTCGTCTTCCCGGCGCAAATGGGGAAACAAAATCACATCACGAATATTCGGTACATCGGTGAGTAGCATCACTAATCGATCGATACCAATACCGCAACCTCCAGTCGGAGGCATGCCATATTCAAGTGCCCGAATGAAGTCGTGGTCAAAATACATCGCCTCCTCATCACCGGCATTTTTTTGCGCCACTTGCTTGCGAAAACGTTCAGCCTGATCTTCGGCGTCATTGAGTTCTGAAAAGCCATTGGCAATTTCACGACCGGTAATAAAAAGCTCAAAGCGCTCGGTCACCCCTTTGCGGGAATCGGATTCACGTGCTAATGGGCTTACTTCAATGGGGTAATCAATAATGTAGGTTGGATCCCAAAGATGCTCCTCAGCCACCAGTTCAAATAAGGCGAGCTGCAGGGCACCTAAGCCAGCATTTTTTATCGCAGGGGCATTGAGATCCTCGCCACCTTTTTTTAGTTCGCCTCGAATAAATTCAGGATCCTCTAGCTGAGTAGCGGTATAGGATTTCTTTGAGAGCGGGCTGTACTTTAAGATGGCTTCAGTAATCGTCAAGCGATCAAAGGGTTTGGCAAGATCGAGAGGCCGACCTTGGTGGGTGAGGGTCGCGGTTCCTTGGGCATCGATGGCAGCGCTACGAATGAGGTTTTCTGTGAAATCCATGAGCCACCGATAATCCGTATAGGCTGCATAAAACTCCATCATCGTGAACTCAGGATTATGGCGAGGGCTCACACCTTCATTACGGAAATTGCGATTAATCTCAAAAACGCGTTCAAAGCCGCCTACAATCAGACGCTTTAGATATAACTCTGGAGCGATGCGCAAAAACATTTGCATATCGAGTGCATTATGGTGAGTAATAAACGGTTTCGCGGCAGCACCACCGGGGATCGGGTGGAGCATCGGCGTTTCAACCTCCATAAAGTGTGCTTCGGTCATGTGACGACGTAGCGATGTGATGACCTTGCTGCGTGCTAAGAAGGTATTTCGACTATCTGGATTCACAATCAAATCGACATAGCGTTGCCGATACTTCAATTCTTGATCAGCAAGCCCATGGAATTTATCGGGAAGAGGGCGCAAGGACTTACTCAAGAGCCTTAATATCGAACACTCAATCGAAAGTTCACCTTTATTGGTTTTAAATAAGTATCCTTCGGCTGCAATAATGTCGCCAAGATCCCAATGCTTAAATGCCCCATGAATATCACTGCCGGTGAGATCATCGCTAATATAAAACTGGATTTGACCGCTGCGATCTTGAATGGTTGCAAAGCTGGCCTTGCCCATCACGCGCTTGAGCACCATCCGACCGGCAACTTTGATATGAATACGTTTATTCGCTAATTCTTCTTTATTAAATGAGTCGTAATGCTGATGAAGATCAGCTGCTAAGTGAGTGGGTACAAAATCATTGGGGTATGCAATTCCTGCTTGGCGCAGCTTTGCTAACTTCTCACGCCGCTCGGCAATGATGTGATTTTCATCCTGCGCTGGAATCGATGGGTCTTGTTGGTCTAAGTTACTCATAGCAGAATCTTACACGCCCTGTTTTAGGCTAGCCTCAATGAAAGCGTCAAGATCACCATCCAAGACTTTCTGAGTATTGGAGATCTCAACATTGGTTCGTAAATCTTTAATACGACTTTGGTCAAGTACGTAAGAGCGGATTTGGTGCCCCCAGCCCACATCGGTTTTGCTGGCCTCTAACTTGTCTTGCTCGGCTCGGCGTTTACGCATCTCATGTTCGTATAAGCGCGACTTGAGCATGCTCATTGCTTCAGCCCGGTTGCGATGTTGGCTTCGATCGTTTTGGCATTGCACCACAATGCCCGTTGGAATATGCGTAAGACGAACCGCAGAATCAGTCTTATTAATATGTTGACCACCAGCGCCCGATGCGCGATACGTGTCGGTGCGAATATCGGCGGGATTGACCTCAATCTCAATGGAGTCATCAATTTCAGGATAAACATAAATACTGGCAAATGAGGTATGGCGACCACCGGATGAGTCAAATGGTGATTTACGAACTAAGCGATGAACCCCGGTTTCGGAACGGAGGTGACCATAGGCATATTCCCCATCGACTTTGATCGTGGCGCTTTTAATACCGGCAACATCACCATCCGACTCTTCCAAAATTTCTGTTTTATAGCCTTTACGCTCGCAGTATTTGAGGTATTGGCGATACAGCATGCTGGCCCAGTCGCATGCTTCGGTGCCGCCAGCCCCAGCCTGAATATCAATAAAGCAGTTGCAGGGATCCATTTCATTATGAAACATTCGCCTAAACTCGAGATCGGCAATAATCGTTTCATACGAGGCAGCATCAGCCTCAAGCGATAACAAGGTATCTAAATCATTCTCAGCCCGAGCCAGGTCCATCAGCTCCATACTGCTAATAATATTTTGTTGCAAATCGGTTAGGGTATTAACTACGCCTTCGAGTAATTTTTTTTCTTTGCCAAAGGCTTGAGCTTGTTTAGGGTCATCCCAGATTTTGGGATCTTCCAAAATATGATTGACTTCAATTAGACGGTTTGACTTCGTATCAAAGTCAAAGATACCCCCGTAGGGCATGCTCGCGAGCGAGGAGATCTTTGAAGGCGTTGGTAATTTGATTGAGTTGTTCGGCTTCCATGAGCGAATTATAAGGGTAAGCGGCTATGGGAGTGAATCGTTAGCAGCTTCAATGATCAGTTGAATACGAGCCTCTTCACGAAAACGATCACTCACCAGCCGAAATGCTAAAAACGCGTGTTGCGGTAGTGTTTGGGTGCGATTAAACCAAACTCCAGTAAGGACGGGAGCGAGGTTTTCGTTCTTCAACAGAGGGCGAAGTTGAAGGCGTAAATGCTTATCCTTCATGAGCGATTGCTGAAGCACCTCGAATTCACCATAGAAAAGCGGTTGCGGAAAACCTTGTCCCCAGATTTCCTGCATCAAGCGATCGGCGATTTCAACGGTGAACTGATCGGGGCCCAAAGAGCCATCATGGATACAGCGCCGTTGCAAAATCTCATCATCGAGTAGGCTTGTGCTGATTTCGCAAAAGTGATGCTCAAAGTCATCAAAGTCAGATTGGCGAATGGTGAGTCCTGCCGCCATGGCATGACCACCAAACTTCAATATCAAGCCAGGATATTTTTTGGAGACTACATCAAGGGCATCGCGCAAATGAAAACCCTGAATCGATCGACCGGAGCCGCGAAGCAATGGGGCACCGGATTCATCCTCAGCAGGCGCAAAAACGATGGTTGGGCGATTAAAGCGCTCTTTAAGTCGCGAAGCAACAATGCCCACCACACCTTGATGCCAATCGGGATGCCATAAGCAAAGCGCAGCTTGCTCATTCATTGATAAATGAGCTAGGCTCGCAAGCGCAGATTCTTGCATCCCGGACTCAATCACGCGCCGTTCTCGATTGATGCGGTCAAGCTCCTGCGCAAGAGACATCGCCCGAGTTTCATCGTCACACAGGAGCAGCTGAATCCCCAAGCTCATATCGGCTAAGCGTCCTGCTGCATTTAAGCGAGGCCCAATCGCAAATCCCAGATCAAAGGGGCTAGCGGTTCTCGGGTCTCTTGCGGCCACCTCAAATAAAGCCAATAATCCTGCTGGAGCTTGACCCTGACGTATTTTTCTAAGACCGTGTGACACCAGAATGCGGTTATTGCGATCGAGTTGGGCAACGTCGGCGACTGTGCCAAGTGCCACCAAACTAAAGAGCTGCTCGACTTTTGGTTGCGTTGTATTTGTGAATACACCACGTTCGCGTAAGAGGGCTCGTAAGGCAATTAAAACGTAGAACATCACCCCAACCCCAGCAAGTGCCTTGCTTGCAAATCCACACCCGGGTTGGTTGGGGTTCACAATGGCGAGTGCATTTGGAAGTTGATCGCTCGGTAGGTGGTGATCAGTGACCAGAACATCAATACCATGCGTCTTGGCGTAGTCAATTCCTTGGTGGCTCGCAATTCCGTTATCAACCGTAATTAAGAGCGATGGTCTTGGATTGAGTTCAAGTGCCATATCAACCACTTCAGGGGTTAGGCCATAGCCCATGGTGAAACGATTTGGAACCAAGTAGCCCAATTGCTCCTCTGAAGCCCCTAGCATGCGTAATCCTCGCATCCCAAGTGCGCAAGCCGTTGCACCATCACAGTCGTAATCGGCGACGATTACCATGGGTCGTTTTGAGGCAATCGCATCCGCCAATAACCGCGCCGCCGTCTCACATTCTTTTAGCGAAGCGGGTGGTAGTAACTGCTTTGCCTCTAGATTTAACTCGGAATGGTCTTGAATCCCTCGGGCTGCATACAAGCGAGCAAAGAGCGGATCCAAACCATGCGCTTCTAAATGTTCAACAACGTCATCGGGGTAGGCGCGTTGGCTAAAAACACTCATGCCTGTAACTCGTCCCAGGTCGGCGGTTGTTTTTTATGCCAAAACTTCCACGCCGGGCTTTGATAGTCTTTGGCTCGAAGCGTTCGTTTGCGAATGTTCCCGGGAAAATCAATGACCGTAATTTCAAGGTCAGACTCCAGCATGGCTTGCATCAAGCGAGGCCATTCTTTATGCATGCCCTCTAACCATACAAAGGTATTGCTTGGCTGCTGTTCCCACTGAAGAGACTCGGGGTTTAAAAGGGGGATGCCACGCTGTGCAGCAATTGATGTCATCCAGGGATGATCACTAATAACTTGACTTGCATTGGTTAATTCAGATGAATAAGTAATATCGGTTGCTTTACCAATTCCATAGACCCATACCGAATTAATCCGAGGTAATCCTTGGGCCTCGCGTGCCTCATTCATCGGGTGAATATGCCAGCGCATTTGGATCTCATTTTGAATCTTGCGCCACCGTTTAGCCAATCCTGGCACCACAGTATCCTTAGGGAGCCACCAATCGATATTGCGTCCTTTGGCTTGCGCCACACTGTGGGTGTACAGGGACGCATAATCACTTGCTGCATAAACCCAAGTATGGCCATTGTTTGAAATCGGAATCATTCCTTCTTCACCGAAAATGGTGTTTGCCTCCTCCATCAAGACGGTGACTTCATTTTGGGGTATGTCCAGCTCCGATAATGGAAGTAAGACGAGATGATCGCGGGTCGCATGCAGATGAACCGGTTCAATGCATAGCTGAACTTGATCATTTGGATTTTGATGCAAGGCCCTACCAAGAGCAAATGAATCGCCAATCAGATAGCGCTCGTGCGGTAAGGCTTTGGGCGCACGCTCAAGCGCGTGGTCGAACTGATCCTCGCCGGATAGAAGAATGCTGATTTGTCGAGTCATGACCCTAATTTTAGGTGGCAATTACTCAACTTGCTCAGTACGTAGCGCCAATTGCTTAAACTGTGACAATGTGGAAGATTCCAATTGAACTGGAGATAGGACTTAAGTACACGCGCTCGCGGCGTAGGAAGGCGGTTGGTCAACGCGATGGATTTCTTTCGTTTATCTCTGGGATCTCCATGGCTGGGATCGCACTAGGGGTTGCGGCTCTCATTGTGGTGCTGTCCGTCATGAATGGGTTTCAGAAGGAGGTGCGAGACCGCATGCTTTCGGTTCTCTCGCACATTGAAATTACCTCACCCAATGGCTTATCGAACTGGGAGCCAATCGCCGAAACGCTTGCAAAGCAAGCCCATGTTCTCGGGGTTGCCCCAATGGTGAGCTCGCAAGGTCTTCTCTCTCGAGCTGAATCGATGCGCGGGGTTGTTCTACGGGGGGTTGATCCAGCCCTAGAGGGTCGCGTATCGGATTTGCCCAAACAATTAATCGTGGGCTCAATCAGTGATTTGAAGCCTGGACAATTTGGGGTCGTACTTGGAACGCAGTTAGCGGGAACACTAGGTATTCGGGTTGGTGATCGTGTAAACCTATTGGTTCCGGAAGGTGATTTAACTCCTGCTGGGATGATGCCGCGAATGAGGGCTCTTCAGGTCGTTGGTATGGTGGACAGCGGTCATTATGAATACGACAGTACCTTAGCGGTCATGCACTGGAAAGATGCCGCTGCCTTGTTACGAATGACCGACCCGACCGGTTTACGCGTCAAGGTCGATGACATGCAAAAGGCCCCTGAAATTGCGGTGCGCTTAGCGCAAGTCGTACCGCAAGCGCTCTGGGTTAGCGATTGGTCACGATCAAATCGCAATTGGTTTGCCGCAGTCCAAACTGAGAAAAAAATGATGTTCATCATCTTGACCTTGATTATTGCGGTGGCAGCATTTAATTTAGTTTCGACCTTAGTCATGACGGTGACGGACAAGCAGGCGGACATTGCGATTTTGCGAACAATGGGCGCAAGCGCTGGATTAGTACAACGCATATTTTTAGTGCAAGGTTTGGCAATCGGCCTATTGGGCTCACTGCTTGGGGTAGGGTTTGGATTACTCATCGCTTTAAATATTGATGTGATCGTCCCGTTTATCGAGACCCTCTTTCGGGTGCAGTTCTTACCGAGGGACATTTATTTCATTAGCCAGCTGCCATCGGATGTGCGTCTTGACGACGTATTGAAGGTGGGCATCATGGCATTTGTCCTTTCGATTCTTGCAACGATTTACCCAAGCCGCAGAGCAGCGCAAGTCAAACCAGCTGAGGCTTTGCGCTATGAGTAAACCGGTTCTCAAGGCCTCTCATCTTGCAAAAACCTATGGCGCAGGTATCAATGCAGTTGAGGTCCTTAAATCGGTTGAGTTGAAGTTAAGCCCAGCCGAGAAGGTAGCCATTGTCGGCTCATCGGGGTCTGGTAAGAGCACCTTACTTCACCTTTTAGGGGGATTGGATACAGCTAGTGCTGGTGAGGTGGAATTGGCTGGTCAATTGCTCAATCGGATGAGCGCAAAGGAGCTCGATCGGATCCGCAATCAACACTTAGGGTTTGTGTACCAGTTTCATCATCTGCTTGATGAATTAAGCGCATTAGAGAATGTTGCTTTACCCCTTCGAATTCGAGGTTTGAGTCGGGAAGAGGCAGAAGCGCCAGCACAGATTCTGTTGGACGCAGTTGGTTTAGGAAAGCGTCTTCATCACACCCCGGCGGAGTTATCGGGAGGTGAGCGTCAACGCGTTGCCGTGGCGCGTGCTTTGGTTGGAAAACCGGATTGCGTATTGGCTGATGAGCCAACCGGTAACTTAGATACCGAAACAGCTGATCGAGTATTTGATCTAATGCTTGATATTGCTAAAGAGCAGGGCACCGGATTTTTGATCGTGACGCACGATCCAGTTCGGGCCAAACGGTGCGATCGTATTTTGCGCCTGACTCGCGGCATACTCGAGCCATTTAGGGAATAAGCATTGATGTGGCTTGATACCCATTGCCACCTCGATGCCCCTGAATTTTTGAGTGATATCGAGAGCATCGTAAAGCGAGCAAAACACGCTGGCGTAGCAGGTATCTTGTTGCCTGCAGTGCGAGCTCAGGATTTTGAGGCCGTTCAAGAAATCACCCATCGGTTCAAGCATGAGATTCCCTATTTGGTTTATACCTTAGGCATTCATCCGCTGTATACCGATCGTGCCAGCGAAAGTGATTTAAAAACGTTAGAGACTGCAGTAATCAGTGCTAAGAATGACCCTCACTTTGTCGGTATTGGTGAAATTGGTCTAGATTATTTTGTCGCTGAGTTGGATCCGCATCGACAAGCATTCTTTTTTCATGCGCAACTGGATCTGGCCCAACACCATCGACTGCCGGTGATCTTGCATGTCCGTCGATCTCAAGACATGATTTTGAAGGCGCTTCGTCAACGAACCATCAGCGGTGGTATCGCCCATGCATTTAATGGAAGTTTTCAGCAGGCTCAGCAATTTATTGATTTGGGATTCAAATTGGGTTTTGGGGGTGCTGCGACCTATGAGCGTGCTTTGCAAATTCGCCGGCTTATTCAAGAACTACCGATCGATGCCATCGTGACCGAAACTGATTCACCGGATATTCCACCAGCATGGTTACGCTCTGAACAAGAGCGACGCAATGAGCCTGCATTTTTACCTCGAATTGCACGCGTGTTAGCTGAAGTTCGGGGTGTGCAGCCAAATTCTCTATCACAGGCAGTTGTCCACAATGTAAGTCAGGCCCTACCGCGCTGGGGCCAACTTCTCAACCAATAACGTGCTACGCATCGCAATTACGGCATGGATTGCCGGAGGATCGGCTTTTCTCTTTTTATCCAAATTACCAAATCACGGCCTAGAAGTAAGCATTATTTTCGGAATCTTTTTGCTGATTATTGGCTATTATTTGCGAGATCGTAATCGCATCATCTCGCTCCTTGTTCTAATAGCAGCCATGGCAGCGTTGGGGTGGGGCTATCACTTTCATTATGCAAAGGGGAGGCTTGCATCGTCCCTACCAATTTCTCTTGAAGATCAAGAGTTAACGATTCGGGGATATGTCGATCAACTACCTAGTGGTGATCATCAACATCAGCGCTTTGCCTTTGAGGTAGTTGACTGGAATGATGTTCAATCTGAGTCCTTACCAAGAAAAATTTATTTAAGTTGGAGTGGGGCGTGGCAAAAAAACCGTTTGATTCCGGAGCTTGCCCCGGGTGAAGAGTGGCAATTTGTTGTCAAACTCAAAAGACCACACACCTTAATGAATGAGCATGGCTTTGATTTTGAACGATGGATGTTTCATCAAGGCTTTGGAGCGCATGGCTCGGTTAGGTCTGGTAAGCGAGTTCAAGAATCCAAATGGATTTCATTAAAAACAGCCATCGAGTATCAGCGTTGGCGACTACGCAATAAGATCAAAGCCGCTCTAGATCCTTCTGCGCCATATGTTGGGGTATTAATTGCCTTGGTGATTGGCGATCAAAATGCTATTGCGCAATCGGATTGGCGGGTATTTAATGCTACTGGTGTCGGGCATTTAATTTCGATATCGGGTTTACATGTCACGATGCTTTCGGGATTGGGGGCTATGTTAGGGGCGTGGATATGGCGACGTCGCGAATCGCCGCTCGTGATTCCTGTTCAAAAAGTAGCCGCTGGTACTGGATTACTCACTGCATTTTTATATGCATGGTTAGCTGGATTTCAAATACCAGCTCAACGAACACTCTACATGGTTGGGATCGTAGCTTTTGCGCTCTGGACTTCCCGAATCCCACGCGCCTTTGATATTTGGTGGATTGCCCTCTTGCTAGTTCTAGTGATTGATCCCATGGCCCCATACACTCCAGGATTTTGGTTATCGTTTGGAGCGGTAGCCATCATTTTGTACGGCATGGGTTCTTCATCCAGTCTCATAGGCATCCCGAATGGGAGCGAGTGGGAAAGAAGTCGACTTGAGCGATTCAAACAAGCCCTCCTTGAATCCTGCCGCTTGCAATGGATTGTGACCATTGCGCTCATTCCCTGTACTTTATATTGGTTTTACCAAGTATCTGTCGTATCGCCATTAGCCAATGCGCTGGCGATTTCAGTGATTAGTTTTATTGTTACGCCCCTGGCAATTGCTGGCGCTATTCTTCCTGAGTGGTTTGCACCAATCCCTCTCCAGCTTGCGCATGAAGTAATGGAGTGGACCGCAACATACCTCAATTGGCTTGCAAAATTTGACTGGGCAGTTCATTGGTCCCATCAACCGACCCTATGGGCAATGGCTTTATCGACAGTAGGGATCTATTGGCATATTTGTCCGGGCCCGATGACAACTCATCTGGTGAATCGGATTGTGGGACTTGCCCTTTGCGCCCCTTTGTTTTGGCAAACCACTAATGCAATTCATGAGGGCCAATTTAGGGCCTATGTATTTGATATTGGGCAGGGCACCGCAGTACTGGTTGAGACAAAATCACATCGACTCCTGTACGATACCGGCCCACTTTCCGGAAAAAATGACAATGCTGGAGATCGAGTTTTACTACCGTACTTTCGTGGAGAGGGGATTGATCGATTGGATCGATTGGTTATTAGTCATAAAGACTTAGATCACATTGCTGGCGCCAGCACACTAATGAAGAGCCTAAAGATCGAATCATTCTTAGGCACGATGCCAGAGCATCATCCCTTAATGAATGATGTTAAACAATCATTCATGCCAGCACTGCCCTGTCAGTTTGGTCAAGAATGGCAATGGGATGGTGTGGACTTTAAAGTCTGGCATCCGTCTGAGGAGGTCACTTTCAACGCAGATACGCACCGAGGAAAGCCTAATGAAAACAGTTGTGTGCTGGAAATCCGAAATAACAACACGAGTTTTTGGTTAACAGGCGATATAGAAAAACGAGGAGAGCATGAGCATATTCGACGTCTAGAGGATGCGGGTTACCAAAAGCCCAACAAGGTGGTGGTAATGGCCCCACATCACGGTAGTAAAACATCGTCATCACAGATATGGCTAGATGCCATCCAACCAACGGTGGCATTTTCTCAGCATGGATATCGAAATCGGTATGGTCATCCACATAGCGTTGTGAAAGAACGATATCGAGACAATCAAACCCCGCTTCTTGAAACCATACATACCGGAGCACAACACTGGTATGCCACTGCCGATGAACTTACCGTTGAGTTCCTAAGACCCAAGCAAAAGCGATTGTGGCATCACGACTAACAAAATTAACAAAATCTGTATATCTTCTAAAATTATAAAAATATATATTTAAATCAATAACTTAATAAAAATTTATCCCAATAAAGCACCAATTTAACGTAAAATTTTGTATATACAAAACATAACGAAATGGGCTATGATGAAGCAACTAGTGATTAGTCCGAGGCTGGCTGAAAAATTAATCAAAAAGCATCGGGTTCGCAGGGTTGAAGTTGAAGAGTGCTTTTATAACCGCACGGGAATAGTTTTGGAGGATACGAGGGCCGAACACCAAACAGAACCTCCCACGGTTTGGTTTATTGCCCCAACACATCAAAATCGGTTGCTAAAAATTGTTTATGTTCTAAATGACGGCGTTGTTAATTTGAAGACAGCTTTTGAACCTAATCCGCGAGAAAAATTACTTTATTTGAGGATGGCTCTGGGTGACCATCTCTGAAAAATTAAATAGGATGATGAGATAGTATGAAACCAAAAAAATCGAGGCAAGACCTTATTCAAAGTAGCGAACAAGCATGGGAGAGTCGTCAGTTGGGCTCGGACGAAGCGTATGCTCGACGATCAGAGCAATCATCAGAATCAACGGATGAAGCGCTTGGCTTAAAAATGATATCGATCAGATTAAGTACTGATTTAATTGATTCATACAAATTACTTGGCGATAAATATGGCATGGGGTATCAGCCATTGATGCGTGAAGCTCTCAAACGTTTTGCGGATAGCGAATTAAAAATAGTAGCGAAAGAATTTTTAGAAGCAAAGGCAAAGAGTCGCAAACAAATAAAAATAAGTGACAAAAAAGCAGCTTAAATGTTGCTATTCAATGGGGAAATGCGCCAGAGATTGGTTGCGGGGATAGGATTTGAACCTATGACCTTCGGGTTATGAGTTCGTTTATTTGATACTTAAATAGTTGTAATATATAGACTTTTTGCCAAAGTAGTATAGTAAGTAGTATAGTAATTCATAGGTATTTTCATCACTTTTTTGGGAGAAAACTATGAAAAAAGTCTGTATCTATGTCCGTGTATCCACCACCAAACAGACCGTAGAGAACCAAATACAGGTTCTTAGGGACTATTCAGACCGGTGTGGATACCAAATCACCCAAATCTACTCTGATAACGGTATATCGGGTTCTAAAGGACGACAGGATCGTCCCGGACTGGATCAGATGATGAAAGACGGAGTTCAACGAAAGTTTGAGATGGTTCTCGTCTGGTCGGTGGATAGACTAGGTCGTTCAGTAAGTGATTTAGTTCAAATAATGAAAGAACTCAATGAACTCAAGATTGACTTGTATTTCAATCAACAGAGTATTGATACATCAACAAGTTCAGGAAGAATGATATTTGGGATCTTTGGATGTATTTCAGAGATGGAACGAAATCTCATTTCAGAACGAGTCACAATCGGATTACAACGGGCGGTCAGTCAAGGAAAGAAATTAGGAAGACCGACAAAGATGAATGACGGAATGAAAAACGCTGTCAAACTGTTACGAGAGAAGGGAATGGGGATCAAACAAATCTCAAAACAACTTCAGATTGGGATTGGAACGGTGTATTCAGTCTTATAAATTAAAAACCTGAGTATCTTTTATCAAGTTCTTTCTTTTTTTCTAATTCAAGTTTCACTAACTTCTTTCTTTCTTCTTGTGAGTTTTCGTATTCTTCTTTTCTGATTTGTAACCATAATGGATGAACCAAGTTTAAAAGTTCATTCATCTTTTTATCAAACTCATCCGAATACTTGAATGAATGAACTGAAAAATATTGATTTGATATCTCATATGATTCTTTGTCACAAGAGAAAGAATCAATCTCTAACTCAGGAAAATGTTCTCTAGTAAATGAGAGTTTGATAGATTGTTGGTGAGGGATCGGAATATTTGTAAATAGGTGAAAGTTATTGATTGAATATTCTTTGATAGGTTCATGAAGATGATTACCGACTTTATTCAATCTGTTGTGGTGAATAACAAACATAAATTCTTCAAGAATTCTCAAATATCCCTTTTCTTCAATAACATATCTTGAACGAATAATTGGATTCGTTTCATTCTTAATTAACTCTTTAAGAACTTTGTTTCTTGGTTTATTTTTCTCTTTATAGAAAAGATAGTTACTTATCATTACATACAGAAAGACAACGACTATTAGTATTGAAAGAATGATGAAAATGGAGAAAAGTATCATCATTTTAAATGTTTGAATCCACAACTAAACCGAACTAAAGAATCTCCTATAGTTCCAGGACCAGAGAACGACCATTTAGAAATTTCGTCAGAAGTAAATACAACACTTCCTTTTCCCATTTCATTCTGATACAAAGTCAATTTTAAATCTCTCGATTTTTCCTCATTACAATCAATTTCATTAAAAGTTACATATGATTGATAAACTTTTCCATCCCTTAATTTTTCAGGTTTATTCATGTTGTGGAGAGACCAGATACGAATAAATTTATCTTTTTTAGTTATTTTGGAATCATCAATGTATACAGTCATTGAATTTGATTCTGTTACCTTAAACCAATCACAATAACCGTTTACTGAGAAAAATAATAGAGATATAGGGATAAGTTTTTTCATATTCATTTCTTCGGTAAACGTCCACCGTCTTTCAAACATTCATCAAGAGTCTTATAAGGTTTGAAGTTCTTGGTTTGTTCGTAGTAGGTGGATCCAGGTTTATGACAGATACCTGAATTACTCATTTTTACAGGTAAAGATTGACTAAAAACACTAGTAGAAATGACTAGTGTTAAAAGTAACGAAATGGTGGTAGATTTCATAAGTATTAGACTATCACTAATCAATCTTGGTGACAAATATGAGTAAATTTCTTGTCTTAATTCTTTTAATATGTTCATCATCTTTAAGTTTCGGAAAGTTATCGGATGATGACTATAAAAAACTTGAAACGATGGTTTTTGAAAATCTAAAAAAAGATAATTTTATTAAACTAAACCGAATAACAAGAGGTGGAAGTCTCACATCATGTGAACTAGAATTTGGAAACATTTACAGAGATATTCGTTCTCAGTCTGGAAAACCAGTAATCGTTTCAGGAAGTTTTTCACTCATTTATATGAGAGAAAAAAGTAATTTAGGAACATTACTGAAGATAGTTCCTTCAGTCTTAGATGTGAGAACAGAGAAATGGACACAAACATATCCTGAGTATCTAGATATTAAAGTTAACAAGTCAAGTCTTGAAAAATTTAAGATTACAGACTTCAAATGTGGTTCTGAGGATAGAGGTCGTTGTGTAGGGTACGGAGATCCTAAATTTGATGTTATTAAAACAGTGACCTCTGTAATTCCTTTTAATGGTGAGGTTGTCTTTTCTCTCACAAAAGGAGGTTATGACAATTCATTTACCTTGTCTAACTTACTACCTCAAAAAGAATCTATTAAAGTTCGTGAGGATTTCAATAACTGTATGTCTGAAATATTCAACGAATTTAGAAAAGATTTAGAAAGAAGATGATAAAAGTGTTAGGTAAGATAGAACAACTTAAGGGTTGGAAAAGAGTTTGGTTTGTTTCACTCTTTTTTGTCTTTTTTTATTACTATTTTTTTTGGGACAGTGAATCATCACTAATACCAAATTTCATTATCTATACATCAGACTTTTTTAATGTTTTAATTTTTCGTCCAATTTTTAATTGGATATTTGATTTTCCACCATATAGATATATAGATGAAATTTCTTTCTTTCAACGTCAAACCATAAATTTTCGGAATGGTCTTTCACATTTACTAACATATGTATTCTATTCAATAATTTTCTATAAAACTGGAAAATGGATCTACAAAGGTTTTAAAAATAAATGAAAAGACTAATAATTTTTGTATTATTTTCACTTTCATCATCACTCGTTTACTCATCTACATATGACTGTAGAGTAACTCGTAAGATTGGTCCAGAAAACATTGTTTCTGATTCTGAATTAATGAAGTGGAAGTTTTCTATAAAGATTTACGACATTACAAAACCTGAACTAGAGAGATGTTCATTTGTTCCGAGTCAAAACAAAGTTACTTGTGACAGATACACAGTTGATAGAGTAGAAACCGATAAGTTTGTTGGTATCAAGAAGTTCTATTACTTTACTGGTCAATTTGATGTTCAACTCTACCCCGATATGAGATTTGTAGAAAACAATGGTCGTGGTGGTATTTCATATGGATCTTGTGTGAAATTATGAAGTTTATAATTTTCACGGGTTTATTTTTGATATCTACTTATTCTTTTGGGAATTGTGTATGTAGGTGTGTAAACGGTGAAATGACACCCATTTGTAGTAGTTCTATTGACTTACCACCTATCTGTCCACCCACAATTTGTCCCATTGTTCCCCCATCAGTTCAACCTATTAATCCTCCAGTTATTCCACCTATTGGGACGTCTAATTGTCAAAATAGACAGGTCTTGAATCAAAGAACAGGTCAGTATGAGTGGAGGGTTATATGTCAATAAATAGATTATTAATTTTTATATCACTTATATTTGTATTTAATTCTTCATATGGTCAGGTAAAGAAACCGGAGGGTAAATTTTGTAATACATTTGATGGAAGGATTGAGTTCGTTCAAAATTTAATACCGTCTAATTATGACTGGTTACTGTTTAAGGTGGAAAACATTCCACCCGATACAGAAAAGTATATTTCTACCGAATATAAAAGTTCATTGGAAACAAGAAATGAGTCACGATTCAACAAAATAGTAAGTAATGAATATTTTTATCCTTGGAAATTACGAGATTCATACAAATCTTTAATTTCGGAATCAAAGAATGGATTTTTTAGAATCCATGGGATTGGTTCTTCAACTAAATCTAAACATGAATCTGAAATAATTTTTTATACAAATTTATTTGAAATTAATTATGAATTTTTAGATTCACTTGATGAGTACCGAAATTTTGATAACAGAAGAAATAAACCTTATCTTTCTGGTGATTCTTATAGAATTGAATTATCTAAACTTAATTTTAATAGAACAATTCAATCACTTATCAAATGTTCTTTTCAAAAGTAATTATTAAATGTCAGAACCTATTACCTTAAATCGAATTATTGATAAAGTTCTTAATATAGACCTTACTATCTTTTTCTATCTCGTTCCTTTTGTAGTCTTAATTTTTTTTATTTCTCGTTGTTGGGACTACTACGTTGATAAGTTTCTAGAAGAAAAAGGTGTATCACATGAACGTAGAAATTCTATCGAAATCATATTTTGGTGTTTATTCTTCCTCTTATCCTACATTCTTTTAAAACTATATTTCAATTAACAACTGTATCCGAACATACTTTCCGATAACCTTTTCAGAATATTCAAACCTATACCCAACTTTACCTTTAAAGAATTTATATGATGACCTTTTCTGAACTGATAAAAAAGTCTCTTTTCCTTCTGGTTCTTTCATATTCTCTTACATCTTTTAGTCAATCTCTTAATGAAAGACTTGACTCTTCAAATACCAACAAGAATCAACTAGAAAGACTCAAATCAGATTCTGACCCACAAAAAGTCCGTGAAAAGGATTTGGAGACTGTAAAAAAACAAAATGAAATAAAGAATTCACCAGATGTTAAATCTTATAGTTGGTTTGAAGTAAACCAAAAGAAAATATTCTTAACAATCGGATTTCTTATAGTTTGTTTCTTTGTGTATCACAATTACTTTAAAAAGAAATAAGATGATGAAAAAGATTTTTCTTCTTTTTATTTCATTCTTTTTAATCGGTTGTAACAAGTCTCCTGAATGGAAAATCTATCATCAATCAACTGGTCAAACTATTCTTATTGATGAAAGTTCAATAAAGAAAAAAGAGGATTATGTTAGTTTTTGGTATGTGAGTGACTTGAAATCTTATCCAAACTTACATTTTTTATGGAAAGAGGTATACAACTGTAAGTCTCAAATGTCTATGTCACTTTTCTATGATGTTGTTGAATCTATTTCCAAACTTCCAAAAAATGTTCCAGACTTAACTGATGAGGATAGATGGTCAAAGATTACAGATGATGGTTGGGATAGAAATGTATTTAATAAGTTATGTGGTGATAGAGTTAAGAAAACATTTTTTTGATGTATGAGTGATGTAAAAATCCTTGGAAGACCTCTCTATCGTCCTGTTAAACATAAGATACAGGATGAAGAGAATCCTTCAGTTCAACTCAAATCTAAAGAATCAAAGAAATCTTTGACACATACAGACATTGTCTATGAACGGGATGAGAGTGATTGGTGGTGGTGTGAGGATGTCTAAAGACATTCAAATTAAGACTTATCTGGAACGAATCGTTAGAGATTCATGTCTGGAAACAGGTTCAAATCCCGATGACTTTAAACTGAAAGTTATGGGTAAGATAAAACGTTATAAGTCAATGAAGTCTGGTTACTATATTCAAATTCAAAACTTTAAAAGTCTTACTGTAGTTAAGAATTCTCTTGATAACAAATACTTTCGGTATTACTTTAGATGTATTCAGTTTGAAAAGAGAAATCTTCCACTGTTAGAGATATGTAAATGGACTCCAACTATGGGATCGGTAGAGGACGGTAAGGTCGTATTCAGAGATGATGACAAGAGGTACAAAGGATCATTTCTAGAACGAATGATTACAGTAATGAATGTGGTTAGATTAAAGATATGAGGTAATAAATGTATGACAGATACTATCTAACACCCACTGAATCTGTTTTTTCTCTCACTCCTGTATCAAATTCCATATCTTATGTCTGTCAACTCAAGAAATCGGAATTATTACGAAAACAATCATCTAAACTAGAGTTCAATTCTTATGATGTTCATCTTATAGAGTCCAAAACATCTGAAAGATATGGATAT
The DNA here is from genome assembly GCF_018687475.1 of Polynucleobacter sp. MWH-UH24A. Taxonomy (NCBI): domain Bacteria; kingdom Pseudomonadati; phylum Pseudomonadota; class Betaproteobacteria; order Burkholderiales; family Burkholderiaceae; genus Polynucleobacter; species Polynucleobacter sp. MWH-UH24A. The sequence continues at coordinate 565,355 of NZ_CP061292.1, forward strand.
ATTGAACATAAAGAGTTTAAGATTGTTTTCCATATCTACATGAAATTTACTGATTTTGAAAGATTAGTTAACTTAAATATGTTAAAAAAACTTCCAAATCAAATCATACTTTTCTGTGAACTTAAGAACAAAAAAATGATTGTTCCTCACTATCACTTCTTAATGGTAAGTTAAAAATGAAAATCTTTTTTTCTTTTATTTTGGTTATTTTATTTACATCATGTTCAATAGGAGATGAAACTTCATTCTCATTAGTTTGTAATGGTACAGAGTCAATAGAGTCATCTACTTTCGGAAAAAGTAATGAACCAAAATCAAAAACTTATAACTTTAAAAATAAAAAATTAGAAAATTACGACTGTCATACTTGGACAAGTGAAAAAATTGTTTGTTCTTTAAATAGTGAACCTAATAGTCTTTTATTTCAACATTCTGTTATAAATATTGATAGAGTAAGTGGGTTAATTTCTTCTGGTTTTATGGAAAGTGTTAAGACAGATAAAGGTTCAATAATTTCAAGTTCCATCACTAGATTTAATGGTAAATGTGAAAAAGTAGATAAGAAAAAGTTCTAGTTTTATATTCTTTTGTTTATTACTAATACTATTACCTCACTTTTCCTTACTTCTTTCTTCACAACTCTACATAGTTCATTTAAATATCCCGATACAACTTGGTCTTTGATATCAGGACTCACTTTTATCGTGTAGATAGAATCTTTCTCCAGTTGTTGTAACTGTTTCTCGTTCATACCGACTCCATCTCTTGTAGAACTCGTGTAATACCTTTACTTTCTATTTCATTGAGTAGTCGTGTGATTCCTAATCGTCCAAGTGTAGATTTAGGGATTCTGGTAGTGGTGGAGATATGGGTAAATCGTTGGGAAAGGTTATGGTCTAGTCGTAATGGGAATTGGGTATGTGGTGTGGATTGGATCTGAAATGACATGAATTCTCCTTGGATGATGGATAGAAACTAAGACTAGAACTCACTTGTTTATCCCGACACTATTGACGAGAAGTTAGTGGTAACTAGGTCGTTTCTATTATTTATATGGTGTGGAATCTAGATATAGATAGTGGTAACTAGGAAATGTTCATTTAGGAACAGGATAGGAATAGGATTCAATGTCTGGATCTGGAGGGGGTTTTGGTTCATGAACTCACTATCGTTCGTTCATCTGTTACTTCGTAACAGGGTTCTATTGGATGGATGGTTTAAAACTAGGGGGTATCAGGTAATGGTTTCAATCAAACTCAAGGGGGGACATACTTACTTATAAGAGTTTTTGTCTAATTTGATTTCACCTGATGACATATACCACTTTATTTCATCATGTTTACCATTTTTTACTTTTCCGTGAATTTCCTATCAAAAAAAATTTTCAGAATACAAAAATCCCCACCTTCAGACCCAGTTATTGTTAACTGAGTTTGACTGTGGGGAAAAGTTCTTATAAGAACAGTTTTATGGAGTATTTAATAGAAATTCATACTCAAGTTGGTTAGAAATAATTCTGTAGTCTGGAAAATAGTAATTAATAATGTAATTCACCCTGTCTACATTAATTTCTCCATATCGATCCTTTAATTTTTGAATTACCCTTTTTCTATAACTTTCAAGAGTTGTCTTGATAATTGAAGGAGTGACATCAAAATTTAAGACTAATAATCTTGATATAAGTGGTTGTTGAATCTTTTTTATCTCATTACAAGTGAAGATAAAACGACAGGTGTCAGAATTATCTTCAATGAGTTTTCTCAATCCGGATTGAGAATTAGGTGACAAATAATCACATTCATCAATAATAACTAATCTCTGTTTATCAGGAAATAGAGATAAGGTAGAACTGTAACGTCTTACTCTATTTCTTACCTCATCAACACCAGTTTCTAAAGATCCATTTATGATTATTGAATCAAATTTTTCACTATTATAAAAAATTAAACTAGAACTTGTTTTACCTGTCCCTGGTTTTCCGTGAAATAACATATTCATAACACGACTATTTTCATACATGAATTCAAGTTTTTCTTTATTTTCATCAGAAATACAAAGTTCATGAAACGACTTTGGTCTCAAGTATTCGGAGAGTAACTGTTTCATTAAATTCTCCAATTAATAAGATTCAGTTGTTTCGAGAATGGTCACATTATTAGACATAGACACATACTCTTTGAATTCATCATTTTTTGTGATGACAATGTAATTGGAATAGTTCTGTAACAAATCGTCAAATTCTTTTACCACCCCAAATGAAACTGTGTCATTAAACTCAATCACAATCCTCGGTAGTGTTTTGGATTGATTCTTTACCTTATTCAGTGATTCTTCAATCTCTTGTGTTGTGATTGATGGAGTCAGTTTGTTACTTTTTATTAGGTTATTAAACTCGTCATCACTTAATTTGGATAAGAAATAGAGTGTCGTAAACACTGGGGGTAAGAGTTCTGAAACTTGTTTGAGTTTTAGATACGATTTACCAATTTGTTCCCACTTTCGAATTGTTGATGAACCCTCTACGTAGTGTGTTTGTTTTAAAAACTCTTTGTAATCTTGAGTTGTAAAGTTATTCTTAATTTCATTGAATATGTTTCCTATTTCTAATAGATTTTCAACACTATTCTTTGATAAGTTGTTTACTTTTGATGACATTTCTGTAACTGAATAAATCATATGTTTCCTTTCATTTATATGTGATTTATTTGTGAACTCTAATAATGGTTCACCCGTCGTTTCAGGAACGGAATTGTTCTTACGGAAGGGACGACTACTACTTAAAATCAATACTTTGGGAAGTATTTGTAAACATCAAAATATTTTGATGTTCTGAAATGTTGATGTGACTTTTTGATGAAATTCAAATCTTCGTCACATAGTGTTTTCTGAATAGTATTACTTCTTAACTTTGTATAAAAATCGTTGTCATAAATCATCTAAATCTCACTTTCTGAACTGTTCTACGGTTTGGGTTGATTGACTTTCTTATTTGTTTTTGGTGTCAATCTTTGTGTAGGTTCAGGAACAGGTGTTCTGTCGGGAGGTACACATATAGATTAGTTTGTTCTTACTTGAACATTTCAATCTATAGTGTCTATTATACATTTTTTTACAATTAAATCAATGAGTTACAGTATCATAACTTCAAATCAGACAGATGACTGATTGATAGTATTGTCCGTTTATGGGAAGATGTTCATCTATGAACACCGACAAAATCCTCCCACTAAAGAAAGAGTTCTATCGGATTTGGTTTGAGTTCTACAAGATATCTCTACAGTCCACCAATCCCACAATCCTCAAAAATCTCAAACAAAGTGATGAGTTCTATTCGTCATGGGGAGATGTAGAACGAACAACATTCAATGACTGGTGGGATAGTCATAAACATCTTTTTGAAGAACAGTCTGTAACTATTCTTGATAGTCAGTCATTACGGATCTATTCAGATAGTTTGATTCTTGAAGTACCAATTAACCAATCTACTACCGTCTTACTCAAGAAGATTCGTCAGTTGATTGACGAACAACAAAAGATCCGTAATCGTCAGAAGAAGAAATATCGTGTGATTACATCTCAATTTCAGATATCTGATAGAACAGAACCAAAGTTAACAATTCTTAAAGATGTATTGAATGTCTATCGTGATGTGTATCTGAAAGATCCATCATTACGAGGTAAGTCACTATTAAGAGACGTCTATGATTATTACAAAAAAAGAAAGAGAAAAGACCATCAACAACTACCCAAGACGATTGATGACAGAGGATCATCAAATGAAAACGACATTAAACGGGTAACAAGGAATCTACGAAGATGGATTCAGTGGGGTGACACGATTACTTTGAATGTATCTCGTGGTGAGTTTCCGGGGAGATATTAGTTAGTAAAAATGTTTCAATGTAGTTAATAAAATTTTCTATTGTTTTAATTATTATTTGAGTAACCTCTGTTTCATTAAATTCTATATCTGAAAATCTAAGTCTAATCAGTAACCAATTCAACGAACTATTTTTTAGATTTTCTTCACTTAAAGGTTCCGACATTCTTTGAATATCTCCTAGAATTGTGTCACAAACTTTACTAATTTCAGAAATTGATAAGTGTGTTTTTGTATTAAGTCTTATCTGTAATAGTTTTTGATGTTTATATCTTTTTATTATTTCATTGATAGTTTCTAAGTCAAATTTGAAATTTCTCCTCGTTTTAACAATTTCGAATGATATCAATTCGAGTGATAAACAATATAAATAAGGAATGGTTTCACTTTTATTTTCAATTTGTGTAAATTTAATTATTTGACTTGTAATGTGTTCATCATTGAAAGTAATTTTTTCTACAAGTTCTTGAATACTAGATTTTTTTAATTTTTCTTTGTTGTAATTTTTGATATCTTTGTCTAATTGTTTTTTATTTTCGTGGTTATTTTTTTTAGTATTTCCCGATAAAGTGAAATTAGAATTTTTTCTTTTTAGACTTTGATTTTCGTCATACATGATCCATATTATGACAAGTAAAATTAATGTGAATCCGAGACCTAACTCCATCAAATCACCATATTCTTTACTTTATTTAATTTAGTTTCTTACATAGTCCTACATATTGAGATGTCATAGGTTCATCAAATATGTTTACGTGTCTACTATGAACAACAGGATAGTTACTTGAATTTTTAATAGATGGATTAAAAATTGTTGTTATATTCATGTTCCCAGAGGGTGTTTGTTCAATGATATGAATTGAGTTATCTCCATTGATTACTCCAACATCAGTCGCACCCGCGTTTCCAATCATTCTTCCTCGATTCTTTTTCACATCTAATTGGTCGAATGTTAAGTCAGTAAATTTTGATTTATCTCGACTTGAGGATGGTTTATTTGATTTAAAGTCTGTTGAGAATCCATCTGAAAAACTACATCTAAAGGAGTGTGTTTGACCGTAAACAAGACCACTCATACCCAAGATTAGTGATGAAAAGATGAGTTTTTGAATGAACTTCATATTGACTCTCCAATCAATTTGAATCTATTTTCTATAAGAGATATTACCTCTATTTCCGAACTCTTTTTGAACTTCTTATTTGACTTTGTATTTACTTGATTGGATCTTCCCAATGTTCATTTCACCCTCTAAGGGTTTTCCATAGAATCTTTCAATCATTCCTACAGAGGTTCTACAGTTCCGTGAAAGTGTCAATAAATCTATTGATTCACCCATCGTGAGTCTGAACATGATTGATGTGTGACGGAGAGAGTAGAGTGTTCGTGGATCACCATTAGATGTTGTTTTCATTTCACATCTATCAAGAATGTAATCAAACTGTCTCCTCATTGTTTGTAATGAGAAGTCACGATTAAGTAAGTGTGGAAAGAATACAAAATCTTCCTTACCAATCTCCCGTTTATTTTTCTTTTGGAATTCTAATAAGTCTTTGTATATCCCTACACAATTTTCCATTGTGACAATTGGTGTGTTAACAGTTTTTGAATCATCTGTTTGAATTCTTAAATACTTATGTTCTTTTTCTATAACCTGAATATTTCTATGTCGTAGATTTTTAATGTCACTTGGTCGTAGAAAAGAGTTCACCATAAATGTGATGAGTAATCTCATCTCATCAGTAATCTGATGTGAACGAATGATAGTTTTTTCATCAATACATTGTTTGACAGTTTTGAGTAAAAGTTTGTATTCATCATTGTTAAACCATCCTCTTGGTGAATCTTTTCTTTTAACTTTTGGAAATGAGGGTAATCTATCAATTAAGTTTTCTCGTTGAGATAGAGAAAGAATCTTGTGTATTAAAGAAAGATGACTTTTGATAGTGGGTGGTTTAAGTTTTCTTTGACGAAGTTGTGTGATGTAGTTATCAAGATGTTTATAAGTTACATCTTTTACATTCATACCTTTAAAGAATGGAAGAATATCTTTTTCTAACTTCTGTTTATCGTTGATATTCATCTTGGGACTTCGTTCACCTCGTTCTATTAATTGTTCTTGTTCTGTTAATAGAAGTCTTGATACTCGTTCAAAAGATGGACTTGATCCGAGAGGTAAAAGATTGTGTTGTCGTATGAGAATTTGTTCATAGAACTTCTTTCCAAATTCAATACCTTTTCTTTTATCTTCTGTTTTTGTTGATTTTTTAAGTACCTTTCCCTCTGTGTAATAACGAACCCACCAATATCGTGATGAGGGAATCTTAAAAATGACTAATTTGTCAGGAAAACCTTTACCAATTTTTGTGATTGTTTCAGGGATTGGAACTGTTCCTGATGATTTCCGTATCGTTTTGATGTTCATATCAGTCATGATTTGATATTGTTATTCTGACTGATACAAGTAGTATAGGTCAAACTATACTAGTAAACAAAAAGGGATACTTCAGTATCCCTTTGAAAAATATAAGAAATTTGGTTGCGGGGATAGGATTTGAACCTATGACCTTCGGGTTATGAGCCCGACGAGCTGCCAGACTGCTCCACCCCGCGCCTGAGACTACGATTCTACCATTTATAGTGCATCCTTGTCCAGTTAACGGGTACTGTGGCACCTCAAGTGAGCGTATCATATAGGCACTGTAACTATCGGGTAGTCCTACGGATGTCCATTAGTAACCCAGAATTTTCCAATTCATCCTTGCTCAAGCCGGTTGAAATTCACGGCACCGATGAGCATCCCAAAAAGAGTCTGCCCCTCATCATGCTTGCTGCGATTGGGGTGGTATTTGGTGATATTGGTACAAGCCCTTTGTACGCCCTGAAAGAATGTTTTGATCCTGCCCACGGTATTGCCTATAGCCGTGAGGCGCTTTTTGGTGTGATTTCCATGATGATTTGGGCGCTCTTGATTGTCGTAACGCTCAAGTATGTATTTGTGGTGATGCGTGCCGATAATAAAGGCGAAGGCGGCGTCCTTTCATTGATGGCCTTAGCGCTGCGTTCAATTAAAAGTGACAGCCGGCAATATTTTCTGATTATGGTGATGGGCATGTTGGGCGCTTGCATGCTGCTTGGTGAATCGGTCATTACCCCGGCGATTTCAGTCCTCTCGGCGGTCGAAGGAATTGCGATCGCAACACCGACGTTAGCGGATGCGGTATTGCCAATCTCTGTCATTATTCTGGTGGCGCTTTTTGTGATTCAACGCTTTGGGACTGCAGCAGTTGGTAATTTGTTTGGTCCTATTACCTTGATGTGGTTTATCGTGCTAGCCATATTGGGACTCATGAACATCGGTCAAGCGCCTGAAATTGTGAGCGCATTTAACCCGATGTATGCATTGCAATTTGTCGTCGATCATCCCTTAACGGCTTATATCGTGATGGGCGCAGTAGTTCTCGTGGTCACCGGTGTGGAAGCGCTCTATTTAGATATGGGCCACTTCGGTAAAAGTCCAGTGCGCTATGCATGGCTTTTTTTGGTATTGCCATGTTTATTAATCAACTATTTAGGCCAAGGGGCATTACTTCTTGCTAATCCTGCGGCAGTGACCAATCCGTTTTATTTGATGGTGCCCGAGTGGGCTTTGTGGCCCGTGATTGGATTGGCTACTGCCGCAACGGTAATTGCCTCGCAGGCTGTGATTTCAGGGGCATTCTCTCTGGTTAACCAGGCTATTCTTCTTGGCTTCGTTCCCCGTATGAATATCCTACATACCTCCGTCTCTGAACGAGGTCAGATTTATATCCCTGCAGTGAACTGGGCTTTATTGATCATGGTCATTGTGACCACCGTTGAATTTGGGGAGTCGGTCAATCTCGCTGCCGCATACGGGATTTCAGTAAGTTCAACCATGCTGATCACCACCATTTTATTGAGCATCGTTATGCGGCGTGAGTGGCATATTAATCCTATCATTATTTTTGTGATGATCATCTTATTTTTGGTGATCGACTTTGCCTTTTGGACCGCCACGTTGATCAAAATTAAAGCGGGGGGTTGGTATCCCATCGCCTTGGCTTTCTTACTCTTTACTTGCATCATTACGTGGTATCGAGGCCGTCAGCTGCTGCGCAATAAGCTCATTAAAGAGTCGATTCCACTGGAGATGTTCATTAAAAACTTATTGGCGCATCCACCCCATCGGGTTGAGGGAACGGCCATCTTTCTGACTCCGCATATTGATTTTGTGCCTGCAGCAATGCTCCACAACCTAAAGCATAACCACGTGATGCATCAGCGTATCTTCTTTCTTAAATTGAGTACTTGGGATGTGCCCTTTGTGCGCGATGATGAGCGCTTATCGATTAAAGATTTGGGTGGTAATGTATTTGTGGTTCGTAGTGTGCATGGCTTTAAAGAAACACCCGATATGAACAAAGTGCTCGATTTGATTACCAAGCAATATGGTCAACCCTTTGATCTCATGGATACCACCTTCTTTTTGGCACGGGACGCCATTACGCCATCCAAATCCCCTGGTATGGCGGTGTGGCGTGAGCGTCTTTTTGCATGGATGATGCAAAACGCTGCCAAGCCATCGGATTTCTATAACATTCCAGCCAATCGTTTAGTCGAGTTGGGCGCCAAGGTTGAGATTTAATGACGGATCAAAATCGATCATTGGCTTTTGCCATTCTGATAGCGATGTACGTTGCTCCAGCCCATGCTGTTACGAGTGATGAGCTTGAACTTGAAAAGCTCAATCAAATCGAGGCTCAACTCACGCTGCAGCGCGAATGGGCTGAATATCGCTGGAAAAAAACGAATGCGGAATGTTATGACAAGTTCTTCGTGAATTCATGCCTTAGCGATGCGCGAGCAAAGTATCGACGTGAAATTGATCCAATTCGGGCGCAGGAGGTCTTGCTCAACGAAAACCAACGCATTATCAATGAGCGAATCAAAACGGAACGCGATGCGCGTCGTGCTGCTGAGCGAGCTGATCCAAAACGTGCACAAGAGCGTGCTGAGAATGAAAAAGCATTTTTGCAAAAACAAAAAGATGCGGCTGCACGCGCTGCTGACCTTGAGGAGCGTCGCAAGGATGCACCACGACGCGCTCAGGAAAATAAGTCGGGCGTGAAATTAGACTGATATGGCAAAGACCAAAACACTTTACGTTTGCCAGGCCTGTGGGGGCAGTTCTCCAAAATGGCAAGGTCAATGTCCTGCATGCGATGCATGGAACACGCTTGAAGAGTCTCTCGCCGAGACTACAAACCATCGTTTTCAAGGGCTTGCCAAGTCAATCCCACGACAAAGATTGGTGAGCATTGAGGCACAGGATTCGCCACGATTACCAACCGGAATTGTTGAACTCGATCGCGTCTTAGGCGGAGGATTGGTGGCAGGTGGTGTGGTCTTACTCGGCGGTGATCCAGGTATTGGGAAGTCCACCTTATTATTGCAAGCCTTAGCTGAGCTAAGTATGCAAGGGGTCGATGTTTTATATAGCTCCGGAGAGGAGTCTGCCGCTCAAATTGCGTTGCGTGCTCAGCGAATTTCCCTCAACGCACCTCAACTTGAAATCTTGGCAGAGATTCAGCTCGAAAAGTTATTGCTCTCGGTTGAGGCTGCCCAACCGCAGGTTTTGGTGGTTGACTCGATTCAAACGCTCTATTCCGAGGCATTTACATCGGCGCCTGGATCGGTTGCTCAAGTTCGAGAATGCGCCGCCCAATTAACGCGGCTAGCAAAATCAAGTGGGATCTGTATTTTATTGGTTGGCCACGTTACGAAAGATGGTCATCTGGCTGGTCCTCGTGTGCTGGAGCATATTGTGGATACCGTTTTGTATTTCGAGGGCGATACGCATTCTTCATTTCGTCTTGTGCGCTCAATTAAAAACCGCTTTGGGGCAGTTAACGAGCTTGGCGTCTTTGCGATGACCGAGAAAGGTCTTAAAGGGGTTAATAATCCCTCTGCACTTTTTCTATCGCAACACCCGCAAACGGTACCTGGATCTTGTGTATTGGTAACCCAAGAGGGTAGTCGACCGCTGTTGGTTGAGATTCAGGCGCTGGTTGATACGGCGCATATTCCGAATCCTAGACGCCTAGCGGTTGGTTTAGAACAAGCGCGTTTGGCGATGCTGTTAGCGGTTTTGCACCGTCACGCAGGTATCGCTTGTTTTGATCAAGATGTTTTTCTCAATGCCGTGGGTGGGGTCAAAATTACCGAGCCCGCCGCTGATCTGGCAGTTCTACTGGCCATCACATCCTCAATCCGCAATCGGGCTCTACCAAAGCATTTGGTGGTCTTTGGTGAAGTTGGTTTGGCTGGAGAAATTCGTCCATGCCCTCGGGGTCAGGAACGATTGAAGGAGGCTGCTAAATTAGGATTTAAGATCGCCATTGTTCCTAAGGCTAATTTACCAAAATCAAAAATTACTGATTTACAAATGATTGCTGTTGAGCGGATTGATGAGGCAATCGCTGCGGCGAACGACCTATTCTGATTGGCTTTAGTGGCGTAGATCTTCTGCCTCAATCAAACAGATTTGCCGATCACCTGCGGATACTTCCATCCAAATTGGTGAAAGATGTCCAAAGGCTTTTTGGAAGTGATCATACTCATTGCCAATTTCAAGTACTAATGCGCCGCGTTCATGGAGGTATTCACTGGCTGAGGCAATGATCTGACGAATCAGATCCATGCCATCTGCTCCACCAGCAAGCGCTTCGGGTGGTTCAGCACGGTACTCGGGTGGCAGACCTTGCATCGATTGCTCATTGACATAGGGTGGATTGCAAATAATTAAATCAAATTGCAAATCCTGCCTTGCAATCGGTTCCCATAGGTCTCCATGCAGTAATTCAATACGGTCACTTAAGTGATGGCGATCAAGATTGCGAGCAGCGAGAGCGAGCGCTGGTAGAGAAAGATCACTCGCTGTAACCTGAAGGTCAGGGTAGCAAAGTGCCATCAGCACTGCCAACGAACCATTACCAGTGCATAAATCAAGCACCTTGCCATCTGCGGGTAACCAGGACTCAAACGATTCATGAACAATTAACTCAGCGATGAAGGAGCGCGGGATGATGCTTTGCGGGGTGCAATCAAACGGTACGCCCATTAACCACGCCTCACCCAAAAGATAGGCTAGGGGTTGGCGCGATTCAATCCGTTTTTGAGCGATCTCCAGTGCTTTTTGGCTGAGCTCTTCAGAAATCGTGAATGCCAATTGTTCGAGCGTTTCGGAGGGTGACTGCTCCAATTGTTTGCTGACAATCCACAATGCTTCGGACTGCGCATCACTCGCACCATGTCCGTAATGAAGATCAGCTGATTCCAAAACATCCTGAACGCGTTGACAACATGCATCAATTGTCATCACAGACAAATTAGTTGGTATGGGAATGGGGTCCATGCGAATAGGTTAACCCAGCAAATCCTTAGGCAATTAGCTTTTCAAGTGCGCGACGATAAATATTTTTTAGAGGTTCAATTGAGTTCAGTGCCACACGTTCATCAATCTTGTGACTGGTTGCGTTCACAGGCCCAAACTCAATGAGTTGGGAGCAAATTTTGGCAATGAATCGACCATCGCTAGTGCCACCGGTAGTCGAGAGCTCGGTTTGAACTTCAGTCTCTGCCAAAATGGCCTCGCGCATAGCGCCTGCTAATTCTCCATCACCAGTTAAGAACGGCTCACCACCTAAAGTCCAGTCGATACCGAACTGAAGATTAGCCTCTCGCAAGATCGACTCAACTGCCGCTTTTAATTGCTCTGGTGTGCTTTCGGTTGAGAATCGGAAATTAAAGTCAATCACCAACTCACCCGGAATAATATTGTTTGCGCCCGTGCCCGCATGAACATTTGAGATCTGAAAGCTAGTTGGTTGAAAGTACTGATTACCATGATCCCACTCCTTGGCCACTAATGCTGCAAGCGCTGGAGCAATCTCATGAATTGGATTGCGCCCTAAGTGAGGGTAGGCGATATGCGCTTGCACCCCTTTGACTTTAAGTTTTCCTGAGAGCGACCCACGACGCCCATTTTTGATCATGTCGCCTAAACGCTCGACGGATGTGGGTTCACCAATGATGCAGTAATCCAGTTTCTGACCCCGCTTTTTAAGAAGATCGCATACGATCACAGTGCCATCATGGGCGGGACCTTCTTCATCACTTGTAATTAAAAACGCAATTGATCCAGAGTGATTGGGGTGTGTTTTCACAAATTCTTCGGTTGCCACCACAAACCCCGCGAGGGAGGTTTTCATATCCGCCGCGCCGCGACCGTACAGAAATTGATCGCGCTCCGTGGGTATAAAGGGATCATTGGTCCACTGCTCAAGTGGTCCAGTAGGTACAACGTCTGTGTGTCCAGCAAAGGCCAATACTTTTCCTTGAGGATTGGAACCCCGTTTAATTGCCCAAAGATTAGTCACTTGAAATTCCTTTGGTCCGCTAACGATGGTTTCAACTTCAAAGCCGATCGCTGTTAACCTCTTTGCAATCAGTTCTTGGCAACCGCCATCCGCAGGGGTGACCGAGCGACATGCAATGAGTTCTTTAGTCAGCAAAAGGGCCGAGGTCATCAATTAGTCACGCAAGAGTTCGTTAATCGCTGTTTTTGCCCGAGTCTGGGCATCCACTTTTTTCACAATCACTGCCGCATACAGACTGTATTTACCGTTACTCGCTGGAATCGATCCTGGAACCACTACCGATCCTGCGGGCACCCGACCATAATGAACCTCACCGGTCTCGCGGTCATAAATCTTGGTGCTCTGGCCAATATAGACACCCATCGAGAGAACGCTGTTCTCTTCGATTACAACTCCCTCAACCACTTCAGAGCGAGCGCCAATAAAGCAGTTGTCTTCGATGATGACAGGGCCTGCTTGAATGGGCTCTAGAACACCACCAATACCAACGCCGCCAGAGAGGTGAACGTTTTTACCGATTTGTGCGCATGATCCGACCGTGGCCCAGGTATCGACCATTGAGCCTTCGTCCACGTAGGCGCCAATATTCACATACGAAGGCATGAGTACAACGTTTTTGCCAATGAATGACCCGCGACGTGCAAAAGCAGGTGGTACCACCCGAAATCCGCCCTTAGCAAAGTCTTCGGGTGAGTAATTGATGAATTTGCTAGGCACCTTATCGTAAAACTGAGTAAACCCACCTGCAGCCATCGGTTGATTGTCCTCAAGGCGAAACGAAAGTAGAACCGCCTTTTTGACCCATTGATTGACATCCCATTGACCAACTGCCCGTTTTTCAGCAACTCGGATCGAGCCATTGTTAAGACCTTCTAAAACCATGCTGACTGCTTGCTTGATATCGGTCGGAGCGGAGCTTGGGGACAGATTGCTGCGGTTTTCCCAGGCTTGATCAATGGTGTTTTGTAGGGCTTGCGTCATAAGGAGAGGTAACTATAGGATTGATAAGGATTTTTAGAAAAATTGATTTTTGATTGCTCAATAATCATTATATTGGGGCTTGCACGGAAGGGTTAAATGCCCCTGAGATTGTTATCATCATGGATTACAGCGTTTAGACCATTATTTCCCTAATTTGCCTTACTAAGAAGAACATCCGTGCAACTGAAATCAATCAAATTATCTGGCTTTAAATCTTTTGTTGACCCAACCCATTTTGAGTTACCCGGCCAGTTAATTGGTGTAGTTGGTCCGAATGGTTGTGGCAAATCAAACATCATTGATGCAGTTCGCTGGGTACTCGGAGAATCGCGGGCAAGTGAGTTGCGTGGCGAGTCAATGCAAGACGTTATTTTTAATGGCTCTGGCTTACGAAAGCCATCCGGCCGCGCCAGTGTTGAGCTCATTTTTGATAATGCCGATGGTCGTGCGCAGGGCCAATGGTCAAGTTTTGCTGAGCTTTCAGTCAAGCGGGTCTTGACCCGCGACGGCAACTCCAGTTACTACATCAATAACCAAGTGGTGCGCCGCAAGGACGTCCAGGATATCTTTCTCGGAACTGGCCTTGGTCCGCGAGCTTATGCCATTATTGGTCAGGGCACCATTTCTCGTATTTTGGAGTCAAAGCCTGAAGAGTTGCGGGTATTTTTGGAAGAGGCTGCCGGCGTCTCGAAATATAAAGAGCGCCGCAAAGAAACGGCTGCCCGCTTAGAAGACACCCAAGAGAATCTCGTGCGCGTGCAGGATATTTTGCGGGAGCTAGAGCAGCAGTTAGCCCGCTTGGAGGCGCAGGCGCAGGTCGCTAGCCGTCACAACGAGCTTCAGACTCAAATGAAAGCGCAGCAGCAACTGCTCTGGTTTGTGAAGCAAACGGAATCGGGTAAGGAACAAGAGAAACACGCTAACTCGATTCGTGAAACCCAAGTGAAACTGGAAGAGGAAACAGCGAAGCTGCGTCATGCAGAATCTGAACTGGAAACAATGCGCACCGAGCAGTATGCACTGCAGGATGTGGTATCAAAAGCTCAAGGTGATCTGTACGAAACGAATGCGGAAATCAACCAAGTTGAAGCGGAGATTAAATACGTTCAAGAATCTCGTCAACGCCTTCAAGAGCAAGTGGCTGATTTACAAGCGCAACTTGATCGTTGGACGACGCAAGAGAAAGAGGCCGCTCAAGCACAGCGTCAAGCGGAGCAGGAGTTTCGGGCAGCCAGCGAAAACGAAGCAAAACTGCAAGCAGAGTTTTACGACCTTCAAGCGCAATCACCAAGTCAAGATGAGCGTTTTCAGTTGGCGACCCAAGCACTTGATGAGGCACGCTCTGCATTAGCGAGCCTTGAGCAACGACTCGTTAGTTTGCAAGAGCGTATTCATGCTGGTGCGGTGCAGTTTGAGGATGCCACTGCTCGGGCAACGCGTTTGCAGGATGAGTTGGCGACGATGCGCAAACCAGATGAAGAAGCTCTACAAATGGCTACGGATCGTCACATCATGGCTCAACGTAAAGCCGATGAGGCAAAAGCAAAGGCTTCTCAGAATCAAGAACACGTACCCGCAACAGACGCCAAGCGTCAGTCGGCATTGGATCAGATACAAAAGGCTAATCAGGATGTGCAGCAAAGCGAGGCCAAACTTAGTGCGCTCACTGCTTTACAAGCAAGCGTTCAAGCGCAAGGCAAGATCGGTCCGTGGTTAGAAAGCAAAGGTTTAAAAGAAAGTAAACGTCTCTGGCAAGAGCTCAAGGTTGAAAAAGGGTGGGAACCTGCTCTCGAATCTGTTTTGCGTGAACGCCTAGCGGCATTAACTGGTAAAAGTCTGAATGAGACCCTGATCTTAGCTAAAGAGGCGCCACCGAGCCGATTAGCTATTCTCTTAACGGATGATTTAGAGTCGGGCGATATTAAGGCTCCATCCGGATTTGTGCCATTTCTTTCTCGGGTTCAGGCATCTGGTGTGATTTCCAATGTTTTGCAAGAGTGGCTGAGTAATATTTATATTGCCGACACCTTGGAAGATGCTTTACGCCGACGGACGCAGCTCGGCCGTGGTGCTGCGTTAGTTACTGCACAAGGGCATCTGGTGACACGCGCTGGTGTTCAGTTGTACGCGCCTGATTCTGAACAGGCCGGGATGTTAGCTCGTGCACAAGAAATGGCAAGCCTTGAGAAACAACTCAAAGCACAGCAGTTGATTCAGAGCGAGTTACAAAGCGAGCTCGAGCAAGCCAATGCGAACTACCAGGCTGCACGTGCTGCTGCCGATCAGTCCCGAATCGCAGCCGATCAAGCGGTTCAGGAGGCGCATGCCTTTGAAGTTGAAAAAATGCAGCTAGTGCAAGCCAAAGAGCAGTACAGCACCCGGGCTGCACAAATCGATTCTGAGTTATCGGAAATCAATCAACAGCTAAAGAGTATTTCCGAGGCGAAGACCCAAACCGAGGGGCAGCTCCATGATGCCAACGCTCAAAAAGCGACTCTGGAGTCTCAGCTCGCCACTGCTCAGAATGGCTTAGAGCAGGCCAGCGCATCTCGGGAGCAATTGCGTCTTGCCGTGCGTCAAGCAGAAATGACTGCCCAAGAGGCCGCATTTAATACCCGCTCTCTACAGCAACGTATTAGCGATTTACAGCGCGATCAAAGTACCGCCAGAACCCAAATTATGGAACTTCAGGACCGTTTTGATGCCAATCAAAATGAGTTGAAAACCTTAAGCGATGAGGCTGCACAAAATAAATTACAAAGCTTATTGGTAACCCGTTCTGAGCGCGAAGCTGCGTTAGCAAAGGCGAGAACGGAACAAGAGGCAATGCAGCACCAATTGCGTCAGGCGGATGAAGCACGTTTAATGCTCGAGCAAACCCTGCAGCCGATGCGCGACCGAGTGGTTGATCTGCAGTTGCGAGAGCAGGCAGCCCGCTTAAGTTACGAACAGTTCACAACCCTATTGAATGATGACGAGGCAGATTTCCAAGCCCTTGCCGAGCGTTACAGCCCCGATCTGCGTGCAAGTAGCTTGCAAGGCGAAGTCACGCGCCTGAATAATGAGATCCAATCACTAGGACCAGTGAATATGGCCGCTCTTGAGGAGCTATCAAGTAGCCGCGAGCGCAAGTCATTCTTGGATGCGCAATCAGCCGATTTAAATGAGGCGATTCAGACCTTGACCGATGCGATTGCAAAGATTGATGCAGAAACGCGTGATTTATTGCAAGGTACATTTGATCAGGTGAATACGCATTTCGGGCGATTATTCCCAGAGCTCTTTGGTGGCGGTCATGCGCAATTAGTGATGACCGGTGAAGAGATTTTGGACGCGGGTGTGCAGGTCATGGCACAACCACCTGGCAAGAAAAACAGCACGATCCATTTGCTTTCGGGCGGTGAGAAAGCCTTGACAGCAATTGCTCTGGTCTTTTCCTTATTTTTGCTAAATCCTGCCCCATTCTGTTTGCTTGATGAGGTGGATGCCCCCCTTGATGATGCCAATACGATGCGCTATTCTGAGATGGTCTCAAGAATGTCAGATAAAACCCAATTTGTCTTTATTTCACATAACAAGATCACCATGGAAATTGCCAGCCAACTGATTGGCGTGACGATGCAAGAACAAGGCGTATCACGGATCGTAGCCGTTGATATTGCATCGGCTGTTTCGATGGTGGAGGCGGCTTAATGCCGCTTGACCAGTTCGCGTCTCAATTGGGTTTGTCTGAGCTTCAACTAGCACTTGGAGCGGTTGGGGTTCTATTCTTAATTTGGGTGGTGATTTATAACGTCCGTAATGCCCGAGCAAAATCAAATGAAACGGAAGAGCGTGTTGAGCCAAGTTCTAATACTCTCAACACGGAGCCGCTCGAGACCGCCCCTGTTTCGGTAGACGTATTCAATCAACAACTCGGATCGCAAACCATTGATCCTCGGATCGATTGTGTGATTGCTTTGCGTTTTAACCAGGCTATTTCTGGTATCGAAATCTTAGAGGCTCTGAAATCCTGGGCCGATCTTCCCATTCCATGGATGGTCGATGGTCTTCATGCAACCGGCCCTCAGGAAGGCGTTTGGGAAACCCTTGAGGCGAATCACTCTTACCTTGAGATTCAGCTTGCGGTTCAACTCGCCAATCGACGTGGTCCGATTGGGGTTCTCGAGCTATCGGATTTTTGTTCTCGTGTTCAGGCGCTGGCGGAGTCCTTGGATGCCCAAATTGATATGCCAGCGGTAAATGCGATGCTCGATAGTGCAAAAGAGTTAGATGCCTTAGCGGCTCAGAGTGACATTTTGTTGGGAATGAACATTGTGTTCGATCAGCAAACATGGTCTTGGCCTCACATTGAGTCTTCGTTAACGCAAAGAGGATATCGACTAAACACTGCAGCCAACTCTTTTGAATACATGGTCGATGGTAAGACAGTCTTTCGAACGGGGACTTTGGATCGGCAAGCGCCAATTGGACAGATTACCTTTCTATTGGAGGTACCAGTTGTTGCCCGTCATTTGCGACCCTTTGAGCTGATGCTCAATGAGGCTGCCGATGTTGCTCAGGCCTTGCAGGGGCGCTTGGTTGATGACAACGGGGTTCACTTGACCGAGAACTCGGTTTATATCATTCGTGAGCAACTTGACTCTCTCTATGCACAGCTTGATAAAGCAGGCATTCCAGCAGGGTCAAGCGCGGCTCTTCGTTTATTTTCTTAGGATTCGATCTTGAGTCAACACAGATCCTCGGCTGCGGATCGTTATCACGATTTGCAGCAGGAGCTTGCCCGACTCGAGCATGCGTATTACGTTTTAGATCAACCCTTAGTTCCTGATGCTGAGTATGACCGCTTGTATCGTGAGTTATTGGATCTTGAGGCCCAACATCCGGATTGGGTGACCCCAGACTCCTTATCGCAGCGGGTTGGCGGCGCCCCTCTAAAAGAATTTATGGAGGTCAGGCACTCCGTTCCAATGCTTTCCCTAAATAATGCTTTTGAGGAATCTGAACTGATTGGATTTGATCGACGTTGTCGTGAAGGCTTAGGGCTAGACCATGTGGAATATGCGTGCGAACTGAAGTTTGATGGTTTGGCAATTTCCTTGCGCTATGAAAACGGCGTTTTAGTCCAAGCCGCAACCCGCGGTGACGGAGCAAGTGGCGAGGATGTAACAAGCAATATTCGAACGATTCGGGCAATCCCTTTGCGTTTGCAAGGCACCAATCTTCCAAACGTGATTGAAGTTCGTGGCGAAGTATTCATGCATCGAGCCGATTTTGAGGCGATGAATAAAACTGCTGCAAAAAGTGGCGAAAAAGAGTTTGCAAACCCACGCAATGCGGCGGCGGGAAGCTTGCGTCAGCTCGATTCAAAGATCACTGCAAAACGTCCCTTAAGCTTCTTTGCCTACGGCCTAGGTGCTTTAGAGCCAATTCAATGGCTACCCTCAACCCATAGTGAGTTACTTAATCTGTACGAAGCGCTTGGCTTGCCTGTTTGTCGAGAGCGAACGGTGGTGAGTTCACTGGACGGTTTAATGAAGTTCTACGCGGGGATTGCTGCTAAGCGCGAACAATTACCGTATGAGATTGATGGCGTAGTTTATAAAGTGAACTCGTTTGCCGAGCAACAGCAATTGGGTTATGTATCGCGTGCACCACGTTTTGCAATTGCCCACAAATATCCTGCGCAAGAAGAATTCACCATGGTCCTAGGTATTGATGTGCAAGTAGGCAGAACCGGAGCGATTACTCCTGTGGCCCGTTTAGCACCAGTTTTGGTGGGGGGTGTTACGGTAACCAATGCAACTTTACATAACGAGGATGAGGTACGACGTAAAGATGTCCGAATCGGTGATACGGTGGTCGTTCGTCGCGCAGGGGATGTAATACCAGAAATCGTATCAGTGGTGTTAGATCGCAGACCTTCTAACACCCAAGTATTTGTTATGCCGACTCATTGTCCAGTGTGCGAGTCGCACATTGAGCGCTTATCGGATGAAGCGGTTGCACGTTGCAGTGGGGGTCTATTTTGCGCGGCACAACGCAAGCAGGCATTGCTTCATTTTGCACAGCGCCGCGCGATGGACATTGAGGGTTTGGGTGACAAAATTGTGGATCAGATGGTTGATCTCAATCTAGTTCGCACCCCAGCCGATCTCTATCGCTTAGGCTTTGCCGCTTTAGTGAACATGGAACGTATGGGGGAAAAGTCTGCGGATAACCTCTTGCAATCCATTGCGCAATCGAAGAAAACTACCCTGGCGCGATTTATCTTTGGATTAGGGATTCGTCATGTGGGAGAAAGTACTGCCAAAGATCTCGCAAAGCACTTTGGAGGTATCCATGCCTTAATGGACGCACCAATGGATGAATTACTCATGGTCAATGACGTTGGACCAGTAGTTGCCGATTCAATTGTTAGTTTTATGTCAGAACCGCATAACCGCGAGGTGATCGAGCAACTGTTGGTATCTGGAATTGAGTTTCAAAACGAAGAGCGAATCACAACTGTTGATCTGAGCGGCAAGACCTTTGTTTTAACTGGTACGCTACCAACACTCTCTCGAGACCAAGCAAAAGAACTGCTTGAGGCAGCCGGAGCGAAAGTAGCAGGCTCAGTCTCTCAAAAAACCTCATTCGTGGTTGCTGGTTCCGAAGCGGGAAGCAAGCTTGATAAAGCGACAGAGCTTGGCATCCCCATTTTGGATGAAGCAACACTACTCTTAATGTTAGATGTAGGAAAAAACTGACAACAAAATCAGTTTGGTATTTAGGGCTTTGAGCCTTATTCTTTTGGTTTCTCAATTGACCAATAAAGATGAATTCAGCCCACTTACTTACAAAGTATTTTGCCACTAACCCCATTGAGTTACTTTGTCAAATCAATCAATTAATTTTGATCAACTCAAAGTTGATATGGAACAATAAGTTCCAAATTAGCGGCCACATTACCGCCAGCGGACTTGTTATCAAGAACGATAAGGTTCTTCTAATTCGACATCCATTTATTGGTAAGTATTTTCAGCCCGGAGGTCATATTGATGAGAATGAGACACCTCTAGAAGCTGCCATTCGTGAGGTATACGAGGAAACTGGTTGGAAATGTAGCCCGTATCGTGCGCATCAACAGATTTTGGATGTAGATTTTCATTTAATTCCTGAAAATAAGAAAAAGCTTGAGGCTGCCCATTGGCACATTGATCTGTGCTATCAGCTTAATCCGATAGAGCAAGCTCCTGTAAGCGAGAGCCTATCTGCCACATGGGTAGATATCAGTCGTGTTGAATCCCCAAGAGTTCGAAGGGCATTTATAAAAGCAATGCGTCTTGATCAGGCCGCTAACACTTCCAATAACTCAGTCTCGAGCTGAATTTGTAGTTTTGGGTTCTTGCTGAGGTTACTACCATCAAGCAACATGATGTCCTCGACGCGTTCGCCTAGCGTATTAATTCGGGCGGTATGAAGCGATATTTGGTATTTGGCAAGGGCCTTTGCTACCGCGTATAAAAGCCCTGAACGATCTGCCGCTGATAAGGTAAGGGCAAAGTACTGATTGCGCTCATCCGGTTGGAGGCTAACGCGAGCTTGGATTGGAAAGCTCTTCGACTGTCGGGATAAGCGTCCCATACTGGGTTCAGGTAGAGGCGCCGATTTTTTGATGGACTCTGCGAGTTCGTATTCGACTAACTGAATCAAATCACGATAACTACCACCTTCTTCAACTAGGTGGCTGCCAGATATTTGGAAAGTATCTAAGGCATAGCCATGCTTCGTGGTATGAATTCGTGCATCCCAAATAGAAAAATGATGGCGCTCAAAATAGGCGCAAATTCGTGCGAATAAATCCAGTTGGTCTTTGACATAAACCGCAACTTGTAACCCTTCACCTGCCTGGGAGAGTCGGGCGCGGACAATGGGTTCATTGGTATGCACGTGTGAAAAGAGGTGTCGGGTAAGCCACGCAATATCGCTCGCTTCTTGGCGTAAGAAAAAGGCCACATCCAATTGTTGCCATAGGGCCTGTGGCGCTTCATTATCAATTCCCGCTAAACGCAGTTGGGTTAGGGCTTCTTCTTTGTGTTGAATCAGTTCAGACGATGGATCAGGTTTGGCGCCCCCTAGAACTCGTAGAGTTGCTCGATAGAGGTCCTCCAATAACTTGCCTTTCCAAGCGTTCCAGACTTTAGGGCTAGTACCCCGGATATCCGCAACGGTCAATAAATAGAGTGCGGTCAAGTGCCGTTCGTCACGCATTCTTTTTGCAAAGGCGGTAATTACTGCAGGATCCGTAATATCTTGCTTTTGAGCAATCTGACTCATCGTTAGATGTTCGGCAACTAGCCAAACCAACAACTCGGTTTCATCAGAGGCTAGGCCATGCTCTTTAGCAAAAGTTCGCGCATCGCGTTTTCCGAGTTCGGAGTGATCGCCACCACGACCCTTCGCAATGTCATGGAAGAGGGCGGCTAAGGCAATGATCCAGTTTTTATCAAAGCTTGCAATGAGGTTGCTACAGAATGGAAACTCATGCGTATGCTCGAGGATCAAGAAACGCCGCACATTACGTAAGACCATTAAGATGTGTTGATCCACGGTGTACACATGAAATAAATCATGCTGCATTTGACCAACAATACGCCGAAATGACGGTAAGTAGCGCCCCAGAACACTGGTTTGATTCATTAGACGAAAGGCGGTAGTTACGCCATCGGGCAGTTTGAGTAGCTCCATAAACACCGCTCGATTGCGGGGATCCTTACGCCACGACGCATTCATAAGTTGCCTTGCGTTATAGAGTGCTCGAAAGACGCTGGCTGAAAGGCCATTGATTGCTGGATTTTGGGCAAATACTAAAAATGTTCGTAATATTTGCTCGGGATGCTTTTGATAGAGCTGAGGATCGACAATATCTAATAAACCTTGGCGTTCGATAAACATGGTGTTATCGGATCCGGAGATGGGGTAGGTCGTACGCGATTCATTTGGGAACAGGATTGCTTCAATGTTTTGGAGAAGAATCGTATTGAGTTGGCTCACGGCCTTCGCAGCCCAGTAATAACGGCGCATTAACTCCTCGCTGGCAAGTCGACCAGATTCTTGATGA
The DNA here is from genome assembly GCF_018687475.1 of Polynucleobacter sp. MWH-UH24A. NCBI lineage: Bacteria > Pseudomonadati > Pseudomonadota > Betaproteobacteria > Burkholderiales > Burkholderiaceae > Polynucleobacter > Polynucleobacter sp. MWH-UH24A. The sequence continues at coordinate 587,776 of NZ_CP061292.1, forward strand.
ATACCGGTTTGTTTGGCAAGACCTGCTTGAAGATCAAATACCAAAACATCCTGGCGGCGCTTAGCAAGTAAATGCAAATTCGCTCGAATGTTTTGCAGTAACTTCTGATTGCGACTCAGTTCTTTGAGCTCGCGTTCTGTAATTAAACCCCGTTTAAATAAATCGGTATAGCTATTGCCTAGCGAAGCTGCTTTACTGACCCACAAGATGATTTGAAGATCGCGTAAGCCCCCTGGACTCTCTTTACAGTTTGGCTCGAGTGCGTAGGGAGTTTCTTGATACTTGTAGTGCCGCTGCTGTTGTTCCAATAACTTTGCCTGGAAGAAGGTTTTGGGATCCATTGCTTCATCGAAGCTGCGTTTAAATAATTTGAATAGGCCGCGATGACCACCCAATAAGCGAGCTTCTAACACCGAGGTGCGAACTGTAATGTCGTGTTGCGCCTCGGATAGGCATTCCGAGAGAGTGCGAACGGCCGAGCCAATTTCTAGACCAGAGTCCCAACAGAGCGCAATAAAGGATTCAAGATTGGACTGCAACTCAGGATCAGTGCTTCGAGCGTCATCAAGCAAGATCAAGATATCAATGTCTGAGTATGGAAAGAGTTCAGAGCGACCATAGCCACCAACGGCTAGCAAAGCGGCATCCGTACTGAGATTACAGCGATTCCATAAATCCAGAAGTTGTTGGTCAGTTGCTTGCGTTAAGCGTTGCATCAATTTGCCGACGTTCTGATGAGCTAAAAAATCAGAACACGCTAATGAGCGAGCATTTTTGAGTGGATGGGATTCCGAACTCATGGCCAAATTTGCGAGGATGAAGTAAAACTAAGCAGCGATTGCGCTAGGTCGATAGCTTAGGTTGCCAACACAAGCGGGAGCCTTGGGTGTATCTGCAGACCAGGTTAAGACCTCAACGCCATGTTGAGTGACCAAAACGGTATGCTCCCATTGTGCTGACAGGCTGCGATCTTTTGTTTTCACAGTCCATTGATCCGGCATCGTCCGAATCTCGCGTCGACCAGCATTGATCATTGGCTCAATCGTAAAGGTCATCCCCTCTTCTAACACTTCTCCCGTACCTGGCTTTCCATAATGAAGAATTTGAGGATCTTGATGAAATACCTTGCCAATACCATGGCCGCAGTATTCGCGCACCACCGAATAGCCAGCCTGTTCGGCATGCGATTGAATTGCAAAACCAATATCGCCTAAACGAGCTCCGGGTTTGACTTGGGCAATACCAAGCCACATGCATTCAAATGTGATTTGATTAAGCCGTGTAGCAAGGATTGAAATATCACCGACCGCAAACATCCGACTGGTATCCCCGAAATAGCCGGCTTGGGTGATTACCGTTATATCCAAATTGACAACATCCCCATTTTTAAGCACCTTGTCACCTGGAATGCCATGGCAAATGACATCATTCACTGAGGTGCAGATCGATGCCGGAAAGGGGGGGTAGCCTGGAGGTTGATAGTTCAGTGGGGCCGGAATGGTGTGTTGAACATCGCGCATATAAGTGTGGCAAAGACGATCTAGTTCCCCCGTGCTAACTCCGGGTTTGACAAAGGGGCCAATGTAATCGAGAACCTCGCTCGCTAGGCGGCCAGCTTCTCGCATCCCTTGCAGGTCTTTTTCATCAGTAAATACACTATGCATAGATCATATTATGGCCGAATCCGATCGATATCGAGTAATTGATTGATCACTAGTGGATTGATATTTAAGGTATAATTTTGCAATCGGTCTCATGGTGAGACCGAAATCCCAGATCAAGCCATCCAGGGTGGCGCTTTTAAGCGCAGTCAGGACTTGATCTTAGAACCAACCCTTAGGAGATTGTAATGTCAGTGACAATGCGTGAAATGCTGGAAGCTGGGTGCCATTTTGGTCACCAAACTCGCTTCTGGTCCCCCAAGATGGCCCCTTATATTTTTGGCCATCGCAACAAAATTCATATTATTAATTTAGAGAAGACCTTGCCCATGTTTCAGGATGCCCTGAAATTTGTGCGTCAGGTGGCTGCTAATCGTGGCACGATTCTCTTTGTTGGTACCAAGCGCCAGTCGCGAGAAATTATTGCCCAAGAGGCGACCCGCGCTGGTATGCCATACGTTGATAGCCGTTGGCTTGGAGGTACGCTTACCAATTTCAAAACGGTTAAAGGCTCCATCAAACGTTTAAAAGACATGGCTGCCGCAAAAGAGGCTGGTGATTGGGAGAAGCTCTCGAAAAAAGATGCCCTCACCAATGAGCGCGAGTTTGATAAGTTACAGAAATCACTTGGCGGAATTCAGGACCTCAATGGTGTACCCGACGCCATTTTTGTTGTAGACGTTGGTTATCACAAAATCGCTATTACTGAAGCAAATAAGTTAGGTATCCCAGTAATTGCTGTGGTGGATACTAACCATTCTCCAGAGGGTGTTGATTACATTGTTCCTGGTAATGATGACTCGAGTAAAGCGGTCATTCTTTACGTTCGTGGAATCGCAGATGCCATCCTAGAAGGTAAGGCAAATGCTGTGCAGCAAGTCTTGGACTCGGTGAAAGAGGGCGATGAAGAGTTTGTTGAAGAAGGGAAGGAAGACTGATGCCCGCGATTACTGCAGCAATGGTTGGCGAACTCCGCGCCAAAACCGATGCTCCCATGATGGAGTGCAAAAAAGCATTAACGGAGGCCGATGGTGATTTAGCCAAAGCCGAAGAAATTCTGCGCGTGAAACTGGGAAGCAAAGCCAGTAAAGCCGCCTCACGAATTGCCGCAGAGGGTGTCATTGTTTCCTATATTCAGGGAACAACCGGTGCTTTATTAGAAGTGAACTGCGAGACTGATTTCGTATCGAAAAATGATGACTTCTTAGCGTTTAGTAATGGCTGTGCCAAACTGGTTGCCGAGAAGAATCCTGCAGATGTCGCCACATTAGCTACCCTTGAGCTCAATGGTAAGCCTGTCGAGGCCGTGCGCACCGAGTTGATCGGAAAGATCGGTGAGAACATGAACCCCCGCCGCTTTAAGCGTTTTACTGGTGGTGGCCAATTGGTTTCTTATCTCCACGGTAACCGAATTGGTGTAATGGTCGAGTACGAGGGCGATGCAACGGCGGCCAAAGATGTCGCTATGCATATTGCGGCAATGAAGCCCGTTTCTCTATCAACTGCGGATGTTCCAGCAGAAAATATTGCTACCGAGCGCAAGATTGCTGAGCAAAAGGCATTGGAGTCGGGCAAGCCGGCCGATATCGCTGCCAAAATGGTTGAGGGTTCAGTGCAAAAGTATTTAAAGGAAGTCTCTTTGTTAAACCAAGCCTTTGTAAAGAACGATAAGCAAACCGTTGAGCAAATGCTAAAAGCAGCTAATACGACGATTAAATCCTTCACTCTGTATGTGGTAGGTGAGGGAATTGAAAAGCGTCAAGACGATTTTGCTGCGGAAGTCGCTGCCCAAGTTGCTGCTGCAAAGGCAACTGCGTAAGGTATATGCCGGGATATCAACGCGTTCTACTGAAGTTGTCGGGCGAGGCCCTGATGGGTGAGGATGCCTATGGAATCAATCCGAAGACGATTGATTCCATGGTCACCGAAATCGCTGAGGTGGTTCAACTTGGTGTTGAAATCGCCATCGTGATTGGTGGCGGCAATATCTTTCGTGGGGTAGCTGGCGGTGCGGCTGGAATGGATCGGGCCACTGCGGATTACATGGGGATGTTGGCCACCATGATGAACTCATTAGCCTTGCAAGATGCGCTCAGACAAAAAGGTGTTGAGGCTCGCGTGCAGTCTGCTTTACGGATGGATCAAGTGGTCGAGCCTTATATTCGGCCAAGAGCCATTCGAGCCATGAAAGAAGGCAAGGTCGTGATCTTTGCTGCTGGAACGGGTAATCCATTTTTTACTACCGATACAGCCGCCGCATTACGCGCTGCAGAAATGGGTGTTGAGGTGATGCTCAAAGCAACCAAGGTTGACGGTATTTACAGCAGCGACCCCAATAAAGATTCAAACGCAACCTTGTATCCCACAATTACCTTTGATGAGTGCCTCATCAAAAATCTTCAGGTGATGGATGCAACTGCATTTGCTTTATGCCGTGATCGAAAATTACCTATTCGTGTGTTTTCGATCTTAAAACCAGGTGCATTATTAAGTGTTGTTCGGGGTGAACCAGAAGGTACCCTAGTTCACGTTTAAAAGGAGAGTGGCATGTCGGCTGGACAAATAAAGACCAATGCAGATCAAAAAATGCAAAAGTCCATTGAGGCGTTTAAGGCTAATCTCGCAAAAATTAGAACTGGTCGAGCCAACCCCGGTATTTTGGAGCATCTGATGGTGGATTATTACGGTAATCCAACACCAATATCGCAAGTAGCTAATTTGGGACTCGCCGATGCGCGTACCATTAATGTGACCCCTTGGGAAAAAAATATGGTGGCAGTGGTTGAGAAGGCGATTCGTGAATCAGACCTTGGTCTAAATCCCGCAACCCAAGGCACTGTTATTCGGGTACCAATGCCTCCCTTGACCGAAGAGCGTCGTAAAGAACTCACGAAGGTCGTAAAGGCGGAGGGTGAAGAGACCAAAGTAGCGATTCGTAATCTGCGACGCGATGCCAATGAGCATTTAAAGCGCCTTACCAAAGATAAGGAAATCTCCGAGGATGATGAACGTCGTGCCCATGATGAGATCCAGAAACTGACTGATAAGTTTGTGGCAGACGTGGATAAATTAGTGGTTGAAAAGGAAAAGGAAATCATGACGGTTTAACCGTCTTGATTTGGTCAAATGACCCAAGCCACTACCAGCTCCACGCTCGCCGTTCCTGCCGTTGGTAGTGTTCCTAAGCATGTGGCCATCATCATGGATGGTAATGGTCGATGGGCAACCAAGCGATTTATGCCGCGTGTGGCTGGTCATTCAGAGGGACTCGAGGCCGTTCGCAAAGTTGTTGAGGAGTGCGTTAAGCAAAACGTTGAGTACTTAACGTTGTTTGCCTTTAGTTCGGAGAACTGGCGAAGACCCCCAGAAGAAGTGGGCTTTTTAATGAAGCTCTTTCTTAAATCCCTCCGCAAAGAAGTTACGCGCCTTGCTGAAAATAATATTCGCCTCAAGATGATCGGCGACCTTAGTCGCTTCGGAAGTGCAATCACCGATATGGTTGAGTTCTCCGAAGAAAAAACAAAGGATTGCAATCGTTTAACGCTTACGATCGCAGCCAATTACGGCGGTCGTTGGGATATTTTGCAGGCTATGCAAAAAGCATTTGCTCAAAATCCCCATCTTGATCCAGGGAGTATTTCAGAGGAGTGGTTAACCCCTCATCTTTCCATGGCGTATGCGCCAGAGCCCGATCTATTTATTCGCACAGGCGGAGAACAGCGGGTTAGTAATTTTCTTTTGTGGCAACTGGCCTACACCGAGCTGTATTTCACCGATATTCTTTGGCCAGATTTTGATGCGGCGGAGCTACAAAAAGCCTTTCTTTGGTATGCCCAACGGGAGCGTCGCTTTGGTCGAACCAGTGCGCAATTGGTGAACGAATCCAACCCGATGCCCCTCTCCGATGCCGTCTAATTGGCATGCTTAAAACTCGGATCGCAACGGCTATCGTTATGCTGGGTATTTTGTTGCCAGTATTATTTTTGCTGCCCCCGATCTATCTCTCTGGTTTATTTTTTTTGGTTCTCGTGGCAGCCGCTTGGGAGTGGAGTCGCTTAATCGCTCCCAATGCATCGTATGCAGCTTATTTTTATGCTCTGGTGTGCGCCATGATTGTTCTTTTCCTAGGGCTCTTTGCAATTCCTTCAGTAGAAATTGCTTTACTGAGCATTGCTCTAGCCTTTTGGCTAATTGGTATGCCAATGATCCTATCCCAAGGAATTCATCTTTCATTGTTGCGGTGGCGATTTATTTTTAGTGTCCTCGGATTCATTATTTTGCCGACCGCTTGGTTATCTTTGGATGTGCTCCGTGAGATTGGCTTGTGGTGGTTATTGAGTGCTTTGATATTGGTTTGGCTTGCTGATATTGGCGCCTATTTTGTTGGTAAGTCCTTTGGTCGACGAAAGCTTGCGAGCCAAATTAGTCCGGGTAAGTCTGTGGAGGGTGCTGTTGGCGGCTTAGTACTCTGTTTGATGTATGCGACCGCCTGTGCATGGTATTTACCTACTGGCGATTCCCTATTTGGGGCTTCACAGAGTAAATGGGGTTGGGGTTGGATGCTCCTGATGACGGTGATTTTGGTGGCTTACAGCATTATGGGAGATCTGTTTGAGTCTCAGCTCAAACGGATTGCAAAAGTGAAGGACAGCAGCCATTTATTACCGGGTCATGGTGGGTTTTTGGATCGCGTTGATGCTTTATTGCCCGTCATGCCAATTGCTGCATTATTCTCGATAATGGTGAGAAGCTAAAACCACCTCGTACTATGCACGATCTCATCACGCGAAAGCTTTGCATTTTAGGATCTACCGGATCAATCGGCGTGAATACGCTTGACGTGATACGTGCTCATCCAGATCAATTTAAGGTGACTGCACTCACTGCTGGTCGACAAATTCAACGTTTAGCCGAGCAATGTTTGGAGTTCAGGCCCAAGATCGCAGTCGTTCACTCTGCAACTGACGCAAAAACGCTACAGGAACTCCTAGAAGGCAAGGGCCTATCGATCGCAGTGCATCATGGCGAGGCAGGTCTCATGAGTGCCGTAACGGAAAGCGAGTGCGATACCGTCATGGCTGCCATTGTTGGTGCCGCGGGTCTTTTGCCTACCTTACGAGCAGCTGAGCTTGGCAAACGAGTATTGCTTGCGAATAAAGAATCTCTGGTGATGTCTGGTGATATTTTTATGAATGCCGCGATCCAGGGTGGCGCAGAGTTGCTGCCAATCGATAGTGAACACAATGCAATTTTTCAGTGCTTACCACCACACTTCACAAGTCCCAAAAATACCTCGCGTATGAAAGAGCATTTGGGGGTTGAGGAAATTTGGTTAACGGCTTCCGGAGGCCCTTTCCGAAACACCCCAATCGATCAACTAGCGAACATCACACCGGATCAGGCATGTGCTCATCCGAACTGGGTGATGGGTCGCAAAATTTCAGTTGATTCTGCAACGATGATGAACAAGGGTCTTGAGGTGATTGAGGCACATTGGTTATTTGGCCTCCCCCTTGAGCAAATTAAGGTGCTTATTCATCCGGAAAGCGTAGTGCATTCCATGGTGCGTTATCGAGATGGCTCGGTCATGGCCCAACTCGGGCAACCGGATATGCGCACACCGATTGCATTTGGTTTAGCTTGGCCCAATCGAATCGATGCTGGCGTTGCGCCTCTTGATTTGACTCAGTTATCAGGCTTGCACTTTACTGAACCAGATCTGCAGCGTTTTCCATGCTTAGGACTTGCATTTGCTGCTGCAAAGCAGGGGGGGACGAGCCCAACGGTTCTAAATGCTGCCAATGAGATCGCAGTTGCTGCCTTTCTAGAGAACCGCTTACCGTATTTAAAAATAGCGCAGGCTGTTGAGTTTGCGCTTAATCAACTCCCCGGTCAAAAGGCAGGCTCTTTAGATGAAGTTTTAGCGGTTGATCGAGAGGCTCGCCTTAGAACCAGTGATTGGATTGCACGCCAATAAGCATGGAAGCGATTTCAACACTTCTTTATTTCTTAATCACCATCGGTATCTTGGTGAGTTTTCATGAGTTCGGACATTACACTGCCGCTCGCATGTGCGGGGTCAAAGTATTGCGGTTTGCAGTTGGCTTTGGAAAACCACTCCTGACCCTAAAATCAAAATCTGGAACGGAGTGGGTAATTGCTGCGATTCCTTTAGGTGGTTATGTAAAGCTTTTGGATGGGCGTGATTCCGAGCAGCAGATTTCACCAGAGGAGCAAGCGCTCGCCTTTGATACCCAACCTTTATGGCAGCGCTCATTCATTGTTGCTGCTGGTCCGCTTGCCAACTTCTTATTAGCGGTCATCTTGTTGGCATTCATATACATCAATGGTGTCCCACAACTTCCCGCTCAGATTCAAGCGCCGGCCGAACAAACCCTAGCAGCCAACTTAGATATGGAAAAAGGCGACGAGATTTTGGCGTGGAAGTCTACAGGCGATGACGAATTTATACCGATTGTGAGTTGGAACGATTTGCGTTGGCGTTTGTTGGATGCAATTACTGCAGAGCGCGGCTTTTCTATAGAGCTTGAGGCAGAGTCTGGAAAGCGTCACGTCGTGGAATTTAAGGGAGATGCATTACCCCGTCTTTCACCAAATACCGACCCCTTTGCTCGTTTGGGTATTTTGCCAATTCCAGGCAAAGATGCAGATGGTCAGTCTACGTGGTTTGAGCTTCAGCTCGGTCCAATTGATTCACTTATTTATGCGGGTGAACGGGTTTGGTTGATTACCAAAGTCTCGACGCGAATGATGATTGGTCTAGTTACCGGGGAGACCTCCCTAAAGCAGCTCAGTGGTCCAATAAGTATTGCCGATATGGCGGGTAAATCAGCACAGTTTGGCTGGCAATCCTTCGTCTCTTTTCTGGCACTTCTCAGCATCAGTATTGGTTTATTAAACCTTATCCCTTTGCCAATGTTGGATGGCGGCCAGCTCATGTATGATGCATGGGAACTAGTCACTGGAAGGCGCTTATCCATTGAGTTGCAAGCGGTCTTTCAGCGGCTTGGCTTTATATTAATTATTGCACTCACATTATTTGCTGTATTTAACGATCTACAACGCTTATTTCCGTCTTCATGATCCGTTTTTCGTCATTTCTCAATCGCCTGATGCGCTATTTGGCCGGTAGCTTTAGCGCTATCTTTTTAGCCATGGCTGCATTGACTCAACCAGCAGTTGCTGCGGACTCATTTGTTGTTAAAGATATTCGGATTGAAGGTTTACAGCGGGTTGAGCCTGGCACCGTATTTAGTTATCTCCCCGTTCAAGTGGGTGAGCGTTTTACCCCCGAAAAGGCTGCCGATTCGATTAAAGCCTTATATGCGACTGGATTCTTTCGGGATGTGCAGATTCAGGCGCAGGGCGACGTCCTAATTGTGATTGTGGATGAGCGCCCCACGATCTCCCGGATTGAGTTCACGGGTATGAAGGAATTTGATCCTGAAGTGGTTCGCAAATCATTACGAAGCGTCGGGGTAGCGGATGCCCGTTTTTATGACAAGGCCTTGATTGATAAAGCGGAGCAGGAGCTCAAGCGTCAATATGTGAGTAAGGGATTGTTTGCGGCCGAGGTGGTTACAACGGTTACGCCAGGAGCGCGAAATCAAGTAGCGATCTTCTTCAATATTGATGAAGGGCCGGTAGCTAAGATTAAGGAAATTAATTTCATTGGTAACAAGGTATTTAGTGAAAGCACCTTGCGCAGTCAGATGCAGCTGCAAACCGGTGGTTGGCTGTCGTGGTACTCCAAAGATAATTTGTACTCGAAGCAAAAGCTAACTGCTGATCTTGAGACTATTCGTTCGTATTACCTAAATCGGGGCTATCTTGAGTTTGTGATCGAATCGACCCAAGTGTCCATTACCCCGGATAAACGCGATATCTATCTGACAATCAGTATTCGTGAAGGTAATAAATTTACCGTCAAGAACATTAGTCTGGCCGGGGAGTTATTAGGTAAGGAAAAGGAGTTTCAATCTCTATTGACCATCAAAGCTGGCGATACCTTCTCATCGGCAAAGTTGGCAGAAAGTACCAAAGCAATTGCTGAGAAACTTGGTTCGTATGGCTATGCTTTTGCAGTCATCAATCCACAGCCCGATATCCGACGCGATTTAAATGAAGTAGATATAACGTTGGTGATCGATGCGGGGCGTCGAGTCTATGTACGCAAAGTCGAAATTACGGGTAATTCAAAGACGAGGGATCTGGTGATTCGGCGTGAAATGCGTCAGTTTGAGAGCGCCTGGTTTGATAGTGAAAAGATCCGGATCTCTAAAGAGCGGATTGGTCGAACAGGCTATGTGAAGGATAGTGAAATTACCACCGCCGATGTTCCTGGCTCGCCCGATCAGGTCGATGTGAACGTCAAGGTTGAGGAAAAACCAACCGGTGCGATTTCGATTGGTGCCGGATTTTCTTCTACTGAAAAATTAATCCTGACCGCCGGTATTAATCAAGAAAATGCGTTTGGAACCGGAACCAGTATTGGTCTTAATTTCTCGCTCGGCAAGATTAATCAATCCTTAGCACTTTCACAGTACGACCCTTACTTTACTGAAGATGGTATTAGTCGATACACTGACTTTTTCTATCGTTCTAATAAGCCACTGTATTACGTCGGCGATCCCGATTATCAAATTAAATCTTTCGGAACAAACTTAAAGTTTGGAGTGCCCTATACCGAGGTGGATCGGGTGTTTTTTGGTACAGCGTTAGAGTTTTTCGATATTTACGTGACTCAAAATACTCCGCAACCCTATCAGACCTATGTGCAGGATTGGGGTCAGACCATCCCAAGTCGGCTACAAACTTATAACATTCCAATCACGGTTGGCTGGGCACGCGATGGTCGCGATAGTGCTCTGATTCCATCCAAAGGATCGCTCCAACGTTTATCGGGAGAAGTTGGAACACCTCTTGGCAATCTGCTGTTCTATCAATTAAATGCCCAATATCAGCAATACCATTCATTCTCCAAAGGCAATATCCTGTCCTTTAATGGAGAGATTGGCTATGGCGAGGGTTATGGCAACAAGCCATACCCCATTACCAAGAACTATTTCGTAGGCGGTATTGGTTCGGTGAGGGGGTATGCGCCGGGTTCGCTTGGACCAAAGTATTTCAATACCACCACGGGTACCTTCTTGCCAACTGGTGGCCAGTCTAAGATTGTCACCAATGTTGAATATACCTTCCCGGTTCCAGGTTCCGGGGTAGATAAGACCTTGCGCCTCTTTACCTTTGCGGACGGCGGTAATGCCTTCCAGGACATCAACTTGGTTCTGCGCTACTCCTACGGAGTGGGTTTATCATGGATATCCCCATTGGGCCCGTTAAAATTCAGCTACGGTATTCCAATCAATGCACAGCCGACGGATAATATCCAAAGACTGCAGTTTCAGGTGGGTACAGCGTTTTAATCGTAAGGAAAATGATGATGATTCAGGGATTAATGACCAAAGTGTCTAAATTAGTTATTACTGCATTCTTGACGGGTGTTTGTGCTGTGGCCTTTGCGCAAGATGCCCCGCCTCGCATTGCTTTTGTAAATGCCGAAAAGATTTTTGTTGAGTCCAATATGGCAAAAGCAGCCCAATCGCGTTTGCAAAATGAGTTTGCAAAGCGTCAGAATGAAATTCGGGATGGCGCTCAAAAAATTAAGGCAGCTGCTGAGAAATTAGATAAAGACGCCGCCGTAATGCCTGAAGCGGAGAGAATTCGAAAGCAGAGGGAGCTGGCTGATTTCGATCGAGAGTTACAGCGTAAGAATCGTGAGTTAAACGATGATGCTAATCAACGTAATGCTGAAGAGCGAGCAAAAATTGCAGAAAAGGCAAATATTGCAATTCGACAAGTGGCTGAACAGCGTAAGATCGATGTGATTTTTCAAGAGCCCCCAGCCTACCTCAATCCGAGACTTGATGTGACCGATGAGGTGATAAGGGTCTTAAATAATCTCAAGTAATTCAGATGCCAACCGCCATCGAGCTAGCCGAACAATTTCAAGTTAGCTTGGTGGGGGATGGTTCCCGATTGCTGCGCTCACTCGCTCCGTTAGAGCGAGCTCAATCTGACGAGATCTCCTTTCTATCCAATCCCCTCTATCGCCAACAGGCACTGGCAAGTGGTGCGGGTGCATTAATCGTTAGTGATGCGGACTTCCAGTTTTTGAAAGCCCATTCCAAGTCTGCTGAGACGACCTATTTTGTTTCTAAAAATCCTTACGCCAGCTTTGCCAAGATGGCTCAGTGGTTTGCAAAGCAAGGCGCATCAAGTTACCCCCCCGGAATTAGTCCCATGGCGGTCGTCGATAAAACTGCCAAAATTCCTGCCTCATGCCATATTGGGCCCTTTGTGCAAATTGGGCCTGGCGTTTCTTTGGGTGAGCGCACGGTTCTTTTAGGTCAAATCAGTATTGGTGAGGGCGCTAGCTTAGGGGATGATTGCCTCATTTATCCCAATGTCACCATTTATCACGATTGCGTCATTGGCGATCGTTGCATTGTTCATAGTGGTGCTGTAATCGGAGCGGATGGTTTTGGCTTTGCCCCTGATTTTTCATCGCAAGGGGGTCAATGGCTCAAAATCCCTCAAACCGGTGGGGTGCGCATTGGTCAAGACGTTGAAGTGGGAGCTTGCACAACAATTGATCGGGGAGCGATGGCCAATACCATGATTGGTGATGGTTGCAAGATTGATAACCAAGTACAAATTGCGCACAATGTGGTGATTGGTATTCATACCGTGATTGCTGGTTGTGCCGCTATCGCGGGTAGCACGACCATTGGTAATTACTGCGTAATTGGAGGCAATGCAAATTTTGCGGGCCATCTTCAGATCGCAGACCGAACAACCGTATCAGGCGGTACCCCAGTGATTCGATCCATTACTGAGCCGGGTACGCATATTACCGGCGTTTTTCCTTCAATGCCCCATTCCGCTTGGGAACGAAATGCTGCGATTCTGCGCGGACTGGATAAAATACGGGAGCGGATTCGGGATCTCGAAAGTAAATCTTCAGATTCGGTCACCAAACCCGATTAGTAACTTTTTATGGACACGCTATGAGTCAAGCAGTGATTGATATTCACAGGATTTTGAAATTACTACCTCATCGGTATCCTTTTTTATTGGTGGATCGGGTCATTGAGTTGGACCCCGGAAAAACGATCAAAGCATTGAAAAATGTCACGATGAATGAACCGTTCTTTCAAGGCCATTTCCCAGACTTTCCCGTGATGCCAGGCGTTCTCATTATTGAAGCTTTAGCTCAAACGGCAGCACTCTTAACATTTTCCGAAGAGCATGATCCCGAAGATGTGTATTACTTTGCAGGAATCGATGGCGCTCGCTTTAAACGGATCGTGCTTCCCGGTGATCAATTGATCATGCACGCGACATTTGAGCGCGGTAAGGCTGGTATTTATAAGTTTCAGGTCAAAGCGACTGTCCAAGATGAATTGGCAGCCGAAGCAGCAATTACCTGCGCAGTTCGAAAGAAGAGTGCGTAATGGCCACGATTCACGCAAGTGCCATTGTTGATCCCAAGGCGCAATTAGCCGATAACGTTGTTATTGGTCCGTATGCCGTGATTGGGCCACATGTCTCCTTGGGTTCAGGTTGTTCGATTGGATCGCATAGTGTCATTGAGGGGCACACGACTCTTGGGCAAGATAATCGAATTGGTCACTTTGCTGCGATTGGTGGCGAACCGCAGGACATGAAATACCGCGGTGAGCCTACCCAACTCATTATTGGTGACCGAAATACGATTCGGGAGTTCACGACGATTCATACGGGTACCGCGCAAGATCAGGGAATTACTCGGATTGGTAATGACAACTGGATCATGGCCTATGTGCATATTGCGCACGATTGCCAGATTGGTAATCACACCATCTTCTCAAGTAATGCCCAAATTGCTGGGCATGTGGAGGTGGGAGATTGGGCAATTCTCGGAGGCATGTCCGGTGTTCATCAGTTTGTTCGGATTGGTGCCCATGCGATGTTAGGCGGGGCCTCGGCTCTTGTGCAAGATATTCCACCATTTGTCATGGCGGCTGGGGATAAGGCGGGACCGCATGGTATCAATGTTGAGGGCTTAAAGCGACGCGGTTATTTGCCCGAGGCCATTATGGAACTGCGCAACGCCTACAAGGTTTTGTATAAAGATGGACTGAGTTTTGAAGATGCAAAAGTCGCTATCGATGCCATGGTAAAGAAACAAACCGATGCCAAAACTCAAGAGGCCTTGGTGCAATTTCATCAATTTCTAGCCGCCTCTAGTCGCGGCATTATCCGGTAATTCATTTTGCCGAGCCTGGCTTGTGTTGCAGGAGAGCCATCTGGGGATTTAATCGCAGCCCCCGCTCTTGCTGCCCTAAAGCAAATACCATCCACCCGCGATCTCCAGGTATTCGGAATTGGTGGGCCGGCCATGCAAGCAGAAGGTTTTATCTCGCGCTGGCCGATGGAGACCTTAAGTGTGCGGGGCTATGTCGAAGCATTAGCGCAATTACCTGCCATTTTGCGATTACGCTCTGAGTTATTGCATTACCTCTTAAAGGTCGAGCGGCCCGATGTCTTTTTGGGGGTTGATGCGCCTGATTTTAATTTGGGGGTTGAGACTCGATTAAAGCAGGAAGGTATTGCAACCATTCATTTGGTATCGCCATCGATTTGGGCTTGGCGAGGTGGTCGTATTCACAAAATAGTACGCGCGGTCGATCGGGTTCTGTGTTTATTTCCGTTCGAACCCGAGATTTATGAGAAAGCTGGCATTGCAGCAAGCTATGTTGGTCACCCTTTAGCTAGCGAGATCCCAGAGATTGTGGATCAGGCTGGAGCAAAGAAAAGTTTGGAGATTGATGGCGTGGTGATTGCGGTGTTACCCGGCAGTCGTCAGTCAGAGATTGAGTTAATCGGCCCACTATTTTTTGAGACCATGGCCATTCTGGCAAACCAATTCAAGGGGCAAAACCTTCATTTTGTTCTTCCTGTTGCGGCACCCCATTTACGACCTGCAATTGAGGGTTTACGACAGCAATTAGTTGCCAGTCATCCCGGTATTCAATTGATCTTATTGGACGGAGATGCCAATTTGGCTTTGGCTGCCGCTGACGTAGTGTTAATTGCTAGCGGCACCGCTACCTTGCAAGCAGCTCTTTGGAAAAAACCTATGGTTATATCGTATAAGGTGCCTTGGTTAACCGCACAGATTATGAAACGTCAGGGATATCTACCCTACGTGGGTTTGCCTAATATTCTCTGTGGTGAGTTCGTGGTACCGGAGCTTTTGCAAGATGCTGCTAAGCCCGAAGACCTGGCTCGCGAAGTAATGCATTGGTTAAATCATCCGGAGGCAGTTCAGGCTCTTCAAAAACGGTTTGAAGAGCTACATCGGATTCTGAAGCGACCGACTGGGCTTCTGGTAGCGCAAGCAATTGAACAAACCATCCACGAGCGAGTTCGGTAGGCCATGAGCACTATCTGGATTTGCGGTGTTGATGAAGCGGGGCGCGGCCCTTTGGTTGGCGCAGTTGTTGCTGGAGCAGTTGTACTGGATCCTCAGCAACCGATTGTTGGGCTAAAGGACTCAAAAAAATTAAGTCCTGCAAAGCGGGAAACCCTTTATACGGAGATTATGTCAAAGGCAAAGGCCTGGGGCATTGGCGAAGCATCTCCTCAGGAGATCGATCAGTTCAATATCTTGCAAGCGACCATGTTGGCAATGCAACGCGCAATACAGTCTCTAGTTGATCAGATGGGCGAGTGGCCAGGTGAAGCCCTGATCGATGGTAATCGTTGCCCTTCATTACCCATCCCAGCGCGCGCAATTGTTCAAGGGGATGCAAAAGAACCAGCCATCTCAGCAGCATCCATCCTTGCCAAGGTACATCGTGATCGACAAATGCAAATTTTGCATCTGCAATTTCCTCAGTATGGCTTTAATCAGCATATGGGTTATCCCACCGAGGCTCACATTGCAGCTCTGAAGCACTATGGCCCATGCCTAGAGCATCGGCGCTCATTTGCGCCAGTGCGGGAGCTTATTAATGCATAACCCCAAGGGTGTTATTTCATCAAAAGAAAATACCTTGCTCAAGCGAATTCGTCAGCTTCAGCAGGTAGGTAGTAAGGGTCAGAAGGCTCGCCAGGAGCATCAACTTGCCGTCATGGATGGAATCCATTTATTACAAGTATGGCAAGGTGACCCTCGTTTGGAGAGCATCGTAATCACTCAAGGGGCGCTTGCTAATGCTGAAATTGCGCACATCATTCACACGCATTGCGAACAATGCCCAGAAGCTGAAATCCAGTTGGTTGATGAGGTCTTATGGCCTTCAATTAGTGAGCTGGAGTACGCACCTCAAATCATGGGTTTAGTTCGTCTAGAGCCTCTAAAAAATACGTCCAAGAACTTACTGGGCGACACCATTGTTTTAGATGCTGTTCAGGATGCTGGTAATGTCGGAACAATTTTGCGCACGGCTTTAGCATGTCATTTCTATCAAATTGTGTGTACGGTTGGAACTGCTCATATTTGGTCGCCTAAAGTAACTCGGGCAGCGATGGGCGCACATCGCTATTTGACTTTTTATGAGGCGCAAAGTGTCGATGAGGTGACCAGTAATATTGAGGCGCCTTTGTTGGCAACTGCCATGACCGCTGAGCGCTCGCTCTATTCTATGCAAGCACTTCTACAAAAGCCAGTTGCTTGGGTATTTGGTAATGAGGGGCAAGGGGTCTCTCCTGAGCTTTCACAACAAGCCACTTCGATTCGGGTTCCTCAAAATCCAAAGCTGGAGTCTTTAAATGTAGCGAGTACTGCAGCAGTATGTTTGTATGAGACCTTGCGCGTGCGAGGGCAATTTAATACTTAACCATACCTAGCCGAGTATGGTTTTATCAGAGCGAATTGCCTGTAGGATTGTTGTTGCAATTTCTTCAATCGATTTACTGGTGGTCGAGACCCATGGAATGGACTCGCGCCGCATCATGGCAGTGGCTTCATTAATCTCGTATCGACAGTTTTCTAATTTGGCATAGTTACTTCCCGGTCGGCGTTCGTTTCGGATTTCTGATAAACGTTCGGGGTCGATCGTTAAGCCGAAAATCTTTTGTTTATGAGAGAGCAAATCCTTGGGTAGCCGTCCCCGTTCAAAGTCTTCGGGGATCAATGGGTAATTTGCTGCTTTCAATCCATATTGCATGGCTAAGTAAAGACTTGTAGGTGTTTTACCAACTCGAGACACTCCCACCAGAATCACATTGGCATCCACCAGATTTTGATTGGACTGGCCATCATCGTGGGCTAAAGAATAGTTAATTGCTTCAATCCGATTTTTATACGCATCCGTATCGGCGTTGTGATGTAAGCGATTAATTGCGTGGGTTGAGCGCATTCCCAGAGTTTCTTCAAGGGGTGCCACAAAGGTTTGAAACATATCAAGGACTAATGCCTTGGCTTTTCCAACAATCTGATTAACCTCTGGATTTACCAGGGTGGTAAAGACAATTGCTTGACCATACTTGGGATCAGTGCCATTAATTTGAGATACCGCGTCATGTGCTTTATCCACAGTATCGACAAATGGAATACGAATCTGTCGAAAGCTGGCTTCAAACTGAGCCAAGATCGATTGACTAAAGTTTTCAGCGGTAATACCCGTCCCATCAGAGACGATATAAACAATGCGGGGCGCGGTATTGGCCAGAAGAGTCATGGTGTTAGATGAGATAAAGATTGATTAAAAAATAGGCAAATTAAGGTCAGGTAATACAATATTGTTCATTCAAGTATGCCCGATTTTAGGAGCAACGCTTTAGCCAGTTTTTTAACTTTACGAGAGTCTTTATGTCTATGCAAAATAAGCAAAACGTCTATGTTTTGCCTTTTGAGGAGCTGCGTGTTGGCGATGTCGAGTCGGTAGGTGGTAAAAATTCCTCATTGGGTGAAATGATTTCACAGTTGGCATCTGCAGGGGTCCGTGTTCCAACCGGTTTTGCCACAACCTCGGTTGCATTTCGGGATTTCTTAAAACACAATCAACTCGATCAAAAGATTTCAGAGCGGCTTGCTAAGCTCAATGTGGATGATGTCCGCGCTTTAGCTGAGGCAGGTGCTGAGATTCGCTCATGGATCGAGGGCGCTGCCTTCCAACCTCAGCTAGAGGCTGACATACGCGCAGCGTTTCAAAAACTCGATACATCGGGTAAGGGATCTTTTGCGGTGCGATCCTCGGCAACGGCTGAGGATCTACCCGACGCCTCATTTGCAGGTCAGCAAGAAACTTTCTTGAATGTCTCTGGCATCGATGAGGTGTTAAAAAAAATCCGTGAGGTATTTGCATCACTATATAACGATCGCGCGATTTCCTATCGCGTTCACAAAGGGTTTGCTCACGCGGATGTCGCACTTTCTGCTGGAGTACAACGCATGGTACGCTCAGATCTTGGGGCAGCAGGCGTGATGTTCACGCTCGATACCGAGTCTGGATTTTCTGGCGTGGTTTTTATTACTTCTAGCTATGGTTTAGGTGAGACGGTGGTGCAGGGCGCAGTCAATCCCGATGAGTTTTATGTTTTTAAAGAGACCTTAGCCAAGGGCAAAAAGGCCATTATTCGGAAATCATTGGGGTCAAAGTTAATTCAGATGCAGTTTGCTCCCCAAGGTTCCGCAGAGCGTGTGCAGACCGTTGAAGTGAACCCAGAAGAACGCAATCGTTTCTCAATTAGCGATGATGATGTCACTGAGCTTGCAAAGTATGCAGTCATTATTGAGAAGCACTATGGGCGACCCATGGATATTGAATGGGGTAAAGATGGTGAGGATGGCAAGATCTATATTCTTCAGGCACGACCTGAGACCGTCAAAAGCCAAGCAGCTGATCAAGTAGAGCTGCGCTATCGTTTGAAGGGAAATTCAAAAGTCATTACCACAGGTAGAGCCATTGGCCAAAAGATTGGTGGTGGTCCAGTACGGGTAATTCGGGATGCCAGCGAAATGGATCGGGTTCAGCCCGGTGATGTTTTGGTGGCCGATATGACCGACCCAAATTGGGAGCCCGTCATGAAGCGTGCTTCGGCAATCGTCACTAATCGAGGTGGCAGAACTTGCCATGCGGCCATCATTGCGCGTGAACTTGGTGTTCCTGCAGTTGTGGGTTGCAGTAATGCAACCGATGTCTTACAAGATGGGGCGGTAGTTACCGTTTCATGCGCTGAGGGTGATGAAGGACGTATTTATGATGGCCTGATTGAAACCGAGGTTACTGAGGTGAAGCGCGGTGTTTTGCCTGAGATACCTGTCAAGATCACCATGAATATCGGTAACCCTCAGTTGGCCTTTGATTTCTGCCAACTGCCAAACGCGGGTGTTGGTCTGGCCCGATTGGAATTCATTATTAATAATTATATTGGCGTGCATCCACGCGCAGTATTGGAATATCCCAATATTGATGCCGATCTAAAGCGAGCGGTGGAGAGTGTGGCGCGCGGGTATTCAAGTCCTCGGGCATTTTATGAGGATAAATTGGTCGAAGGGGTCGCAACGATTGCTGCCGCCTTTTATCCCAAGCCAGTCATTGTCCGATTATCGGACTTTAAGTCCAATGAGTACAAAAAGTTGATTGGCGGATCGCGCTACGAGCCAGATGAAGAAAACCCCATGCTCGGCTTTCGGGGGGCATCGCGTTATGTCTCAGAAGATTTTGGCGAGGCATTTGCCCTTGAATGCGCTGCGATGAAGCGAGTACGCGAGGAAATGGGCTTAGATAATGTGGAGATCATGGTGCCGTTTGTGCGAACCATTGCACAGGCAAAGCGCGTAATAGACATGATGGCTAAGTTTGGTCTACAACGCGGGGTTAACGGTTTGAAATTGATCATGATGTGCGAGATTCCATCGAATGCCATTTTGGCCGATCAATTCCTAGAGTACTTTGATGGCTTCTCAATTGGCTCAAACGATATGACCCAGTTAACTCTAGGGCTTGATCGCGATTCTGGCATGGAGCTCTTGGCCATTGATTTCGATGAGCGTGATCCCGCAGTGGAGTTCATGATTGAGCGGTCGATTGATGCCTGCGTCAAGCAAGGGAAGTATGTTGGCATTTGCGGACAGGGACCCTCTGATCACCCAGACTTTGCCAGGTGGCTTGTGAAAAAAGGAATCACCTCAATTTCACTAAACCCAGATAGCGTCGTACAAACCTGGGAGTTTTTAGCTAAGAACAGTTCTTAAGCTCGAAATCAATCAGGCTGATAAGGCGGGCAAACCCGCCTTATTTATTTGTACCTTTTGGACGTTTTGCTCGACTTGAAGATTTACTTCTTGGTTTATGGACAGGAACAGTGCCGAGTTTTTTCGAGGGCGATTGAATGGAAATACTTCTCTTCGAGCCATTCCAGCTTGGCTCAGGAATACTGAGCGCTACTTCTTTAAGTTTCTCTCCCCAAATTCGGTGCATCATCTCAAAGTAGGGATTATCTTCATCAATCGTGATTAACTTATCTAAATTGAAAGAGTCTTTCTCATAGACCAAAAGATCGAGTGGTAAGCCAACTGAGATATTACTTTTGATGGTCGAGTCCATCGAGATCAGGACACATTTAGTTGCTAAATTAAGTGGGGTATTAAAACGAATCACTCGATCGAGAATGGGTTTGCCGTATTTAGACTCACCGATTTGAAAATAGGGGGTTTCCGGGGTGGTTTCAATGAAGTTACCGGCTGCATAAATATTGAATAAACGGGGTTTTTCACCTTCGATTTGACCGCCAAAAATTAAGTTGCAATTAAACTCAATCCCCGATTTTTGAAGATCCTCAAAATCGCGTTCCCGTACTTTTTTTACAGCTGAACCAACGACTGTTGCTGCTTCATGACAGCTTTTAGCATTCCACAAATTGATGCCATTAAATATTTCACCCTGGAGGAGTATTTCTTTAACTGCTTGGGTAATGGCTAAATTGCCTGAGCTCATAAGAACAAAGAAGCGCTCGCGGTCTTGATGAAAGATGGTCATCTTCCGAAAGGTGCCGATTTGATCAACTCCCGCATTGGTCCGAGTATCAGCCAAGAATACGAGGCCTTCATTGAGGCAAAGAGCAACGCAATAGGTCATGGTTAAAGCACTTTCACTTGTTGTATGGAAATGCGAGCCCGAAGCTCCTCTTGGCCACCACCGGAACGGATTCCTTTGATGGGTGCAGCTGAATAATAATCCCTTCCAACCGCTAAGCGAATATGCCGTTGATCAGTCAAGCATGCATGAGTCACATCAATGCTAACCCAGCGCCCCTGTTCTGCATCCAAGCAAACGTCAACCCAGGCATGACTCGCTAGGTTTGGAGACTCCTCTGCAAAAAAGTAACCGCTGACATAACGCGCAGGAATATTGGCAAACCGACAAAGGCTCAACATAATGTGGCTGTGATCTTGGCATACGCCTGCCTGCATGGTAAATGCTTGAGCTGCAGTCGTTGCAAAGGTGGTGACGCCTGCTTGATACCGAATACTGGAGCGGATTGCATCGGCTAAAGCTAATACAGAATCAATGTCAGGTTTTTTGGGAAGCTCTGACTCAAAGTGTGATTGCATGGGCTGTGATATTTGTGTCAGCGCAGTAGGCTGTAAGAGGTAGTATGGCGATACCGCACGCGGATCATCTTGGTATTCATGGCAAGCAAGGGTATGAATTTCTCCTTTCGCAGTAATGCTCATCGATTTATAGGGAGTGTCGAGCACTAAAGTTTGGCAGGTATTCCCAAAAGTATCTTGGTTGGATTTTGCTTTCACGGGCGACTGAATTTGCCACTTCACAATCGTTTGTCCCTTGCTATCGAGTGGGCTAAGCCGTAACTCCTGAATCGAATAGCGAACTGGATTGTCATATTGGTATTCGGTATGGTGCTCTATCTGTAAGTGCATAGGATTCAACTTAGGCAACGGCAAGAGGAATGAGGAACGCATTACTGAGCTCGTCGCCAATATGGTTAATGCGTTTTAGAAACTGCTTAGTAAATTCTTCAAGCCCAATATGAAAGACTTCATTAATATCCGAGTAATCAAGGTCTGCTTGGAGTTTGCCAATAAGACGTTCTATCTCTTTAGAATTCTGATTCCGAATTTCTCCCATCAATACAATCAAATCCCCTACGCAATAGCGCAATGAGCGCGGCATTTGCTGATTAAAAATCAGGAGCTCTGCAGCCTTTTGTGGAGTAATTTGATCTGAATAAATCTGCCGATAAATCTCAAAAGCGGATACGGAACGCAGCAGTGCAGCCCAGTGATAGAAATCAAAGAATGCTGAATCCGCTTCCTCTTGGATGTCTTGAATGGGTTTTAGTTGGCGCAAGCTTGCAGGGTCTTGGTACTTGGTTTCTAGGATGCGAGCAGTATTATCGGCGCGCTCTAGTAGGGTGCCGATTCGCATGAAGTAATATGCCTCATTTTTCAGCATGGTGCCATGCATGACACCACGTGAGAGATGGCAGCGATATTTAACCCAATCTAAAAGACTACTAGGGTCTGCATAATCCTGTTTGGCGAGTAATTGGGTTAATTCAAGCCAGGTCGTGTTTTGAGTTTCCCACAGTTCAGAGGTAATTCGTCCGCGTATTGCCCGCGCATTCTCTCGAGCAGCGCGCAAGCAAGACACAATGCTCGATGGATTATTTGCATCAGCAATCATGAACCGCAAAATCGACTCCTGGTTCATTTGGGAGTGACTTGCCAGGAATGCAGGCTCAAGTTTAGAGATGGTGAGTAACTTACGCCAACTTTGGTCTCGGTATTCAGAGGGCTGGGGTAGTAAAGAGGTTTGATAGTTCACATCGAGCATGCGCGCGGTATTCTCAGCCCGCTCGGTATAGCGAGCCATCCAATAGAGGCAATCAGCAGTCCGACTTAGCATCGATTAATCCTCCAGTACCCACGTATCTTTAGTGCCACCGCCTTGTGAGGAGTTCACAACCAAAGAACCCTCCTTGAGGGCAACACGGGTTAGTCCCCCGGGAACCATTTTGATGGTTTTGCCAGACAGCACAAATGGTCGAAGATCAATATGCCTTGGTGCAATTCCCGATTCTACGAAGGTTGGGCAGGTGGATAGGGATAGAGTGGGTTGGGCAATATATTGATCAGGGTGTTTAATTAAGTTATCCCGAAAGCGCTCAATTTCCTCTTTGGTCGATGCTGGACCTACCAACATGCCATAGCCACCGGCGCCATGAGTTTCTTTGACTACGAGTTCATGAAGATGAGCCAATGTATAAGCCAGATCATCCGCTTTACGGCATTGATAGGTAGGCACATTATTCAGTATGGGTTTTTCGCCTAAGTAGAACTCAATCATTTCAGGCACATAGGGGTAAATTGATTTATCGTCGGCAATTCCAGTGCCAATTGCGTTTGCTAAGGTGACATTGCCTGCACGGTAGGCATTAAGTAAGCCAGCTACTCCTAAGGCAGAATCTGACCGAAATGCTAAAGGGTCTAAGAAGTCGTCATCTATGCGTCGATAGATCACATCGACTCGCTGGGGACCTTGGGTGGTCCGCATAAACACTTCTTCATCTTTGACAAAAAGGTCTTTACCTTCAACTAGCTCCACACCCATTTGTTGAGCAAGGTAAGTGTGTTCAAAGTAGGCGGAGTTAAACATGCCCGGGGTGAGCACCACCACGTTCGGTTTTTTTACTCCCTCTGGCTTTACTGACTTTAGGCATTCCAAAAGAAGGTCAGGGTAGTGCTCAACGGGAGCAACCCGATAGCGTTGGAATAAATCGGGGAAGAGTCGCATCATCATCTTACGATCTTCGACCATATACGATACGCCCGATGGTACGCGTAGATTGTCTTCTAAGACATAGAATTCGCCAGCGCCGGCACGGACAATATCAATTCCTGCGATTTGGGCATAAATATTCCGCGGAACATCCACGAAGCGCATTTCAGGTCGATATTGGGCATTATTAAAAATCTGCTCCCCCGGAATAATTCCCGCTTTAACAATTGCTTCATCGTGATAGACATCATGGATAAAGTGATTGAGTGCGGTCACACGTTGCCGCAGTCCTGCCTCAAGCGTCGACCACTCTTGGGCCGTGAATATCCGCGGCACTTGATCAAATGGAATGGTGCGCTCAGCCCCCAAGTCGTCACCATAGACCGCAAAGGTAATCCCAACCCGCCGAAAGATCAATTCAGCCTCAGCTCTTTTGAGTGCCATGAGCGCATCACTTTGCTCAGCAAGCCATTGCTGAAAAATGGCATAGTGAGGTCGCGCCACGCCATGCTCATCAAACATTTCGTCGTACGGGGTTTTCATACCCCTTACGGTATTACGCCGCAATACTGGATCGAGCCAAAATTGTAGAGCCTTGGTGCAAATATGCACCTAAATAGTGCAAATAATGATTTAAGAGAGTTGCCCGCGTACGATTCTGGCCTTCTCGCGCTCCCAATCACGCTCTTTACTGGCCTCGCGCTTATCGTGTTGTTTCTTACCTCGGGCAAGCCCTATTTCACATTTGACTCGACCTTTTGAGAAGTGCAAATTGAGGGGGACCAAGGTGTAGCCACGTTGCTCAACCTTGCCGATTAATTTCCGAATCTCGCTCTCATTTAAGAGAAGTTTCCGTGTTCGGGTTGGGTCAGCATAGATATGAGTCGATGTCGATGAAAGTGGGCTGATATGAGAACCAATTAGAAAAATTTCAGCATTGCGAACGACCACATACGCTTCTTTAATTTGTGCGCGCCCAGCACGAATTGCCTTGACCTCCCACCCTTCGAGGACAAGACCCGCTTCATAGCGTTCTTCAATAAAATAATCAAAGAATGCTTTTTTGTTATCAACGATACTCATGGTTTAGAGTTTTTATAGGTTCCACAGTTTCATTATGGCAGACGTCAATAAGACGGTTTTGATTGGTCAATCCGCTGACCGCATGTATAGCCTAGTTACAGACGTTAGGCGCTATCCAGAGTTTTTACCCTGGTGCGGTGGTGTGGATATTTACGAGCAAACCGAGACGGTGCTTGATGCCAAAATCAAGATCCACTTCAAAGGCATTGAGCAGTTCTTTCATACTCGGAACACAAACCATCGTCCCGATTCGATTGATATGCAGTTTGTCGATGGTCCATTTAAAAAGTTCACTGGGCAGTGGCGCTTCATTCCCTTACGTGAAGATGCATGCAAGATTGAGTTTAATTTGCACTGGGAGTTTAAAAGCGTGATCCTAGATAAGATCATCGGTCCGGTGTTTTCTTATATCGCCAGTACCTTTGTGGACTGTTTTGTAAAGCGAGCGGAGCAACTGTATGGCCACTAAAGCTAAATCCATGGAAATACTTTTATGCGATGCGCGCCAGGATCCGCCATTACTGGAAATTCATCACCTTCCATTCCATGATGTCCAAAAGCCCACGGTGGGTTGGGCGCTTCAAATCTTGGGTATCGCTAACAATCAAGACGATCCAGCGATTAGCCGTAAGGGGTGTTATGGAGTATTTGGTAAGCGAAAGGATTGGGACAGCCCACTCTATGCCGGGGACCGTTTAGAGCTCTATGCACCATTACTGATTGACCCTAAATCGGCTAGGCGAAAGAAGGCCAATCGGGACAAAGACAGCCTTCTAAAAGCGAAAGCGCTGCGCCGCCAGGCAGCAAAACCCAGGCCCTGAAGGAGCCTTCGACGCAGAACCTTTATAATCGGATTTTGCGACTAGGGGTTTTGCATGCGACTCATACAAAAAGCACTGACCTTTGATGACGTGCTCCTTGTGCCGGCTTATTCGGCCGTCCTTCCTCGTGACACCAGCTTGGTCACCCAATTAACTCGCGAGATTACGATCAACATTCCCTTGGTATCTGCTGCGATGGATACAGTGACCGAAGGCAGACTCGCGATTGCCATGGCAAGTGAGGGTGGTATCGGAATCATTCATAAAAATCTAAAGCCGGCTGAGCAAGCCAAAGAGGTGGCCAAGGTAAAGCGCTTTGAGTCGGGAGTCTTACGCGACCCAATCACGATTTCTCCTGAGATGACCGTGCGTCAAGTGATTGCTTTATCGAGGGAGCATGGATTTTCAGGATTCCCAGTACTTCAGGGGAAAACGGTAGTTGGCATTATCACCAATCGCGACCTTCGTTTTGAAGAAGATTTAGATGCGACCGTAAAAGCAAAGATGACTCCGCGTGAGCGACTCATCACTGTGAAGGAGGGCGCGAGTCTTGAGGATGCTAAACGACTCATGAGTAAGCACCGCTTGGAGCGCGTATTGGTTGTCAATGACGCTTTCGAGTTACGTGGTTTGGTTACCGTGAAAGATATTTTGAAAGCTACCGAGCATCCGAACGCCGCTAAAGATAGCGAAGGAAAATTACGCGTTGGCGCTGCTGTCGGCGTTGGTTCCGATAATGACGAGCGCGTTGAGCTGCTGGTCAAGGCTGGCGTTGATGTCATTGTGGTCGATACTGCGCATGGCCATAGCCAAGGCGTTCTCGATCGGGTGAAGTGGGTCAAGCAGAACTATCCTCAAGTACAAGTCATCGGCGGCAATATTGCGACTGGCGATGCTGCGAAAGCACTTGCTGACCATGGGGCAGACGGTGTGAAAGTGGGCATTGGTCCCGGCTCTATTTGCACTACCCGAATTGTGGCAGGTGTCGGCGTCCCACAAATTACAGCAGTGGTAAATGTTGCCAATGCCCTAAAGGGAACTGGTATTCCATTGATTGCAGATGGCGGAGTACGCTACTCCGGAGATGTTGCGAAAGCCCTGGCCGCCGGTGCCAATAGCGTGATGATGGGA
This sequence comes from Polynucleobacter sp. MWH-UH24A, assembly GCF_018687475.1. Taxonomy (NCBI): domain Bacteria; kingdom Pseudomonadati; phylum Pseudomonadota; class Betaproteobacteria; order Burkholderiales; family Burkholderiaceae; genus Polynucleobacter; species Polynucleobacter sp. MWH-UH24A. The sequence goes on from NZ_CP061292.1 coordinate 614,293, forward strand.
GGTATGTTTGCTGGAACGGAAGAGGCGCCTGGCGAGGTCTTTTTATACCAAGGGCGATCCTACAAGAGTTATCGCGGCATGGGCTCCTTAGGCGCCATGGCCGATGGTGCCGCCGATCGCTACTTCCAAGAAGATATCAGTGCTGCCAATGCCGAGAAATTGGTCCCCGAGGGAATCGAGGGGCAAGTGCCATATAAGGGAAGCGTCCTAAGTATCTTGCATCAACTGAGTGGCGGCATTCGTTCGTCGATGGGCTATTGTGGCTGCACAACCATTACCCAGTTGCATGAGAAGGCCGGTTTTGTGGAGATTACTTCTGCGGGTGTGCGAGAGTCGCATGTCCATGATGTGAAGATCACGAAGGAAGCCCCTAACTATCACGTTGATTAAGAGTCGCTTGGGCAAAACTGTGCACGATACGATTCTGATTCTTGATTTTGGTTCGCAAGTTACGCAATTAATTGCCCGCCGTGTGCGAGAGTCAAAGGTCTATTCTGAAATCTGGCCTTATGACTCGGATCCTGAACGAATCAAAACATTTGTAAAAGAACGTCGCTGTAAAGGGATCATTCTCTCGGGTGGACCAAGCTCAGTGACGGAGCCTAACAGCCCCAGAGCTCCAGAGATCGTTTTTCAGCTGAATGTTCCAGTCCTTGGTATTTGTTATGGCATGCAAACGATGGCCGCCCAATTAGGTGGTCAGGTTGCCTCGGCAGAGTCATTGGGCAAAGCGCGTGAGTTTGGATATGCCGAGGTACGAGCCCGCGGCCATACGGATTTACTGAACAATATTGAAGACCACCGCACAGCCGAAGGGCATGGAATTCTAAAAGTGTGGATGAGTCACGGTGACTCGGTGACCGAGTTGCCATCCGGATTTAAATTAATGGCCTCAACGTCCTCATGCCCGATTGCAGGAATGGCTAATGAAGAGAAGCATTTTTATGGCTTGCAATTCCATCCTGAGGTAACCCACACCTTAAAGGGTAAAGAGATCCTAAATCGTTTCGTACATGAGATTTGCCAATGCCAGGCTGATTGGGTGATGGGGGATTACATTGCTGAAGCGGTATCGAAGATTAAAGCGCAAGTTGGCAATGACGAAGTAATTTTGGGACTTTCGGGTGGCGTGGACTCGAGTGTGGCTGCAGCACTGATTCATCGAGCCATTGGACCTCAGCTGACGTGTGTATTTGTTGATCATGGCTTGCTTAGGCTTAATGAAGGCAAGATGGTCATGGATATGTTTGCCCGAAACTTGGGAGTCAAAGTGATTCATGTGGACGCCGCGCATGAGTTCCTATCTCAGTTAAAGGGTGTGACCGATCCAGAGCAAAAGCGCAAAATTATCGGCAAAGAATTTGTTGAGGTATTTCAGCGCGAGTCTGGCAAGATCAAAAATGCGAAGTGGCTTGCCCAAGGTACGATTTATCCCGATGTGATTGAGTCGGCAGGTAAGGGTAAAAATAGTGCCCATACGATTAAGAGTCATCACAACGTTGGGGGATTGCCAGAGGACATGCACCTCAAACTTCTGGAGCCATTGCGCGAGTTATTTAAAGACGAAGTGCGAGCCCTGGGTGTAGAACTAGGTTTACCAAAGGAGATGGTGGATCGCCATCCTTTCCCAGGACCAGGACTGGGCGTCCGGATTTTAGGAGAGGTCAAACCGGAGTTTGCGGATCTTTTACGCAGAGCGGATGCCATCTTTATCGAAGAACTTCGCAATGCGATTGATCCAAATACCAAGCAATCTTGGTACGCACTGACGAGTCAGGCGTTTGCAGTCTTTCTGCCTGTGAAATCGGTTGGGGTCATGGGGGATGGTCGGACCTATGAATATGTTGTTGCACTACGCGCAGTGCAAACCCAGGACTTTATGACTGCGCATTGGGCGCATCTGCCACACGAACTGCTTGGCAAAGTATCGAATCGCATAATTAATGAAGTGCGCGGTATCAATCGCGTGGTCTTTGACATCAGTGGTAAACCACCATCCACGATCGAGTGGGAATAGCTATTTTTGTTCTAAGGAGTTTCTATGAACCCCCTACGTCGCCTTGTTATTAGTTCAGCTGCTTTAGCTCCACTGGGTTGCGCAACGGCAACCTTTGATCGCGGCATCCCAGTTGCCGCTCCTAAGAAAATACCCAGTGTGCGCTCGCCCCAATTAGGTCAGGAATGGATCTACTCGCAGTTCGATACATTCTCAAGTCGGTTACTTGATGTGGTAACCGAGCGTATTGAGATTGTGGGGCCAGGAGTTACGATCTCTCGCAGCAATCGCGACGGCGCAAATCTTGCCAGTGAGATTCAATCGTCCTGGGGGATGATTACAACGGATCCGCATTGGGGTCGTATTCTGAACTATGGCCCTGCGATTCCTCTCTGGCCTGAGCAAATGCAGGCTAATTGGAGTAAGCAATTCACGACTCGTTATTCAATTGCGGGATATTCAGATAATTCGTTTGGTTGGCAGCAGTACATGTATTGTGCGGGCTGGGAAAAGCTTAAAGTTCCAGCTGGCGAGTTCACCTGTTTGCGCTATCAAAATCTAATAAATTTTCAGAGTGACGATGCCAATAAGGTGGATTGCATTCGTCACGAGATCATTTGGTTTGCCCCAGAAATTGGACGTTGGGTTGCGCGCGAGTCTTCTGGCTCCTATCAAATTCAGGGCCAAATTGGTGGGGTATTACTCGAGAACAGCACCGCGTGGCAATTGCGTTCTTGGAAGTAACACGCATGTTATTTAAATACCTTTCTTGGCGAAGTGCAACCACTGCCATCGCTAGTTTGTTGTTGACCGCATGCCTGGGTTCGGTATCTCACATCCCAAAGACTGAGATTGCGCCACCTCAGGTTGCTCCAGTTGTTCGAGCGCCGGCAGTGGGGCAGCAGTGGATCTATGAAGTTCGCAATGTTTTCAATGGCGAGTTGGTTGATATTTTGACCGAGACCGTGGTCTCAGTCGGCCCAAAAGTGCAAATTACCAGAGAGGGTAAAAAACTAGGTAAGCTACCTGATGAGATTCAAGTGCCTTGGGGAATGATTTTGCAAGATCCTCACTGGACCCCGCCACAACGGTTTACTAAGGTTGTACCCCTTTGGCCGCAAGAACTCAAGCCCGGTTGGTCTGGTTTTTACCGGACCCGCTATCAAGTGCTGGGAGTTCCAGACAATGATTTCTATTGGGGCCTAACCATTCAAGCAAATGCATGGAATCGGATTAAAACACAAGCTGGTGAGTTTGATGCTCTCTACTACGTGAGTACGGCGGATAATTTCCAAAGCGATGATTGGTTTAGATTGGCCAGTAATCGACGCGATCAAATTTGGTTTGCCCCACAAATTGGCCGTTGGGTTGTGCGCGAAAGTTTTGGTGAGTACCTTTGGTTGGGTATGAGCGGTTGGTCCGGATCCATTAAAGAAGACTATCTGCGCTGGGAACTCATTGCGTGGAAGTAATCTCTATTCATGTACTCGGTTAAAGAAATTTTTTCAACCTTGCAGGGCGAGGGTGCTCAGGCCGGGCGCGCTGCTGTATTTTGCCGATTTGCGGGTTGCAATCTGTGGTCTGGGCGCGAGGAAGATCGATCATCAGCCATTTGCCAGTTTTGCGACACGGATTTTGTCGGAACCGACGGCATTGGGGGCGGTAAGTTCGCGAGTCCCGAGGAGCTTGCACAGGCCATTGAAAACGCCTGGATTGATTCGATGAGAACCCATCGTTATCGCTATGTGGTCATGACCGGTGGAGAGCCGTTATTGCAGCTTGATGAGCCTTTAATCAAGGCCTTGCATGCCAAGCAATTTGAGATCGCGATTGAAACGAATGGCACAATTGCGGTCCCCAAAGGAATAGATTGGGTTTGCTTAAGTCCTAAGGCTGGGGCTGATTTGATTGTGAAGCAAGCCCATGAAATTAAGTTGGTGGTTCCTCAAGTTGGGCACCAACCCATTGAGTCGGTTTTGCATCGCTTTGAGGCAATGGATTTTCGTCATCGTTACATTCAAGCGATGGATGGCCCCAATCTAAGCGACAATATGGCCTTCGCGGTTGAACTGTGCCAAAAGCATCCGCTATGGCGCTTAAGCGTGCAAACCCACAAAATGATCGGAATTCGGTAATGCAGCAACTCACGATTACACGTCGCTTGGAATTTGATGCGGGTCATCGCATTCCTAATCATGGCGGGCAATGCCGCCACTTGCACGGTCATCGTTATGCAATTGAGTTAACTGTTCAAGGCCCCGTCCATGAAAGTCGTGGGAAAGCCGATGATGGGATGGTGATTGACTTTGGTGATGTCAAACGCATTGCTTTGACCCATTTGGTTGAGCCCTGGGATCATGCATTTTTGGTTGCTAAGCAAGATACTTTACTGGTTCAATTCTTAGAAAGTTTGCCAGATCATAAAACTGTGGTGTTGGATGATGTGCCAACGGTTGAGAACTTAGTCAAGTTTGCCTTTGATCGTTTGGCACCGATTTTTGCTGCACAGACCCAAGGAAAACTTTCACTTTTTAGTGTGCGGCTCTACGAAACCCCCAATTGCTGGGCTGATTATCCTGTTCGAGTGGCTTAAGGACTGATGGTATCGCCACAAGACGAATCGTTTATGCGTCTTGCCATTTTGCAAGCTCAAAAGGCAGCAGCATGTAACGAGGTTCCGGTGGGTGCGGTTCTCGTATTTGACGATCAGGTCATTGGTCAAGGTTACAACCAGCCAATTGGGTTACACGACCCCAGTGCCCATGCAGAAATGATGGCGATTCGGGAGGCAGCTAAATCACTCGAGAACTACCGAATTCCCCAATCAACCCTTTACGTAACATTGGAACCTTGTGCAATGTGCTGTGGGGCTATCCTTCATGCTAGAGTCAAGCGTGTGGTGTTTGGTGCAACTGATCCCAAAACAGGAATGGCCGGTAGCGTCGCTAACCTCTTTGACCTGAAAGCGATTAATCATCAAACTGAAATTGAGGGTGGCGTTTTAGCGGATGAATGTGGCAACTTACTAAAAGAGTTTTTTAAACAACGACGTTCATGAAGATTCATTTAATTGCCCCGTCTGGCGCAAGTCCCGATATGCGCAGCCCAGAAGCTGGCTTGCGCTGGCTTAAGGAGCAGGGTGTAGTGGTGCATAACGCGGCATGTACTGAGCGAGTATTTGAGCGTTTTGCGGGTACGGACCAAGAGCGTTTAGCCGAGATCAATTTAATTCCCACGATTGATCCGAATGACATGGTCATGGCGGTTCGGGGTGGCTATGGCCTACATCGTCTTCTTGATGCGATTAACTGGAAAGACATTGCAATATCAGTAAAGCAAGGTTTGCAGATTTGTGGTCATAGCGATTTCACTGGATTCCATTTGGGATTACTTGCTAAAACTGGGGCAATGAGTTTAGCTGGGCCGATGCTCAATTATGATTTTGGTCCACTAAATGAGTATGGTGAGCCACAGACCCCGAGCGCCTTTACCTGGCGCCACTTCCAAACTGCGATTCAGTCGCGCCGCATGAGCGTAGCAGTACCCGATATTCAGCACTATGCTGGTGAAGTCGATCTCTCCCAAAATATTCAGGGGATGCTTTGGGGCGGTAATCTCAGTATTCTCACTACTCTGTTGGGAACCGCTTATTTTCCGAATGCAAAGCACATTCAGGGTGGGATCTTATTTCTTGAAGACGTGAATGAGCATCCCTATCGCATTGAACGAATGCTCTTGCAGCTTCATGAGGCTGGAGTGCTTACGAGTCAGCAAGCTATTATTTTTGGGCACTTTAATCAATACCGTTTATACGAAGTCGATCGTGGTTACCAATTGGATAGTGCGCTCAAGTATGTCCGAGAGCGCTTGACGAAGAAAATCCCGATACTTACTGGGTTACCATTCGGTCATGTGGCTGATAAATTAACGCTACCCGTCGGTGCCCAAGTCAATCTTCAAGCGAGTTTAAAAGGATTTGTATTGGAAGGAAAATGGTAAAACGTGCACGACAAGCAATTATCTCCAGCCTAATTTTTTTGGTATCTACCCCACTCATGGCGCTTGAAGAACCAAAATACACCGTGATTGAAAGCGCTGCTCCATTTGAGTTACGCCAATATGCCCCCATGATTATTGCCGAGGTCACTGTGGACGGCGACATGAGTGAAGCGGGTAGTAAGGGGTTTCGTTTAATTGCCGGATATATTTTCGGTAAGAATCAAGTAAAAGCAAACGCATCCACTGATGCAAAGTCGAATCAAAAGATCGCGATGACCGTTCCGGTAACGATGGAACCTGCCAGTGAGAAGATTGCGATGACCGCACCGGTGACGATGGAAAATCAAGCGGGCCCTAATCAATGGCGCATGTTCTTTGTGATGCCGAGTCAGTACACCTTAGCTACCTTACCGACACCACTCAGCCCTGAGGTTAAGCTCAAAGAGATCCCGGCGCACCATAAAGCGGTGATTAGTTTTACTGGGTTTAACTCGCAAGAGAAGACGCAAGAGAAAACAGCGGAACTGAAGGCGTGGATGAAGTCTAAAAATCTGACTCCATTAGGTGAGCCGCAACTGGCGCGGTATAACCCGCCCTGGAGCATTCCTTTTCTGCGGCGTAATGAAGTTATGTTGGACTACTAGTTTCTAAGTCAAACGTTGCTCCCGTATCTTCACCTAAGACCCTTTGTAAGATCGGCAAAGTTCTTTTTAAAAAGGGCGCCAAGGTCCAAACTGGATTAATCACCCATACCCCGCTGGATTGAAGTCGTTTCTCACCAACTGAGTGTGCGATACGCAGTTCGATTCTTAGCCACGGTCGTTGAAATTGCTCAGATAAAGCGCGCAAGCGCTTGATCAGTTGCTTGGATTCTGGGCGTTGTAAGACGGGATACCAAATCAGATAGGCGCCAGTTGCAAATCGCTCTAAAGCTTCACTTAAGCTAGCTTCGAGTGATCGGTAATCCGACTTGAGCTCATACGATGGATCCATCAGGATCAAACCCCGACGGCTTGGTGGGGGCAATAAGGACTTTAGGGACAAAAAACCATCGTGTTGGCGTACATCAATTTGCGATCGATTACCTAAGATCGCAATATTGGTTTGTAAAACACCAATATCGCTTGGGTGGAGCTCAAATAATCGTAGGCGATCCTGAGGGCGCAGGAGGTGCGCCATGATAAATGGAGAGCCGGGATATACATTCAATGCATCTTTGGAATTGAAATGATCAATTGCCTCCCGATACCCTCTAAAGTCAGGTTGATCAAACTCCGGACTTTTCCATAGGCGGTCGATCCCTCCTTGGCACTCTTGGCTAATAGCCGCATAACCATCGCGTAGCGAATAGATACCAGCACCTGCATGAGTATCAACCAACATCACTGCCGCATCTTTCTCTTGCAGGTATTGCACGCTATGAATCAGTACTAAGTGTTTTAAAACATCGGCGTGGTTACCCGCATGAAATGCGTGGCGATAACTAAACATTGGATTGCGGCTTATTTTGGCGCATCACAAACGCCAGCAGTGTGATTAGAACGAGTGCACTACCGAGGTATTGCAAAAGTTGGTTATGCGGAAAATCCAAGACCGTGGTTTGTAAGATATAGAGCTCTACGATTCCAGCAACCGCAATGATCCGCGGAATGAGACTTGTTGGGGTTAGGTATTGATTCTTTATATGGGCCATTAAACGACTGGCAATCAGGCCACACCAAATGCCTAGGGCAGACCCGACCAAAATATCACCAGGCCAATGGGCGCCTACAGCGCTGCGTGAGATACCAGTCAGAGCGGCTATGACAAACAAGACTAGAAGTAAATTACGACGCGCTGGTGTAGTGGCAAAATACAGTGCACTCGCTACGGAGAACACCGTGAGGGTATGACCAGAAGGTAGCGCATGTTGAAGCAGAGGGTTACCCAAAATCGTAAAACTACTCTCGGCTAGTACACCAGCGGGCCTGGGTAAATTAATCAATGGTTTTAGGATAAGGCTGATAATGGCAGCAAAGCTACCTGCAAGGAGAGCCGCGCAGAGTTGTCGCGGGGCAATTAAGAGTAGTGGAAAGCATAGGGCAAATACTCCCCAGCCATTACCTAAGAACGTAAACCATGCCCACACCCAGTTCGGTAGGATTTGCGCAGCCTGATTCATCCACAGAAAGAGCTGAACTTCTTGTCCACTCACTACCAATACAAGCCACAGGAGAAGGGGCAGAAGCGGAACTGCCCAGGCGCGACCCAGTGACATGGGCATCCTTATGACGCGCGCACGTGATCGGCCGCAGCAATCTGCACAGCCAATTGCTTCATTACCTCAGTCACCGAGATGGATTTCATACAAACATTATCTTGGCACGGTGTCTTGCGATGGTTAGCAGCACTGACGCACGGTGAACAGGCGAGATTAGCAGTAATCGGAATCGATTTACCAAGTGAGCCATAGAGGGCTGGGGTCTCTGGCCCAAAGAGTACAACGGTATGTAAAGCGGTAACGGATGAGAAGTGTCCAGGACCCGAGTCATTGGTAACCATGGCATGTGCAAGTGTATACAGAGCGGGAAGCTCAGAGAAGCGAACATGGCCCGCAAAATTGAGCGCTCGCTTTACATTGGCCGCCAGACGCACACCCTCCACATAGGTATGTTCCGCGGGCGAACCTGTGATCAAGATTAAATCGTCGGGATAGTGCTGATGAACCGTCACAATTAACTCTGAGAACCGTTCAGGCGCCCAACGTCGCTGGGGTAATAAATCACTTGCGTTTGGATTAATCAAAATGATGCGCTGCTGACCCACTTTGAATGGAATGAGGGCTTGTTGAGCCAAATTCTCAATCCGGATCTGCAAGTTTTGTTTAACGCTAGGATCAATGACCGCTTGGGCAAGACGGATCTCATCATCAGAAATTGTAATTTTGCTAAATGGCAATTCTTGTTGCTCAGCAAAAGCAGCATATACCAAGGAAATGAAATTCTTCGCAATGTGAATATGGGGGTTGTAATGCACTTTACGTGTCAGCATGGTGCCACGCCATAAACCTTCACCATGAAAAATATCGTACCCCACTCGCTGTCTTGCTCCACATAAGCCAGTTAACAAAGCCGTAAAGCGCGAGAAGAGTTCTAGGTCAATGACAGTATCGATACGATAAAAGCGGGCTTTAATCAAAAATCCCAAGGTATCAAGTGCTAACTTCCAAAGACTTGATGAGTCAATCGTAAAAATATGCTTGGGGTTTACAGTATTGAGTAAACCCAAGCTCGCTGCATTACTTTTAAAGATTAAAAAATAAATCTCAGCACCATTTGCTTGTGCTTTACGCATCGCAGGATCAACTAAGATCGCACTGCCCATTTCAGAAAGCTCAATAAATAGTAGTCGCTTGGGAGGACCTGGTTTTCTGAATGGTTTTGCAATCAAATCAAATAAGGCTACGATCGGACTGGCAAGTGCGCAAAGTGGCACACCGGCCCAGTGATCAATGGTTCGCATTGCGTTAACGCTGATTGCCATTCTATTTTCCTAACAGTCGAAGACTGTATTTTATGCTGAGCAGGACCTACTTCCGTTTGAGCAGTTGATAAGCGCCCGGGAGGACGCATATCAAGGTGATGGCGCCATAACTAATTGAACCCAAAACGGTCAAGGATGGGCTAACTCCCCATAAGGCAAGCACCGAGGCTAATGTCGCTTCACGCAAACCCCAACCCGAGATACTAATTGGCAACATCAGCAATAAACTCAATGCTGGCAATCCAATCATGAGGGCTTCGGTGGGTACATCGGCGCCATAGGCCTTTAAGCAAAAGCCAAGCGCCAAAATATTAAAACAATGAATACCGACCGCAAAAATAGCCTGACCGATATTGGTTGGCCAAGCAAAGGCAAACCGAATCCCTGGCAAGGAATGATCAAGCGCAAAGCGCGCCAAGAGCCTCTGAATCATTGCCATCAGCGGCTGGTAACTTAATGCAAAAGCCAATAGAGCGCCGCCGCCAAGCATCAGTGTTAAAACCCAATACCCCAACTCAGTTCCCCAAGAAGCGAGAGTGGCGCCACCCAATACCAAACCAATGCCACCTAAGATATTGTTTCCCATGAGACCGACAACGCGATCTAAGAGGGTCATCGCAAATCCCAGTCGTAATTTGGGACTCTGTTTTGCTAATTCTTCAGCGTGAGACAGCTCTTTTGTCAGTTCATGTTGTTGACCGATTTGTCCACTACGGGTTAAATGCGTACCGGCAATGGCTCGATAACTGTCGCCCCCTAAAGTACTGGGTAAACCTTGATTAATTAAGCCTCCCGAGAAATACAGCCCGATATATCCCGGCAGGCTGCCTTGAAAGCCTGCGCGTCGCATAAACAAACCCCAACGCAGGCCGCCGCATACGAAAGCAGCAGTGATGCAAAGCGCTCCAGCGATCAGCCATTGGGCTTCTAGCTGCAGCTCGGATTCAAATAGGGTTTTCCAATCAATACCACTCGTTGCTTTCCATAAAAGAGCAATCGACAGAATGATCCGAATGGTGGGCCAACTCTTTTTAAGGACTGTTTTCCATGAGGCACTCATGGGCGTAAGGATAACGCCTCGCGTTGCGGATTCGCCTTTCCGCCCCAACCCTGACAATAACTGAGCTCAAACTGGCTAAGTGCCTCACCCATATGACCAATACTAAGTCGATCTAGGGGGCGGCAGGTCCGAAATTGACCTTCGCCCACTGGAGGTTTAAAAGACATTTGTGACCAATTGAGCAAAATCACATTTGATCCCTCAGGCAAGGATCCAAACCACAAATCAAATTGATCAAATTGATCATCCAATACAAAAACCGAAGTCGGTCTGGCGTACCAAGCCACTCGGCTTGCTAAGCTCCAATTTTGGACTGCGATGCCGCTCGCTTTTAGTTCTTTAACCAAGAGATTGGCAAGGGTTGATGCGGAGCGCCAGCCATATAAATCAGCGAGGGGATTCGATTTCATCTGATTCGCAATCGGATAGCCAGCAGTCATTACGAGTGTTAGTCCTACTGCAACCAGAGTCCCTTGGATTGCTAAAAATAAACTGATCAGCCAACGCTTGCCTTGCTCCCACCAAAGCGCAAGACCAATACCTGCTAGAGGGGCCAAGCAAAACCAAGCCGGCATTGTCCAATGCGGTAAACCACCACCTCCGGATAAAACAGCAAATACTGCAAAGGGAAGTGCGAAGAAGACGAATAACATTGCCAATTTCACCGAAGACTGGGTCGATGACCAGCGCAGTACGCTCCATGAGCCGAGGAGGGGTAGAAATCCAAATACACCAATTTGAATTCCGATAAAGGCGGCAACTCGGCGCCATTGCCAGGTACCGCCGGCACCATGGTCAATTTGATAACGAAATGAGATCCAGTCATGGGTAGCATTCCATAAAATGACTGGGCTGATCACAACTAGTGCAATCAGAATAGCAATGTAAAAGCCTGGATTCTTAAGGGTGCTCCACCGTGGGACACTCAAGCAAGCGATGCTAAATGCCAGTGCGTATAAAACAGCAGTGTATTTACTCAGTCCAGCCAATCCAAACAACACTCCCAACAGAATCCATTGGGAAAATCGATAGTGACCATCTTGCATAATCCATCGCAAAGCCATCCATAAAATACCGAGGGCAAGAGGTGTTAATAGCGAGTCAGGGACCAATCCGACAGCAAGCACATGCGGTAAGGGTGCGAAAACAATGATGGCCACAGCAAATAATCCCGCGCGTGAGGATGACTGAGGCTGCGTTTGCGAATGGTAAAAATTCCATACTTGCTCGGCAATTTGATAGACCATCGTGCACGATACGATCCACAGCACAATCGGGATTAGTCGCAAAATACCATCGGGTGCGTTGATGGCTACGAGTGGCCACTGAATCCATCCCACTAGCGGTGGGTGATCAAAATAACTCCAGGCGAGACGATCTGCGTACAAGGCGTAATGCGCCTCATCAACCGACAGCTCGGTAGTAAAACCTAATACTAGATGGATAATTGTGCCGAGCGCAATCAGAATAAATGCCCAAGCATGCGGTGTTTGCTTGGCAATTAGTGATGACATAGAACGTCAGACTTTATTGGCGAGATACAGTTGGTACAGTGCGTGATAGCCATCGCGCGCCATCCCATCATCGAGCATGAGTTGGTAGAGTTGCTTCGCTTGCTCTAAGCCAGGTAAATGAAGCCCCATTTGCTCGGCAGACTCAATTGCTAGGCCAATGTCTTTAACAAAGTGCTCAGCCATGAACCCTGGGGCGAAGTCGCCCTTGATCATGCGCGGTCCTTGCACATTGAGCTGAGTTCCACCTGCAGCACCGCTCCCAATAACTTTGAGAACGGCTAAGGCATCAAGTCCTGCTGCTTGGGCGTAGCGAATACCTTCACAAACCCCCATGATGGTAGAGGCAATCACAATTTGATTGCAGAGTTTGGCATGTTGACCAGATCCTGCGGGCCCCAGGAGGGCAATGTTATTACCCATGCATTGGAAGATGGGTAAAACACATTCATATGCGCTTGGCTCGCCACCGACCATGATCGACAAACGTGCATCTCGGGCACCGATATCGCCACCAGATACCGGCGCATCAAGAACAAAGACTTGGTGTTCACGAGCAAGTTGAGCTATACGCACAGCTAATGCCGGACTTGAGGTGGTCATATCAATGGCAATGCAGTTTGGCTTTGCGCCAGCTAAAATACCATCGACCCCCAAATAAACCTCCTCAACATCCTTTGGGTAGCCAATGATCGTGATGATCACATCACAGTGAGCAGCCAACTCTTTTGGCGAAGAATGCCAAATCGCACCTTGCTCAACTAATGCTTTTGCTTTCTCGGGAGAGCGGTTAAAAAGATGCAATGGATAGCCGGCTTTCAACAGATGTAAAGCCATGCTCTTACCCATGATGCCAGTACCAATAAAACCAACTGCCGGTAGTGATGTTGTTGGAGAGTTCATGATCGTATTTTAAAGGGGCTGTACTCGTGTCGGTTTGCGCTGAATTCCAAGCCAAATCAGGGCAAGGGCAATGATCGTGAGCGGAACAATCGATCCTAAGTTCAGAAGAGTCCAGCCTTGCGTCGTAATTAGAACCCCAGAGCTTAGCGCTGACAAAGCAGTTGCAAGGAATACAAAGAAATTAATTGCGCCTTGGGCCTTATCGCGTTCCGATGGGCGATAAGCCTCAAGGGCTAATGTCGTACTGCTAGTAAATAGAAAGTTCCAACCCACTCCGAGTAAAAATAGCGCAGTCAAAAAATGAAAAAAGGTAATTCCAGAGAGTGCAATCATGACGCAGGCAATATTGAGCGCTACCCCCATACGTAACACCCATATCACACCGATCCGCTTAATGAGGGTGCCGGTAAAAAATCCCGGAGCAAACATGCCAATCACGTGCCACTCGAGAACCCATACCGTTTTATCAAAGCTAAATTGACAGGCTTCCATGGCTAATGGTGTGGCTGCCATGAGTAAGTTCATCACACCGTAGGCAAGTGCTGCAGTTAGAGTGCAAACAATAAATAAGGGCTGGCGCATGATTTCAGAAAGAGGCCGACCAGGCTCTTGTTCTGGATCAACGCGCTTTTCAGGAAAATGAATTTGACTAACGACCCCAATCGCAATTAGGGCAACACCGGCTAAAGTGATGTAAGCCCCCGCAAATGGTTGCATGAACCAATCCCGCGTCCAGCTTGCCATATTGGGTCCTAGAACAGCTCCCAAGATTCCACCAGCAAGCACCCATGAGATGGCTTTCTCTTTGGCTGTTTTATCGGCAAGCTCAGCGGCCGCAAACCGATAGAGTTGGGCATTGGCGTTATAAAACCCAGCAATCACTGTGCCAAGGTTCAGAAGCCAAAATTGTTTCTCAAGCGTTGCAAAGGCACACACGAGTGATGAAAAGAAGGCGACTAATAAAGCAATCTGAAATGAGCGTTTACGACCCAAGCGTCGTTGAACTTTGGCCACGAGGGTGGTGGCCAATGCACTTCCCACAACATAGGCCATAACCGGTAGGGTCGCCAGCCAAGGTTCTGGCGCCAGCGCAAAACCCACTAAGCCATTGATGGCAATAAAGGTAACGTTATTGGTGAGATAAAGCCCTTGAGCTAGGGTTAAAAACCAGAGATTTTTATTCATTCTGCATGGTCATAAAAGCTCTACGATAATGCATTGCATCATGGCTAAATCATTTCTTAATCGCATTCTTTATTTTCTTCTGAGCATCTTGATGCTGGGATGCGCAGCAACGGGCTCCGATTCTAATCAGTCTGGCGCAGAAAAATTAGATCCCTTAGTTCCTCGTGAGGAGATTGCGAAATTTTCAGAGCAGTCAGTAAATGAACCTTTGCGAGGTTGGAGTTTTTATCGAGTGGCACCCTATAAAAAGAATACGGTCTATCGTCTCGAAAATTATCAGGGCCGAACGGTGCTCAGTGCCAATGCAAAAAAATCGTCATCGGGATTGGCTGTAAAACTCAAACCACGCCCATCGCAACATTTATGGCTTGAGTGGCAATGGAAAGCGACCGGGACTCTTGATAAGGCAAATAATCTAGATCGATATGCTGATGATGCACCTTTGCGGATATTAGTGGCGTTTGATGGCGATCAATCTAAATTGAGCATGAAAGATAAAATGGTAGGCGAGCTTGCACAAATCATGAGTGGTCAAGAGATGCCCTACGCAACGCTGATGTATATCTGGTCACCCAACGGACAGCTCAATCAAATCAAGCCCAATTCGTATACCAATCGGATCAAAATGATTGCGGTGGATGTGGGAAAAGAAAACTTAGGGCAGTGGCGCAAGCACAGCAGAGACTTGACTGCGGATTACCAAGCCGCCTATGGCTATGCTCCAGGCAATGTGATTGGTATTGCGCTTTTGACGGATACGGATAATACGAAGTCCGATACGAAGGCCTATTACGGTGATATTGAGCTGAAATACAAGAAATACAAACCTAATTAATTTCCAGCTTGGGAAATTTCTTTTAGTTCCCGTTATGATCAGCTTTAAAGAACATATTTCTTGCATTAAAACGCTTTAAGGAGACAAAATTGTCGGTTAGTACGGAACAGGTTCAACAGGCCCTAAAAGGGGTAAAAGATCCGAATACTCAAATTGATTTTGTGAGTTCAAAATCAGTACGTAATCTCAAAGTCAATGAGGGAGATGTTTCCCTAGATATCGTTTTGGGGTACCCAGCCAAAAGTCAAATTGACCTGATTCGTCAATTGGTGGTCAGTACCATTCGAGAGCTTCCCGGTGTAAAGAATGTCAGCGTGGCCATCACCACCGATATCGTTGCACACGCAGTACAACGCGGTGTGAAGTTACTTCCTGGAGTGAAGAACATTATTGCGGTCGCTAGCGGTAAGGGTGGCGTCGGAAAATCAACGACCGCAGTTAATCTAGCTCTGGCATTCGCTGCTGAGGGCGCTCAGGTCGGAATCTTGGATGCTGATATTTATGGCCCCAGTCAACCGATGATGTTGGGCATTACTGGACGTCCAGAGTCATTGGCTGAGAATACGATTGAGCCGATGGAGGGGCATGGTTTGCAGGCCAGTTCGATTGGTTTTCTGATTGAACAGGACAACCCGATGGTTTGGAGGGGGCCCATGGTCACCTCGGCCTTAGAGCAACTTCTACGTCAAACACGTTGGCGTGACCTGGACTATCTCATTGTGGATATGCCACCAGGTACTGGCGATATTCAGTTAACGCTTTCACAAAAGGTTCCGGTCACAGGATCAGTAATCGTTACTACGCCTCAAGATATCGCACTACTTGACGCACGTAAGGGCCTCAAGATGTTTGAAAAAGTGGGGATCCCCATCATCGGCATTATTGAGAATATGAGTACATACGTATGCCCCAAATGCAATCATGAGGAGCATATCTTTGGTGAGGGCGGCGGCAAAAAAATGTGCCAAGATTACGGAGTGGATTTCTTGGGGGCTTTACCGCTCAATCTTTCAATTCGCGAACAGGCGGACTCGGGAAGACCAACCGTTGTGGCTGATCCTGATGGTGCAATTAGTGCTATTTATAAAGGCATTGCGCGTCAAGTTGCCATTCGAATTGCGAACCTGAGCAAAGACATGACTAGCAAGTTCCCCAGTATTGTGGTGCAAAAGACCTAAAGGGATCGCATCATGCGCTTTGCCATCGTTCTGCGAAAGGAAAAGATTGATAATCCCTGGCAAAATTATCGTTGGCGCTTGATAGAAGTTGTTCCAGATATCGGTCAGTTTGGTAGCGCTTTGGAACAAGCGGGGACAGAACTTAACCCCAAGGTAGTCGGGCGATTTTTAGAGCAAGATGACGATGGCGAGTCTTGGTTGTTTGCAGGCTTTGACTTCCAATTTTTTCGGGATGAGGCCGAGGGCTATTATTTAAATTCCACTTCACCCAATCCATGCTGGTTTGTGATGTGGCGTCTTGAAACCGATTTTGAGACTTATCTAGAGCCAAATTCAATGCCGATGGTAAATAATGAAGATGGGGCGGGGCTTGCGATACCCCATCGATTAATGTTGAGTTACAACGAGGCGGCCCGATTGATTGATGGCGGTGAGCAAGTCGACACAAGTCCCCTTCAGGAAGAGATGAAGGCCTTCCTAGCCCAATACGTTGCTGCCAATTACAAACCAGAACCCAAGAAGCGTGCGAAACCAGCCTCGTTTAAAGGTGCCAATCGCCCAGCGGAGCCCTAATGACTGAAAATAATTTTTTATCCCGCTGGTCTCGAAAAAAAGCAGGGCTAACTGAAGAGACAACTCCAACACCGTCGGCTTCACCTATTGCAAAAGTAACTACGCCAACGCCTGTACCAAAGAATGAAGATCGCGAGCTTACCAAGTTATCCTCTGATCAGGATCAAACAAAACCCCCGCCACCAACTTTGGATGATGTTGAAAAAATCGATGTGAAATCACCTGATTTCTCAGCGTTTATGCGCCCCGATGTCGATCCTCTAGTGCAGCAGGCTGCTCTTAAGAAGATGTTCAGTGATCCACACTTTAATGTGATGGATGGCCTCGATATTTATATTGACGATTACACAAAATCAGATCCCATTCCATTGGATATGCTCAAGCGTATGCAGCAATCCGAGCTTCTGGGTCTATTTAAATCGGCTGAGGAACTTTATCCTGATAGCATCCAGAAAACGGAGTCTGAGATAACACCAGTCGAGGATTCACCCGAAAAGCTTGCTTCCAGTTCGCATACAGCGGAGTCGGCTAAATCCAATCCAGCAAAGCCAACTCTGGTTGATCAGAAAAGCGCGACCCAGCCAATAGAGATAGAATCTGAGGCAACAAGCCCAAAGGCACCAGAAACAATACCAATTGGAGAGAGACAGGCTAAACGTAATTCTGATCAAACAGATTCTTAATGCGTTTGCTTTAATACAGTGATGAGTAAAAAATTAGTCTGCGATTGCAATCGCAGTATGCCCCTTGACCCTAAGGAATTGGGTTTGCCCATTCATACGGCTTTGTGTCGTCAGGAAGTTGGACAGTTTTTAAATGCTTTAAATGAGTCTGAGCCGATTGTGGTGGCTTGCACGCAAGAGCGCGCCCTGTTTTCTGAGCTTGCGACTCAGGCAGAAAAACCCCTGGTTGCGCCCCTTAAATTTGTCAACATTCGTGAGATGGCGGGTTGGTCCAAGAATGCTACCGAAGCACATCCAAAAATTAAAGCATTGCTATCGGTTACCGATTTGCCCGAGCCAGACCCGGTTCCAATTGTCGACTATCACAGCGATGGGCGTATCCTAATTATTGGCCCTGGAGAGCAAGCTTTGTATTGGGCTGAGCAACTGGGTCAGTCATTGGAAGTGAATGTTTTATCAACCGAGCCCAGTCCTTTGCCTACTGGTCGCAGCTATCCCGTTTTTACCGGAAAGATGACAAGCCTTGAAGGTTATCTAGGGCGCTTTATCGCCAAATGGGAACTAAACAATCCCATTGATCCAGAGATGTGTACACGCTGCGGAGCATGCGTTGCCGTATGCCCTGAAAATGCGATTGATTTGTCATTTCAGATTGATTTGGATAAATGCAAGTCACATCGTGCATGTGTTACTGCATGCGCCGGTATCGGCGCAATTAATTTTGATCGAGTAGAGCGTTCTCGTGAGGGTGAGTTTGATCTGATTCTTGATCTACAAACCAATCCCAGTATTCAAATTAGTCAAAAACCACAAGGATATTTTGCTCCCGGCTCAGATCGTTTCAAGCAATCAATGGCAGCTAACCAATTACTTGGAATGGTCGGTGAGTTTGAGAAGCCAAAGTATTTTGTGTATACCGAAAAAATTTGTGCCCATGGGCGTAATGGCAAAGTAGGGTGCTCCGCATGCATTGATGTGTGTTCAACGCAAGCAATCCAGTCGGTGTTTAAGGACGGTCAGGGTAAGGTAGAAGTCAATCCCAATCTTTGCATGGGATGCGGCGCCTGTGCCACTGTTTGCCCCTCAGGGGCGATGCGCTACAACTTTCCAAGCGTTGCGTACCAGGGCCGACAGATCAAAGCACTGGCACAAACGTACTTGAGCACTATTGGTAGCTCGAAGCCTGGTCAGAATGCGCCAACCGTATTAATTCATAGCCAACAGGCCGGCACTACTCTTTTGGAGAACGTTGGCCGTGCTGCGCGGACAAAACCTAAAGAAGTTGTTGGATTACCAGCATTTGTCATTCCATTTGCCGTTGAACATATTGCCTCTACCGGAATTGACTTGTGGTTTGGGGCCATGTCCTATGGTTTTGGTGAGGTTGTTTTACTACTGAGTGGTGACGAAGACCCTGGATACCGAAATGCGCTTACCGAGCAGGCAGATCTAGCCAATTCGATTACGCAAGCATTAGGCTATGGCTTGCGTGTGCGTTGCATGATGGCCTCCTCAAGCTCAGACGTGGATACAGTCAATCGGGTCATGATGGAGTTGCTGACCCGTAAAGCCCAAAAATTGATGGCTCCGCCAGCCAGTTTTGCACTAGCTACCCAAAAGCGCGAGACCCTTGAAATGAGCTTGGAGCATCTCCTGCAATTTGCTCCTCAGGCTTTGCCCGCCGAGGGGTTGCCATTACCAGCCCACTCACCCTTGGGGGCAATTGTGGTGAATAAAGATGCTTGTACTCTATGCATGTCCTGCGTGGGAGCTTGCCCAGAGGGTGCTTTGTTGGATAACCCCGATGAGCCGCAGCTCTCATTTATTGAAAAACAGTGCGTGCAGTGCGGATTGTGCGAGCAAACCTGCCCTGAGCAGGCAATTGCCTTAAGTCCCCGTTTGAGCTCAATCGAACAACGAAAGCAAAAAGTCTTGCTAAATAAGACCGAGCCATTTCATTGCATTGGCTGTGGAAAAGCATTTGGAACCCTAAAGATGGTCGAATTAATGCTTGGCCGTATTGGTACACATCATGCATTTTCTGGTGATGCGCTTGATCGTTTGAAGATGTGTAGCGATTGCCGTGTTGTGGACATGATGAAAAAAGAACTGTGAACAAAATTCATGAGCGAAGCAAATACCCCCCAGACACCAGAACTTAGCCAAGATGGCCTCGCTGAGGACTTAGCGCGTGCCGACTTGTATGGCCTCCTTGCTAACTTATTTTTTCAGCCACCGGATCAGATATTTCTTGACCAAATTAGCGCTTCAGGAAATTCTGAGGCGCAAGATAATCAGGCGCCATTAGCCAATGTTTGGATGAATTTGGTCGAAGCAGCTAAGAACAGCAAAGCAGCGGATTGGAAAGCGGAATACGACAGTAGTTTTCTGGGGGTGGGTAAGCCGAATGTTTTTTTATACGGTTCGTATTACCTTGCTGGGCATCTTCATGAAAAACCACTTCTCGATATCAGGCGCTCACTTCTGCAATTTGGACTGGAAGCATCGGATTCAGTCGCGGAAACCGAGGATCACATCGCCGCCTTATTTGAAGTCATGCGTTACTTGATCGCGGGGGAGGATGTGGGCGTTTCTAACCTTACTAACCAAAGGGTTTTTTTCAACGATCACATCCGGGCTTGGTATGACGATTTATGTGACGCTATCGATGCCGACCCGGAAACCCATCTCTACAAAGCAGTTTCGGCTTTAACCCGGGAGTTTTTGGCAATCGAAAGTCAAAGTTTTGATATGGTTTAGTTAAATTTAATTGACACAATAGCTTTGGTATTTAAGGGTAAGTCCTAGCGAAAAAAACATGCAAAAACTTACATAAATAATTCAGTTCTTCTAAACTAAATCAGTAGAAATGCAATAACTATATTCGTATAAAGGAATATTTATGGACAGCAAAAAACCAGAAGCAAATGAAAAAACGAAATCCTCGCGTCGTACATTTTTTATTGGCGCAGGAGTCACAGTTGGTGCAGCTGCGGTTGCTTCCCAAACTCCATTAGGGCAAGCCGTTGTTCAAAATGTTGCTGAAGCGGTAACCACCAAACCTGATGGCTATCACTTAACTGCTCACATTAAGAAGTATTACCAAACAACGCTCGTTTAATTGAGCGTTTTTTATTGAACTAACCAATTTATTATTTGCACATCGCAGGAGTCTCACCATGAGCCTAACTCGCAAATCCACCTCAGCCTCTAGCCGGGTTCCATCCCAATTGATCGGTAGCCTCTCGCGCGGACTGCGCTCAGCGGTACCGACCATGGATCGTCGAACATTCTTAAAACGTTCCGGTATTGGTGTTGGTGCTGGTATTGCTGCCACGCAATTGAACATGCTTCAAAAAGCCAATGCGGCTGAGACCAAGGCGATGCTCGATGGCAAAGGTAAGATTGAAGTGAAACGAACAGTTTGTACCCACTGCTCTGTGGGATGTTCTTTTGATGCCACTGTTGAAAATGGGGTTTGGGTTCGTCAAGACCCCGTGTTTGAGTCCCCCATTAACATGGGTGGCGCCTGTGCGAAGGGTGCGGCATTACGGGAGCATGGTCATGGCGACTACCGCCTACGGACCCCAATGAAATTAGTCGATGGTAAGTATCAGAAAATTTCTTGGGACCAAGCGCTCGATGAAATTACCGCCAAGATGAAGGATCTGCGTTCAAAATACACGCCGGATTCCATCTTCTTTATTGGCTCATCCAAGTACAACAACGAGCAAGCTTATTTGCTCCGTAAGTTTGTATCGTTCTACGGTACGAACAATACCGACCACCAAGCACGTATTTGCCACTCCACCACGGTTGCGGGTGTAGCCAATACCTGGGGCTACGGTGCGATGACCAATAGCTATAACGACATGATGAATTCAAAGACTGCGTTATACATTGGCTCCAACGCTGCTGAAGCACATCCTGTGTCGATGTTGCACATGCTCCATGCAAAAGAGAATGGTTGCAAAGTAATCGTTGTTGATCCACGTTATACCCGTACTGCGGCGAAATCGGATCAGTATGTACGGATTCGTTCCGGTACCGACATCCCATTCCTCTTCGGTGTGCTTTATCACGTCTTCCAAAATGGATGGGAAGATAAGAAATACATCAACGATCGCGTCTTTGGAATGGACGACATTCGTAAAGAGGTGATGGAGAAGTGGACTCCTGCAAATGTCGAAGCGGCTTGCGGAGTTCCAGAGGCGCAAGTGAAGAAGGTTGCAGAAACCATGGTCAAGAATCGTCCAGGAACGATTGTTTGGTGTATGGGACAAACGCAGCACACGATTGGTAACGCCATGGTTCGTGCATCTTGCATCTTGCAATTAGCGCTTGGCAATATTGGCGTTTCTGGTGGCGGCGCAAACATCTTCCGTGGCCACGATAACGTTCAGGGTGCAACCGACGTTGGTCCTAACCCCGATTCCCTGCCAGGCTACTATGGCCTAGCCGCAGGTTCGTGGAAGCACTACGCTACCGTATGGGATGTTGATTATGAGTGGATCAAGGGTCGCTATGCCCCCGACATGATGGAAAAGTCTGGAACGACTGTCTCCCGTTGGATTGATGCGGTCCTTGAAAAAGATGACATGGTCGATCAGGCAACCGCGGTCAAAGGCGTGTTTTTCTGGGGCCATGCACCAAACTCCCAAACCCGTGGTCTCGATATGAAGCGCGCCATGGATAAATTGGATCTCCTCGTTGTGGTTGATCCTTATCCAAGCGCAACTGCAGCAATGGCAGCAATGCCTCCTGCTCCAGGAGGAGAGGTCAATAAAAATCGTGCGGTTTATTTGCTTCCAACCACAACCCAATTTGAGTGCTCAGGCTCAGCAACGGCATCGAATCGTTCAGTGCAGTGGCGCGAGAAGGTCATTGATCCGCTCTTCGAGTCTGTTCCTGACCATGTCCTCATGCAAGCCTTTGCTGACCGTTTGGGCTTTGGAAAAGAGCTCTCGAAAAACTACAAGATGCTCGATTCCAAGTTTGCAGGTAAGAACTGGAAAGAGCCTGAGGTCGAATCCATTCTGCGTGAAATTAACAAAGCGGTTTGGACCATTGGTTACACCGGTCATACCCCAGAGCGCTTAAAGGCGCATATGCGAATGATGAGCGTCTTTGATCCAAAGACCTTGCGTTCACGTGGCGGTAAAGATCCTGTGAGTGGCTACGATACGGCAGGGGATTATTTTGGACTGCCATGGCCTTGCTTTGGTAACGCTGCCCTCAAGCACCCTGGCTCACCCAACCTCTATGACACCAGCAAGCACGTGATGGATGGTGGTGGTAATTTCCGAGCCAACTTTGGTGTCGAGAAGGATGGTAAGTCCCTCTTGGCTGCGGATGGCTCGTTCTCGAAAGGTGCCGACATTAAGACCGGTTACCCTGAGGTCGATCATATTTTCTTGAAGAAGTTAGGTTGGTGGAATGAGCTAACCGAGGATGAGAAAAAAGCTGCTGAAGGAAAGAACTGGAAGACAGACCTTTCTGGTGGAATCATCCGTGTCACCATGAAAAACCATGGCTGCCACCCATTTGGGAATGCGAAGGCGCGTGCGGTGGTGTGGAACTTCCCAGATGCCATTCCGATTCACCGTGAAGCGCTTTATAGCACTCGTCCAGACATGGTTGCGAAGTATCCAACCCACGACGACGTGAAGACTTTCTGGCGCTTACCGACTTTGTTTAAGACAGTTCAAAACAAAGCAATCGAAGATAAGCTCTATGAGAAGTTCCCCATTATTCTGACCTCAGGTCGTTTGGTGGAGTACGAGGGCGGCGGTGAGGAAACTCGCTCAAACCCATGGCTTGCTGAGTTGCAGCAAGAGAACTTCGTGGAGATTAATCCAAGTGCAGCAGCCAAGCGCGGTATTAAAAACTGGGATTTTGTTTGGGTGAAATCGCCAACCGGAGCCAAGATCAAGGTACGCGCATTGGTAACCGAACGCGTTGCACCAGATACTGCTTTCGTGCCCTTCCACTTCTCAGGATGGTGGGAAGGTAAGGATCTGCTCGATTTTTATCCAAAAGGAGCGTATCCGATCGTTCGTGGTGAGGCTGTCAATACCGGTACTACCTATGGATATGACCGTGTCACCATGATGCAAGAAACCAAGACCACGATCTGTCAGATCGAAAAGGCTGCTTAACTAACACCGCAAAGTCAGGAGATCAACTATGGCAAGAATGAAATTTATCTGCGACGCAGAACGGTGTATTGAATGCAACGGTTGCGTAACAGCATGTAAGAACGAGAACGAGGTACCTTGGGGCGTTAATCGCCGACGGGTTGTGACCATTAATGACGGTATCGTTGGTGCTGAGAAATCGATCTCAGTAGCCTGTATGCACTGTGCTGATGCGCCGTGTATGGCAGTCTGCCCAGTGGATTGCTTCTATCGCACCGATGAGGGCGTGGTTCTCCATAACAAGGACACCTGCATTGGCTGCGGCTATTGCTCGTATGCCTGCCCATTTGGAGCACCTCAGTTCCCAAGCTCTGGCACATTTGGCTTACGCGGCAAGATGGACAAGTGCACCTTCTGCAGTGGCGGTCCCGAGAAAAACGGTAGCGTTGCTGAATTTGAGAAATATGGCCGTAATCGCCTCGCCGAAGGTAAGTTGCCATTGTGCGCAGAGCTTTGCTCAACCAAAGCACTGATTGGTGGTGATGGTGAC